>NZ_JAHXYK010000007.1:0-358771 GCF_019970005.1 Lysobacter sp. ESA13C | reverse complement strand
TCGATCGTCGTGCGGTCAGCCTCAGCGGCGGCCACACCTCGGCGGCGACGCAGTGGCAGAGCAAGCTGGAATGGCGCGAGGACACCGGTGCGGAGCGTCGCGAGCAGTGGGTCACGACCAACAACCTCACCCACAAGATCAACGAAAGCTTCCGTATCGCGGCTCGTTTCAACTATTCCAAGACCACCGACCAGATCAACGCCCAGGCCGGCGCCAAGTTCATCGAAGGCAACGTCGGTTTCGCCTGGCGGCCGTGGAACAGCACCAAGTACGCGCTGCTCGGCAGGTACACGTATCTGTACGACGTGTCGGCGCTGCCGCAGATCGGCGACAACGTGGCGTTCTACGACCAGCGCAGCCAGATCCTGTCGCTGGAAGGCATTTACAACCCGAACCACCATTGGGAGTTCGCCGGCAAGCTGGCGCGTCGCGAAGGCGAGGTGCGTTACGGCCGTCTGGAAGGGCAGTGGGCCGATTCGGCGACGACCTTCGCCGCGGCGCAGACGCGTTACGAGTTCGCCGAAACCTGGCATGCCCTGGCCGAGTACCGCTGGCTGGGCGTGAGGGACGGCGGCGATCGCCAGGGCTTCCTGATCGGCGTCGACCGCGACATCGGCCGCAACTTCCGCGTCGGCGTAGGCTACAACTTCACCGAGTTCAGCGACGACCTGACCAACTTCGATTACGACCACAAGGGCTGGTTCTTGAACATGGTCGGTACGTACTGATCGCAACCGGCTGTATCTCTTTTAGCCGCCTCCGGAGCTCAGGAGGCGGCCTTACGAAGGCGCGTCGACACGGCTTCCCCTGTCGTTCCAGGCATGACTTGGACGCGGAGCTCGAGAAGATCTCACGGCGCGCCATCGAACAGTGGCGCTGGCCTATTTGAGTGGACTCTTTGAGAGCTTGCTATGAAAGATGAATCGTCGGTGGAACAGAACGTCACCATACTGAATGACTTGGAGTGGCGCCGGATCAATGAGGCGCTTCCGTCGAACCTGGCCGCCAGGGCGAGAAACCAAAAGCAAAAATATCGCGGCTTCGTCGAAGCGGTGCTATGGGTGGCCTGCAACAAGGCCTTCTGGTCCGAGATTCCGGCGATGTACGGCGCTTGGCGGCCTATCTACGTGCGCTACATGCGTTGGTGCAAAGCTGGGGTATGGAAGGTAGTGGAAAAATCGATCGGCCATGAAAAGGCGGTGGTGGCTCAGGCGCTGGGATCGCTCCTGGGGCAGCAGCAGTACTCCCAGCAGAAACGAAGCCTGCGCAGCGCCCGCGGCGTTTCCGAAAGGGTCGATTTCGACCGATAGGGGCGCGAAGATCGAATGCCATGGTCGATTGCGACTCGCTCAGAGCCGTTTCGAAGATCCCGAATGCCGTCGCAACAGCCAGATGATCGAGTCGTAATCGGCGGACTCGATGGCAGAGCCTCATTGAAGCAGGTGGCCTAGCCCGTGCTTCTCGAGATAGCGAAACAGCTCGTCCTTCGATTTCAAGCCCAGCTTGCGCAGGGCGTTGTACTTGTGGGTCGTGACGGTCTTGTAGCTGCGATTGCTGTCCAGGGCGATCGCTTGAAGATTCTCGCCGCGAGCCAACGCCAGGACGACCGCTTGCTCTGAAGAGCTGAGTTGACGCCATGGGTGACTCTTCGCCGAGGCGATATCGATCGCAGGGTCGGTGTAGGTATTGCCGCGCATCACCGCCAGGACTGCCTCGACTATCGTGCTCGGGTGGCTCGACTTCGAAACGAAGGCGCGGGCTCCGGTTTCCAGCGTGGTCAGCGCAAGGGAGGGAAGTTCCGTCCCTGTGTAGATGATCACTTGAAGGCGAGGCTGTTTCTTCAGTACGGCGCGCAGGAGCGGCACGCTTTGGAGTTCTCCGGGCATGTGCAAGTCCATGACCAGATAATCGAAGCGGTCATCCTCGAGAGCCTGCAGTAGACGTTCCCCATCCGAAACCGAATCGATGCGGATACTGTCCGTATCCAAGGCGCTGCCCAGCATTTCGGAGAGCGCGGCGACGATGACCGGGTGATCGTCCGCGATGAGTACCCTGTCGGGGGGGCGCTGGGTACTCACCGGGGTAGCCTGGCGGCAGCCGGAACGTGGCTATCAATAAACACGGAACTTGTCTCCATTTTTCTTGTCACTCACCTCCGCCCTCGCGAGTCGGTGCTGTGCAGTCGGCCGGATGAACTTGTGAGCGTCGCCGATGTGCCGGCAATGAGCTCGGTTCCGACAGGATCGGCCCATCGGCAAGACGCTTCCAGTAAGAGGGCAATTCTACTAGCTGGACACCATGGCGACTGCCCCGTCGGATACTACCAATCGGCTATGCAGGCGGTCGTGCCAGGGAGCCGGGCGTTTCGTCGAGCCGGATGAGGGGGCATGTGCAGCGATTTGGCGGCCGGTGGTGCGTTCGACCTGAGTCCCGACTTCAGCCGGACGCGATGCTTGTGGGCAATAAGGAACTTGTAGCGGCGGTCGCTGATGGGCGCAATCGCATGAAGATGATCGCTACGTGTTAAAGCCAGCATCGCGTCACGTTATGGCGAAGTCGGCGGATGATCAGGACAGTTCTCCTCTGAGATGGCATCGATGGCAGGATCTGCACAAGGTGTCTCGGGAGTAATCGCAGGTAGGCGATCGGCGTTGACGGATCGCGAAGCCTTCGAATGAACAGTTCTCCTTCGAATTCGGTGTTGTCGGCGCAGGGCAAGGAATAAGACCCGGGGGCATGTCGGCTGATCCAGGCGAGGTCGCCCTTCGCGCACGGTATCGCGAATGGGCCGGATTCTTCAGCCGGTTCTGCGTAGGCTCGGCAGGGATCGGATGGCCGATTCGACCGACCTGCGTCATCGGAAACGAAGTCGGGAAGGAACTCCGGCGATTCTTCTGTGCCGAGCGACGGTGCCTAAGACAATTCCCAATTTCCATGCATTGATGTCGAGCATAGTCTGATGAAGCGTACTCCGATAGCGAACTCAATATCGTGCGTTCACCGCGACCTCTCATGTGTGGGCAAACGATTATCGAGCGCAGGTCATGAGGTTGGGTGAAGAGAGCTACGAATTCCCTTCGCGGGGGGATGTCCTCGTCGACGTGGTGGGAATGACCGCATTCGTGGCCGTCGTAGGCGCGGGTAGCTTCACCCGAGCGGCCCAATCGCTGGGCGTGTCGAAATCCGTGATCAGCCGGCGCATAAGCGGCATAGAGAGCCGGATCGGTATGCGGCTGATAGATCGCGGCAGCGCGCGCGTCGGTCCTACCGAGGCCGGAGCGGCTTACTATCTCAAGTGCCAGAGTATTCTCGAAGCGATAGAAGAGGCCAATCACCAGATTGCGAGCTGGAACAGCGGCTTGCGAGGGACGATCGTAGTCTCCGTTTCTTCTTCGCTATGCGTGCCCGCGGTGACGCGGCCGATTGCGGAGTTCGCGCGCTCCTACGCCGATATCAAGCTGAAGATCGATATCGAAGAGCGAGATTCGTCGGTTCGAGAAGCCCGATTCGATGTCGCGATTCGAAGCGGCAGGTCGGCGGATGCCAGTATGGCGGCGCGGGTGATCGGACATAGCGAAAACGTGCTATGTGCCAGCCCAGACTATCTCGAGATGAACGGAACCCCGACATCCGCCGATATGTTGAAGGACCATGATGGGCTTGTACATGCGCGCGAGCACGGGCACGTCGGCGCGTACTGGCTATTGCGCGACGGCGCTCAGTTGCGCTCCTATCCGATCCGCGAGCGGATGCGAAGCGAATGCATACTCCACCTCATGGAGGCGGTGAAGGTCGGTCTCGGCATAGCGCAGTTGCCGGACTACCTGGTGGCAGATGCGTTGCGGAATGGAGAGCTAGTGGCTTTGCTTCCGCAATGCTCGCCTCCTGCAGACCCTATCTCGCTCGTCTATCCGGTCAGTCGCAAGGCCTCGCAGAAGGTGCGGCTCCTGGTCGAGTATCTTGCCGAACGAATGCTGGGTGCGCTGAGCCAGAAAACCGGCGCCGAAGCGATCGCCGAGGCCGGAAATCGTCGTGGTGCGCCGATGAGGCAGGAGAAACAGACCTTCAGTTCGAATCGATAGACGTATTTCATCGCCGGCTCCATGAGGCCGATCACAGCTTGATTCTGCAATAAAAGCCGCGCGGGCCCAGCGCGGCTTTTCTTTTGTGCGATCGATAAGCGGTCAGGTTGCTCGCGATGAATGCAGTCGTTGCCGTGCGCGCAACGAGTGCCGAGGCAATCACTCTTATGAATTGAACCCATCGCGTAAATGTATTGGACGAGGGCGGTCGCCTAAGAAAGTCTATCTCCAGATCTTTCACTCAACGAGTAATCAGATGTACAAGCGAAGTTCGCTTTTCCTCATTGTCATCGCCCAACTCTTCATCGGTCAGGCGCTCGCTCAGTCCCCTCTGACCCAGGACAATGGCGCTCCGGTCGGCGACAACCAGAACTCCCAGACGGCCGGGCCGGATGGGCCGGTCTTGCTTCAAGACGCGCATCTGATTCAGAAGCTGCAGCGATTCGATCGCGAGCGCATTCCCGAGCGTGTCGTCCACGCCAGAGGCACCGGCGCCCACGGGCGGTTCGAAGTCACCGGCGACGTGAGCAAATACACCAAGGCCAAGGTGCTGCAGCCGGGTGCGGTTACTCCGGTATTCGTTCGATTTTCGACCGTGATTCACGGCAATCACTCGCCGGAAACTCTGCGCGATCCGCGCGGGTTCGCGACGAAGTTCTATACCAAGGAAGGCAACTGGGATTTGGTTGGGAACAATCTTCCGGTGTTCTTCATCCGCGACGCGATCAAGTTCCCGGACATGGTGCATTCGCTGAAGCCGAGTCCGGACACCAATCTGCAGGATCCGAACCGCTTCTTCGATTTCTTCTCGCACGTTCCCGAGGCCACGCATATGCTGACCCGGGCCTATTCCGACTACGGAACCCCGCGAAGCTATCGCGAAATGGACGGCAGCAGCGTCCACGCCTACAAGCTGGTCAATGAACGTGGCGAGTACGTCTATGCCAAGTTGCGTTGGGATAGCCGTCAAGGCGAGCACAATCTGACGGCGAAACAGGCGGAGCAAGTTCAGGGCCGGGACTTCAATCACGCCACCAACGATCTGATCTCGTCTATCAAGCGCGGCGACCATCCGCGCTGGGATCTGTACATGCAGATCCTCACGCCCGGTCAACTGGACGATTTCGACTTCGATCCGCTCGACCCGACCAAGGTCTGGTCCGGAGTGCCCGAGGTCAAGGTCGGAACCATGGTCCTGGACCGGAACCCGGCGAATATCTTTCAGGAGACAGAGCAGTCGGCGTTTGCTCCGTCCAACCTGGTTCCAGGCATCGAGCCGTCCGAAGATCGATTGCTCCAGGGGCGCTTGTTCGCCTATGCCGATACTCAGTTGTATCGCGTCGGGACCAACGTGGCTCAGTTGCCGATCAACGCTCCGAAGTTGCAGATCAACAGCAACAACCAAGACGGCGAATCGAATGCCGGGGCGCGCACCGGAAGCGTGAACTACGAGCCCTCGCGCCTGGCGCCGAAACCGCAGGACAGCAAGCACAAGTACAGCGAGCTGCCGCTGTCCGGGACTACACAGCAGAAGCGGATCGCGAAGACGCTCAATTTCCGCCAGGCAGGCGAGTTCTATCGGTCGCTATCCGCGACGGACAGGAACAACTTGATCGCCAATCTGTCAGGGGATCTGGGACGTGTAAGCGACGATGTCGCGCGCTACACGATGCTCTCGTACTTCTACAAGGCCGACGCAAGCTACGGCCAAGGTCTCGCCAAAGCGTTGAAGACCGATGCCGCCCGCGTGAAGTCCCTCGCAGACGCCTTGAGTGAATAAGGCCTGGTCTTCAGTGGAGTGCGCTATGCAGCGATTTGTATGGGTAATGACTCTTGTACTGGCTCTGCCGGCGGCCGCTCTGGCAGAGGAACCCGCCGGCACGGTGAGGAAATCCAGGCAGGAACTCGCGGAGTATCTGTTCGAAGCGGCACGAATCGGAGACGCCGATCTGATTCGTAGCCTCGCGAAGAGCGGCGTCGATCTCGATGCTCGGAACGCAAAGGGGTTTACGCCACTGATCCTGGCGACCTACCACGGACGGGACGCCGCGGTTCAAGCGCTGTTGCAAGCTGGCGCTTCCCCCAACGTGGCCGATGGCGAGCGCGGAAACACCGCGTTGATGGGGGCTCTGTTCAGGGGCGTGGACGATGCGGTCCGGCGGCTGTTGGACGATCCTCGCACCGAGGTCAATCAACGCAATAGCGCAGGTCAGACTGCGGCAATGTATGCCGCACTGTTCTCGCGCGACCAATGGCTGGACGCCTTGGCTAAGCGGGGCGCGGATTTCGGTTTGCGGGACGACGCCGGCGCCGATGCGGAGCAATTGGCCCGTCGGCAAGGCAAGGACGAGCTTGCCGAACGTTTATCCGGCTTGGTCAAGGACGGTCGACCGGCAGAGGCGCCTGCGCATAGGTGATCGACATCTTCCGCTGCCCGCTGCCCGCAGGGGGAAGCCGACACTGAGTTCGATGTTCGTATGACGGATAAGAAAAGTGCCCGGAGCGGCGCACCTGAGAAAAGAGGCGCCGCAACACCGGGTTCCGACGGCCGCGAAAGTATCGAGTCGTTTCTCGCTCGGGGCGGAGTCATCGACAAGCTTGCCCCTGGAGAGTTCGGCCAATCGGCCAGGACGGGGCGTGCGGGCAGAGCCGGGGCTTCGTAGCCGCTATTGCTGCCGATGGCCACTGCGGCACCGAAGGAATGCCGCTGGGCAGCAACAGCGCAGGCTCGTATGTCGCGGCGTGCGGCAACTCGGATCGGTTCAGTCCCTCGGATCTCGGAAGACGGGGGCTGCGCTGCAGCGAAAGGACGAAAAGTAAGTGTAAGGAATAGTGGGTTCTCGGTGTTTCCAACACCGCCCGATGCGAGCGAGAAATTAGACATGACAGAACTGAAGTGCGCCATCTCCTTGTTGATCGCTTTGATTGCGGTGCCGGCTCAGGCCGAGCGGAAGAACGCAGTGCGTTTGGCCGAACCGGGCGTGCTTTGCGATCGCTACGTATGCGCGAACAAAAAGGGGCTTTCGCGGGTGCTGACCGAGAAGCATAACGGCATGAGGACGGCAATGAATGCATTCGCCGATAAGGACATGGATACGTCCGAGTTCACTTTCGCTAACGGAATATTCTGCGATGCGAAAGAGAAGTCGTGCCGTAGGGATCGCTACTACGGGCCGAACGGGCAACGCAGCGCGGTATCCGTGGAATACACGGAACTCCTGTTCGGGAAAAAATAACTTGTCGAGGCTATGACAATGAGCAGCATCAAGGCAAAAACGCGTAGATATTTACGCATCGGCATGGCCTTTGCAGTAGGCCTGGCGATCTCCGGGTGCGGCAATGCCGAGAGGCCATCGCTGTCGGGCGCTGGAGAAGAGGATCAGGTGCTGGCCACGGTAGCGCTGCAGCCCGCCTCGGGGAGTAGCGTCAAGGGGCATCTTTCGGTTTCTCCCAATGGACAGACGATGGCCGTGGCCGGAACCGTCACCGGCTTGACGGCCAGTGGGGTGCATGCGATCCACATCCATGAGAAAGGCGACTGCAGCGCGGCCGATGCCAGCAGCGCCGGGGATCACTTCAACCCATACGGGCATCGGCATGGCAGCGTAAAAAATGGCGAACACCATGTGGGCGACATGGAGAATATTGTCGCCAACGCCCAGGGAGAGGCCATCGTCAAGGCAATCGTGCATGGGGCCAGTCTCGGCGAAGGTGGCCTGAACGACATCGGCGGGCGAGCTTTGGTCATCCACGCGATGCCGGACGACTACGCCAGCCAACCGAGCGGCAAAGCCGGCAAGCGGATAGCTTGCGGAGTGCTGGAGGTGGCGCAGATCGGGGCCGGAAATTCGGCGTCGGGCTGACGGGCGCCGAGAGAGGCCAGCTCGCGCGCGCGACGACCTGAGCGCCGCCGCGCGATTGCATAGATCGCGCCGATTGCAACGGCCGCGGAGCCGCGGCTTCATCGGGTCTCGTGACCCACCGCGCCGCTAACGATTACGCGGGCATGCCACCGCTTGCCTGCCGAACAGACCGAGTAAGGAGCGCCCATGGAAGCGCTCGCATGACGATCCAGTCGAATTCTCTGTGTTCCCAGTCAACCCCCGAATGAGCGACTCCTCAATGAATACCGTTCTAATTACTTCGCTGGTCGCCGCCGCGATGGTGCTCTTGCCCGCATCGATGCCTGTGGGGGCCCGCGCACCGATGGAATCGGCTTGTGTCCAGGTTACCGAGCCCCAGGTCGCGGCTTTGTTCAACCGCTGGAACGATTCGCTGCGCACGGGCGATCCGGACAAGGTTCTTGCCAACTATGCCGAGGACGGCGTGCTGTTGGCGACGCTGTCGAACGAACCGCGTACCAGCCGCGCCGCCATGCGCGACTACTTCGTCAAGTTCCTGAAATCCAAGCCGCAAGGATCGATCGACAAGCGCGTCATCAAGATCGGCTGCAACGTGGCCCAGGACCTG
This sequence comes from Lysobacter sp. ESA13C, assembly GCF_019970005.1. Lineage (NCBI taxonomy): Bacteria > Pseudomonadati > Pseudomonadota > Gammaproteobacteria > Lysobacterales > Lysobacteraceae > Lysobacter > Lysobacter sp. ESA13C. The sequence continues at coordinate 350,219 of NZ_JAHXYK010000007.1, read as the reverse complement.
GGCACGTACGCGTTCAAGTTCGCCGACGGAAAAACCGTGCATGCCCGCTATACCTATGTGTACGAGTGGCGCAACGGAAAATGGTTGATTGCGCACCATCATTCTTCGGCCATGCCGGAGCCGATGGCGGGCGCGGATGGCGCTAAACCGCGTCGATGATCGCGGTTGTAGGCGACGCCTGCGAGCCTCGCGATGAGCGCTTCATTCTTCGCTGGCTTCGCGCGAGTCACCGCAGATCCGGCGCGATGGAGCAAGCGCTCGGTATGCCGTCGTCGGTCCATCGAAACAACGGCCGCGTTGCTGTCGGGTTCGCATATGCGGTGGGCCACACTGGTAGAGGCATGGCGGCGACTGGATCTCGGAGATGTCGCTCGACTCCCTTCCGGTTCGTCCGATGCAATGCGTATTCGCATGAGCGTAATAACGCCTTCGCGCGTGATCGATTCGTCGCTTTATGTGATTCGTTGGCTTGAGAATATTGATGAACTAAGAATATTCCTAAGTCTAAGAATGTTCTTAGGGCTAAGAATATTCCTATGCCTGGGAATGTTTCCGTGCCGAGGAACGATACTGAAAATAAGAGTATTCCCAATATTTTTCTCCGTGGCTGCGTGCCTAAATGCTTCCAGGCCATGGAGTCGCATCCGCATCTTGTGGGTGTTGGGGCAAGTCCCGGCAAAGTCATCGGTTCGATGACGGACCCCTCGATCGAGCTTCCAGTGGCTACAAGCCGGCAGTGATTGATAGCTGCCTCTGATGACGCACCGGCCGCGTCTGCTGTATGCCCGATCGGTATGGATGGCAGTCCGTGACGCCGGAACTGGTAAAGGGAGTTTTACGATGTTGCAGCGTTCAAAGAAGAAAGTCGGCTTTGCCGCGGTAGGCGCGGCACTGCTAAGTTTCGTTCTGGTCGGTGTATCCAGTGAGGGCGACGGAAGCTCTGTCTCCGGAGTCCGGGAAGGGGCGGCCGGTCCTGTCGCTGCCGCGGATGCTTGGCTGACGAAGCTGCTCGGCGCGGAAAAATCGGTTCCTTCCAAGGCGCAGAGTGCGAGCTACGCACTTATCAGCCCCGATGGCGCTCCATTGCAAGCGCGCAATTTGTATGCGGCGAATGGACAGGGCGGCGAATACACTCGCTCGGGGTACTCGCATCATCCTGCGGGCATGCGCTCTCGTCCAGGTCCTGCGGCCTCGATGAGCGAAGCGATGTTCGGCGGCGCCCATGTTCAGGGTCAGCCGCTGGAACCGGCCATGGTGCCGCCGAGTCGCGACCCGCAAGCCTATCGGGTCAAGATCGGCGAGGAACAGGAAGCGATAGAAGAGTTCGATCGCAAGCGTCCGTCCCAGAAAGCACAGGCGAAGCGTGCAAGGGAAGGGGCGGGTGCGCTGCACGGGGCCGCGGGAAGCAGCCCGCAGCAGGGGGCCGCCGGACATACAGGCTGCGCATTCGCCGATGCGGTCGGCGCGGATCTGCTGGACAAGCTGAAGCACGCCGACACGGCTTGCGCGAATTCCCAGTTCAATCTCTCCAGGGACGACGCGCTGCGGACCTTCACTAACGAGAAGATGGTCACCGTCGCCGATGAAATCGCCCGGTTAGCCCAGACCTACGACGGCGACAACGACCAGGACATCCTGCAGTTGATCCTCTTCGTCCGAGCCGGATATTACAACCAATTCAAGTACCGGGATCAGGGCCTTGGGGCGTTCAATGCGGCGGTCGGCCAGTCCGTGCGCGCTGGGCTCGATGCGTTCTTCAATAACAACGTGACCATGGCTTTAGAGAACGATGCGCACGGCGAAGTCCTTGCGGAAGCCGTGATCCTGATCGACTCTGCTCGCGAGAACACCCGGTTTCTTTCCAAGATCCGTACCTTGCTCGGCAACTACGATGCCGCTTACGACAATATGTATTTCATGGAGCGGGCGATCAACAACTGCTTCCATGTCCTGTTCAACCAGGGGGTCGAACTGCCCGACTTTACGAGTCAGGTCGCCGCCACGCTGGCCGATACGCTCTCGGGCTTCATCCGCAGCAATATCGGCAAGCTCGGCGGCGGAAAAGAGTATCTTGTGCTCAACGCAGCGCGCGAACTCTCCCGCCAGATGCGGTATTCGGCAACCATCAAGAACTACGCCAGTACCAAAGTCGACGAACTGGCGGACCTGACGGCATTCAACAACTCGACCGCGCCGCTACGCACTATCTTCGGGCAGTACGTCGAAACTTACGATCGCGAGAACTGCCAAAGATACGGCCTGTGTAACTACAAGGAGGAGCTGCGTGCGGCCGTCCTGCCGGTCCAACATGCCTGCAGCCCGACCATCAGCATTCGCGCGCAGAGCATCTCGGCCGAGGAGCTCCGCAAGGCCTGCGATTCCGTCGCCGGCGAGCAGGCCTACTTCCACCGAGTCCTGGCCACCGGCAACCAGGCCGTCGCAAACGACAACAACACCTCGTTGGAAATGGTGATCTTCGATAGTTCGTCCGACTACGGTAGATACTCCAGCGCGATCTACGGAAACGATTCCAACAACGGCGGCATCTATCTCGAGGGCAATCCCGCGGTAGTCGGCAATCAGCCCCGCTTCATCGCCTACGAGGCCGAGTGGATCCGTCCGACGTTCCAGATCTGGAACCTGGAACACGAGTTCGTGCACTACCTCGACGGCCGCTACAACCTGTACGGCGACTTCATGGCGGGCTTCAGCCAAGGCACCGTTTGGTGGACGGAAGGGCTGGCGGAATACATTTCCTGGTCCTACCTGAATCAGGACAATGCCCGTGCTCGCGAACAAGCCGCGCGCAAGCCCTGGACGCTGAGCCAGTTGTTCAAGACCGAGTACGGCGACCAGTCGCGGGTCTATCAGGGCGGCTACTTGGCCGTGCGCTACATGTTCGAGAAGCGCGCCAGCGATGTGAACACGATCCTGTCCTACCTGCGGCCAGGGAACTACGCCGAGTACAAGAACCGCATCGCGGCCATCGGTACGAGCTACGACACGGATTTCAGCAACTGGCTGACCTGCGTTGCCGACGGTACGGCCTGCCAGCAGGTTCCGGAGTGCACCGCGACGGACACGCGTCAGCTCGACAGAAACTGCGCCCGCAGCAACATCTCGCAAACGCGCGGCAATCACGCTCACTTCTACATCCTGGTTCCGGCCGGAACCGCCAGCATGCGGGTCACCGCAACGGGCGGAAACGGTAATGCCGACCTGTTCGTCAATACCTTGGGCGGCTCTGATCCCTGGGCATACAAGACCCGCCACAACTATTGGTCGATGAATGCGGGTAACGAAGAGTCGATCGTGGTGAACAACCCGCCGGGCGGTCAGTACGTCTACATCAGCCTCTATGGGGAGCAGGACTTCAGCGGTGTGCGTTTGACTGTCACCTATTGATCGTGAGGGCACGAAAGAAGGGGCGGGCCCTGGCCCGCCCCTTCTTTGTTGCGGAGAAATAGCGAGAAATACTTGCCGGTCAATGCGGTGCCAAGAGCATTCCGTATACCGGTGTCGCCACATTCCTCGGTAGGTGTCGATATGCGTGTGCGAGTGGCGCCATGGCAACCGCCGCCGGGCTATTACATGCTGTCCGCGATCAGCCAGGACGGCGTGTATTCGGAAGCGTCCGTGGTGAGGATAGGCGCTTAGCCAGCCGGGCGCCGACACCTCGACGAATGAGCCGGTCGTGGGCCGGCGCTTGAGCGATCTATTACCCTCCTCGCCCGACGATTGGATCAGTGGGGGGGGAGGGGCTTTTAAACTGGCATGGAGCCAGGCATCGGATAAGAACTACTCTGCCGCCGCGCGATTTCGGTACGCCTGCACGCGCTCCAGGGTGCGTTGCATTTCGAGCAGCGCGTAATCGGCCCGAGCGTGGAACTCGGTGACGGTGCCCGAATGCTGTTCCAGCGCTTCCAAGGCCGAGGCCGCCGTATCCTCGCCGAGTTGCCGGTATCCCGACTTCAGCTTGTGCGCGAGTTTGCGCAGGGTGTCGCGATCGTCGCTATCGCGGGCGCGGTGCCAGTGCTCGAGATCCGCCAGCGTGCTGTCGGCGAAAACCCCGAGGAGGCGCTGGAGCTTCGCCTCGTCGTTGCCGACGAGCTGTGCGAGTGCGGCGAAGTCCGCCCCGGTCGTGGCCGGTCGGGATGGTTCATCCGCCGGTAGGGGCGGCACGACTTTGGGCAGCATGCGTTCGAGTATCCGTTTCAGGTCCGGCATCTGCAGCGGTTTGGCGAGGTAGGCATTCATGCCCAGGGCCAGACAGCGTTCGCCCTCGCCCAGCAGGGCGTTCGCGGTGATCGCAACGATGTTCAAAGGCGGGCGTCCGCCGGTGGCTTCGGCGTGGCGAATGCGTTCGGTCAGGGCATAGCCGTCCAGGCGCGGCATGTGGCAGTCGGTCAGCAACAGGCGATAACGCTCGGGCTGGGCCTGCAGGAGTTCCCAGGCCTGTTCGCCGTCGATCGCCACATCGCAGCCATAGCCGAGGCGCTGCAGCTGACGGGTGATCACGTCGCGGTTGGTGGCATTGTCCTCGGCAAGGAGGATCTGCGCTTCGGCGTGGTCGCTGCCGGGTATTGCCATGTCCGCGCTGGGCTCGGCCGCGACGGCAGGCACGATCGGGCTGGCCAGACCCAGCGCCTCCTGCATGCCGCGCAACAACGCGCCGCTGGTCAGCGGACTGCCGGTAACCACGGTAATCCCGGGCTCGTCGATGGGTGTCTTTCGTTGGAAATCGGCCCGCACCACGATGAGCGGCAGGCGCGCCGCCGAGGACTGCTGACGCAGCGGGCGCAGCAGCGTGTCGAGGTCTTCGGCGTAGCCTTTGTCGAGCAGGATCAGGCGACGTCGAGAGGGTTCGTCCCCGGCGGTCTCGGCCAGATCGATCCGGCCAAGCAGCTCGCCGAGCGAAGCGATGACGTCGATCCGCACGCCGATATCGGCGCACAGATTTGCCAGCAACATGGCTCGCTCGGCCGATTCGCATAGCGCGAGCGCATGTACATCAGGCAACACGTGTTCCTTGGCTTCGAGGTGCGCCATCGCTTCCATCGGAATGATGGCGCTGAAACGGCTGCCCGACGCGACCGCGCTGTCGCATTCGATCCTGCCGCCCATCAGGGTCGCCAGGTGTTGCACGATCGTCAGGCCCAGGCCGGTGCCGCCGAAGTGGCGGGTCGTGCTTGCGTCGGCTTGCTGGAAGGGCTGGAACAAACTGTCCAGCGTGCGGCGGTCCATGCCGATACCGGTGTCGATGATGTCGAAGCGGATCAGGTAGTGCCCACCGTTTCCGTTGCCGGCGTGCGAGGCGCTCACATACACCCGCACGCCTCCCGTCTCGGTGAACTTGACCGCGTTGCCGATCAAGTTGGTGAGGATTTGACGGACGCGTACGCGGTCGCCAAGCACTCGGCGCGGCACGTCCGCGGCGACGAACACATCGAGATCGGTGCCTTTCTGGGCGGCCTGGCCGCGCAGCGATTCGGCCACGGATTCGGTCAGGCGGCGCAACGACAACGGAGTGTAATCGAGCTTGAGTTTGTGGGCTTCGATCTTCGAAAAGTCGAGGATGTCGTTGATGATGGTCAGCAGCACATAGGCGGAATCCTTGCAGACCCCAAGCAACTGCTGTTGCTCCTGGTTCAACGGGGTTTCGAACAACAGCTCGACCATGCCGATCACGCCGTTAATGGGCGTGCGGATCTCGTGGCTCATCATCGCCAGGAAGCGGCCCTTCGCCTCGGTCGCGAGTTGGGCGTCGTGCCTGGACTGCTCCAGCTCGATCAGCTCGCGCTTTCGTTGTGTCGCGTCGCGGTTCACGCCGATCACATACGCGGATTTCCCGGGCCGCCGGTAGGGGACGGCATGGCCTTCTATCCAGCGCCATTGGTGCTCGTCATCGGTATCGGCCAGACGGAATTCGAAAGCGACGGGGGCATCGTCGCGCAATGCGCCGGCGATGACATCGCGGACGTGATTCAAATCGTCCGGATGTAAGCGCGCAAGCACGGTCTCGGCGGATTGGGCGCCGGCCGGGACGCCCAGGATCTTCGACGCGTGCACATCGAGCTCGGCGTCGTCCGTGGTTACGTCCCAGGCCCAGGTCCCAAAACCGGCTGCATGCAGGGCGACGGACAGACGAGCATTGCTTTCCTTGAGCTGCTCGCGCAAGGCGCGGTGCCGCCAAGCGACGAACGCACGCCCGATGCCGACCAGCAATGCGATGGCCGCGATGGAATAGAGCAGGTAGGCCCAGGCCGTGCGCCAAAGCGGCGGCGTGATTTCGATCGGCAGCGAGAGTTCGGGGCGACCCCAGCGGCCGTCTCGTTGCAACTGGCGGATTTGCAGCGAATAGTGGCCCGGCGGCAGCCGGTAAAAGCTGACCCTGAGGTCGCTGGGCATGTCGTGCCAGCCGTCTTCGAGGCCGTCGAGGCGATAAGACAGGCGACGCGCGTCGCCGAGCACAGCGATGCGGAAGGCCACGTGGCTGTCGCTGTACTGGGCCTTGATCGGCGACAAGCCCTTGCCCTGAAGGTTGATGGTGGAACGCCCGCCGACCTCGTAGCTGCTCAGCACGACCGGCACCGGGGCCGCAAGGCGTATCGTCTGCGGATCGATCCGCCACAGGCCCGTCCAGGTGCCCAGGTACAGGCTCCCATCCACGCTGCGCAGCATCGCCTTGGGATAGATGTCGCTGTCGGGAATGCCGTCCGCGGGCAGGTAACTCTGAAACCGATCGGCCTTCGGGTCCCAGCGCGCGATGCCGCGATAGGTGCCGACCCATAGCCCGCCTTGAGCGTCGTTGGCGACCGCCGAGGCGGTGATGTCGGGCAGCCCTTCGGCGAGGCCGTAACGCTTGAACGCCGGGCGACCGTCGGGGCCGGTGATCAGCCGATTCAGGCCCGCGCGAGTCGCGACCCACAAGCGGCCGTCCTTGTCGGTGTAGGCCTGCACCACATCGTTGTCCGACAGCGTGCTGGGATCGTTGGGCTTGTGCTCGAAGCGGCGCATCCGACCCGTATCGGGCTGGAAGTTGACCAGGCCGTTGACGGTGCCGAGCCAGAGCGACCCGTTCGGCCCTCCGGAAACGTCGTTGACGATGTAGAACCGGTCGCCTCCGACACTGCGCAGCTCTTGCGCTTCGCGATCGAGCAGCGCGAGCCCGCGCAGATGCGAAACCCAGACACGTTTGCGGTCGTCGATATAGATGCCGCTGATGAATAAATGCCGGTTTTCCCTGCCCTTGAGGAAGTAGCGGCTGGTGGATCCATCGGGGCGCCAATGGAGCAAGCCTTCGCGAAGGCTGCTGATCCACAAGCCGCCTTCGTTGTCGCCGATGATGGCGCGCGACCGCTCCGGCAACGGGGTCGAAGCCGTCAGCGGCCGTTGCTCTCCGGTTTGCCGGTCTACCTCGACGATGCCTCCCGGGCAAAGCCCCATGACCAATCTGCGCCGGTCGATCTCGCCCAGCGAGCAGATCTTCAGACCGCCCTTGATGCGGTAGTGGGCGGGGGGCGTCTGGCTCAGACGCAGGCGCGCCAGCCCGGCGCCGCCCATCGCGACCCACAGGTTGTTGCTTCGATCCAGGGTGATTCCGGTGATCGAGCCCGGACGCAGACTGCGCAGGTCGTTCGGGTCGTGGCGCGCGACCGACAGGGTGCCTCGCGCCGGATCGTAGCGATACAGTCCGCTGTCGTAGCCGCCGAACCAGAGTGCGCCGTCGTTCGCGCGGACCAGCCCCGTGGTGAGGGACATCGGCACCGGCATCTGCACGAACTGCGCGGAGCCCGATGCCCAGTGGATGCGCCAGATGCCGCGGTCGACCGCGACCCACAGGCCGTCCGCGTCGGCGGTCATCGCATTGACCGGGCCCTGAAACTGTTCGGGCAGCGCGAGCGACTGCGCGATCTTCGAAGGGGCCGCGGTGTCGATCGCGATCGCGCGCTCGGGGTAGATCACGAACGCTCGCGATCGGTCGGGATTGAGCGCCATCGCCAAGCCGGGTGGCCCGATGCGCGTGGCGACGCCGGTCCGCTCCACGCGCACCACTCCGTCCGGGTTGAGGTACCAGAATCGGCCTTGCGCGTCGGCTTCCAGCCATTCGATGTCGTTCAGCCGGGCGCCGCGCACGGCGAGCTTGGTCAGCTTGCCGGTGCTCGCATCGAGAACCTGCAGCGTGGTGTTGGGCGCAACGATCCACACCGCGTCCCTGGAGGGCGCCAGCAGGTAGTTGAAGCGACTCTCGAGAGTGTCCGGACGAGTGGGGTCGCGATCGAGATCGAAGAAGGTGTGACCGTCGAAGCGATGAATGCCGCGATCGCCTCCGAGCCAGATGAAGCCGTGCGGATCGCTGCGTATGTCGAACAGCTGCGTGCTCTGCAGGCCGTGGGTACGGTCGAAGTACTCGAATTCCGGCTCGCCGGCCGACACCATCTTGACCGGAGGGAGCTGTGCGCCGTTCGATGCCAGGCCCAGGCCGGGCATTGCCCCTGCCATGCACAGCGCGATGATCGGACCGAGCAGGAACCGTCGCATTCAACCTTCCAAGGCAACGCGGGCGACCCGCTCCACGTCGTCTGTTCGCTAGTTCGAGTGAGCCATCCCGGGCTCGCATCGCCGTCGCCAGATTGCGGGGTGGTTCGAGCCGATGTCAAGGTTAAAAGCACGAACAGGCCTTGATTTCAAGGCGTTTTCTGGTTGTTCGTCGCGACTCGGGAAGCTGCCTGCGGTGGCGTTGGATCGAAGCGGCGCCATGCGGATGGTCGGCGAGACCAGACGGCTAGTCGCCCGGGCCGGTGCGGCACAGGCAATCCGGCCGATGAGGGGCTGATGGAGAGGGTGCGCAGGTTTCGACGCCGATCGGGATCAAGGCTACGGCCTGTCCATCCGCCGCGAGATCCTCGGTGTTCGCCTGATCGGAACCACGAGGGGGCATGGAACAACCGATACGGTCGCATGCGAGCTGTGCGAGCTGTGCGAGCGCATATCGCGAATTCCGCGAACGCGAAATTGCCTTTGCAAATGCGTCGAATGGCACGAAAGGCGCCGCTCGTCGGAAACTTCATGCGGGCCTTATGAGCTGTCGGGTCGTGAAGCGTCGCTCGGTCGGCCGCGTACGGTTTGAAGGGCGGCGCAACGTGCAATCGCGCCTTGGCATTACTCGGGTCAGCCATCTCGCTTTGGCCATTGCCGGAGTTGGTGGTGCGAGCGCTTGCATTGGATAGCGATGGCAGGCCGGTCCATCGGCATCTTCTCTATGCCCTGCGCGCGAAACGCGAAGCGAAGTCTTCGCCATCGAGTCCCGCACAGCCCGGGCTGTGCGGAAGACTTCACCAGCGGCCGGCTGAACCGGCCGCGTCGAGATCGGCGGCCTTCGTGTACTCGCTAAGTCCGGAAGTACACGAAGGCGGCATGGCGCCGGTTACCAGATCTTGATGCGCTCGGCCGGCGCCAGGTACAGCTGCTCGCCCGGCTTTGCGCCCCAGGCGTCGTACCACGCGTCGATATTGCGCACGGTCTGTGCGCGCTGTGCCGCCGGCGCGTGGCCGTCGGTGAGCAGGCGCTGGCGCAACGCGGCGTCGCGGATCTTGCCGCGCCAGGTCTGGGCGTAGGCAAGGAAGAAGCGCTGGTCGCCGCTCAGGCCGTCGATCACCGGCGCGGGCTTGTCGCCGAGCGATTTGCGGTAGGCCATGTAGGCGATGGTCAGGCCCGACACGTCGGCGATGTTTTCGCCGGAGGTCTGCTTGCCGTTGACGTGTAGGCCGGGCAGCGGCTCATAGGCGCTGTACTGGGCGGCAAGCTTCTTGGTCGCTTCCTGGAAATGTTGCGTGTCCGACGGGGTCCACCAGTTGGCCAGGCGGCCCTGGGCGTCGAATTCCGCGCCGGTGTCGTCGAAGCCGTGGCTGATCTCGTGGCCGATGACCGCGCCGATCGAGCCGTAGTTCGCGGCCGGGTCGGCCTCGGGATCGAAGAACGGCTTGTCGAGGATCGCCGCGGGGAAGTTCATCGCGTTCTGCAGCGGCAACTGCACTGCGTTGACCGTCTGCGGCGTCATCCACCATTCGCCGCTGTCGACCGGTTGGCCGAGCTTGCCGAGTTGGTGTCGATACTCGTGCAGCTCCGCGCGCAGGCGGTTGCCCAGGGCATCGTCGGCGCGGACCTCGAGCTTGGCGTAGTCGCGCCAGCGCTCCGGGTAGCCGACGCTGACGCGCATCGACTTCGCCTTCTCGCGGGCCTTGGCCTTGGTCTGCGGCGTCATCCAGGCGAGCGAGTCTACCCGTTCGTCGAATGCGGCGAGGATGTTGTTCACCATTTCCTCGACCTTCGCCTTCGACGAGGCCGGGAAGTATTTCTCGGCGTACAGCTTGCCTACCGCGTCGCCGAGCGAGTGGCTGGTCGCGTCGAGCGCGCGCTTGCCGCGCGCGCGCGCCTGCGGCGTGCCCGCGAGGGTGGTGCCGTGGAAGCCGAAGGCGAGGTCGATGTAAGCCTTGGGCAGCTCGCCGGGGCCGCGCAGGGCCTCGTTCCAGGCGGCATGATTCAGGGCGTGGAAAGCGAGGTAGTCCTTCCATGCCGGCAAGGGTTCGCTGCCCACCAGGGCGGCGATGCCGGCGATCGCGCCCGGCTGCCAGACCACGATCTTCGGCTGCGCATCCAAGCCGGCCGCGGCGAAGAACGCGTTCCAGTCCATGCCCGGGGCGCGTTGCGCGAAGGCCACGGTTTCCCAGGGATTATTGGCCTTGTGCACGTTCTGCGAATCGATCAGCGGCGCATGCGCCTTCGCGATCTTCGTCTCCAGTGCGAGGATCGACTTCGCCTTGGTCTCGGCATCGGCGATGCCCGCCTGCTTCAGCAGCGCGGCCACGTAGGTTTCGTAGGCTTTGCGTGCGTCTGCCATCTCTTTGTCGGCAGACAGGTAATACTCGCGGTCGGGCATGCCCAGGCCGCCCTGCATCAGGGTGGCGACATAAGCCCGCTCCTGCAGGCCCTGGGCGACGAACACGCCGAACAGATTGGCGGTGTGGAAGTTGGTGGCGTTGAGCGGGTCGGTATCGGCACGCACGCTGGCGCCGAGCACGCGAGACAGGTCGCCGCGCGAGGCGATCGCCGCTACCGCATCCAACTGCGGTTGCAGCGCCTGCAGGCCGCGCTTCTCGATGCCGGCTTCGTCCAGATAGGCGGCGTGGAAATCGGCGATGCGGCGCGCGTCGCTGCCGGGTGCCGGTTTGGCGGCGGCCAGTTCTGCGATCAGCGCGGCGTTGCGTCGTTCGGCGGTCTCCAGCAGCACGGTGAACGCGCCGTAGTTGGAGCGGTCCGCGGGGATCTCGAAGGTCTTGCGCCAACCGCCGTTGGCGAACGCGTCGAAGTCGTCGCCCGGCTTCACCGCCTTGTCCAGGCCGGTCAGGTCGATGCCGGATTTCGCCGCCGCGGCCGCGGTCTTTGCCGGGGCAGGAGCGGAAGTGGTGTCGGTCGGGGCCGGTTTGCATGCGGTAAGGCTGGCGGCCAATGCGAGGGTCAATCCGAGGCACAGAACGTTCGGTCGGTAGGGCATCGTCGTTTTCCGAGGCGGAAGCTTGGAGGGATGGCCGACGTCATCGCCGGAACCCTAGTCGCCGCTCGCGGGGCGGCAGGTTCCGGCCGGCGATCGGCTGACGGTCGGCCGGCGATCCGGGATCGACGGCCGGCGGCCTTCGAATAGCGGCCCATTGTGCTTCAGCTTGTCCTCGGCTTGGAAGTGCGCGGATATTCATAACCGAGCGGAAGCCTCTGATGAGGTTCCACCCGAGCGCGCAAGCGCCGCATCCGGGCGATGAGCCCGTATGCCGGAATGCGCGAGCCGGCTTCGTCGCCCGACTTGCGCAGCGATCTATGAGCCTCGTCGAGTGCGGGCGGATCAGCCCGATTCAGGCCACGCCTCGACTACCATCGGGCATTCGGCGCAGAGCTCAGGTCTTCGTATAGCCCAAGCACGTCGTTGTCATCCACGCCCGGATCGCCGATGGCGTACAGCGTTCCGAAAACCGCCTCGTAGGTGGCGCTGCGATAGAGCAGGCACAGGTCGGCGGCCGAAACGCCGGCCGCCAGCGCCCGCTCGATGGCCGGGCCGACCTCGCCGAAGCTGCTATCGGGGCGACGCCTGCAGTTGGCGATGATGGTGTCGAGCCTGGAGGGATCTCCCCGCGGATTGATGATCTCCCGCCAAAGATGCTCGATCAGTTCTTCTCTCGTAGGCATGGGGAACTCCCGTCCGCGATCGGCCCAGGATGAATCATGGATGGGAGGGCGCACAGGACGCCCTCCTGCTATGTGCGAGCTCAGGGTGCGAACTCACGAGCGAGTTGATTGAGCCGCTGCGTTGAAGCTCGCGAGCGCGTCCACTACGGCGAGTGCATCAGCGGCGGCCAGGCGGTGTCGCTGCCGACGCCGCGCTGGTTCCATCAGCACGATTGCGTAGCCGCGGAAGTTCGGCGGCTACGGCTGTCATGGCGCCGTTCTTCGGATTGCCTGCCCGAAGAGGCGGTGCTGCACTACGACGCTGGCCTCAAGCCTTCGCTTCGACGTAGCGCCCGAAGTTGTCGAGGATGGCCTGCCAGCCGGCGCGTTGCATCTCGGCCGGGTTTTCCGACTCCGCATCGAAGGTGGACTTCACCCGGACGCCGTCGGGGCCGTCGATGAATTCGGATTGGACTTCGCGCCCGTCGTCCATGCGATAGGCGATGGTCCGGTAAGGCTCGATACGGGTGTAGGTGCCCTCGAAGTCGAAGCCGAAACTACCGTCCTTGGCTTCCATGCGCGACAGGAATCGACCGCCTTCGCGCAGGTCGACGGTGCTGCGCGTGGTGTGCCAGTCCTCCTGGGCGGTATTCCACTGTTTGATGTCTTCGGGGGTGTTCCAGGCGGTCCAGACCTGGTCCAGCTTTGCGTTCACGAGGGTCTCGATGGTGATCTTCATTGCATTCTCCTTTGATGCCCGGGGTGGGCTTTCATTACTACGTCGAACAGGGAAGGGTCAAAACGACACGCGCCCGAAAATTTTTTTCGGTCTCGATGAGGTGAGCCCCGACCCGTCGTCCCAGGGGTGAGCCCCTGTCGGCTTGATGTCCCGAGGCGCCGGATGGTTTATCCCGATGCAGGCCGCTTCCGGTTCGGTTCCACTCGGCCATCGACGGGTATCCGCCGGGGCAACGGCGGACGTCGGCCTGACTTGGATCGGGTGCTGCCATGCCTCGCCGGTCGTGGGCGGGCGGATACCATCCCGATCTCAGTCGAGTAGCATGGGCGCAACTACTCATTCGAGCCGAAGCCGCTTGCTGTCTCGGCTTAATTACGGAACTGGCGAGCATGGAAAGCGTTTGGCGCCCGGCAATGTGGGTCTTGGCCAGCATGCTGCTGGCGGGCTGCACCGATGAGGTAATGGATGCCGGTTACCCGGCGACCTCGGATGCGGTAGCGAGCGGTGCGGTAAGAAGGGGCTGGGTTCCTGCGTGGGTGCCGGCCTCGGCCAGGAACCTCCAGGAAGTCCATGACGTGGACACCAACCAAAGCGCGCTTTCGTTCACCCTGGAACGCTCCGGGTGGCGACCGCCCGCGCCGTGTCGACGGGCGGAAGCTGATGAGTTTTCGGAGCCCGCGTTCGATCGTTCCTGGATTCCCTCCGGGCAGGACCTCACCGCCGCCTATGACCTTTACGGCTGTCCGTCTGGTCATGATGAGCCCATGCTGGAGGCCGTGGCTGTGCAAAGGGAGGGGACGCATGTGCTGCACTGGCGCGTGTTTTCCCGCTAGCGATTCATCCAAGCCGATGCCGCCTCGCGGCTCGGCTGAACTCAGGCAGTAGCCTGCAGGAGACCATCATGCGCAGCTTATGTCCGACAGTCTTCTTATGCCTTGTCGCCGCATCGGCACTCGCGCAGGCGCGCGAGCCGATCGTTGGCCTGCCCTGCGAAGGCTGCGATGCGGTCTTCGACGGTTTGCCCGACCAGTTCGGTTCACGCGCTCGTATCGCGCCGATTTCGGAACCGGGCCAGCCGATGCTGGTCACAGGACGCGTGCTCGATCAAGGGGGCAAGCCGCAGCCTGGCGTCATTGTTTACGCCTACCAGACCAACAGCGGCGGGATCTACCCGGAGCCATCGGGCGCTCGCGCATCGCATCGGCATGGTGCGCTCCGTGCCTGGGTATCGAGCGACGCGCAAGGCCGCTACGCATTCGACACCATCCGTCCCGGCAGTTATCCAAGCAGGGACACTCCACAGCATATCCATATGCATGTGCTCGAGCGTGGCTGCGCCACCTACTACATCGATGACATCATGTTTCTGGACGATCCGCTTCTGGCCAAGGCGGAGGTCGCCGGCCGGCCCAAGCGCGGCGGAGCCGGCATCGGCGCGCCGCTGCGCCACAAAGGCGTCTGGCACATCACGCGCGACATCCATCTGGGCCAGAATATTCCGGGTTACGGGTCGTGTCGCAGCGGCCGTGAGGCCTGACAATCCATTCAAGCCGAAGCGCGTCCCGGCTCGACCTGACTCAGGTGTTCCGAGTCAGGCGCTGGTTGGAACGCTAACTTTCAAGGATGACTCGTATGCAAGTGCCGTACTTGATTGCAGCAATTCTTGCCGCGGTAACCGGCGTGGTGCACTCGGTGCTGGGCGAGATTCTCATCTTTCGACATCTCCGCGACGGCACTTTGGTACCGGCACTGCCTGCGCCACCGCTACGTGTGCGCAATGTCCGAATCATCTGGGCCACGTGGCACCTCGCCACCTTGTTCGGCTGGGCGTTCGCGGGCGTTCTGTTGCAGTTGGCGCTCGGTCATCCCATGTCCGCGCAGCTCGCCATCAGCGCGATCGTGTTCGCCTATCTTGGTGGAGCGGTCCTGGTGCTGGTCGGCACGAAAGGGCGGCATCCCGGCTGGGTGGCGCTTGCGGCTGTGGCGGCATTGACGGCCGCAGGTTCCACCTGAGCATCGATGGCTCCTCCCGCAGGCGCCCTGACCGATCGTGGGCTCCGCCAGCGGCATAGATTCGTCGATGTGCTTGCGATGCCAGGGGCCAGGCACTCGATCGCGCTGGCGCATTGCTCACGGGCAGGCGAAGGCCACGCTGTGGACGAGTTGTTGCGTTGGGTCGGGTTCGATCTGCAAAAAGCAGGCATCCTCGTCGACGCCATAGTGCCAGGTGCCTTTGTCGTCGCCTTGGTAGATTTCGCCCTCGCCCCAACGTTTGCGCGCTTCCGCCAGTGGCTGGCCCGGGCACAAGCCCGAAGGCGTGCAATAGTCCGGCGATGTGGATTCCAGCATGAGAACTCGACCGGGCTCGATCATCTCGATACGCAAGCCACGATAGATCAGTTGATAATCATGATCGCCGGAGGCGCCTATCGTGCTCTGGGGCTTGCCGAGCTTTTTGCGGACCAGGGCCAGAGAATCGCCCAGCTTCAAACCGGCCAAGCTCAGCTCGCCACGGGATGGCGCGGCGGGCGGTGTGCCGCAGGCGGGTCCGGCGAACAGCAACGACATCAGAACGATGGCGCGCCAGTTATGAATCTGCATGGTGTCTCCAGGTCGCGGGTTCATGATCGCCCTTGCTTCGGCGTGCAGTTCATTGAAGCCGGCTTAGCCGAACCCCGCGCGCAACCTTGAGCGGGTCGTACCCATCCTCGCCGAAAGTTATCCGATTTGCACGCCGGCCCAGGGCGTTTGTTCCAAGGAGCGATGCGCGGTCTCTCGCCATCCGATGCGGAAGTTCGTGCCCGCGCTGGCGTCCTGGCTGTCGTCGAGGCGCTTGCGGCCCGGGGGCTATCTTGGGGAGGCGGCGTTACGAGTAGCCATCCTGATGGCGGTGCCAGGGAATTTCGCCGCTCTACAGCACGGCCGCAGTATGTTTCAGAAAAGAATCGTCGGATTTGTAGTTGCGAATTCGCGATGCCGGACACGGCCCACCGCGGCCCTCGCTGTATCTTGCCCCTGCGGCAATCTGTCGCAAGCCAAGGAGAGGATGACGATGCGCAACATCAAGTTGATCGTGTTGGGAGCCCTGTTGGCGGTCTCCGCCGGTACCGGCGCGGCAACCGCTTCCGCCGGCTGTTACTGCTCCGTCGTCTACTACGACGCAGCCGGTACCGTCGTCGGCATACGGCAGCCGGCCGGATGCGGCGATCCGGGCTGGGGCATCATGACGATCCGATCGAAGGCCTACGCTGGCTGCATCATGTAGCGCGTAACGCTCGCGATACTGCGAAGCCGCCCAGCGCTTCCGGGCGGCTTCGCATCCCTTGAGTCGAGCGCTCGCCGCTGTGCATCAAGTCGTCGCGAGCGAGTCGTCGAAGTCCGTCTTTGACGGAGAAGCAGGTTGTCCGGCGCGGCTGGATCATCCGCTATGCCGGCCCTAATGCACCGGCCTGCGTTTTGCGCTGTTCCTGTTGAGGCTTGGGAAACATTGCCGGCAGGGCGCCGCGCTCACTTCGCATCCGGTCCTGAGCGGATGACTTGTCGGCTCAGCCCAATGACGTCGGCCACGGACCGAAAAAACGGGACCCGTGCAGGGCCCCGCCTGGAATCGCATCGTACGTAGGCGGCTGCGAATCCCTACATCTCCACGATCGGTCCACCCGGATCCGGTGCCGGTGGGCAACCCCGGTCAGGGCTGCACAGTCCGATCAAACGCCATGCGGCGCCGCGGCACTGATACAGCGAGCCGGGATCGTACGGATGATCGTACGCCACCTGGAATAACTCGCCCTCCCGTTCCACGGTGCAGGCGTAGGTCGGTTCCGCTGCCACGGGCGCAGCCGAGCCGATCAGTCCTGCGAAGAGAGCGAGCGCGGCTCCTTTGGCAATCCATCCCTTCATGCGGTGTTCCTCCATTGAAAGCCGCCTCGCTTGATTCCTCTCTGGGTTTGGGCGGTGACTGTAAGCACGGCCCATCGCGATGACGCGAGCTCCCCGGAAGCGGCGGCGGCCTCCGGAATTCCCTGGAAACGACGCTAGCACAGGGCGTTTCGCCAGTCGGTGCGCAGATGCCGGTACCGGCGAGTTCGAGCAGATCGGCCGTGCTGTCGCCTGGGGGCGCTTGAACGACGTTGCGGGCCGCCGGGCCCTTGGGGCGGGCGGTGGATGCGCTCGGTTGCTGCGCGTCCGATCCGCAAGCATTCGCGGGAGCGAACAGGCGATCGCGTTGCGCTACCCGACCACGCATGCGGTCCGGCGCGGGTGCTGGAGCGGGATGCGACTGTCGGCATGCAGCGACGATGCGGGTGCCGCGGCCGCGTGCTGTTTCGCGATGCGATGTCGGCGACCGCCCGCATCGAGCTCTGCTGGCCGAGGCCTTAGCGCATCAGCCGCAATGGACATCGTCGGCCGATAGCGCGGTTGCCGGTCTATCGAGCCGGGCCGGGTGTCGGTGGGGATGGCCGTGGCGGACCCGGCGGCAGCGGCACAAAGCATGCAGATAGGGACGGGCTGATCCGGCCTGCGGAGAGGCCCATGGACGCTGCATCACGCGCTCTGCCGCCCAGCATCAGGGTGTGCCAGGAAGGGCAATTAGTGACCAAGAATGAGGCCAAAAAGGTCACCTTTGCGGACTGTTAATGGAATTTAGCTAAATTTTGGAGAACTTAGCCGAATTTGCCATTACTTAGGCGCTGCCGACGACTGGCATGATTTTTGTGACGTAAGTCACATAAACTAGATTTGTCGTCCGCCGCCCCCCTCCGGCCGGACGTGACCCAGTTCTCCGCGATTACGGATGGCTGGGCGATGCAGTTTTGCTTTGCGACCTGAGCAAGGTCTGCGGGCACAAGTCTGAACGGGCAGGAAGCCCCGATAGCTTTAGGGGGAGGCTATGTCGACCATCCAGTCCGAGATCCTGCGTTGCCGATTCGTAATGCGGCTGACGCTGTCTACGCGATCCAGCTCGTTAAGCCCAAGTGTCGCGACGGCGGGCCGCAGGACGCAAGCTGCCGGTTCGCATGACGTTGCAGTGGCGCGTCGCACACGGCGCGCGTTCCCTTTACCGCCCTGGGCGGCCGGATTGGCGCTGATACTGGGCGCAGGCCAGGCATTGGCGGCCACGTATACGGTCACGATGCCGTCCACCGATATCGCCGGCGCGTGCACGGCCGTAGTGGCGGGCGCATCCACCTGCACCTCGCTGCGCGCCGCCATCACCGCAGCGAACCTGACCACGACGGTGGACGACACCATAGCGTTCAGCGCAGGCGGCAGCATCGCCATTGCCTCGGCGCTACCGCTCATCACCGATACCACCACGGTCAATGGCAGCGGCATCACCTTGAACGGCGGTGGCGGGGCGTATTCGGCCATCCAGTTCAGCGGTGCCGGTGCGATCAACAGCCAACTGCAAAGCATCTCGATCGCGAACTTCAATCAGTCGGCAGTCACGATCGGCAATGCGCCTAACGTCTTGTTGAACAACAACACGATCAGCATGCCCAGCGACAGTTCCGATGCCATTCGCTGCTTCAACAGCGACAACTGCAGCATCACCGGCAATAACATAAGCAACGGCTTTTATGGCATCAGCGTGTTCAACGGCACCGCGATCGCCGGCTACAACGCCACGGTCACCGGCAACATCATCACCGGCACGAACTACGGCGTCGGTGTGGCCAGCGTAGGCAACGTTACCGTCGGCAACAATACGATCACTAGCACCAATTTCGCCGGCATCCGCCTGGTGCCGCAGTTCAACCTCAGCAATACCGACAACAACAGCATCACCAACAACAGCCTGACCGGAGGCGCCGGCGCAGGCATCGTGTTCCAGGGGTTCGGCGGGATGGTCGGGCTGAGCACCCTCAGCAACAACCTGATCCAGGGCAACACGATCACCGGCAATAGCGGAGCAGGCATCAGCTTCCAGAGTTCGCCTGGGGTGCTGGCCATCGATGCCAATACCATCACCGGCAACACCGTCACCGGCAACGGCGGCGACGGTGTCGAGATCTCCGGCGCCAATGCCGCCAACAATGCGATCTACGCCAACCTCAATATTTCCGCCAATGCCGGCCTGGGCATCGACCTCAATGCCGACGGCGTGACCTTGAACGATGCGAGCGACGGCGACGCCGGCCCCAACGGCCTGCAGAACTTCCCGGTGGTGACCAGCATTGCCGGCAATACGGTCGGCTTCACCCTCGACACCAGCGCCAATGCGAGCGGCTATCGCATCGATTTCTACAACAATCCCGGCGGCCTGGACCCGACCGGTTACGGCGAAGGCCAGATCTGGCTGGGCAGTTGCATCGTCGCCAGCCCCAGCGCCGTTACCCCAAGCACCTGCACGATCGCCGGGGTCAGCACCACCACCTTGCGCATGACGGCGACACGATGCCTGACCGGGGCCTGCACCTCGGGCGCGACCTCCGAGTTCAACACCATCGTCCCCACGGTGACGCTGACCAAGGGCCTGAGCGGCAATCGCCTGAGCGACAGCGACCAATTCACGGTGCAGATCAAGAACGGTGCGAGCGTACTCACGACCCCGGGCAACGATACCTCCGCGGGCAACGGCAGCTCGGTGACCGCCGGTTCCGGCACCACCGGGGCCACCGCGGTCGCCATAGGCACCGCCTACACCCTGACCGAAATCGCTGCCGGCACGGCCAACCTGGCCGACTACGCACAAAGCATCGCCTGCACCAACGCCAACACCGGCTCGACCACGACGCTGCCGAGCGGCAGCGCCCAGCCGTTTACGGTCAACCCGACCAGCGCCGCCGACAACATCAGCTGCACGCTGACCAATGCGTCTCTTTCGAGGGTGACGGTGACGAAGGTGTCCAACGGCGGCACCGGCACGTTCGCGTTCTCGGGCAGCAACGGGGTGGCGAACCACAGCATCGTCACTGCCAGTCCAGGCTTGGGCGTGGCCGGCGCGACGCAGACGCTGACCACGGCCGGCGCCGCGACGACGATCACCGAGGCCGCGCCGCCGGCCGGGTTCGTACTGAGCGCGATCAGTTGCACGGGTTTGGGGGCGGGCGGCACGGCGACGCCCACCATCAATGGCGCCTCGGGCGGCAATATCGTGCTCGATGCGGCGGCGACCGCGGCGGGCAGCAACATCGCTTGCACCTTCACCAACACCAAGCTGGCGACCTTGCGCATCCAGAAGACCCGCATAGGCACCGTCGGCGGCCCGGTTGTCTTCAATTTCAGCGGCGACGGCCCCGGCACCGGCCTGCCCAACGACGACAGTTTCTTCTTCAGCCTCAGCACCACCAGCAGCCAGACCCACGACTACGGCACCGTCAACAGCACGCCCTCGCCGGGCACCAGCGCGCTGAACAATTTGGTGCCAGGCACCTACACCGTCGGCGAGAGCTTTACCGACGGCAACAACAACGACTTCGAATTGACCAACGTCAGTTGCATCAACCAGGCCGGCGGGATCACCGGCAGCACCGTCACGCCGACTTACGGGGCCAACGGCGGCAGTGCCGCGATCAACCTGGTGGCCGGCGCGAACTACTTGTGCACCTTCATCAACACCCGCGATCCGCACATCGTGCTGACCAAGGAAGTGCAGGGCGTCGGCGCGACCTTCGGCTACAGCATCACCGCGACCGGCAACGGTTCGATCACGCCGGCCGCTCCGGCCCTGTCGCCGGTCAGCAACAGCACGGCCTCGGTCGATGTGGATGTTTCGGTGCAGAACAACAACTCGCGCGACGTGACGATCACCGAGAACGCGCCGCCGGCCGGGTACGTGCTGGTCAGCGTGTCCTGCACCAAGATCAGGACCGCCGCCAACGGGTCGATGACGTCCACCACCTACACCGGCAACATCGCGACCCGCGCGGTCACGATCCTGGATTTCACCCCGGACGACACCGGCTCGTGCAACTTCGTCAACGCCCAGCAGTCGACCGTGACGATCCGCAAGCTGAGCACCGGCGGCGCCGGTACGTTCGCGTTCACCGGCGGCACCAATGGCCTGCCCGCCAGCTTGAGCCTGAATACCGCCACGTCCAATCCGCAGACCTCGGCCGTATTCGCGCTGTCCACACCCGGCCAGTCGGCGAGCCTGACCGAAACCGTGCCGGCGGGTTGGACTCTGACCGGCGTCGCCTGCGTGGATGCGAGCAACAACGGCGTGCCCGTCACGTTGACCGGCAGCACCTTGACCATTCCAGGCGGCTCGACCGGAGGCGGCGAAGCCCTTACCTGCACCTTCAGCAACAGCAAGGCGCCGCGCCTGCGCCTGCAGAAACAATTGCCGCTGGGCCGCTTTACGGGCACCGACCAGTTCACTCTGAACATCGGCAGCAGCGCCGTCACCACCACCGGCACGACCAACGCACCGACCGAAACGGCGACGGTGGACCCGGCCGCGATCGGCACCAGTTACACGTTCGCGGAAGCCGCGGCCGCAGGCGCGGACCTGGCGAAGTACGCCGTTACCTACGCCTGCAGCAACGCGCTCGGCGGAGGGCAGGCACCGAGCGGCAGCGTCGGCAGTTTCAGCCTGACCCCGGTCGCCGGCGACGACCTGCTGTGCACCTTCGTCAACACCCGCAATCCGATCGCCGACCTGAGCATCACCAAGACCAATACGCCGGGTTCGGGGCCGAGCGATCTGGCCAACGACAGCCTGAGCCGGGGTGCGAGCACCACCTACACGATCGTGGTCACCAACAACGGCCCGGATGGCGTCACCGGGGCGAACCTGCGGGACCTGGCTTCGGATCGCAGCAATCTGGATTGCACCGCGCCCGCGACGTGCAGCGGCACGGCTTGTCCCTCGGGAACGCTTACGCCGGCGCAACTGGATGCCGGTGTCGTGCTGGGCGCGATGGCGATGGGAAGTACGGTAACGGTTGCGCTGACCTGTGTCGTGCAATGAGAGCGGCCGGCCACTGGCCGCTCTCTACCCGATGCTCCGGGCCTCCGACCCCCGGAACTGCACGATGTCCGCGTGCTTCCGGGGAGTGTCGACTCGATGCGGCAGCGAGCGAGCGGAGCTGAGACTTCTACGGAACCTTCCGGCCGATAGCCCAGGCCGGAAGGTCGAACCTGCTGGAGCCGTCATCCATTCGGCTCTACCGGCCGGCGAAGATCGAATCGGCAATGAAGACAGAAATCGGTTTGATAGTCGGTGTACGCACGGTCGTCGGACGGATTGTCCGCCACCCACTGATGCGGGATCTTGGCGCAGGACGGGCAACGGAACTGATCGGCTTTGTCGAGCCGCTTGACCGTGCGCACTGCCAAGACGATCAGGATGAGGACGGAAGCGGCTATCGTAGCGACGGCGACCGTGGTCGAGTGCGCAAGGGAGCCGAGGAGCCCGAAGGCGATGGCGCCATAGGAAAACAGCAGGGTGGTATCGGAGGGCGCCCTCAGTCGGTTGTACTCGTCTAACGTCATGCTTCTAAGGCCCCGTTCCTTCGCGATCTGAGGGCTAAACGATAGCAGTGTCAGTGCCTCCCGGCCGGCGATCGGTGCGAGGGCTTCATACTGCATCGGCCGAGCCTTCGCCGATTCGCATTCCCGGCTCGGGTCGGAGTTGCTAGCGGCTCCCGACTTCACTGCTTGAATAACAACAGAGGAAAGCCATGCGTTACTTGATGTATGCGGCAGTACTGGTGTTGCTTGCTGTCGGCGATGCGAAGGCGGAGCCGGTGGCAACCGACATCGTCGTTCGGGCGAAGGCCCGGGACGGAAAGTTCATCGGCTCGTCGATCGGAGGCGCCTGGGTTCGCATCAAGGACGCGGACAGCGACAAAGTGCTGGCGGAAGGCTTGACCGAAGGCGGCACCGGCGACACCGAAGCCATCATGAGTACGCCCCGAACGCGTTACGGCGCGATAGCGGGGAACGCCGCCGCATTCAAGGCCAGGTTGTTACTCGACAGGCCGGTGTTTGCGACCGTGGAAGTGCTGGCGCCTTACATCAAGAAGCAGGCCAGGACCGTATCGCAGACGCAGCTCTGGCTCGTCCCCGGAAAGCCCATCGCGGGCGATGGCTTGATCGTCGAGGTGCCGGGCATGATCGTCGACATACTGAGCCCGGGCACCCACCTGTACACGCCGCTCAGCCAGGCGCCCTACGAGCTCAAGGCGAATGTGGTCATGATGTGCGGCTGCATCCTCACCGAAGGCGGCACCTGGGACGGCAAGAGCATGGACGTGGCTGCGATCGTCGAGAAGGATGGCCATCCCTATAAAACGATACCGCTGCAGATGCAGGCGACGATGAACACCTTCCGGGCGCTGTTGGAGCCCGATGCCCCCGGCAACTATCGCATCACCGTCTATGCCTACGATCCGAAGACCGGCAACACGGGGGTCGACCAAACCAGCTTCGTGGTAACGAAATAAGCGGAGTCGGCCTCCGCTCGCTAGCGACTCATCCCGTGCCGCGCGATAGACCCAGTCGCGCCATCGCGGCGCGTGGGTATGGCAAACTCGGTCGGCTATGGCGCCGGTCGCCTTCGAGCGACGACCGTACGGCAAGCGACATCGGTTGCGGGTAACGCCGCGGATTGCGAGAGGCCTGGGTGGGTATGGAGCGACACGCAAGGGATGGCTGGCGGGGCAAGGTCCTGATGGGAGCCTTGGTAGCGCTCGTGGCCGGGGTGGCGGCCTGGTGGGGATTGGGGCGCGACCGGCCGACGGACGACGAGCACCGCTCGGCCTCGCAAGCGACACCGGCCGATGCGCCGGGACGGAACTCCGTGCCTGCCGCTGCGCCGCTGCCCCAAGGCTCGTTTCTCGATACCCACCAAGAACTCGAAGTCCGCGCGCGCGCAGGCGACGTGCGGGCCGCCTATCGCTTGGGTCAGGTCATCAGCCGATGTCGTGAGTACCAGCCGATTCCCGGTGGCGCCTTTACCGAGATGCTGGCGCAAGCGATCGCCAAGGCCGGCAGCAGCATGCGCTTGGGCGGACGCAGAATGGACGATCCGGACGTGCTGGATGCGTTGCTGTACGGCAAAGACAGAATGGACGCGATCTGCGGCGATGTAGGGGACTTGCCGGCCTCGGTAAGCAAGGGCGATGCGCGCGCCTGGTTCGAACTGGCTGCGGAAGGCGGCCATACGAAAGCGATGGTCGACTATGCCGCTTTCGCGTTCGAGGAATTCCCCTCCGAGGCGGACCTGCTGGACAACGCCGCGGAGGTGGTCGCACGGCGCGAGCGGGCCCGTGGATACCTGCGCCGTGCGTTCGAGGCGGGCGAGCCCGAGGCGCTGCTGGCATTGGCCGCGTCCCATGGGCATAACGCGTATCTGGGCCGCAACATGACCGACGCGCTCGCGTACTGGAAAGCGTATCGACGTACGGGCGAAGGCAGCCAGCTGCCACAAGGGCTTGCGAGGATGATGGAATCGCAATTGCTGGAGCATGCGAACCCCCGGCAGATACGCGATTCCGAGCGACGCTCGCTCGAAATCCAGCAGGCATTTCAGCAAAGGAGGGCACCGCGATGAAACGAGGGGTCGGGTTGGGAGTGTTGGCATTGGCCCTGGGCGGGCTGGCCGCGTGGTTCTATGTGGGCCGAGCCACGTCAACGCAGGGCGGCGTTACAGCGCAGGTCGTGAGCGCCGAAGCGAAAACTTCCGAGAAGCGCGCAGCGCCGGCTGGGCAAGATGCCGCCGCCGTGCTTCGGCAACGCCTGTCGCAATTTCCTCAAGAGTCGGCCGCGGATCGCGCAGCCAGCAAGCGCTTCCTCGAGCAGATGTGGAGCAAGCATCCATCCGGTAAGTGGTGGCTCCCTCCGCTCGACGAAGTCTATGCCGAACTGCGCGCGGCAGCGGAACGAGGCGACGTCCAAGCCGCCTATATTTTGGGAAGCCGATCGGACCAGTGCCGCAAGACGGCGATGGAAGGCACGCCGGACAAACTGCTGGCCCGGCTGGAAGATGAGATGGAGTCCTCGGGGGCCGCCGAATATGCACAAGCGCGCATGACGACCGTCAACGATCGATTCACCAGGGAACTCGAGCAGTACGAGTCCTGTTCGCGGGTGGGCCAGGCCGCCCTGGACGAATCGTTGCTGTGGTTGGAGCGGGCAGGTCGGGGCGACGCGAAGGATGCGAGGCTCGCCTATGTGGCCACCTGGTCCGAACAAGCGGGTCGCGACCGGGGTGGATTGATCGCCGACATCGAGCGCGCGGCGCAGCAGCGGACATTGGCGCACGAGTGGCTGGCTCAAGGCCTGGCCGCCGGCGAGGACCGCGCTTTGGATATCTACATCGATGCGTATTCCGGGACCGGCGGACTATTCCCGCGCGACCGGGTGCAGGAGCTGGCGTATGGCTATGCCCGCGACCTGGTCCGGGGCCGCCGCGGTACGGGGTTCGAGGCGCTCTGGGCGAATGGCCCGACTCGCTTCGGCGACCTGTCATCGCAGCAATGGGACGCGATCGAGGCGCAAGGGCGGGAGATTTTCAAGGCTCACTACGAATCGCGCCCGGTGGGGCCGAATGGAGCGCCGTCTTCGCCGTTGCGGAAGCTCCAGCAACAGCGGCAGGAGCGCGCAGGGGCTGTCGATGACGAGCGCAAATAAGGGCGCAGATAAACTAGCCTGGTTTGCGTTCGGCGGCGCGGCCTTTGCGGCGAAGGCTCCAGGCATGTCCCTTGCGAAGGCCGCCGAGGCCGAGTGAAACGCGCCGGTGTTCATCGACGGCGAGAACCGGCTTGATGAACGAGGCGACGGAAGCGAGCGGTCGCTTCCGTTGTTGCCCGAATGCCTGCATTCGGGGCGAGGCTGCCGACCGGAGCGGGGCCAGCTCAGGTCAGCAGCTTGAGTTTGTCGCGATAGCTGCGCGACAGCTTCAGCTCGTGTCCGGAGTCGAGCAGAAGAAAGTACTCGCCATTGAGGTGGGGGCGCATTTCCTTGACGCGCGCCAGGTTGACGATGGCCGAACGGTGGATACGCGCGAACTTATGCGGATCGAGGCGGCGCTCCAGTTGTTGCATCGTGCCGCGCAGGACGTGGGTTTCGTCGTTGGCGTGGATGCACATGTAGTCGCCGGCGGCATCGATCCAGCGGATCGAGTCGGCATCGATGCGCAGCAGGCGATGGCCGTCCTTGATCGTCAGCTTGGAGCCGGCGCGCGGATCCTCGTCGCCCAGCAGGCCGTCGACCTTCGATCGATGCGTTCCGGGCAGGGTTGCGATGAACTTGAGCAGGCGCTCGTAGTGATCCTCGGTCTTGCGCGCGGCCAGGCGCGAACGCGCGCGCTCGACCGATTCGTCCAGGCGCGCGTCGTCGACCGGCTTGAGCAGGTAGTCGAGCGCGCTCGCGGCGAACGCGGCGATGGCGTAGTGGTCGTAGGCGGTGACGAAAACCGTCAGCGGGATTTGCGCCGCCGGCAGCATGCGCAACAGCTCGAAGCCGTCGATCCCGGGCATTTGCACGTCCAGGAACATCAACTGCGGACGCAAGGCGGAAATGGCGTGGAATGCTTCGCGGCCATTGCCGGCTTCACCGACGATCTCGATGTCCTCGTGGCGGCCCAGCCGCAGCTCCAGCCCCCGCCGCGCCAAGGCTTCATCGTCGACGATCAGGGTGCGGATCTTCTTCATGTCAGGGCTTCTTCATCTCATGGCTACTGCGCGGTCGCGAACGGCAGCCGGATATGCACGTCCACGCCGCGAGGTTCGCGGTTGCGGATGTCCAGTCGTTGGCGCTCGCCGTACAGCACGCGCAGGCGTTCGCGGGTGTTGGCCAGCCCGACGGGGGCATGCCCGCCGGCCATGGGATCGGCCTCGACGAAGCCGGGGCCGTCGTCGCGAAGATGCAGGTCGAGCATGTCGCCGTCGAGCCGAGCGACCAGTTCGATACGTCCGCCTTCCTCGCGTTTCGATACCGCGTACTTGATCGCGTTCTCGATCAGCGGTTGCAGGATCAGGCTCGGCACCAGCGCATTGCGTACGGCCGGTTCGATATCGACGGCCATCTGCAGGCGATCGCCGAAACGCACTTGTTCGATGCCCAGGTAAAGATCGAGCGCATCGACCTCTTGCGCCAGCGCGACCGGCTGCTCGGGATCGGAATCGAGGGAGCGACGCAGAAACGCCGACAGGCTTGCGACCATGCGATAGGCCGTATCCCGCTGGTCGTCGAGGACCAGGGTGGAGATGGCATTGAGCGTATTGAACAGAAAATGCGGATTGAGCTGGTAGCGCAGCATCTTGATCTGCGCCGCGTGCGCGGCGTTCTGCGCACGCAATGCGGTTTCCTTCTGTTGTTGCAGCTGCAGCGCGAACTTGATTCCGAAGTACAGCCCGCTCCACGACAGAAGGATGTAGAGGGTCGAGGTGAAGTACCACAGATAACCGAAGATGCTGCGGATCTCGCAGTTGTCGCAATAGCGGAACGCGATGGTCACGTAAAGCTTCATCTGCACCAGCGTGGCGAGCACGAGCAGCGCGATCGCGGCGGCGGTCATCTGCGGCACCGACAAGCCCCACAGGCGCCGATAGCCCAGGCGCAGCAGGCTGGTGACGGCGAAGCCGCAGACGGCTACGGAAAGCGAGGCGGACACATAGTGCAGCGGCTTGCCGTCGCCCATCGCGGTGGTGAAGTGGAGTATGAAATAGCCGAACCAGCCGATGCTCTGCAAAGGCCAGAACAAACGCTTCGAGGCTGCCGACATCGAATCGGGCAAGACGATGGAGCTCATATGGGGATTCTTCGTGGCAGGCGGCCACTATGAATTACTCGATGCCCAGTGTGAAGGAGGCCCCTTGGGTCCAACGCCTCGTCGCATCTTAGCAACGCTCTGCCGCACGGCAGGCAGACTTCCGCTTTCGGGTCCTGCCTAATGGCCGAATCGATCCGACTCGGCGACAGAGACAACCATGCTGACATTTTCCTTGATCATGGCGGCGGCAGGCGCAGCGGCGCCCGCCCCGGCGAACGTCGATCCGGCGACGGTCGCGGCTATCGAAGCGACCTGCTTCGATTATGTGGACGGCCAGCTCGAGGCCGATCCGGATCGCGTCGCGCGCGCATTGCACCCGGACCTGGCCAAGCGCGCGGTGATCGGGGACACGCCTTACGAGCGGCTCGGCTTGCGGCGCATGTCCAAGGAAGAGCTGGTGGCGTTGACCAAGAAAGGGGGGTTGAAGACGCCGAAGGAACAGTGGAAGCGCAGCTGCCGTGTGCTCGACGTGGTCGGCAACGCCGCGTCGGTGCGCCTGGAAACCCAGTGGTTCGTCGATTATTTCCATATGGGGAAATTCGACGGTCGGTGGATCATCGTCAATGCCTTGTGGTACAGCAAGCCGAAGTGAGTCGCGCGCCGTCGATAAGGCCGTTGTCGCGAAATCCATAGGGGATATGTAATGAGAAATACGGTCCTAATGGCGCTCTGCGTGCTGGCGCCGGCCTGCACGCCGATGAATCCTGCCGAACCTGCGGCAGCTTCAGCCCAACCCTCGGTGGCCGTGCAGAAGCCGGGTGCCGCGCTGGGCGGCCAGCGTCAGCTGGTTTCGCCGCAGGCCGATGCCCCGCGCCTGCTCGGTGCGGATTGGTTGTCGGGCATGCGCAACGATTACAACCTCAGCACCGATTCCGTGCAGCGCGCGATGGTGTTCGCGCGTTCGGCGGCGAACTTCAAGGACAGTCGGATCTGGTTTGCGCGACGGGACGGCAGCGGCTGGGGAGAGGCTGCCGAGGCGCCGTTCACCGACCCGCGCTACCGCGACTCCGATCCCTGGTTGACGCCCGACGGTCGAACGCTCTATTTCGTTTCCAACCGTCCGCTCAGCGGCGAGGTGCCTAATGCCAGCCTGGACATCTGGCGCGTAGGCCTGGAGGACGGAAGTTTCGGCGTGCCCGAACGCCTCGCTACGCTGGCCAGCGATGGCGAGGAACTCGGTCCGGAGTTGCACGATGGTTGGCTGTACTTCAACAGCTCGCGCAAGGGCGGGCCGGCGAAACTGGCGCTCTACCGAGCGCGCGTGAACGGTAGTGGCTTCGATGCGCCGCAGCCATTGGGTGCCCCGTTCAACGACGGCGCGATTCAAGGCGACTTCACCCTTTCGTCGGATGGCGGCCTGGCCGTGTTCTGGAGCCAGCGCGGCGGCTCCGCCGATGCGGATCTGTTCGCCGCCTGTCGAACGAACGACGGCTGGTCGGCGGCGGTGCGCTTGCCGTCACCGATCAACGCAGCCGGCATGGACTTCACCCCGTCCCTCACCGCCGACGGCAAGGAACTGCGTTTCGCCAGCATGCGCACCTCGGCGCACGCCGACGATGCCGCTCAGGTGTTGAACGGACAAGCCAATATCTATGTGGTCCCGACGGCATTGGCGACTCAGGCACTCGCCGGAGAACTGAGCCAGGCAGGCTGCAGTCCGGCGGCCGCGCGCGAATTCTCCGCGGCGGCGCGGCCCGTCGGGGCAGGGCGTCGCTCGTAAGCAGCGCCTGCCCGGGCGGTTTCGCCCCTGCGCCCTCGTGCCGCCGAGCCCCGGAGCCACCGCCGCGGAGATCGGCCCGTCTCGTGGAGCCTCAGCCGCGCCGAGCCGCCTCGATCGTCGCGATGTCGATCTTGGTCATTTCCATCATGGCGTCGAACGCCCGCTTGGCGGCCGCCGGGTCGGGATCGGTGATCGCCGCGGTCAGGGCGCGCGGCGTGATCTGCCAGTTCAGCCCCCACTTGTCCTTGCACCAACCGCAGGCGCTGGTCTGGCCGCCGTTATCGACGATCGCATTCCACAGACGGTCGGTCTCGGCCTGGTCGTCGGTTGCGACCTGAAACGAGAAGGCCTCGTTGTGCTTGAAGGCTGGCCCGCCGTTCAAGCCGAGGCAGGGGATGCCCATCACCGTGAACTCGACGGTCAGCACATCGCCTTGCTTGCCGGACGGAAAGTCGCCGGGCGCGCGATGGACGGCTCCCACCGCACTGTCGGGAAACGTCTCGGCATAGAACTTCGCGGCGTCCAGTGCGGTGCCGTCGTACCACAGGCAGATCGTGTTTTTGTTGGCCATTCCGATTCTCCTAAGTTCAGTGGCATGCATCGTTCAACGGTGTGCATCGGGTTGCGCGGGAACTCGAACTGCGTCGTCGTCTTATCGGCCCGGGGCGCACGCGATCGTGGCGCACCTCAAGAGGCCGGGCAGGGATCGGCCCGGGGCAGCCGTTCGAGGATCGTACTCTTGTGGGGGAAGCATCCGCTGGTCGGACGCCAATGATCGATCCCGGGATATTCCGGCGCTCTGAAACGCTCGTTAAAAAAGCATGGAGCCGCAGCGCCAGGCACCCGAGGCAGCCGCGTGAGCGCCTCGTAACGCCGTCCTTTCGATTACCCTGTCGCCCTTCAAGGAGGAATGCGATGAAGCTTTATCACCGGATCAGTCTCGTCATCAGTCTGCTGTGCCTGGGGGCTTGGGTTTACGCCCACCTGGGCTATCGCTCGCCCGGGGCTCACGACGGCCAGGGCCCCGATCCACTGGGCATACTGCTGTACCTCGCGGTGTGGGTGGTGGGCGGCTTGCTGCTGCATTCGACCCTGGTCTCGACGTGGTTGGCGACGAGCAAGCGCAACGCGGAGCGGGTGCGCGAAGGTCGCATCGGCCTGTGGATCCAGGCGGCGGCATGGGCGGTGCTGGCGTTCTGCGTCTGGCCTTGGGTGTCGCAGTAAGTCCCGCTGCAGGCCCCGACCATGCGTGCCAAGACCGCATTCTCCACTGCCTTCCTTGCGACGATCTTCATCGCGTTCCTGGCCAATGCGGTTCCTTATTTCCTGACCCGTCGCGCCTATCAACGCGATGGCCAGGAAGTGGCCGGCTTTCCCTTCCTGTTCCGCAAGGTCGGAGGGGACTGCGGCGTATCGGCCTGCGACAGCTACGGCTTTCATGTCCTTCATTTCGCTGCCGACGCGGGGCTTGCGCTGGTCTGCGCCCTGTTTGCCGGATACATTGCGCTGCGATGGGCCCGGCGCGTTCGCGCAGGGGCTTAGCGATTCATTCAAGCCGTAGCCGTTTCGCTGTTGGCTTCAATCCGGGCGTTGGGGGCGCTGAAATCCGCATGGCCAAGCTCAAGATCACCTCCGTGCCTCCGGGCGAAGCGCCCGATTGGGTGCGGCAGCATTGGGTGGGGCTCGCTTTGCCGCTGCCCGACGGTTGCGAAGCGCCGGTGACGCTGCCCACCTTCGGCGTGCTTAGCGCTCCCAAGACTCGGATCGGTCAATACCTGGCTCGCTTCCTCGGCCGGGCTCGCACCGAGACCGGATACTTGGTCGAATCTCTTCCCGCGTTCGACCTGCTGGCTCAATCCAGTCGCGAAGCCGCCGACTGGTGGCGCGCCCATACGCCGGAGCTGGCGCAGCCCGGACAGTATTTGTTGTTCCAAATCGGCGTCGGCCATGTGCAGCCTTCGGATGCGTCCGAGCAGTCCATTCAAGCCGAATCGGTTCCACAAGCCAGCCTTACTCGGGCGTAACGCCAGAGGCGGACGACTTCATGGCAATCGCGCTTAGGCCAACCCATATTTTGCTGTGGTCTGCGGCGATCGCCGGATCGGCAGTGCTGGGCATTGCTCTGCTCATGCAAGACGCGAGACCACTTCAAGTCGTGGCTGAACCGTCGTGCCTGGCGCTACCGTCCAACCTCAGGAGGCTTGGGCCGGCTTTGGCGTCGAAGGAGATCGTCCGCGCTCACGTAAACCCGGAGTGGGAGGCGCTCAAGGCCGGGATGCATCCCGGAGATACCGTTCACGAGTTCGAGACTGGAGTGACAGGCGGCTTGCTCATCTTGCGGGGTAATTGCTACCTCGGGCAGACCGTGGACTCGATACGCTGATCTCCGGTATGCGGAACTGCGGTAAGCTTGCCCCAGGCCTCAGATAGCCGAACGCAATGTCCTTACCCAGGATCTACGCCGACTTCAATGGACTCGTACGCGGCGTCAGGAATTCGAAACGAACCGCTGTGGTGCTCGACACCTTCGGTTCTCTCCGGGATCTGGCCAATGCCGGCATCGTGCTGCGCGAAGGACTGCCGCTTGTCGTATTCGATGAGTCCGACGATGAGGAAGACCTCGAAGGTCACGGAACGGCGCAGTACGACCTGGCCAGAGGCTGGTGGGTGGTAGAGTTCGATGAGCTGGGCGTCAGGTATGTGCCCGCCGGTGACAGGCACCAAGTAGATCATTTCATGTGCGTGGTCTGTCGAGAAGATCTGCCCCAATGGAACAGTGTGCCGGCGGTTTTCACGAAAGGCGCTGCTTGTTCGAGGTGCGGTGCAAAGGTGACGCTTCCAGTGGCCCCTCCCGGATCGGCCACCTGACAATCGATTCGAGCCGAGGCAGCTTCGCGGCCCGACCTAACTCAAGCCCTGGATCCCGCCACCACTTCTACAGCGCTTACGAGTAAAGCCATGGTCAATGCACTTTCCTTGATCGTTGCTGCGATCATCCTGGCCACGTTCCTGTTTCTGGTCGTGTATGTAACCCGGCTCTTCATAATCCGCCTTCGTTCCAAAGAGTCCCGGCCAAAATCGCTGCTGCGCTG
The DNA here is from genome assembly GCF_019970005.1 of Lysobacter sp. ESA13C. Taxonomy (NCBI): domain Bacteria; kingdom Pseudomonadati; phylum Pseudomonadota; class Gammaproteobacteria; order Lysobacterales; family Lysobacteraceae; genus Lysobacter; species Lysobacter sp. ESA13C. The sequence goes on along the minus strand of NZ_JAHXYK010000007.1, from coordinate 317,727 downwards.
GCTGAGGGATCTTTTCGATCTGGCGCAGGGGCTGTAGGCCGCGGCCATGTTGCAGTAGCCGCGGGCTAGGTCTTGGCCATTGGGCTTAAGAGAGAGCAGGTCTGATGATTCGCTCGGGCCGGGCCGCTTCGGGGTTCGGCTTAATCAATTCTCGAATCGTAGGAGCATTCTATGAAGCGCACCTGGACCATCATCGGCGTCGCCGACGTCGCTCGCAGTTTCGGCTGGTATCAGTCCTTGTTCGGCCATGCCAAGACCGCTCCCGCTCACGACTTCTTCGGGCAAATCCGCGATGCGGACGGAACGGTCCTGATTTGTCTGCACCGATGGGGCGCTCACGACCATCCGTCCCTGGCCAGTCCCGAGCATGCCCAGCCCGGTAACGGGCTGCTGCTGTTCTTCCGTGTCGACGATTTCGACGAGACCTTGACCAGGGCGCGTGCGCTCGTCGCGACGCTGGAGGAAGAGCCCGGTCTCAATCCCAGCACCGGAACGCAAGAGTTCGCGTTGCGCGACCCCGATGGGTACTACGTGATGGTCAGCGCGCTTTCGGCCGATTGACACCCGCAGTCGCCAAGTTTCGCCGGCCTGTTTATCGAGCCGGCGAATCTCATGCCTCCGGCCGTATCCGTTGAAGGCGCCCTTCGATCCCGCCGACACAGGAGCGCCAGCGCATCTTGCAATGAAGCAGGGATACGGACTGGTTCGCGGTGGTGCCGAATCAAACGGCGATCGCAGCGGGGGACCAAACGGTCGGGCTGCGACGACTGTGATTTCTTTACTTCAGTTCTTAATTTCATAAGCAAGAATCAGGATCCGGCATGCATTTCTGAGTAGCCTGGGTTTGCCGTTGGCGTCGATGCCGATGCGGTCGAAGACAGATCGCCGAGGCCGGGAAATCGGGCGTCCGGGCGAACTTCGACCGGCGTAATCCACTGCCGGCACGGACCGTGACAGGTGCGCTTGCAGGAAAGAAGCCGCCGCGAGCGGTTCCTAACAGGATGAACAGTATGAAACGAACCCTATTGGGCTTGGCTCTGGCGATGCTCGCGTTCGGCGCGAACGCGCAGGGACGAACCGCAAACATGGCGGCGGCCGCCTACGTCTCGCCTTACGCACCGGTGGATCCGTCCAAGATGAGCGACGCCGCGATGCGAGTCGCCGCCTCGATCGACCGGGGCGGCATGGCCGACATGTGGGATGGCGCCTCGAAAGCGATGCAAAGCCGGGTCAAGAAGAAGGACTTCGTCGAGCGGATCGGCGAACTGCGAAAGAAGCTTGGGCCGGTCGTCGGCCGGTCGTGGATCGTCGTGCATCGGGAAAAGGGGGGCGCCGGCACGACGCTGCCCGCAGGTCAGTATGCCAGCGTGGAATTCGAGTTGGCCGCCGCCAGCGGGGTAAAAGCCAAGGAGCTGGTGTCCTTTACGTTGGATGCCGATGGGGTGTGGCGCGTGGTGGGCTACACGCTCAGATAAGCATGCGCAGGGCGGCGGCGCGCGCGAACCTGCGTAGCGCCGATCGTCGAACCTCACGGGTCGGCCTACGGTCGGGATCGGCCGCAGTCGCGCACGAAATCGACGATCAGCTCCGCGCCAGCTTCGGCGCGGGTCTCGAGTAGGAAATGCGGGCCGTCGAGCACGTGCGCTTGCATGCGCGGCAGGTCGCGCAATCAGGACAGAACTTCGGCGCGGTCGAAGACGCTGTCGTGCCGCCGTTACAGCATGGGCGCGGGCGGCCGCATGGCCTGGCGAAGATCGCTCGCCGACGATGCGGCCGCAAGCCGAAGCGGTCAGTGCTTGGTCGAGTCCGCAGGGCTTTCCGTGTGCATCACGCAACGCCACTGGTCGCCTACCTTGACCCAGGTCGAGGTGTCGTAGACATCCATCTCCGTGGTTTTGCCTTCCATCTCCACCTTCTGGAGCACGCGATAGCTGGCGACGGCCACATCGTCCGTAGGCAACAGGACGTCCATCGCGGATATCTTGTAGTCGAGCAGCTTGACTCGGTCGTCGCTCGCCATCTTGGTGTAGGTGGCATGGTCGAACTTGTGCGCACCATGCCCGCTGACCATGAGGGCCGGCTCGGTCAGCATTCCGGTGGCCACTTGCGGCGATCCCTCCAGTATCGACTGCCAGAACGCTTTCTCCAGCCGCTCGATCTCGCCTTTCTGTTTCGTCGTGCTCATGGCATTGCTCCCTAGTCGGGCCAGGAGTGCACAGGGATAAGTGCGAGCGCGTTATCCCGTCGTGAGAGGGATGCGGTCGCCGTATAACAATTCGTTCCAACCGCATCGCGGCTTGCTGGCTTTGGACAATGAATGCGCCGGTCCGAGCGCCGCCAAACCAGAGGGGCGTCACGTTTCTGGCCGGCTCATGGCGTCGAGCAGTGCGAGCGATATGGCGCGAACGCTCTTGTTGCCGCCGGGCCGAGTCGCTACACGACCCAGCATGCGCCATGCATGACGGATGGAACTGGCGCTGCGGCTTGGGCATGCGGATCTTCGGATGAACCGGGGCGGTCGACCTGCCGCAACCTTCGACGTCCATCAGAGGAGATCCTTATGAAAGCCGGTATTTTATTTCTGGCCTTGACCGGCCTGTCGATCGGCTGCGCCGTAGCGGCACCGCCGGCCGTCAAGGGCGACGCGGAGCCCTTGCGTTCCCGGCTCGTCGGTACCTGGCAAGTCATGGAAGTGGTCGATACCGATCCCGCCGGAAAGATCCAGCATCCTTATGGCGAGCGCCCCACGGGATACATCGTCTACGACCCGACCGGCCATCTGCATGTGCAGCTCATGCGCACGCCGGCGACGACGCCGTTCGCCGAGGGCGACCAGAAAGGCAGCGACCGCGAAGTCCGCGCCGCTTACGACGGCTATGTGGCCTACTTCGGCACTTACCGGGTCGACGAAGCGCAGAGCAGGGTGATCCATGAGGTGCAGGGCAGCCTGATGCCGAGCTACACCGGCACCGACCAGCCCCGTCCATTCAAGCTGAGCGGGGATGATCTGATCATCGAAGGGAAAACCCAGGAAGGCGGTTTCTACCGGCGGTTCCGCAGAGTCAAATAGGTCGCAGGTCCGGCCGAGTCTGCAGCGAATGCGGCGCCGGGCGGGACCGGTGCCGTAGCGGGTGTCATGCCGAATCGTGATTGCCTGCGTGCTTTTTCGAAGGCGCCGTGGATTCATGGGGTAGGGGGTAGGCGAAAAGCCGGGCTTGGTTGCCAAAGCCGCCTGCGCGGGGCAACGTATGCGCCGTTTGCATGCGTATCGATCGTGCATCGACGCGGCGCGCTCCCCTCCACCGTCAAGAAGTAAGTAGTAGGCGCCATGAAAAATCACTGTTTTGCAATGCTCCTCGCGGCAGCGGCACTGTCTCCCGTCACGGCAATCGCCGCATCGCGCAGCTACACCTATCTGGATGCGGGCTATGGAAAGCAGACGATCGAGTCGGCCGACTCCGATCCCTTGCTGCGCCTGGACGATATCGATGCCGACGGCGGCTATGTCGGCGGCTCGGTCGAGCTGGGGCGCGGGATGTTTCTGACCGGCGCCTTCCACCGGGGCAATGGCGATGTCGACGTGAGCTCCGGATCGCAGGTGCTGACCCGGTTGGACGTGGACGTGCAGCAAGTCGCGCTCGGCCTGGGCTACCACTACGAGATCAACGAGCGCCTCGATTGGACCGCGGAGCTGGGTTATCTCAACACCCGCTTCGAGTACGAGAACCGCGCCCTGTCGTTCACCGAGAAGCAGGATGGCGACGATGCCCGCGCATCGGTCGGACTGCGCGGCAACCTGAGCGAGCGCCTGGAGGCCTGGGGCAAGCTCAGGTACACCGACGGCGATACCTACGACGGCGAAGTCAGCGGCGCGGTAGGCGCTTTGCTGAAGTTCAACGAGCTGTGGGGCCTGACGGCCGAAGCCGGGGCGGGCGCGGGCAATCGCCAGTACACGCTCGGCGTTCGCGCTTCGTTCTAAGCCAGGCCTTGAATGCTGGGCGAGTATCCAAGCGGTGCCGCAAAGTATCTCGGCCTATTCAGCAAGCAGCGGGTCAGTCTGGCGGTGGGGCGCGTTGGTATCTGCTCCAGGCTCAGGCGTTCGTCCCGAGGCGGACGCTTGAGCGAGTAGTCGGAGGCGGGAGTCCATGATTCCTTGTCTGTTGCGGTTATCGGCTGCGGTGGAACCGGGCCCTGTTCGTATCGCCGGTTCTGGGGGTTCTGGTCGATAGTGCCTGCCGGTAGGATGTAGATGGTGCGAGCACTGTACGAAGTGCTTGCTGCCTCGGAGGCATTAATCCGCCAGACAATTCGATAGGGTCGTTACTGTGGGAGCGGTTCTGAAGCGAATGCCCGCGGTCTTCTGGATGGTCATCATCTGGTGGGCGGGCTACGCAATTGCGTTTGCCGCCCAGATCGTTCGCATGGGCGGTCCAGAAGGCATGCCGATGTCCTGGCCGCAGGCGCTTCGCTTCAGCTTCGGCAGTTGGATGATGTGGGTGCCGGTAACCTTGGGATTGTACTGGCTGGTGCGGCGCAGTCCGATTGAGCGCGGCCGGATACTGCGATCCTTGGCGATCCTGCTCGGTGCGTCCGTTCTGACGGTGTTGCTCCGGGGGGGCTATATCTATGCGACAAGCTCCGTCTTCCAGTGGTTCGGTCATCACCCGCGTCCAGGATTCACCGAGGTTTTGACGAGCAGCTTGAGTTACAACTTTATGCTCGCATGGGTCGTGATCGGATTAGCGCACGCGCTCGTCTTCTATCAGAGGAGCATGGAGAGGGGGCAGCAGATCGCGAGGTTGCAAGCGGGCCTGACCACGGCAAAGCTGGAAGCGCTGCGCGCGCAAATGAACCCCCACTTCCTTTTCAATACATTGAACTCCGTCGCCGAAATGGTTCATCAGGATGCGGAACTGGCTGACCGAATGCTGGTTTCGCTCTCGGTCCTGCTTCAAGCGGGGCTGTCCGTCGATAGCGTTCAATTTCGGACCCTCGGTGATGAGATCGAGCTGGTCAATAGCTACTTGATGATCGAGAAGGTTCGTTTGAACGATCGGCTAAGGGTCGAATGGAGCGTCGAGGCGGAAGCCTTGGGCGTTTCAGTGCCGGCGTTGATCCTGCAACCCTTGGTCGAGAATGCCGTAGTGCACGGTATTTCGCGACGGCGAGCGCCGGGCGTGCTGAGCATCAGCTGTGAATTGCGTGGCGAGACCTTGGTCGTCGAAGTGTCTAACTGTGTCTCCCCCGAGGGAGCGGCGCCTCATGGTTCGGGCATCGGCTTGGGAAGTGCGCGCAGCCGTCTGCAGCTCTTGTATGGAGCGCGAGCGGCCATCCAGCAATGCGCGACGGAATCCGGGAGATACCTCGTTCGAGTAACCATGCCGGTGGAAAAGCATGGGGCTGCCAGTCTTCCGGGCAGGTCTGCGGCATGACCTTGATGCGCGCGGCCATCGTCGATGACGAGCCTATGGCACGGGTCAGGTTGCGTCGTCTGTTGGACAGAGTCGGTCGGGACCTGGTATCTGTCGTGGCCGAGTGTGTCGACATCGGGGAGCTATCGGCAGTGGCGGTAAATCTGGACATCGATGTTCTCTTTCTGGACATCGAGATGCCGGGTGGAGATGGATTCCAGGCTCTGGCCCGGTGGCCTGGGCCCCGGCCGCAAGTGGTGTTCGTGACGGCATACCCGCAGCACGGCGCCCGCGCCTTCGACGTGCGTGCCGTCGATTACCTGATAAAGCCGGTATCGGGCGAGCGTTTGCGAGATACGCTGGAAAGACTGAGTGGGACTCGGCCGAAAGATGGCGTTGTCAACGAAGTCGTCGGCGACGCCGATCGCATTCCGTTGAAGGTAGGAAGCCGAGTTCATCTGGTGCAAGCCAACAAGATCGATCTTGTCGTTTCGATAGGAAATTATCTCGAAGTTCATGCGGACGGGGCGGTCTACACCGTGCGTGGAACCTTGACGGATTTTCACTCGCGGCTCGGTCATGTCGAGTTCGCCCGGTTGCACCGCTCGGCCGTTGTACGCATAGCGGCCATTCGCCAGATCGTCCCCGCCGGTTCGGCCAGGTTCCGGATCGTGCTCCTCTCGGGGCAGCATCTGTTCTCCGGACGTCAGTTCCGCAGCAAGGTGGACGAGCTGCTGGTATAGCGCGAGCCCAGGAAGTCTGCCTGCAAAGAGCCGGCCGAGTCGACGATCAGGCACCTATTCGTGTCGTTCGTCCGATGGCGCTTCACCGGGTAACTTCGAGTCGACGCCATGGCTCGGCCACAACGTCGTCGATGATGGCGATGGCACCCTCAGGCGAGCCGTGCGTCGTCGGGGGGGATAAGGTGTGCGGATGCGCATGAATATTTGGCGCTGTCACACCCCTCCATGGAGGACTACCGATGCCCTTCCGAACCCGTCGAGTGATCCTGTTCGGCGATTGCGACCCGGGTGGGGTCGTGTACACGCCGCGCATCGCCCACTTCGTCGTCGAGGCGGGGCTCGATTTTCTGTCCCACGCGCTCGGCGGACCTGCGGCCAGGCGCTTGTTCGCCATGGGCATCCTGCCGCCCGCGCGCGCCCTGTCGATCGAATTTCTGCATCCGATGGCCTGGGACGATGCGATCGATATCGAGGTCTCGGTCGACAAGATCGGCGAGCATTCATTCGCTCTCTTGGTCAGCGCGTTCAACGCCGCAGGCGACAATACTTTCCGCGCCACGATCACGCAGGTCACCATATCGCCCGAGACGCGACGGCCGGTGCCGCTGCCGGCTGAACTGAAGGCCGCGCTCGATGGGGCGCGCGACGGCTGACGGGTCCGATGTCAGCTGGATGACGCCATCAAGACGGGTTGTACGCAACCCAGCCCTTGAAGGTAAAGCCGGCGTAGAACAACTCGACCTCGTCGAAGCCCGCCTCTTGCAGCAAGGCCAGGTCCTGTTCGGGTGAAAGCGCCGGCAGTCGGCTGCCGATCGCGGCGATGGCATTGCCCGCATCCGCGGCGGGAATCCCGGACGCCACCGCGAAGGCCGCGTAGCGATTCAGCCAGCGCGCCTTTTGCTGTTCGTCTTGGGGAAAGCTGTGGTGCGCCACGATCAACGGCGCGCCGGGCTTCAGGCGTCGCCTGAGTTCGATCAAGGTATGCAGGCGTTGCTCGGCCGGAAGAAAATGCAAGGTCAGCAGGCAGGCGGCGCCGTCGTAAGGCCCCTCGGGGGCGGTGTCGATGTAACCCTCGACGAGGTCGGCGCGCGAGGCGAGCGGCCCCAAGGTGGCGCTTGCGAGTTTCAGCATCTCGGACGACGGGTCCACGCCGACGAAACGCCACTGAGGCTGCGCTTCGGCAAACACCTTCAACTCCAGGCCGCCGCCGGCGCCGAGGACGAGTACCCGGCCATCGTGGGGTACGCTCTCGGCGAGTAGCAGTCTGGCCATCTGTTGCAGCGCATGAAAGCCCGGCACCTGTCTGACCGGGCCGAGCGCGTAGCGGGCAACCGCCTGGGGGTCGGAGAACGACAAGGCAAGGCTCCTGCGCGGATGATGGCGACTGATGCTACTGCAGATGCCCCCCGACCCGACCTGGAGGCAGACCGAGGCAGCCGCCTTCGATGAGGCGTGGCGCTTCTGGCTGCGTCCCATAGCCGTCATAGTCAGACCTTGAGGCATGGAGAGCCGGGTGTCGCACTGCTGCGGTGCACGGAATCGATGCGACAAACGATAATGCGAAGCCGCTTTGCGCAGCGGATCGACCGAAAACGTTGGACTTCATTGGAGAGTTTTATGCGATGGATCGTTGTCTTCGCCGCCGCCGGCCTGCTCGCTGGCTGCGCGACCAACCGCCTCGCCGGGCTCAGCAGCCAGTCTTTGGCAGGCACCTGGCGCTGTGGGCCGATCGCGATACCCGACCCGAATTACGACTTGGTCGTCAGCACGGAGACGATCAATCGGGCCGATGGCCGTTACACCAGCCTGACCACCTCGGTGATCACGCCGCATGGCAAGTCGCCGGTCGTCATCCAGGACCGGGCATCGGGCACCTGGCTGCTCGAGGGCGACATCCTCGTCTCCAAGATAGAGGAGGTGAAGTTCCTGTCGTCGTCCGATTCGTGGATCAGCAACGAGCGCGGGCAGAAAGTACAAGACGACATGCTCAAGAAGAAGTCGGTGTACCGGTCGCGCATACTGAAGTTCACCGGGCGGACGCTCCGCATCGTTCCGGTGGAACCGACGTACAAGGAGGCCGAGGTCGAGTCGCTCTGCAAGCGGGTTTGAGGATGCAGATTCGTTGCTCGCCCCACTCGGGGCTCCGCTCGACCTTGGCGGCCTTCGACCTTTGAGCTAGTCGAAATCGTCGGGCGTTCCGCTCACGATGTCGCCAGGCTTCTTCGCGCGGGAGCGGTGCAGCCGGAGCAGAGCGTCAAGGGGAGGGTGTTGGATTTCCAAGCCCCTGAGCTACGGAAGTTCTGGCTGGCGCTGTGTCGGTCGGGCGGCCTGCGTGCGTTCGGGTTTGCACAAACGCGCGATTGATTCTCGGTAAGGCATCCGCGCTACCGCGGCCGGCCGGCCGGTGTGACAATTATCACGAAAGCAGGTTCGTCGTCGTCGGCTCGAAGAACGCGATGCTACTTTGACTCCTGCGCGCAAAGCGGGTCGGGCTCCCCGCGTTTTTCGCAAGCTGGCCCGGATTTCCTTGGGGGGAAAACGATGGACGCTCGCTCGATGGAGGCCGCGCGGCGGCTGCCCACGCTGGCGGTGGTGGAAGACGACCGGACATTCCGAGAAGACGTTCTTTTGCCGGTGTTGGCCCATTCCGGGTTCTCCGTCTTCGGGATGGCGGGCGCGCTTGATCTGTACCGGTCGATGACGCTTCGCTCATACGACCTGGTGCTGCTCGATGTCGGCCTGCCCGATGAGGATGGCGTCAGCATCGCAGCGCATCTGCGCAAGCTGTCCCCGCGTGTCGGCATCGTCATGTTGACCGGATACGATTCCGGCCCGGACCGGATGCGCGGGCTGCGCGCGGGTGCGGACGCTTATCTGTCCAAGCCGGTCGATATGGAAGAGGTGGTAACGACTTTGCATAATCTGGCGCGATGGGTCGTGCCGGAGACGAACCCCACGCATGCGCGTACGAAGTGGCGTCTGGACGACAGGGGCTGGTGCATCCTGACTCCCGGCGGCGTCGAGATCGAGATGAACCTGGCCGAGCGACAAGTGATGGCCATGCTGGCCGCGGCGGCCGGCATTCCGGTGCAGCGCGAGACCCTGATCGCGAGCCTGGTCAAGAATGCCTACGACTTCGATCCGCACCGGTTGGAAATGCTGGTGCATCGCCTGCGCAAGAAATGCCAGCAGATGGCGGAAGAGGAGCTTCCGCTGCGCGCGGTACGCGGCATCGGCTATGTGCTCAACTGGTAGCCGGTCGCCTCGGCGCCCTGCCGGCGAAGGGAAGACCCAGGGTGAGTAGTCTCAAGGCCGGCTTGCGCCTGAGCTTGTCGGCGCTCGCTCTGTGGGTCCTGTGCGGTTCGGCTTTGGCGTCAGCGGAAGTGCAGCCGCGCTATCGGGTGGGCGTGCATGCCTTCACCGGGGACGATGGCTTGCCGCAAGGCGGCGTCAATGCAGTGCTGCAGACCCGCGATGGTTATCTGTGGATCGGTACCTTCGGCGGTCTGGCGCGTTTCGACGGCCTGAGCTCCAGGATATTCCGCGCCGAGCCGTCGCTCGATGCCTCCGGTCCACGACACGGTCCGCAGGCCGGGCCCGCCAGCGATCGCATCCTGGCGCTGCATGAAGACGAACGCCAGCAACTGTGGATCGGAACCCAGGACGCCGGTTTGAGCGTGTACCGGCAGGGGACGTTTCGCCATTTGCCGATCTGCGGCGGCACCTGCCAGATCAATGCGATCGTGCAGACGCCCGACCGGACGTTGTGGATTCTCAGCAATGTCGGCCTGTTCACCCTGGATCCTCTGCGCCGGCAGCCGACTTGGGTCGATGCGCAACGCACCGGGCACACCCATTTGGTGCGCGACCGGCAGGGGCGCATCTACGTCGGCGGTGGGGAGGGCTTGTTCGTCCTCGACGATGGGCGACTGCGCCGTCTTGCATTGCCGGCCGGGGACGGCTGGGTGCAGGTGTTGAAAACCAACGGCGACGACTTGCTGGTCGGCACCAACCGCGCGCTGTATCGCTACCGGCCCGGATCGGGGCAATGGCAGCCCTTGGGTGTGGCAAGCCCAACCGCGGCGGTAGAGGATGCCGATGGCCGATGGTGGGTGGCGACGGCGTCCGGGCGAATGCTGAGGGAAGACGACAGCGGCTGGCGGGATCTTCCGGAACTGTTCGGCATGGGCGTGATCAGCCTGGCGCGGGACGACGAAGGCAATCTGTGGTTGGGCACCGGCAGCAAGGGGCTGTTGCGCGTGCGCAAGCCGGTGTTCGGCTCGATCCCGGCTTCTCTCGGCGGCGTCGACATGGCCGGCCGCGCCGTCGTTGCCGACGGACAGGGCGGCCTGTGGTTCGGTTCGGCTTGCGGCGGGCTGCGTCATTGGCGACAGGACGGCAGCCTGCTGCGGCAGCCGGTGCTGCGGGCCGCGGGCGACGAATGCGTCGCCAGCCTGGCCTTGGATGGCGATGGCGCGCTCTGGGTCGGTACCGCGGAGGGGCTGCTGGTGCGCATCGCCGACGGCCGGCCGACGCTCGTGGGGCAATGGCCCGGGGGCGGGGCGGTCAATGTCTGGCGACGCAGCGAGGGACGTTTGTTCGTCAGCTCGGGCCGCTCCGTGCTCGCGGTCGAGATCGATGGCGAGCGACGTATTTCCGCGCAGCGGCGCATCGAAGCGCTGCGCGACATGAGCATCAATGCCATCGTCCCTGCGGCGAGCGGCGGCGACTGGTTCGTCGGCGACCGCGGCGTGTGGCGTCTGCTCGGCGAGCGGGTGGTCGAGCGATGGACGCCGCGCGAGGGCTTGTCCTCGCGCTTCGCACGCGCCGTGTACGAGGACCGTGCCACCGCCACGCTGTGGGTGGGCACCTACGGCGGCGGTCTCAACCGGATCCGCAACGGCCAGGTGCAGCGTTACGACAGCCGCAACGGCCTGTTCGACGATACCGTGTCGTGCATCCTGCCCGACGGCCAAGGGCGCCTATGGCTGGGCGGCAACCGCGGCATCACCGTGTTGCCGGCGCCGGGCGACGCCGGCGCCAAGATCGAATCGGTCGGCTACGCCGCGGGCGACGGCCTGGTCCCGGCCGAAATCAATGGCGGCCATTCGACCGCCTGCCACCGCGACAGCCGGGGCCGGCTGTGGTTTTCGCTGGTCGAAGGGTTCGCGGTCGTCGACCCCAAGGATTTTCCGGTGGTGGCGCCGGTGCCGCTGAGGGCTCGCATCGAACAGGTGGCGGTCGCCGGACGCAGCCAGCAGATCGCAGGAGATTCCCTGGCCCTGGAGCCGTTCGCGCGCAGTCTGGAAATTCATTACACCGCCATCAATCTGAGCCGGCCGCGCGAAACTTATTTCCGTTTTCGCCTGCTCGGATTCGATCACGGTTGGGTGGATGCCGGACAGAACCGCAGCATTCTGTATCCGCTGATCCCGTGGGGAGAGCACCGCTTCGAAGTGCAGGCGCGCACCCTGGGGGGACGTTGGTCGCCGGTATCGGCCCGTCTGAGCGTGCTCAACCCGCAGCCCTGGTATCTGCGGCCGTGGGCGCTGATCCTGGCGACGGCCCTGGGCTTGCTGGTATTGGTCGCCGCCACCCACATCGGCACGAGCCAGGACAGGATGCCGGCGAAGCCTCCGGATTGAGCGACTGAGCGAGTGGCGACTAAACGCGTGCCGATGAGCGCGCTGCGCGGTCGCGGCGATCAGGGGGCGGCGGCGTGGCGCGTCATGGCCGACTCCGCCGCTACCGCTGTCGAGATCTCGTCAGGGCCCGTCCTGTGCGGTGTCTGCGCAAGCTCCCAACCGGCCTCGTCCCGAAGGCCGTCTTCGGGCTCGGCCAGCGGCAAACGGATTCGGATGCGGGTGCCCGCGCCGGGGGCGCTGTCGGCCGTTATCGCGCCGCCGTGGTCGGCGACGAAGCGATGCACGGTCGCCATGCCGATGCCGGTGCCCTGGTCCCGGGGCTTGGTGGTGAAGAACGGCTCGTACAAGCGCGCGAGCACTTCCGGCGTCATGCCGATGCCGGTGTCTTCCAAGCCGATGCAGGCGTGATCGCCGTCGGCCTGAAGCGACAACGTGAAACGGCCGCCCTGCGGCATCGCATCGCTGGCGTTGCTGGCCACGTTCAACAGCGCCAGTACCAGTTCGTCGCGGTCGGCCTTGACCCACAGGCCCGAGACCGAGGTATCCAGCGATACTTCGATCGCGCGCGGGAATATCGGCAGGATCAACGGCCGCACTTCTTCGATCGCTTCGGCGAGATCGAAGGTGGACAGGTGTCGCGTGTGCGTGCGGCTGAAGCTCAGCAGGCGCCGGGTGAGGGTGGCGCCGCTGCGCGCCGCCTGGCGTATGCCCGGCAGCACCGCGTCGATGTCGCCGCGCCGGCCCACCGAGGTGGCGTGGCCCAGGATCACGCTGAGGATGGCATTGAAGTCGTGGGCGATGCCGGTCGAAAGCCGGCCGATGGTTTCCATTTTCTGCGTCTGCACCAGACGCTCGTAGGCGCGTTCTTTCTCTTCCACTTGGCGCTGCAGCTCCAGGCACAGCGCGTTGAGTTCTTCGCTGCGGCTGATCGCCCGTCGCGACGACAGGATCAAGCGGTCCAGGATCGCCACCAGGACGAGAAAATTCATCCCCGACAAAAGCAGGTTGGTCGAGGCTTCCGAGGCCTGCATGGAATCGGTCGCGAGTTGCAGGTCGGTGCGCGCCCCGATCGCGAGTGCGGCCGCATAGGCCAGAGCGGTCCACCAGACCGCGGTCCTGCCCAGGAACAATCCCGACAACAACAGGGGCAGCAGGTGGGTGATCTGCAGCCCGGACTGCGAGCGCAATCCGTAGGCGTGGTAACTCACGGCCATCAGGATCACGCCGCCGATGACGGTCAGGCTGGTCGACAAGCGGAACAGCCCGTGGCGCAGCAGATAGAAACACGCCCAGGTGTAGGCGCTGACGATCAGCAGCAGCCAGTGCTCCGTATAGCCCGCCAGGTCCGGCGCGGCGGCGCAGGAGCCGATCGCCATCAACAGCGTGGTGACCGCGACGACGGCGAGTATCGCTTGCAGCGCCATCGCGTTGCGTTTGTCGCGCGCCGCGCGGATGGGCACGCGTTGCATCCAGCCGATGAAGCGATGCCAGAGGAGAGGAAGCGATTTGCGAGCGGTCATCGATACGGTTGATGCAGGACAGCGGTTGAAGGCCGGGGCACTCGGGCGTCGCGACGGGGCGGCCGAGCAGCGGTCGGACCGTTCCGATCCGGCGCCTGCGCGGTCGCTGCGCCGGGCCCGGCAGGACGGGTCCCCTTCCTTGTATGACTACCGCTAGGCAGCCTAGCACCGCGATCAGACAGGACGCGGACAACCACCGCTTCCGGCGAAGAACTGCGATCCGTATCACCCTTCATGCGGCTCCGGGCGGCCGAATCGCGCAAACCCGGCGATCGAATCCTCACCGTGGGTGAGGATTCGAATTCGCCGATGGATACCGCGGCGTGTCGGCCCGGCTCGTGTCGGTGGCGGCCGCCCTGCGCAAACCGGCCGACGATGGCCGGCAGGGCTTCGACGAACGCCCCCTTGGCCAAGCGCTGTGCCGTCGCGACCCGAACGCACACGATCCTTGGTCGTCTGTCCGTCATGGACATCGGGCCGCGTACTCGCGTTACGGCGGGTCGATGCGTCGACGCGCTCAACGCTGGGATGGCGCGCGGCCTGGATGCGATGCCGACGGCCGTCGTCGCCCGCATACGCCCCGCGGCATCGCGGCGGCGATGTCGAAACAGCCGCGCAAAGTCGACGCACGCTCCGATGCAGACGAGACGGATATCGCGATCCCGCCTGTGACGCAAGGGCGAAAGGCTGAAATTTTTCGTGAAGCCTGGTGCGTGTAATCGCCATGCCCGGTCACTAGTGTTTGCCACGCAGCGCGCCGCTCCATGCAACACGAGTGCAGGCTTCGGGCCGCCAGGACCGGGTCGTGCATCAAGCAGCCAAGCGGCGCACGGGTCGTCACCACGACGCAGGAATCCGGCGCTTGGGTCTGCTTTGTCGGCGGTCGCGGAGCGCGCAAGCCCTCGGGGTCCGGCACGACGCGCTTAGCGATGGCGCCTCATCCGGAATCCGGCCGAACTTCGTCGAGGGCGCAGCCGTACCGGTCGCACGAGCAGCGCACGAGCACTGCTGCGCCGGCACTGCGTCGCCACGACGGCCCTCGCGATGCCTCTCGAAACACTTCACAGGCGACACCGCATCACCTTCATCCCGCGGCCCATCGGATTGGCGTGCAACTGGGGAAACGAGTAATGAACAAAATCTACAGCGTGGTATGGAGCCGGTCGCTCAATCGGCTGGTGGTCGCTTCGGAACTGGCCGCGCCGCGTGGCCAGGCCGCCGGCAGCGGTAACAGGGCTTCGTATTCGGCGGGAACGTTGTGCGCCGGGATCCTGGCCGCGCTGGCGACGATGGGCGCGGTGGGGTGGGCTCCGACCGCGCAGGCGCAGGCCGTGGATTGCAGCGGGCCGCCTTACAATCTGTACAACGGTACCGCCTCGTGCATGGGCTTGGGCTCGCGCGCTTCCGGCATCGGCGCCACCGCGCTGGGCTCTCTGGCCACCTCCGACGTGCTTGGCGGGCTCGCCGTCGGCTATGCCTCGCACAGCGCCGCGCAGAATTCGATCTCGGTCGGGTTCGGGGCCTATACCACCGGCGTCAATTCCATCTACCTCGGTGCGCGCACCGCGGCCGGTACCGGCTCGCTCGGCGGCGGCTCGATCGGCATCGGCACCGACGCGACCTCGGGCGCCGACGGCTCCATCGCCATCGGCACCGTGGCCCGCGCGACCGGGGTCGCCGCGGTTTCCTTCGGCGGCAGCTCGACCGCGGCCGGATTGCGCAGCGTCGCCCTGGGCTATCAAGCGAACGCGGCGGTGCTCGACACCATCGCCCAGGGCACCGGCACCTTCGCCGGCGGCCAGAACGCCATCGCGATCGGTTTCCAATCCATCGCGTCCAATCTCAATTCGCTCTACCTGGGCTCGCGCACCGTCGCGGGTACCGGAGCCACCGGCTTCGGCGCCGTCGCCATCGGCACCGACGTCACCGCGTCCGAGCAATACGCCATCGCAGTCGGGCGGCTGAGCGCGGCCACGGGCGTCGACTCGGCCGCGATCGGGCCGAGCGCGCGCGCCAGCGGGCCGAGTTCGGTCGCGTTCGGCGCACAGGCCAATGCCTCTGCGCAGTCGGCGATCGCGCTCGGCCTGAATGCGGCCGCGTCGGGCCTGAGCTCGATGGCGCTGGGCAGCGGCACGGTCGCCAACAACATCAATGCCGTCGCGCTCGGCGCCAGCGCCAGCGCCACCGGGGCCGGCGCGAGCGCCCTGGGCACCTTGTCCAGCGCGACCGGCGGCAACGCCACCGCGGTCGGCGTCAGTTCCAGCGCCGGCGGCAACTTCGCCTTCGCCGCCGGTTCGGGCGCCAACGCCAGCGCGGAGAACGCTTTCGCCGCCGGCCGCAACGCGGTCGCCGATGCCGCCGACGCGGTCGCGATCGGCACCAACTCGACCGCCACCGGCGGCCGCGCGGTCGCCATCGGCGCCGGCAATTTCGCCAGCGGCGACGGCGCAGTGGCGATCGGCGATCCGAACACCGCCACCGGCAACGGCGCGATCGCGCAAGGCCTCGACAACACCGCCACCGGCAACGGCTCGGTGGCGATGGGCAACACCAACATGGTCGGCGGCGGCGGCCAGGCCGTGGGTGTGGCCGGCGTCGCCGCGCAAGGCGCGGTCGGCATCGGCTTCCAGAACACGGTGGTCGGCCAGGGCAGCGTCGCCATCGGCCACACCAGCAGCGCGCTGGCGGCCGGCGCGGTGGCATTCGGCGATAGCGCCGTGGCCAACAACGCACGCGACGTGGCGCTGGGCTCGGGATCGACGACGGCGGTCGCGGTCGCCACCCCGAGCACGACCATCGACGGGGTGACCTACAACTTCGCCGGTGTCGCACCAACCAGCACGGTCAGCGTGGGCACGGCCGGCAACGAGCGGACCCTCACCAACGTGGCGGCGGGTCGGATCTCCGGTGCCTCGACCGATGCCATCAACGGCTCGCAGTTGTTCGCGACCAATCAGGCGATCGAGGCAGTCGCCACCACCGCCAGCGCCGGATGGAACCTCAGCGCACAGGGCGCCAACGCCAGCAACGTGGCGCCCGGCGAAGCCGTCGACTTGCGCAACACCGACGGCAACATCGTGGTCGCGAAGGCCGCGACCGACGACAACGTCAACTTCGACCTGGCCGACGACATCACCGTCGACAGCGTCACCGCCGGCAACAGCCTGCTCAACAGCAACGGCCTGACCATCACCGGCGGGCCCAGCATCACCACGACCGGCATCAATGCCGGCGGCCTGGTCATCGCCAACGTGGCGCCCGGCGTGGCCGGTACGGATGCGGTCAACGTCAGTCAATTGACCGACGCGACGACGGCGGTGCGGACGCACTACTACAGCGTCAACGACAACGGTGCGATCGGCGGCAACTACAACAACGACGGCGCAACAGGCATCAATGCCCTGGCCGCCGGCGTCGGTGCGGTGGCCGGCACTGGTGCGGCCACCGCGGTGGGTTTCGGCGCGACCGCCGCCGCCCAGGCCGGCGACGTGGCCCTGGGCTCGGGCTCGATCACCGACACCGTGGTGGCGACCGCCGGCGACAGCATCGACGGCGTCGCCTACAGCTACGCCGGCACCGCGCCGACCAGCACGGTCAGCGTCGGCGCAGCGGGTGCCGAGCGCACCATCACCCATGTCGCCGCAGGCAGGGTCTCGTCCGCGTCCACCGATGCGATCAACGGCTCGCAGTTGTTCGCCACCAACCAGGCAGTGGGCGCGCTCGGCGGCAATCTGGACCAACTCGGCAACAGCACCGCCGCCTCGCTCGGCGGCAGCTCGGTCTACAACCCGGTCACCCATACCGTGACCGCCGGGCTCGCGGTGGGCGGCAACACCTACAACAACGTGCAGGACGCGCTGACCCAGATCAACGACAGCGCGAGCGCCGGCTGGAACATCGCGGCCGGCGGCAACGGCGGCAACATCGGCCCGGGCGAAACCCTGACCGTGGCCGCCGGCAGCAACGCGACGGTCGCCTACGACGACGCCACCGGTACCCTGACGGTGGGCGTGGTGCCGGACCCGAGCTTCAACAGCGTGGTGGTCGGCAACACCACGATCACCACCAACGGCCTGACCATCGCCGGCGGCCCCAGCATCACCAACGTCGGCATCAATGCCGGGGGCACCACCATCACCAACGTGGCGGCCGGCATCAACGGCGGCGATGCGGTGAACCTGGACCAGTTGAACCAGGCGATCACCGCAGGCTCCACCCATTACTACAGCGTCAACGACGGCGGCATCGCCGGCGGCAACTACGCCAACAACGGCGCCACCGCGACCGGCGCCATCGCATCGGGCGTCAACGCCAGCGCTACCGCGGCGAACGCAGTGGCGATGGGCACCGGCGCGACCGCGGGCGACGCCAACAGCGTGGCACTCGGCGCGGGCTCGACCACCGCCGCCGCGGTGGGCACCGCCAGCGCCACCATCGCCGGTACGACCTATAACTTCGCCGGCGGCGCGCCGGTCGGAACGGTGAGCGTGGGCAGTGTGGGCGCCGAGCGCACCCTCACCAACGTCGCCGCGGGACGGTTGTCGGAGACGTCGACCGATGCCGTCAACGGCTCGCAGTTGCATGCGACCAATCAGGCGGTCAACGCGCTGGATGGCCGAGTGACCAACGTCGAAGGCGACATCGCCAATCTGACCGGTACCATCAACGGCTTCGACGGCCGCATCACCCAGGTCGAAGGCAACGTGGCCAACCTGACCAACACCGTCAATACCTTCGACGGCCGCATCAGCGGGGTGCAGAACGGCTCCGACGGCATGTTCCAGGTCAGTCAGGAGGACGCCGTGGTCAAGCCGCGCCCGACCGGCACCAACGCATCGGCCGGTGGCGACGGTGCGGTCGCGAGCGGCAACAACGCGCTGGCGGTGGGCAACCAGAGCACGGCCAGCGGCAGCGCCAGCACCGCCGTGGGCACCGGCGCGACCGCGAGCCACGCCAACAGCGTCGCGCTGGGCGCCGGGTCGGCAACCACGGTGGGTGCGCAGCGCGGCTACAACGCCGCTTATGTAGGCAGCAGCACCTCTACCGGCGAGGTCAACATGGGCGGCCGCACCCTGACCGGTGTGGCGCCCGGCATCGCCGGCACCGATGCGGTCAACGTGAGCCAGCTCAACTCCGGCGTGAACCATGCCATCGATCAGTCGAAGGCCTATACCGACGCTCGTTTCGAGCAGTTCGACAACGACGTGTGGGCCCTGCGCAAGGACTTCCGTGCCGGCACTTCCTCGGCGATGGCGATGGCGGGCCTGCCGCAGGCCTATCTGCCGGGCAAGAGCATGCTCGCGGTGGCGGCCGGCGGTTATCAGGGCGAATACGGCATGGCGGTCGGCCTGTCGGGCATCACCGAGAACGGCCGCTGGGTCTACAAGGCCCAGGCCAGCGGAAACACCGCGCGCGACTGGGGCTTCTCGGTCGGTGCCGGCATCCAGTGGTGAGGGCAGGCGCGCCCCGCTTTCGGGCGGGGCGCGATAGCCGATGGCGAGCGACCGAGCGCCGCTGCGGCCACCGATCCGAAACGTATCAAAACGCCGTCCGGTAGCGCGGATCCAAACGCGCGCGACGATGGCCATCCGTCAAAGCGAGGAATCATCTATGGAAGCCAAACGGTTCGCTGGCGTCGCGATCGTATGCAGCGTCGCGATGGGACTGCTATCGGCATGCGGCACCCGCCATGTCAGCCGCGATATTTCCGCCGACGGCGTGCCGGGCGAGGTGGTCTTCCCGGCGGTCGAACGCGCTGTGCTCAAGGAAGGAACGTTTCCGAACCTGGACGACCTGCGTCAGGTGGCGCCGGGCGTCAGCAAGGAGCAGCTCTATCATCTGCTGGGGCGCCCGCACTTTCGCGAAGGCTATGCCGGCGTGCGGGAATGGGACTACCTGTTTCACTTCCGCCGCGAGGGCGGGGTGACCACCTGCCAATACAAGGTCGTCTTCGATCAGAACTATCTGGCGCGAAGTTTCTACTGGCTGCCGGAAGCATGCGGCGATGTGTTGCGCGAGCCTGTCGCGGCCGGGCCGTCGTCGTCGCCAGCCGCGGCTGCGTCGCGTCGTTTCACCCTGTCCGCCGATGCCTTGTTCGCGTTCGGCCGGGCCGGGTTGGACGATCTGCAGCCGGAAGGCCGGGCCGAGGTCGCGCGCGTGGCCAAGGCCTTGCTCGATGCCAAGGACCTGCGCGAGGTGCGGGTGACAGGGCATACCGATCGGATCGGCAGCGACGCGGCCAACCAGTCGCTGTCGCGCGAACGCGCCGAAACGGTGCGCCGGCTGCTGATTGCCGAAGGCGTGCCGGCGCAGCGTATCTCGGCGGAAGGTCGGGGCGAGTCGGAACCGGTGGTCGGCCACTGCGAAGCCGCGAAGGGGCGGGACGCGTTGATCGCCTGCCTGCAACCCAACCGCCGCGTCGAGATTTCAGCCGACGTGGAGCAGTGACCGGACGCGGCCCGCGCGCCGTCGGACCGCTGCTGCATCCGCCTTTCCCCAGCGTACGAGAGATCGAGATCAGGCCCATGAAACGCATTCTGCTGACGATGGCCATCGGCCTGCTGTCCACGACGGCGCTCGCCCAGGCGCCGGCGCAAGCGCAGCGACCGGCGCCGGCAGCGCAAAAGGCCGCTGCGCGCGACGTCGATCCGAATACCTTGGCCAATACCGCGTTGCAACTTCTGCAGGCGATCGACCGCGACCAGGCCGGTGCGCTCTGGGACGCCTCATCGAACGTGACCAAGCGCTCGGCCAAGCGCGAGGACTTCGTCGCTTATGTCGGCAGGACCCGCAAGCCCCTGGGCACGGCGAGTTTGCGCAGTTGGATAGGAGTGCGTCGCGAAGTGGTCGGCAACGGCGCCCAGCTTCCGCCCGGCCTGTACGCCAGCATCGAGTTCTCCAGCCAGTTCCAGGGCAAGCGAACGGCGAAAGAGCTGATCTCCCTGCGCCGGGACGAAGACGGCTTGTGGCGGTTCTCCGGCTACGTCATTCAGTGATGCGCCCGATGCGGTCCGCAAGGGGATGCGGATCGCGTCCTCGCACCCTTGCGCCCTGAGATGTACCGGTCGCCCTGTCCGGCTGACCCCAACCTTCGGATCTGCATTGCGGTGAGTCGGGCCGCGATGTTTCCGGCCTGAATGCACCAGTCAGAGCTCGAGGCCTTGTCCGACGGGCTAGACTAGGTCGTCCAGTCGCAAGGGAATGCGTGTGATGAAACGGGAAATCGCAACCGAGGTCGCGCGGCTGGGCGGCGCGCCGTCCGATGGCGCATCGCAGCGCGAATCGGCCCGGCTCTTGGCATGATGACTTCGAAACTAGGCAGCACCGCAGCTGCCATTGCGCTGCGCGTCTTTCTCGCAAGCACCCCGCTGGTCGCCCTGTATGCCTACGCCCAATACGCATTCGCGCAGGCCCGAGAGCAGGAGCATCGAGGCGACACCGGGCTCGGCATCGCGATCTTGCTCGCCTTCGTCTGCGTCACCCTGATAGTTTCGTTTCTGGTCGATCTCATCGTCCAGATCGCCAGGAAACGCATTGCGGCGTCGACGACGAGCCTGCTGATCCTTGCAGTCCTGTGCGTCCCGCTCGGTTGGTTCGGCTGCAACTGGTCCGATCTGCGCGCGAGCATGGCCTGCGAGCAGGTCGGCAATGCATTCGGGGCGTTTCTCGGATTCTTTGAGAAAGGAAGCTAAGGTTTCCAGTAAACGTCTGTGAATCGATGGCGAGGATCGCGGCATGGATCAATGTGCGACCGGACCCCGGGCTTTCGTTGGGTCGCATCGATCCGCCCCAGGTCAGACTGCTGCACATCCTGAAATTCAGCGGGTCGGTTCAGCACGGTTCCGCGCTATTCCGCCGGGCGGTCCATATCTAAACCCAGAGCGTCGACTCTGAAGCCGGATGGAGGCGCTACTGCGCGGCCATATGCCGGGCCATGATCTGGCGATTGCGCCAGATTCCGTGCGGTTCAACCACTGGGTCGTGCTGTTCGTCCCAGGTCGCTCGACCAACCCTTTGGATACCGGTCTGATGGTCCTCGGCTGTATGAGAGGGGAATGGATGCCTATCACGCATGATTCTGAACCGATTTTGCGTACAGATAAGCCGAAGTCGTTGCCGTATCCGCCGTTGCAGCGGAGGGGCGGGTCGCCGGTCTGCCTCGCCGGGCATTGCGAGCGGTCATGAGGCCGTTGGTAACGCCTCCATCATCGGTGGAACTGCGAAGGAGTTCGTCTGCGACGCCACCGATGGCCAGACTGAGCTTCGGCAAGTCGGCGTGTTAGAGCCCGCTATCGCGACAGCGCCGTCGGCGAGCGAGCCACGGCTCCGGCCGGTACCACCGGTACAGTCGCGCCAGTGGGCTGTGCGACGATAGCGGGAACTCGATCGGCGACTATGGCGCAACTGTTGCGGCCAAGCGGTGAGCGATCTGGCTCGGTGGTTGCAGGCGGATCTGCTGGTCGGGAGCGGCTCAACGCAACTTTCCAAAGGACTCGTTGCTTTTGCGCCTGCAACCCGTCTCTGGACGATCGCTGATCTGTCATCGGCTTTGCGATTTCTATGTTTCCGCTCCGACTTCTCTAATGATCTTCAGGTGGGAAAGATTGGTCTCCAAGGGGGAGGCAAGGATTATCCTTCGGTGCGGGAAAAGAGGTTTCTCCCGGAGGCGTCAGCGCAGCTCCATGGCTGGCAATGCCATTTCGAAGAACGCCGCAAATACGCTTTAACCATAATCAAAGATGAGCGATCCGTTCGCTACGATCGCCCGAACAGGGAAGGGGATTGCATGTGGTTTTCCGTTGTGGCCATGACGGCCTTACGTCGTGCCTCTGTTGTGTCCGTGCTTGTGTGTTGCACGCTTGGGTTGGCCTGGTTTCCTGTCTGTGCCGCCGACTCTAAGCCTCCGACGCATCGAGAGGATCCGTCGGGCAGTGGAATCAGGACTGAAGAAACCATAACGGTAAACGGGATAAGAGGGCCGGAATTCTTCAATCCGGGTCTTTCTGTCGTCGATACGACGCGGAACGTAGACAGCACGGAGTTGCGCCTCAACGACGGCGGTGCGCAAGCGACCGACGACAAGAAGGCTAATGACAAAAAGTGCCCAAAGCACGGCAATCCCATCATCCTGGCGACCGGCAACAAGACCGAGTCCGAACTGGACTTTACGGCGGCCGGTGAAATGCCTCTGCAGCTGCGGCGCGTATGGAACCAGCATTGGGACGGGATCGGGCTATTCGGCTACAAGTGGGTCAGCAGCTTCGACTATCGCCTCAGTTTTGGCGGGAGCTACTGGAACGCCACCTGTTACGCCCGCCCCAGCATCGCGCAATGCAGCGACACCGCATCGGCAGTCGAAATCTGGGCGCACAAGCCTGACGGTCGCAAGATGCGATACCTGAAGGCGGCCGATGGCGTGTTCTACGAGGACAAGGCCAGCCCGGTGTCGACGATTATCCGGCAGTCCGATGGCACCTGGGCGCTGCACGGCGAGGAAGACGAAGCCGAGGTTTACTCCGCCGGTGGCTACCCCGTTTCGGTAAAGAATGCGCAGGGCGTAGGCTGGATTTTCTCCCACGGCGGTCTCAACGGCACGCAGTTGCAGCGAGTAACGCACAGTTCGGGCCGATACGTGCAGTTAGTCTGGAGCGGCGATGAGTTGGTGGAGATTCAAGACCCGATAGGCAATGCGTACCGCTATTCGTACACGCAGCAGAAGGTCTACGACGGCATGCATCTGCTTGCCTCCACCACGCTGGCCGGGGCGCCTGCGACCGTCTTGACCTATCACTACAGCGGCATCGATGGCGAGCCGGACTATGGTGGTTATGCACTGACCGGGAAATCCTATAACGGCGTTCGCTATTCTCGGTTCTCTTACACCAGCGATGGGGACTTCCTGGCCACGAGCACGCAACACGCTGGCGGCGTGGAGAGTCATACCTACGTTTACCAGTTCGACACGAGTGGGGCGTTGGACGTCACCGAGACCAACCCGCTGGGCAAGCAGGCGATCTACAAATTCAATCCGGAGGGCCAGTTGTTGGAGGTGACCGGAGTCGCCAGTACGAACTGCCCGGCCAGCGGGCGCAGCAGTACATTCGATGCGAATGGCAACCCGGATCAGGTGCTCGATTTCAAGGGCAACTTCGTCGATTTCGACTACAGCGCAAAAGGTCGCCTGACCAGGAAGGTTGAGGCGCAGGGACGTCCCGAGGCACGGACGACGGTCTACACCTGGGACCCTGTACGTACGCGGATCGACAGCGTGACCGTGGAGGGCCTGAACCGTGTGGATTATGTCTACAACACCGGCCACCGGCTGTCCTCGGTATCCATGACCAATCTTTCTAGCCATGGCGCACCGGGGCAAAGTCGAACAACGACGTACTCCTATACCAGCCATGCCAATGGCTTGTTGGCGACGATCACGGTCGATGGTCCCTTGAGTAGCGATACCGTTACCCAGGCCTTCAATGTGACCGGCGACCTGATCGAGTCCAAGAATGGCCTGGGCCACGCGACGACTTACACGAATTACAACGCCTTGGGGCAACCCGGCCGCGTGACTGGTCCCAACGGTGATGTGACTGAGTTTATCTATGATGCTCGGGGGCGGTTGGTAGCTAGAAAGGCCGTGATCGCCGGGGTTTCGCAGGCCACGACATATACCTACGACGGCTTTGGACGACTGTCTTCGGTTCAGGCGCCGGACGGACGGCTACGAACGTTCGAGTACGATGCGGCCTGGCGAATTGCGCGTGAGTACGAGAACGAGCCTGCGGGTACCTACGCGGTAAAGCGCTACACCTACAACAACGCTTCCCTGGTCACCTCGGCGGTGACCGAAAGGACCACGGCGGTGCATCCGCCGGTATCTACCCCCACTCTTACCTTGCCTGCGACCGGTGCGGACGGCAGCTACTCGGCGAGTTGGACGGCGGTGGCTGGTGCTGAAAGCTATTTTCTCAGCGAGAGCTACAACGGTGGGCCTTGGGTCGCCTCCTATATCGGGCCTGATCTGGCCAAGGCCTTCACCGGCCGGCCAGCCGGCATCTACCATCACGGAATCACTGCCTGCAATGCGGCCGGCTGCGCTGCCTGGTCTCCGGCGACCGCTATCCATGTGATCTATCGGCCCAGCGGCGCTCCGCTACTAACAGCGCCAGCGCAGAGCACGTCCGGCAGCTATACCGTGAGTTGGGCCGCCATCTCCGGCGCAAGCAGTTATCGACTCGAGGAAGGCACCGCAGGTGGCTGGACGCTGCTCGAGGACGGTGCGGCAACCAGCAAGCTCATCGTGGGCAAGAATGCGGGTACTTACAGCTATCGCGCCACGGCTTGCAACGCGGCCGGTTGCGGCCCAGTGTCGGCCATCGTCACGGTGACAGAGGTCGATCCTCCCGGTTCTCCGCCGAGTGTGTTCGCGCCGGCAGTGAACGCCAACGGAAGTTACACGGTCAGTTGGACTGCAGTCGGCGGCTCTAGCAGCTATCAGCTGGAGGAGAGTGTCAATGCAGGGCCGTGGATGCAGATGAGCAACGACGCTTCCACCAGTCGCGCTTTCAGTGGCAAGCCCACCCATGTCGATCATGCTTACCGCGTGCGTGCGTGCAACACGGCCGGTTGTGGCGCGATATCCGCGGCGGCGACCGTGCAGCATGTCATCTACGGTGCGCAGTACGTCGCACAATCGGTTCCAAGCAGCATCCTGCCTGGGCAAACGATCGGCGTTTCGGTGCAGATGCGGAACACCGGCAACGCCCCATGGACGAACGCGGACGCCTATCGGCTTGGCTCGCAATCGCCAGTCGATAACTCGGATTGGGGGCTTAGCCGGGTGGCCGTATCCGGAAGTGTCGCGCCCGGCGAGGTGGCGACCTTTACGTTCAACATCATCGGCCCTGCATCGGACTTCGGCCAGACCCGCTACTTCCAATGGCGAATGGTGCGCGATGGCGTGACCTGGTTCGGTGACCCGACGCCGTTCACCGGGATATGGCTGGAAGGCCCGGATCCGAACAACTGCGGTGGCGATCCGAACTGCCATCAGAACTGAGGGCGGTTTGTTCGAATGGAGTTTGGGTTGCACTGTGCCCTTTAGGGCGGGGAATTCAGGGAATTGCCATGTTGAAAGCTTGGAGTCTTACGACGTTGATGCTGTTGCCCCTGCCTGTCGTGGCCGGGACGGAAGTCAGCAGTCGCATTCATTACGACTACGATGAGCTCGGCCATGTCATTGCGGTGCGCGGTGCATACGCTAACAGCCGTCTGATCACTTACACCTACGATGCCAACGGCAACGTCGAGTCGATCACGGAGGGGCCGCAAGGACAGGAGCGCGTCACGATCTATGCCTACGATGCCCTCGATCGGCCGATCTCTACGACCGACGCTTTGCAGAAGATCACCCGATTCGAGTACGACCGCGGCGACAACCTGACCAAGGTGACCGACCCGCGATTAAAAGTAACGGCCTATGCCTACGATGGTTTCGGCCAACTCTTATCGCAGGTCAGCCCGGATACCGGCACGACCGCGTTCGCTTACGACGCCAAGGGCTTGCGGACGTCCATGACCCGCGCCGACGGCCAGGTCACGAACTTTGGTTACGATGGGATGGGGCGGACCACCTCCATTTCCTCAGGCGGGCAGACGCAGGCCTACACCTACGACACCTGCAGCAACGGCAAAGGGCGTTTGTGCGCGGCCGCCGATGCCGCCTCGCGCGGGGTTCTGGAGTACACCTACACCCCTGAGGGCTGGCCATCAACCCGGAAACAAAGGATCGGTACCAGCACCACGGTATTCGATCAGTCTTATACCTATGACGATCTAGGGCGCCTGATCCGTATCGGCTATCCCAGCGGCGTGGTCGTCGACTACGCGTATCAGCACGGCCAACTGATGGGCATGACGGCGACAATTGGGGGCAACACGATCGATGTGGCCACGGGGTTCAGTTATCGCCCCTTCGGTGCGGTGACGGGGTGGACCTATGGCAACGGCTTCAAGCGCAGCCACAGCTACAATGAGGACGGCCAATTGCTGGGGGTAAGTACGGTCGAGGGCTCGGATGTCCGGCAGAGCCTGACCTTCGGCTATAACCAGGCCAATGAAATTACGGCGATCACCAATGCGGCCAATAGCGCGCTGACTCAGGTGTTCACGTACGACAAGCTTTCGAGATTGACCGCCGTGACCGCCAGCGGAGCGGATCAGGCCTTTGCCTACGACGATAATGGCAATAGAACCAGCCACACCTGGGGCGGCCAGACAGATACCTACGCCGTATCGAGTGCGAGCAATAGGCTTCAAGCCATCACTGGAACACGTCCGAAATCGTTCGCATTGGATGCGAACGGTAACGTGATCGCTGGACCGGATGCGACCTATACGTACGACGCATTCAATCGCCTGGGGAGTGTCGCCAGAGGCGGAGTCACCACTAATTATTGGGTCAACGCGCTTGGGCAACGGGTGCGCAAGGATCAAGGCACGGATGCCACGGCGGTGAACTACGTGTACGGGATCGACGGCCAACTCGCCGTCGAGCACAACGCAGCGGCGAATGCTTGGAAGACCTATCTGCGCCTTGGCGGCGAGATCGTTGGCTTGGTCAAGTCGGGCGGCGATCAAGTCTATTCTGTCCACACCGATCATATCGGCCGGCCGGAGTTGATTACCGACGCCGCCCGAACGAACGTATGGAGAGCGAGTAACTACGCTTTTGACCGAGTCGTCACTCTGGATCAGATCGGTGGGTTCAACCTCGGGTTCCCAGGACAGTACTACGACACGGAATCTGGTCTTTGGCAGAACGGCTTCCGCGATTACGACGCCAGTATTGGACGGTATGTGCAATCGGATCCGATAGGGCTCGATGGTGGATTGAATACTTACGCCTATGTGGGAGCGAACCCAATCAGCTTCGTTGATATCAATGGATTGGAAAAAAAATGCATCGACTATGTTGGCGCAGCTTTTGGCGTCGCAGATATGGTGGTGGGAACCGTAGAGGCGGTCGAAGGAACCGCGGGAGTTTTGTTTGGGATATCGACCGGACAGCCGTATGTAGTGGGCGGCAGTGCGGCAGCGGCCGGCACAGGTCTGGCTACGACCTACGATGGTCTGGCGGGTATCGCTACCGCGATCGATGGCAAGGAAAGATCGTCGGCCTTCCATAACGTTGGGGATTTTCTCATGGGACCGCTTGGCTCCTATGCAGGTGATCAGGCCTCCGTCGCAATGACTTTTAAGGGCAAGTTACGCGCATACCGTCAGTTCATACAGCGCCAGGCGACGGGAAGCGAAGCCCTGGAAGTTGCGCGGAATACGGCAGATATGTCGGCGAAACCTTGCAAATGCGACTGAATCAAACGGCAATAAGTTGGGCTAACTTTCCTCCCAGCACAGAAAGAATCCCGGCTTGGCCGGGATTTTTTATTTCTACCTCAGCGAGATCTGATTAGGCCGCTAGCATTCCGAGGCGATGTCCACGCCGTCGACGCAGTCGCAGCGACACCCGCTTGCTTGGCGCGATGCGGCCAATGCAATATGGAGCTACGACTTCGTTACTGTTTGATTGGATGAGAATCCGTGCGCACGTCAGGGCGTCTCCTGCCGATGCGCGAGCCGTGAAACTACAACCCCGCTCTCGTCGGCGTCTAGTTGCCGGGTGCAGTGCCTGACGTTGAGGTCGTCGAACAATGCTTGCACGACGCATTTCTCGTCTGGCGGCAGATTGAGCGACGACTTCAAACAAGAACACGAGGCGTTCGCCCTGTGGCCCGCATTCGTGCAGATCGAACACCGGATCATAGTTCGGCCCGCTACAGCACCGGGCAACTCCGGGTACACGTCACCATATCGTCGTTCACCATGGCGCCGAGCGATACGTTGGGGCTCTGCAGCCGCGCCTGCGGTACGATGGGACCAGGACAAGCCGTTCCCGTGCAAGGTAATGGCTTGCCGCAGGACAGGTTGACCGGAGGCAGATCGCAGACGACGGCTCTCAGGTGTCGTTTGCCTGGTCAGGGGGGCTAGCTGCCTTCGATCTCGGCGACTACGTAGATCTCTCCCGGCTCGCTGGGGTGTTCTTCGATGGTCATGTCGATGGAATGAGCATCCGCGTGCTTCTGGATCGCGGCCACATACTTGTTCGACTTGACGCTCCAAAACCGCAACGTTTCGACGAAGCATTGAGCGCCGTCGGATCCCAGGAGTGTCTGCTCGTAGATCGCTCGGCCTTTGATGCGGCTTTTCCGGGGCATTGGAAAAGTGGAAATGGCATAACTGAGAGGACGATAGAAATCGTCGGGCCGTTCGGACGAACGCAGCCAGGAGCCCTCTCTCGAAACGTACCAACAGTTCGTACATATCTGTCCGCCCTTTTCCCCGATGGCCAGGCAATCGGCTGCCCGACTCCAGACCTCCAGGTTCCTGCTGGGGCGGCCCAGGTCATCTGCAAGTGAGGCCGAGTCGACGAGGTGTCCCTTCTTGCAAATCGGGCAGGCGGAAAATGCATCGCTGGCCAGCAGCGGCACAGACAAGGACGTGAGTATCAATCCTGCGACAAATCGACGTCGATCCATGCGCCTTGTCTCGGAGTCGAGGCATACCGCCTTCGGGGTAGGGGATCATCTCGTGCCTTAGCGGACCGGGCAAGCGAGGGGCTTGCCACGAGCTCACGCCGCCGCAGGTGCGCCAAACCGGCACGTAGAGGCCACCGAAAGCGCTGCGATGGATCATCCTCCGGGCCGCTAGCGCCCTGCCCAGGGCATGGCACACATCATCGTGAATCGGCTGAATCGGCCGCCGGGGCCGTATTCAGGCCTCCGCGGCTGCCCTCCTTCGCGGCTTGTCAAGCGGTGGGGCATTTCCAATTACGTGTAAAATGGCGATCTTTTAGCCAGTAGTAATGATGGAAGCACCCCGACGGGCGACGGTACGTGGCCCGACGTTCATCCGCTCGCTCGCTCGCCTGACGGCTGCAGACCTTCCCCAGCCCACGCGATCGTTGTCGGATCAACTGAGTCTATGGATCGATTGGACTCACGCGGTGGCGTTGTCCACTGCGCTGGACGGCAAGCCGCCCGTGGCGGTCCTCGACGAACGTACCCTGACCCGCATCGACGAAGACGAATGCGTCCGCGTGCGCAACGCCTTGGCGCAGGCCATCGCCGGCGATCGTGCGTTCGGCCCCAGGCCGAGCGGGTCCGGCTTGTCCGCGGCGGAGCAGGCGTTCGCCGAGGAAAGCCTGGATTACCCGTTCTATCGCCAGCGCTATCTGGCGATGCAGCAGGGCATCGAGGCCGGCGTCGGCCGCCTGCGCGAGCGGCTGCGCGCGCGGCTGGCGCTGCGCAGCGACGGCCTGGAGCGGCTCGCGGCGGTGGATACGGTCATGGAACGGGCACTGAGCCGGCGCGAGCGGACGCTGTGGTCGGCCGGGCCGGTCTTGCTCGGCCAGCATTTCGAGCGCCTGCGTCAGGCCGCGGCCGACGCGCAAACCTCGGGCGATACGTCGGCGCCCGCCTCCGACGTCTGGCTGGAGGCGTTCCGCAACGACATGCACAAGGTGCTGCTCGCCGAATTGGATGTTCGCCTACAACCTGCGCAGGGCCTGCTTGCGGCCCTTTGCACCAGTCCCCACGGATAACATGTTCAGAAATTCGCTCTATCCCGTTGTCTTTCTCGCAGGTTTGCTCGCCGTAGTCTGGGTCGGTGCCGGCTACGTCGGTTCGAATGCCCTGGCGCTGTCGGTCGCGATGTTGATCGCCGCCTGCTATCTCGCCGGCGGATTCGAGCTGTACCGCTATCGGCAAGCCACCGCCACGCTGACGCGCGCGGTCGCCGAGTTGTCGGCGCCGCCGTCCAACCTCGGCGACTGGCTCGGGCGCCTGCATCCTTCGCTGCGCAATGCCGCGCGTCTGCGCATCGAGGGCGAGCGCACGGCCCTGCCGGCGCCGGCGCTGACGCCGTATCTGGTCGGCCTGCTGGTGTTGCTGGGCATGCTGGGCACCTTGCTCGGCATGATGACGACCCTGCGCGGCACCGGCCTGGCGCTGCAAAGCGCGACCGACCTGCAGGCCATACGCGACTCGATCGCCGCCCCGGTCACCGGCCTGGCGTTCGCGTTCGGCACCTCGATCGCGGGCGTCGCCGCCTCGGCGATGCTCGGCCTGTTGTCCGCGCTGTGCCGGCGCGAACGCGGCCAGGCGGTGCAAGGCTTGGACCTCGCCATCGCGACGACCTTGCGCAGCCATTCGCAGGTCCATCAGCGCGAGGAGGCCTTCAAGCTGCTGCAGCGCCAGACCGAGACGATGCCGGCGCTGGTCGATCGCCTGCAGGCGATGATGGCGGCCATCGAGCAACAAAGCCTGCTCGCGCACGAGCGCCAGCTCGCCGGTCAGGACGCGTTCCATGCCAAGACCGAAGCGACCTATGCCCGCCTGGCGACGTCGGTCGAGCAGTCGCTGAAGCAGAGCATCGACGAGAGCGCGCGCGTCAACGGCGCGGCGTTGCAACCGATCCTCGACACCACGATGGCGGCGATCGCGCGCGAGACCGCGACGATGGCGGCCATCGAGCAGCAGAGCCTGCTCGCACACGAGCGCCAGGTCGCCGGCCAGAACGCGTTCCATGCCAGGACCGAAGCGGCCTATGCCCAACTGGCGGAGTCGGTGGAGCGGTCGTTGAAAGAGAGCATCGGCGAGAGCGTGCGTGTCACCAGCGCGGTGCTGCAGCCGGTCGTGGAAACCACGATGGCGGCGATCGCGCGCGAGACGGGCGCGCTGCACCAGACCCTCACCCGCGAGACGGGCGTGTTGCACGAGACCGTTACCCGCGAGACCGGAGCGCTGCGCGAGAGCGTGGCTCAGGCCGTGCAGCAGCAGGTCGATGGGCTGTCGGCGGGCTTCGCCACCGCCACCGCCACCGCCGCGGCCAGTTGGAGCCAGGCGCTGCTCGAACAGCGACAGTCCAACGCAGGCCTGATCGAGGAGCTCGGCAACACCTTGCAAGGCTTCAGCAGCCGCTTCGACCAAGGGGCCGCCGGCCTGCTGGAAAGCTTGTCGACGCGTTTCGACGCCAGCACCGGCCAGGCTGCGGACGCCTGGAAACAAGCCTTGTCGCAGCAGCTCAGCGCCAACGACGAGATGGCGGCGCGCAACCAGCAGGCGCTGGTCGCCGCCGCGGCGACGTTCGAGGACCATGCCGTGTCCCTGGTGGGCGCGCTGCAGGATGCGCATAAGCAACTGCAGGACGCGCTGGAATCGCGCGATCAACAGCGCCTGGCGGCCTGGGCCGAGAACTTCGGTTCGATGACCGCCGCTCTGGGCGAGCGCTGGCAGCAAACCGGCGAACAAGTCGCGAGCCGGCAGCAGGAAATCTGCGACACGTTGGCGCGCACCGCGCAGGATATCTCGACGCGGACCCAGGCCCAGGCCCAGGACACGATCGCCGAGATCGCCCGTCTCGTCGACGCCGCCTCGGAAGCGCCTAAAGCGGCGGCCGAGGTCATCGCCGAACTACGCCAGAAGCTGTCCGACAGCATGGTCCGCGACACCGCGATGCTGGACGAACGCAATCGCCTGCTGGCCACCCTGGAAACCCTGCTCGACGCAGTCAACCATGCCTCCACCGAGCAGCGCACCGCGGTCGATGCCCTGGTGGCGACCTCGGCGGATCTGCTCGATCGCGTCGGCACCCGTTTCACCGATCACATCGAAGCCGAGACCGGCAAGCTCGGCACGGTCGGCGCGCAGATCGCCGCCGGCGCAGTCGAAGTGGCCAGCCTGGGCGATGCCTTCGGCGCGGCCGTGCAGTTGTTCGGCGAGACCAACGACAAACTGGCCGAGCGCCTGCAAGGCGTCGAGGTCGCGCTGGACAAGTCGCTCGCGCGCAGCGACGAGCAACTGGCCTATTACGTGGCCCAGGCCAAGGAAGTCATCGACCTGAGCATGCTGGCGCAGAAACAGATCATCGACGACATCCATCGGCTGGCCGACCGGCAGACTTCGGTCGGAGCGCAGGCGGCATGAACGTGGAGATCGACGGCGACGCCGAATCCAACGCGCCGATCTGGGCCGCGTTCGGCGACCTGATGTCGGTGCTGGTCGGCGTGTTCGTGCTGATCCTGGTCGGCGTGATCGGCGTGCAACTGCAGCTTTCGAACAAGCTCGGCGAGGAAGTGAAGCAGCGCCAGCTCGAAGCGCAACGCCGCAAGACCCTGGAGCAGGCGCTGGCCGTGCCGCTGGCGGCGGGCCGGGTGACCCTGATCAACGGCCGCATCGGCATCAGCGGCAGCGTCTTGTTCGCGCTGAACTCCGAGCACCTGCAGCCGGAAGGCCGCGAACTGTTGAAGACCCTCGCCGGCCCGCTGTCCGAATATCTGCAATCGCGCGACGAAATCCTGATGGTGAGCGGCTTCACCGACGACCGCCAGGTGCGCGACGGCAACCGCCAGTTCCTCGACAACTGGGAGCTGTCGGCACGGCGCGCGCTGACCGTGACCCGCACCCTGATCGCCGAAGGCGTGCCCGCCTCGTCGGTGTTCGCCGCCGCGTTCGGCTCCGAGCAGCCGGTGAGTTCGAACGCGCAGGAAGAGGGGCGGGCCAAGAACCGCCGCGTGGAAATCGCCCCGATCCCGAAGCCGTCCAAGGCGACGTGACACGCCGTGAGCCGTAATCCTCCACTGCAGGCCCGGGCGATGCTCGATGCCTGGCGCGAACAGGGCGCCGATCGCATGAGCCCGATGCGCTTTCGTCGCATCGATGCCCTGGCGCGCCGTGCCGCCGCCCATGGCGGCGAAGTGCGGCGTCTGCTCGATGGCCGTTTGGCCGAACTGATCGGCGCCTACGCCGGCGATCTCGAACAGGCCGCGTCCAAGACCGTAGGCGCCGGTGCCGCATCAGCGGATGCATGCGCTGGTGCCGGCTTGAGCAGTCTGGTCGACTACATCGCCGATCGGGCCACGCTGCGCGATGGCCTCGCAATCGGGGGGGCTTCAAGCGGCGCATCGTTTCCCGAGCTCGGCGTGCTCGATGAGTTCCGTACGCTGTGGTCGAAGCTCCGCGTCGAGAGTCAGTTGCGCCAGTCGCTGGAGCAGTCGCCCGCGAATGCCGGTCCGCTCAATTCCGGCAGGCTCGTGCACCGCTCGCTGACCCTGATGAGCGAGCTGTCGCCGGGGTACCTGCAGCAATTCCTGGCCTACGTCGACGCCCTGACCTGGATCGAGCAGATGAGCGACAGCGGCCTGCTGGCCCTGGAAGACACCCAGCGCAGCGGCAGCGGCAGCAAACGCGTGCGGGAAAAGCCGCGCAAGCGGCGCGAGTGAGCGCGGCTCGGGTCGCAGCTATCGGCGGCGCGGTGTACCGGCGGAGTTCAACGCCCACTGCCTGATGCAGGCGCCGAGGCGCCGCGGTTCGGGCGGAGCCGCTTCCGGATCGCGACGAAACCGAGGCGCAGCGCAGCCGACAGACCCGCGAACAAGACCGCGAAGATGCAGGGCAGGATCGCGCCGAAGGTAAAGGTCATGCCCGCGACGAAGCCGAGCATGCACTCGGCGCGATAGATCGGGGCGATGATCGCCAGCGGCAGCAGGCCGAAGAAGATCGCTTTAGTGATGTCGGTGGCGCCGAGCTCGAAGCTGGTGGCCAGGGCCGCGCCGTACGCCAACGACGCGACCAATCCGACCCAGATGCTCCGGCGCGCGCCGGGACGATTACGGAGCCGGACGCCGAAAGCCCAGCCGAGCGCGGGCAGGATGATCAAGCCGAACCAGTTGGAGATCTCGGGCAGGTCGGCCCGGTTCAACACATGATGGCTGCGTACGCCGCCATCGAAGTATTCGAAGCCGAGGTGCATGCCGGCGAAGGCCAGGGCGGCGAGCGCTCCGGCCAGCGGCAGGCGATAGGAAGATGTCATCGGTGCGGCCTCATCGACTGAACGCCGACGAATATCCTCCCAGAGCCGTTGCCGGGCCATAGGTAGGAAGTGGGCATGACCATCGGTTGGGGCCGCGGTGCCCGGTTGCCGCGCCGCGAGACAGAAGCTGAGACCGCGGATGTCCAGGAGCAACAACGCCGATGTCATTCATCGAAGTGGCGTGTTTTCGCGGGGGTAGGAGCGGCGCAAGCCGCGACCGCGCTGTAACGGGTTTGCGGCGTTTCGCTCAAGCAAGATCAATATCTAGATCAAACGATAAGAGCTTCCGCCACTAAAGCGGCGGGTTACTTTCTTTTGTCATAAGCAACAAAAGTCCGTCTGGATTCCCTTCGGTCAAAGGTAACCAAAGAAAAATGCTTTTCTTTGAATCAAGGGCCCGCACGAGCGATGCATACGCAGGGCTTTTTCATACGGGACATCCATGTCCCGATGAAAAACGGCCCGCATCCTTGCGGGCCGCCCTCCGGGTCTTCGTCTGCCTTCGCGAGTCTTAAGCTACGCACAGCAACAGCAACAGCAACAGCAACAGCAACAGCGACAGCGACAGCCAAAGAAAAGGCCCGAGCCGAAGGCTCGGGCCTTTGCAGGCAGCTCACTGGCGACCGCAAGCGCGCGGTCGCCTACGGCTTCGAATCAGGGCTGGACGAGTTCGACGAAGCCCAGCATCTCGCCGGCGCGCGGTTGCAGGCGCACGACGCGCAGCGAACCGGTGTCGAGCTTCAGCTCGCCGTCGCGGGCGATGTCGTGGCGGTGGACCTTGACGGCATCGACCACGTCGCGCGGATGCAGCTTCGGCCAGGTCTCGACGCTGACGTTGTCGCGATCGAGGGCGACGATGCGCAGGGCCTGCTCGCCGATGACCAGTTCGCCGCCTTCGACCAGGACCAGCGACTTGTTCGCGGGTGCATCGATGCCCGGCGCGCTGAATTCGACCAGCGACACGTTGTCGCGCTGGCCGTCGTTGCCCACGTCCTGCACGCGCAGGAAACCGCCGGCCACCGGGAATACGTCCGAACGCTTGAGCTTGAGTTTGCCGAGCCAGCGCTTGTCCTCGCTCCATACGTCCAGGCGCACGTCATGGCGGTCGAAGACGTTGACCAGGCCGAGTCGCGTAGTGCTGTGCGAGGCGGTGCGGCCCTGGATGATCTGGATGCTGTCGCTCATGCTGGCTCCTGCCTTCTTGGCGGCGTGTGGATACTCGTGCGCGTCGACGCGGGATAACAGCGCAAGACCCAGTATCGCGGCCGTGACGGCCAGGAAAAGTCTGTTGTTCATCTGCGTGATCGCCTGGATGGGAACGGCAACGGCATGTAAGCACTTGGCCCAGGAACGCGCAAGCCGCACGGGTGTGCGGCTTGCGCGCGGATTCAGCAGGGGTGCTTACTTGGTCGGCGTCGAATTCACTTCGTGGTACAGCTTCTGGTAATCGCTGTACGGCATGTCGACGTCGCTGTGTCCCCAGGGATTGTCGAGCTTGATGCGGGTGTTGCCGTCGGCGTCGGTGTAGACGTCCTCGACCCGGTAAGCGTGACCGCCGACCGCGCCGTAGTCGGCGGCCAGCTTCTTCTGTTCGTCGTTCCAGCCGTCCGAGCCGGCGGTCCAGGCGACCACGGCATCGCCGTTCTTCAGCTTGTCGCTGAGCTCGCTGGAGTCGTACTCGGACGGGCTTTCGGTGCTCGAGTCGCGGCCCAGGATGGCTTCCTGCACGTCGGCCGGGCTCTCGCCGTCGTCGTAGGTCTTGTAGCCGCCATCGGCATACTGCGCGTAGGCCTTCTCGATGATCGCCGGCCACACTTCGCCCTGACCGTCCTTGCCCATGTCGCCGATGTCGGCGGCCTTGCCGTCGAACGGGCCGGCGACGGTCACTTCCTTCTTATCCCAACCGGAGCCGATGCCGAAGAAGCCGTTGTCGTATTCCTTGAAGGTGACGGTATAGGTGCCGTCGCCGTTGTCGCGGATCATGTTCTTGAGCACGTCCGGGTTCTGCGCCGCGATCGACTTGATCGTCGACAACACCGCGCAGCTGCCGTAGCCGTCCTGATTGACGTCGTTGGGATCGATGGCGTTGCTGTCGCCCTCGCCTTGCACGAACGGCGTTTCGGTGGCGTTGGCCTTGGCGGCCTTCTCGTGATCGATTTCGGCCGGCAGGTTGACCGGCTGGTAGGCGTAGAAATTGGCGTTGCTCAGTTCCATGAGTCTGCTCCGGGGGAAGCTGTCGAGGATTCCGGCGCAGGTTACGTAATGATGAAGGCTCGCAAAACTAGGGCCTACCCCAGTAGGGATTGCCCCAGGATGCGTTGCCGACGCGCGCCGGATCGACGATGAGTCGGTGCGCCGTGCAGCGCTCGTTTCTGCCGCGAATCGCCCGCGGTGCTTGCGATTCGGCGACGCGGGCCAGGGGCCGCGCGACTGCGGTAAGCATCGATGCGGCGGATAGGGAGC
The DNA here is from genome assembly GCF_019970005.1 of Lysobacter sp. ESA13C. Taxonomy (NCBI): domain Bacteria; kingdom Pseudomonadati; phylum Pseudomonadota; class Gammaproteobacteria; order Lysobacterales; family Lysobacteraceae; genus Lysobacter; species Lysobacter sp. ESA13C. Next base: position 281,020 of record NZ_JAHXYK010000007.1, on the reverse strand, counting down.
GCCGCATCGGCGAACGCCCGCGGCGCCGATGCCCGCGATGGAGACTGCCGCCGAACAGGGAGTATCGCCGGTCCCTGTTCGGCGCGGCCGAGATCAGCCGCCGCCCGATTGGCCGCGGCCCTTGGTGGCGGTGGCGACTCCCCACACGGCGTAGCCCGATGCCAACAGCCAGCCGCCGGCGATGTAGCCGACCACGGCTTCTTGCGTCGTGGCGAGTTTCTGCGCGCTCTGCAGCAGGTTGTTCCAGGAGTTGCTGGCCTTGACCAGACGGCTGGACTCGCTGGTGATCGCGCTGTTGGCGGGGCTGAGGCTGGTGAAGCCGTTGTACATGCTCACCGCGGCGCCTTCGACCATGCCCTCGGCCGCGCTCAGCAGCACGTCGCTGGCGGTGATCTTCTTGCCGGTGACGGCATCGGTGATGACCTCCGAAACCGCCGAGCCGACGAACCCGGTCGCGGCGCGGGTCAGGGTGCGGAAGGCGATCGTCTTGGCCGTGCCCCAGGCGGCGGCATCGCCCATCGCCGCCGGCATCGACGCCAGGCCGTTGAACCCGCCGGTGACCGCGCCGCTGAGCGCGCCGACGCCCATCGCCGAGAAAAAGCCTTTGGCGGTGAAGTCGCGGCCGTGCATGGCGTCGTACTCCAGCCCCTGCATGCCGGCGCCGGAGATGGCGCTGGACGCGGAATTGACGACCACGCTGAGCGCGTTGCGGGCCACCGCGGTGGCGGTCTTGAGCGGGACCGAGGCATCGACGGCATCGGCGCCGGCGCCCGCGGCGACATCGGTGGCGCCGCCGGCGCCGGCCAGGTCGATCTCGGCATCGATCGCCTCCGGCGCGGCGGCGCCGTCGGTCACCACGCTGAGCGCCAGTCCGCCCACGGCGACGGCGACCATGGCCACGCCGATGCCGACCTGGGCCCACAGCGAGATGTTGCCGGTCGGGTCGACGTAGTTGAGCGGGTTGTCGCTGGCGAACAGGTAGGGGCTGGCGAACTGGCGCGCCGCATCCGGGGCGAGGAAACGCATCAGCGACGGGTCGTACAGGCGTGCGCCGAAGTCGTAGAGACCGCTGTCGGAGTCGTATCGCTTGCCGGCGAACAACAGGTTCCACTCACTCGCAGCGGAGCTCGCACTGGACAACACCGCGCCGAACGGCGCGTAGTCGAATGCGTGCTGTGCGTTGCCGGCGGCGTCGAATACCGCCCAGACGCTTTGCTGATAATCGTTGACCGGATAGCGCAGGGCGCCGTCGTGCACCGCGACCAGTCCGCCCGGACCCCAGACGCAGACCTGCAGCGCGTCGCCGTTCCAGACCATCAGCGGGGCCGAGCCGGCGCCGTAGAAGCAGATCTGGCGCGTGGCGCCTTGTTGCCGCAGCGCGCAATGGTTGTTCATGCCGCGTGCGTAGCGGATGGTGTCGAAACCCGGCGAGGCGACGGTTGCGGTCGAGAACAAGCAGGGGTCGTAGCCGATGTCCAGGCCGCGCCATTGCGAGGGCGCGCCGTCGGCGTGGTACTGGAAGGCCGCGGCGGGGCCGCTGCCGAAAGTCGCCGCGGCCAGCCGGTTGTTGCCGGGGGTGCACGGTGTCGACAGCGTTACCCCATCGGCGGTGGAGGCCCAGATGTTGCCGTTCGCGTCGATGCTGTCGATGCTCAGGTTGCCGGTGTCGCCCGACACCACCGTGGCCGTCGCCAGGCGTTGCTGGCCGTCGTAGACGTAGTTGGTCTGGCGCGTGCCCGTAGCGATCGCGGTGGCCAACTGGGTGGTGCGCTGTTGCACCAGGCGGTCGGGGGTGTAGCTGAAGGATTGCGCGAATGCGACCGCGCCGCCGACGCTGGCCTGGTGCAGGGTCACGCAGCCGGGCGAATCGTAGTTCCACAGTTCCGACAGCGCGCCGCGGACCGCCGTCTGCAACTGGCCGTTGGCGGTCCAGGTGTAGCGGGCGATGGCATCGGGCGCGTCGGGGGTGCCGATCGAGACGATGCGGCCGAGGTCGTCGTAGACGTAGACGATGGCCGGCAGCGGCGCGCCGTCGGGCAGGTCGATGCGCACCACTTCGTTGAGGTTGTTGTAGGCGAAGCCCACCGTCGCATCCTGGCTCGCGGCGCCGTCGATCTGCAGGCGCGCGGTGATCGCGCGACCGAGCCCGTCGTAGCTCCAGGACTCGACCACGGTGCAGGCGCCCAGGCCATCGCCGGGATCCGGGTTATAGGTGGTCGTTTCCACCAACTGCCCGAGTGCATTGGGGTCGCTGCCATCGCCGTCATAACGATAGACGCGTCCGGGCACGGCACCGTCGGCCGCGGCGGGCCAGGCGGGGTCATCGAGGTAGGGGCTCAACGCGGCCGGATCCCAGGCCGCTTCGAGCACGCCTTCTTCGAGCACGCGGCCGAGCGAGTCGTAGCGGCGATACAGCAAATACTGTTGACCGGAATCGAGCGCAGGCTGGACGAACCGCAGTTGGCCCTTGCCGTTGTAGAGCACCTGGGTCTGGCCGGTGTCGGAGTCCTGATAGCTCGCCACTTGTCCGAGCGGATCGACCACGGTGGTGCGCACATAAGCGCTCGGGTCCGATTGCGGCGCCGTGGTGAATGCGTTCGGCAGTTGCAGCGAGATCGTCGTCGCCGCGGCGCCGGCATCGGCATAGCCGGGCAAGGCGAGGCTCTGTCCGGCCTGCTGGCCCGACTGCCCCGATTGCACCATCGCGGTCGCGCGCTGGCTGGTGTCGACCAATTGCCGCGCGCTGTATCCGCCGGGCGAGAGGCTGGTGGTCGCGTAGAAACTTCCCGGCGGAACCGGATCGGTCACAGTGCTGGCGCCGTAGGCGGTGCGTATGGTCTGGCGCTGCGATTCCGGAATGCTGAGGAGGTCGTGGATGGCCAGTTGCAATCCCGGCTGGCCGCCCTCCACCGCGCGCGAGGTCGCCGCCGTTTCGTAGCGCGAGCCGTAGTACGGATAGCCTTGATCGTTCGAGCGCGTGCCGCCGTTGTCGCTTTGCCCGGCGTAGTAATCGGCCACGTCGCCTTGCATGAGCCAGCTGTCCGAGGTTGCCGCAAGGAAGGCCGCGACATCCAGGAAGGCGGGCCGGTAGGTCAGCATCGGCGCCTGCGCGCCGCTGCCGAAGCTGCCCGGTGCCGCCTTGGTGCCGGCGAGCAGACGGTCCAGCCCGTCGTACACGGAGGCGGCGACGAGGCTGTCGCCGCCGTTGCGCTGCTGGGTCTGGCGCAGCCGCGCGGCGCCGTCGTTGTACGTCAGCAGCGTGCGTGGATCGGCGCCGAATCCGAGTTGGCTGATGCGCAGCGCGTTGGGGCCGGTGTCGAACGCGAACCCTTGCGCGGGTGTGGTGGCGGCGGCCGCGCTGAACACCACTTGGCCGTCGACGAAGAACAGGGATTGGCCGCCGCCGAGCAGCAGCAACCATTGCCGGCCCAGGCCCGGCGCCGATGCCAGCGGCGCGGGCCCCGCGCTGCCGTCGGCCAGCGTCCAGGTCCAGCCCGCGGCGGCGCTCCAGGCGATGCGTTCGCCGCCGCCGAATTGCAGCGCCAGGGTGCCGGCGGGCGCGGCCAGGGGCTTGAGTTCGATGAAGAAGGCCACCGAGTCGGGCTGGTTTCCGCCCTGCCAGGTCAGGGTCGCGGGCGTGGTGTTTTGTTTCAGCAGGGTGCCGTTGCTGCATTGCCAGTCGGCGGCATCGCTGGGCGCCCAACGGGTCTGCCAATCGTTGCCGTTGCGGAAGGTTTCGGTGTTGCCGCCCTGGGCGAACTGCAAGGTGAGTTCGCAATTGGGGCTGGCGTCGTCGAAAACGTCCTCGGCATTGCCCAGGCGCGACAGGAAACGCAGGTCCAATTCCTGCCATTGGCCGTCGGCACCGACCGCGCCGAGGGTCTGGGCGAAGCGGTCGTAACGGATGAAATCGCAGGCGCCGGCGAGGTTCATGCTCGCGAGCAACAGCCGCGTAGAGGCCTGCCAGGATTGCACGGTGATATCGCAGCCCACCGGAATCAGCAGCACGCCGTCGAGCAGTACCGCGCCGTTGCCTGGATTGGCGATCGCCAAGCCGACGCTGTCGCAGCCCTGGGGCAAAGCGACGATGTCGCTGAGGTAGCTCCATTCGCCCTGGGTGTCGGGCAAATCGAAGGAAGACGAAGTCGCGCCCGCGGTGACGGTGATCGCGCCGCTGCCGCCGTCGTAACCGGGTGCGGTCAGATAGCGCAGCGCGAACCGGTAAGCGGTTCGGCCAGCGCTCGGCGTCACCGTGGTGGAGACGCTGCCGGCGACCGCCAGCGACAGGCTTTGTTCGCCGAGCCAGGCTTGTTGCGGATCGGCCTGCGTGCCGCTCAACTGCCAGCCATCGGTGCTTTCGTACGTCTGGAAGCCGCACCAGGCGCACTCGCCGGCGACGGCGCCACGGAACACGGCGATCGGCAGGCCGTCGCCATCGGCGGAATAGGTGGTGGCACTGGTGACGCCTGCACCGTCGGCGTTCTGCAACACCGTGCCGTCGGCCGCGCGCGTCTGGATCAGGCTCAGCGCCTGCCAACCCGCCGGTATCTGTCCCGGCGTCCAATCGGCGAACGGAAACGCATCGCTGCCGGCGGTCCAGCCGAAATCGGCGGCTTCGGCGAGCGTGCTCACGCCATCCCACAGCGTCGGCCAGGTCGACAACGCCATCGCCGAGACCGAGGTGGTGACGCCTGCCTGGGTGGTGCGTTGTTCGATCTTGGAGGTCAGATCGTTGAGCGTGCAGCTGACCGCATAGGCGTCGCAGGCATAACGGTAGTCGATGGTGTCGACCTCGCTGTTGCCGGAGCCGTCGACGACGCTGGACTGGACGCTGACCGGTTGGCCGGAATAGGGCGCGGACAGACCCGCGGGGACATAGGAGGTGGTCCGGCTGGAGGCCACGCCGTCGGCCAGTTTCTGCTGCGCGGTCTGCACCACGTAGGCGCCGTACAGCGTTCGCACCGGCACGCCCGGATCGGTCGGGTCGCCGGCGCGTTGCACATAGGCGGTCCATTGATTGGTGATCGAGCCGACCTCGCTGCCGCTCGCGTCGAGCGCGGTCACGCTGTAGAGCAGGCCGTCGAGCATGCCGTACCAGTCGTCGCCGGTGACGATCTGGTTGCCGTTCAAGTAACGGCTGACGACGCAGCCGTTGGCGCTGTCGGCCGCGTCGCCATCGGGATAGACCGTGGATTGGTAGTACTTGACGATGCTGCCGGTGGCGTCGCAGGCGGCGCTGCTCGCATCGAACACGTAGGCCGTGGTCGAAGACTCCGACAGGCCGTCGTCGAGGGCGATGCTGCCGACCGGCCAATCCTGGATCGGGCCGAGAATGCCGTTGCCGGCATAGCGATTGAGGTTGACGCTGGTGGCGGCGTCGAGGCTGCCGGCGCTGCCCGGATAAGTGAAGAACGCCATCGGCCCGCCGGGCCAGGTGCCGGCGCCCTCGCCCTGCTGTTGCGCGGTCCACATCGCCTGTTCGCCGAGCACCTGGGCACCGCCGAAGACTGCGCCGTTGCGCAACACGAAGGCCGAGGTGGCGCTTGCGGTGCCGCCCGGAACGCCCTGGTCGTAGAGCGAGCAGGCGATGAAGGTCGGTCCCTGGTTGAGCAGCGAGGCCGAATTGAGCACATACGGGCCCTGCCCCGGCGCCGCGGTGTCGATCAGGGTTTGCAGGTCGGCGATGCTGGTGGCGACGGCGTCGCCCCAATCGGTGGCGACGCCGCGGAAGAACAGCTGGGTGCCGATCGCCAGATAGTCCGGACTGCCGGCGCCGACCCAGTTGGCGGTCGCGGCATGGCTGTTCGGAATGCTGAGTCCGCCGACGCTGGCGGGTGCGCCGAAGGCGTCGGCGGTGGGGTCGTAGCCGAGCACCTGCGCCGAGGGCATGCCATTGCTCTGCACCAACACCTGCACGACGTAGTCGGGGCCGTAGCCGTAGCGCTGTTCGGCGTTGGTGGTGCCCACCGGCACCATCGCGCTGTTGATCGACCAGCTGGCGCCGTCGAAGCGGGCCACGTTCGCGGCCACGCAGACCATCGAATTGGCGACGGTGGTCGGTGCCCACGAGGTCGGGTGCTGGGCGGAAAAATTATCCGTGCACGAGAACTTCGTCGCCGGCTGGGCGAACTGGTATTGATCGTTCCACTGCACCAGCCACAGGTCGTAGTTGTTGCGGTTGGTGCCGGCGACCAACAGATGCGAGATCGCCAGCAGGGAGGCGTCGCCGGCCAGCGCGATCGAATCGATGCTGGAGATGGAGAAGCCGAGTGCCAGCGGCGTTGCCGAGTGCCACTGGCCGCTGGCGTCGAGCCAATCCAGATTGACGTTGGCGCCGATGTCCACGCTGGCGACGTAGTCGTGGCCGCTGGCGAACCAGCGGTAGCTCAAGCCGGACTGCTGCTGGTAGTTCCAGTTCTGCCCCGGCCAGTACCAGCTGAACCTCACCGTATCGCAGGTCTGTTTGGCGGAGTTGGACTGCACCGCGAAGGCGAAGGAATCGCCGGCCAGGATCTGCACGCTGCCGTTGCTGTTGTTCCAGCTCCAGGTCGGCGAGTTGAGGCCGCCCGAGCCCTGGCCGCCCGAAGCGGCGATCCATCGGCCGGGGCTCGCCATGTCCTGGCGGAACAAATGCAGATTGGTGGTGGTGCTGGTCAGATACGAAACGGCGATGAAGTCCTGGCTCGCCTGCACCGACAATCGGTTCGAGGTGGTCTGCCCCTGGCTACCGTCGAGCAGCAGCGGCGAGTTGCCCTCCGGCGGCCACACCGTCCATTGGCCGTTCCAGGTGTAGACCTGCATCGACAGACTGCCTTGGCCGTCGTTGCACCACAGCACCACGGCGTAGTCGGGGCCGAACCACACCCGCGCGTTGGAACCGTTCGGCATCTGCGGCGGCGGGCCGGCGGGCAGGGTGCGGTCGCAGATCGCCAGCGCTTGCTGGGTGTACTCGTAGCTCGCGCTGCCGCCGCTGGGCCAGACGATGCGGTTGAGCGCGCCGAGATTGCCGTCCGACCCGCCGTCGAGCACGTAGCCGTAGCGATAGCCCGGCAAGGAGTCGCCGTCGGCGTTGCTGAGCGTCATCGAAGTGAGCAGGCGCTTGCAGGTATCTCCGGAGGTGCCTGCGACATTGGCCACCGGCGAGCCGGGCAAGGGCTGGTACTCGAACTCGACCGCGAACAACGGCGCGCCGCTCGGCTGCAACACGTCGATGGATGCCAGATACAAGGTCTCGTAGCAGTCCTGGAAACCGTTAGGGTCGGTATTGGGGACAGCCTTGTGCGGGTCGTCGTACTCGCGAGGGCTGGAAGGCGTGGCATCGCTCCACAGTTTTTGCCCGTAGTTGAACACCACGCTGCGGCCGAACACGTCGTTGATCAGGCCGAGGTAGCAGGCCTTGGTGTAGGGCTTGCCGCCCTCGGCCACCAGTTGTTCGACCTGGTCGAGCAAGCCCGCGGCGTTGCGCTCGAAACAGTTGTACGCGTAGGTCACCGACTCGCCGAAGATGCTGTAGACGCGCTGCAGGTGCCAGGCGCGGGCGAACTGGCGCTGGCCTTGGGCGAGGCTGCTGTTGCCCTGCCACAGCGCGTGACCGTTGGCGTCGGTCCACTGCACGCCCCATTCGATGCTGTTGCCGGCGCTGGTCGCGTAGCCGGCGTCGGTCGCGGCGACGCCGCCGCCGAACGACATGCGCTGGCCCGAATCGTTGGTGACGCACCAGCGCTCGTAGCGAGGGTAATACAGCACCTTCCAGAATCGGTAGCTGGCCAGTTGGTAGGCCTCGCCGCCGTCGGCGGCGACTAGGGCATCGCCCAGGCTGAGCGCGAACTCCTGCTCCAGCGCATCGTCCTGCAAGGTCCACGCATCGTTGCCGTCGACGACGACCACGGCCGTGGCGGACAAGGGCAATCCGCGCGAGACGAACTCGTTGCGGATCGCCGCCGGCACGGCCTGGCCGCCCTGGAGCTGGGAGGCCAGGGTCGGGTCCATGGAGAACAACGGCGGTGCGGTCGGGTCGAACACGATCGCGCTGGCGTTGCCGCTCACCGACAAGGTGTAATTGCGCTGGCCCGGGGTGGGGCAGTTGCCGTCGTCCATGCGGATCTGCGCCAACGGCAGCGTCCAACCCATGCCGAGCACGCCGGTGGGCTGGTCGCGGTTCCAGGTCATCGCCTGTTGATTGACGTTGCTCTGGTACTGCATCGTCAGCTGGATCTGCAGGCCGTCGTTGTTGCTGCGCCCCGGCAGCGAGAACAGGTCCTGGGTGTAGTTCACGTCGCCGCGAAACAGGTTGACGCTGTTCTTGAGCACGCCGACGCTGCTGGCGTCCATCTGGAAGGTGCGAATGCTCGGTGCGCTGGTGCCGGACGGACTGGCCATGGTGTTCTCCCTGGAGGTGCGCGCGGCCAGCGTTCGCGGCGTGGCGCGAGACGGTTTCGGTTAGTGCGTGGCGGGCGAGGCGACGGCCGGTGTGCTGTCCGCAGACGCCCTGCAGTGAGTAGGGCGCCTGCGGCGGGCCGTACGAGCTGTCGTCGCGAACGGCCGCTCGGCGCGCGCGTGGCGCGCCGCGGATCTCACGAGATGGTGCTGGTGTAACCGATGATGATGCCGCTGGCGTAGCTGTTGCCGTCGCTCTGGTGATTGCCGCTGTTGTCCTGCATCCAGGCCGAACCGTTGACCTCGGCATAGCCCTGGCCGGAGTTGCCCAGGATCAAGCCGGCGCCGAACGAGCGGACGTTGTGATCGGTGCTGCCATTGAACTGCACCTGGAAGCCGGTGAGCAGCAACAGGAAGCTGTTGTAGTTATTGTTGAATGAAATCCGCGTATCGCTGGAATCGTTCTGCAGGTTCGGCAGGGTGACCGCTTGGATGTTCAGCGAGGAATCGCAATTGACGATCAGGCCGCCGTCGACGGTCGCGGTGGATACGTTGTTGCCGTGGCCGTCGTACATCGAGGCGGCGGAGGTCACCGCTACGCCGTTGGAGGATGTCGATACGCCGGCGCGCGCGGCGATGTGCAGGATCTGGTGATTCGAGTTGCCGTACGACAGATCGAAGCCGGCCAGCGCCGCGGTGTCGATCAGCGTGGTCGTGCCCGGGATCGGATAGGACTGGCTGCTGCTGCCGTTGGACACGCCGTCGACGTTGGTGAACAACAGTTGCGAATCGGCCGCGCCGGTCCAGGCCAGCGCCACCAGTTCGATATAGGAATCGTCGACGTCCATGCTGTTGCCGCTGGAGTCGACCAAGGTCGCGTCGACGTTGACCGACAGCTGTTGCCCGCTGGCGCTCGGCGACAGGCTGATGCTGGCGGTGCGGATCCAGTGATCGCTGCTGGTGCCGTAGCTGAGGTTGAACGAGCGGATGCCCACCACGTAGGCGGCGATGTTGTTGGCGAACTGGTGGGCGAAGGTCTTGCCGGGGCGCACGGTTCCGGAAGCGATCTCTAAAGCCATGGGACTCTCCTTGGCAGGGGCGGCCCTCGGCGAGGGCCGCGTTCACGCTGTGTGGAAAACAAGCGATTACCGCACCGGGATCGGACGCTGCTCGGGCGGTAGGAGACAGGCGCAATCTCCATGCATCGGGGATCGGCGCCGGACGACGGTTGCAACGGCGGTTGGCTGTCGGATCCTCCGCGGGCCGGCGATTGTCAAGGTGAAACGCCGCCGCAACGGCGAGGCGGCCATGGTCGCGCCAGCGGGATTCGAAACTGCAAGCGATTCACCGGAACGAACTTGCGTTCGGTCAAATATCGGGCGAATCGGTGGGCCGCGAAGCGACGTAATCCGCGTTTGCGGCAGGCGACGAGCGGTCGAGTAATCGCAAACGCTCGCATCGATTCTGGTCGATACGCTCGACGACAGCGACGAAAAATCCGATGGCGGTGAGCCGGGAAAGCGATTCGCTATCGTTGTCTCGTGCGCTCGTTTCCGCGGTGCCGGCGTGTGCTCGAAACGATGGCCATTCGACCGGGTGAAGGTCGACGCCGCGAAATGACGGCCGTGATTGAGGCACTGATGGATGCCGATGGTCTACGTTGTCGCGCAAGCAAATCCCTCGCGCTGACGAAGCGGTCGACCTCGTGCTTGCGTCGGGCGCTTGCCCCTTCTTCAAAGGGGGCAATGGATTGCGCGCTCGTTGTTGAATACGCCTTTGCAGGCGTAGCCGCACGCGGCGGCCGCTGCCCATTCAGAAACGCCGGACCGCGAGTGCCGAGACCTGCGGCCAGCAAGCGCTCACCGCGTCGATGGCGGACGTTGGCCGGCCTGCGCTCGGTTTTGCGTAATTGAGGTCGTTCAGCTGTGGCCGGGGCCTGCGCCCGGTTCGCGGCGCGGGCGCTGGGGCGCCCCCCGACCAGGAGAGGCGAGATGGGCTTTCGATTAGAAGAAAAGACCTTGAGCAGCGGCGAAAAGGTCACGCTCGTGCATTGGGAAAACGAGTCGCCGACCAAACACGGGGACACCTTGCAGAACCGGACCTGGAAGGACAGCGATACGCGCTCCGGCCTCGGTTTCTACGACTCGACCTCGGAGTACATGCACAACGACTGGGCGCAGAAAAACATGTCGCCGCAGGGCGTGACCGTGCCCGACGCCGGTTCGTTGCTGCTGTACCACCATGCCGAGACCGACACCTGGCACAGCGCGGATGCCTTGGATATCGACCATGTCGATCAATGGAAGGACCACTTCGATACCTTGAAAGTGGCCAGCCACGCCGACGCGCACATGGCCTACAACGACACCAGCAACCTGCGCCTGCTGCCGGCGCCGGTCAACCGTGCGCGCGAGGCCGCGTTCCGGATCCTCGAAGAACACGGCGCCGATTCGCCGCAGTGGCAGGGCTGGGTCGAGAAGCGCTTCGGTTTCGATGCCGACGCCGACCGCCCCGGTTTCGATCCCGACAACGACGGCGCCAAGCGCAAGCGCACGACCATGGAGCAGCCGTGGTCGGCCGACGACGGCCGCAAGGGCCTGAGTTTCGACGCTGCGGTGTTGGGCAAGTGGTATGAGTCGAAACTGGAGGAGTCGCATGTCGACACGGTGACCTTGAAGAGCCCGACCAGCGGCAAGATGGTCCCGGTGCCGCTGTTCTACTGCGCCGCCTCCGGACAGTTGTGCACCCGCGACGCGCTGGATATCGACCACGAGATTCCGTTCGAGCTGCTTGCCAGGAAGATGGAAGAGCACGGCGGACCCGACGGGCTCAGCAAGGCCGACGCGCTGGACGGCTACAACGAGACCAGCAACCTGCGTCTGGTCGGCCGCAGCGTCAACAGCTCGCACGAATACGAGATGAGCGAGGATGGCGGCTACCGCGACGACGAAGAGCCCGAGCAGCCGGGAGAGTTCGACGGTCTGATCGCCAGCGACGACGAAGACGAGGAGCTGTCGGCCGAGACGATCAGCGAGTTGCAGTCGCTGGGTCGGAACTATCGGGTGCCGGAGACGCGGGTGGACCAACCGGGCCATCGCGACAACGATCTGTACCAGCAAGCCTTGGGCTGCCTGGAGAACTCGAACGTGGGCCAGGGCATGAGCGAATCCGAACGCAAGAACGCCGCGGGCACGCTGACCTTGGCGGCGAAGAATTTCAATCTTGCCTGCATCGACGCGGTAGCGACCGACAACCAGGACAGGTCCAAGCTGTTCGCGATCGAAGGCGATCCCCGAAACGCCAACTACGTCTGGGTGCCGGTCGAAGGCGCGAAACAGCAGAGCCTGGAGCAGAGCACCGTGGGCTTGAACCAGTTGGCCTACGAGCGCGAGCAGCAGGGCCAGCAGCAGACCCAGCAGCGGACTCAGAACGCGATGACGATGTGATAGTGCGAGGGTAAGGCGGCCCGGCAAGCCTCGGTGCGGTCGCATCGAGGCCGCGATGCCCCGGCATGCCCTGGCAGGCCGCCCGGCGATGTCCTGTGATCCTGGGTTCGTCCCTTCCCACCCCGCTTTCGTCGCCAAGGGCCCGGTTTCGTCGCATCGGCCGATCCGGACCCGGCGATAGCTCCTATGCTCCACCGCATCGACGATGACGGGTCCGGCAAACGCCCGCGACCGCGTGCGGGTCCGGCCGGGGAGGCCGGGTCATCGAGGCGAATGCCAGCGATCTTCCTGGACGGAGCGGCTACGGCCCAGCCCGCTCGAATGCCCAGGCCGTCAACCTACTGCAAGGACTTGCGTGAGAATTATCGGAAAACTGATCGGCGCCTTCATGGTCGCCGCGACGATGACGCTGTCGGCGCCTGCGGCTTCGAGCGACGCGCAGCCTGCGGACAGTCGCTTGCTCGGCACGATCATGGCTTTGGACTGGGCCGTATTCGACGCCTTCAATCACTGCAGTGCGCCCGATAAGCTGCAGAAGCACGCCGACTATTTCTCGCAGGACGTCGAGTTCTATCACGACACCGGAGGCGTGACTTGGTCCCGGCAGGAGATGCTGGCAAATACCGAGAAGTACGTCTGCGGCAAATTCCGGCGCGAACTCATTCCCGGTTCGGTGACGGTCTATCCGATCAAGGATTTCGGCGCCATCGAAATGGGCTCGCACCGGTTCTGCCAGTTTTCCAGCGGCAACTGCGACGGCCTGGCCGATTTCACCATCGTCTGGAGCAAGCAGGGCGGCGACTGGAAGATCACCCGCGTCCTCAGCTACGGCCATCGGTCCAGCAAGTAGGTCGCTTCCGCTCCGGCGTGTATCGGGGCGGAACGACAGCGTGTTGTGCCCGCGGTGATCGGGTTCGCGGCGCCCTGTTTTCCAGGCGGCGGCCACCGCGTTGTCGACAGCCGAAGCGCACTGGTTCGTCGTCGAGTCGGCAGTGAGCAGGAGAGACCTACGGGCATCTCCCCGTTCGCCCCTCAACCATGCACCGCCGGATGCCTTGCCAGCACGGCATCGAGCAGGCTCATGCGCAGGCGGATCATGTCTTCGCCGACGGCGACGACCTTGGCGCGGCGGTGCGGGTGGTCCTGCAGCAGGCGGTTGATGATGTCGCGCATGACCAGGGCGTGGTCTTCGTCCTCGCTGACGTGCAGGACGAAGAAGTGCAGTTGCTCGTTGCTGTAGCCGGCCGCGCGCAGGCCGTCGAGGATGCCGCCGTATAAGGTCGGCACGATCGCTTCGGCGCCCAGGCACAGGGCCGCCAGGCCGTCGAGCGGGTCGGGCGAGCGGCAATAGTGGAACATGCTTTCGATCAGCGCCGTGGTTTCCCCCAGGATCGGCGCACTGCGCGGCTGCACGCTGATCTCGCCCAGGCAGCGGCGGTACAACTCGGCGTGGGTGACCGCATGGGGCCGGTCGAGACCGGTTTCCTCGACCAGGTTCATCGCCAGCGCGCGCACGTCCTCGTTGCTCGGCATGCGCGACATCAGCGCGCACAGATAGCGGGTGAAGTTTTCCGAGTAATAGCTGTGCTGGACCAGGAACGCACGCAGCATTTCCAGTGCGCGCTCGCCTTCGCGGCAACGGCGCAGAAAGGGATGGCGCTCCAGTTCGAGCAGCAGGCCCGGCGGGAACAGGTCGTCCCACAGCGCGGGCGGCGCGTCCGGGCGGGCATGGATGTCTTCGATGACGTGCATGGCGTTCCTTTAGGATCGTTGCGTTGTGTGGGAAGGGCGGTGGACGGGCGGCCAGGCCGCACCGGTGCGTTTGCGGACGAGGTCGGCATAGGCCGCGCCGAGGCGGCGCGTGATCGGCCCGGGGGCCCATTCGGCCACGGTGCCGCGCGCGTCGACGACGCGGCGGATCGGCGCCAGGCCGATCAGGGAATTGGTCATGAAGGCTTCTTCAGTGTCGCCGAGCCGCGCGTAGGCCAGCGGACGTTCGGCATGGCGCAGGCCCAGCGCGGCGGCCAGTGACAGCACGCAGGCGCGGGCGATGCCGGCGAGCGGGCCCTCGCTCAAGGGCGGGGTGATCAGTTCGCCGTCGAGCACGAAGAACAGGTTGCTGTAGGCGCCTTCGCAGACCTGGCCGCGCGCGTTGCACAGCAGCGCTTCGTCGGCGGCGTGGGTCTGCGCCTCGTCGAAGGCCAGGATCGAGCCGAGGTAGTTCGCGTGCTTGCAGGCGGTCGGTGACTGATCCGGCAGGAGGTGAATGCGCTCGCTCGCGAACAGGGTCGTGCCCTGCTCGTGGATATGCGGCTCGTAGTAACGCGCCGGCAGGCAGGCGGCGACCCAGGTCGGCCGATGCGCGCCGCTGCAGGACAAGCCGGCGCTGCGGCCGCGGCTCATCCACAGGCGCAGGGTCGAGGACGGCTCCTTGCAGGCGCCGATCACCGCGGCCGCGGCCGCGCGCCAGTGCTGTTCGGACGGTGGGTCGAGGTAGCGCAAGGCGCGCGCGCCGTCCTGGAGCCGCCGCAGATGTTCGTCGAGCAAGAAGGGCATGCCGTCGTAGACCGGCAAGGTTTCGAACAAGCCGTCGCCATAGAGAAAGCCGCGGTCGAACACCGAGACCTTGGCGTGCTCGGCATCCACCAGATGGCCGTCGAGCCAGATCATCGTTGCCAACCCCAGGTGCGGCGCAGTTCCAGCAGCATCAGGCGGTCCTTGCGCAGCGCGCCGAGATCGGAGTCGGCCGGGCCGGTGAAGTGTTGCCAGCGCGCGAGCAGGCTCCAGCGATCGTCGAGTCGGTATTCGAGATTGGCGAACCAGGCGCGGCCGCGACCGTGGGTGGTCTGCAGCAAGCCGATGTCGCCGCTGAGGTCGCCTTCCAGCGGCGCGCGGGTCAGGCCGAGGTAGAGCGCATCGCTGTCGGCGTGGTTCTGGAACCAGACTGCGCGATTGGCGCGCAGTACGAAGTCCGGCTGCGCGACGGGCGAACGGGTTCGCTCGGCGCGCCGGTGTACGTACTGGGCCAGGCCGAGCCAGCCGCCGTCGAAATGGCGCTCGAGGCCGAGCACGGCATAGAAATGATCGCCGAGGCCCGGCGGCGGTGGCCCCTCGAAGCGAGTGTCGGCCAGTTCGCCGCGCAGCCCCCAATGCTCGCCGAGCGAAACGCTGAAGTCGGCGCCGAGCACGCGCACTTCCGCCTGCGCCAACTGCGGGCCGGCGGCATAGGCGAAGGCGGGCAGGATGGAGTAACCGCGCACGACGCTGAGCGAGGCATCGAGGCCGTTGCCGGCGTAGTCCAGGCGCAGCGCATCGGTCGACCCCGGCGCGCGGATGCGGTCGCCATGCAACGAAGGGACCGGCTTCCACAGCGAGGCCGGCAGGATGCTCGCGCGCAACTTCGGTAGGTGCAGCGCCGCCAGCGACCAGCGTTCGTGCAACTGCAGGCGCGCCGAGAGCAGATCGGTGCCGATACGGTCTTCGTCGATGTCGCTGACCAGCGCGCGCATATCACGCGGGGAAAGATTGTCGGTCGGGTTGAGGCGGTCGGCGCGCCCCCAGACGACGATTTGCCGCCCTGCGCGTAGCTGCAGCGGGCCGTGGGTGTATTCGACGAAGCCCTGGCGCAACACCGGCGCGTCGTCATAAGCGAGCTGACGGGTGCCGCCCACGGCTTCGATCAAGCCGCGCCAGGCCTCGCCGCGCAGTTCGCTGCGCAGCCGCGCCGCCAGGCCGAGGCGCGAGCCGACATCGTCGAGGTCGCGGCTGCCGCTGGCGGCCAGCGCGGCGCCGGAGGCGGTCCCGCTCCAGCGCACGCCGTCGACAGCATTCTCGGGAACGTCTTCGGTGGCGGCTTGCTCTGGCGCGGACTCTGCGGCGGCCTCGGCCGGCGCGACGACGTCCACGCCGGCCTGCGCCATCGCCGGCAGCGAAGCGCAGGACGCAGCGGCGACGGCGGCGGCGAGGGTCATACGGCGCATCACTGGCCCAGGCGCGATTCGATGAAGAGGTCTTCGCGCAGGGCGCGGTTGCTGTTGACGTTCTTCAGGGTCAACACCGAGCTGCGGCCGCCCTTGGCCGCGACCATCTCGCGGCGGGTGGCGATGAGCTTGCCGGGCTGGTTGGCGACGGCGACATGGCCGGAGATGGTCTGGCGCTTGAACTCCTGCCCGGACTTGTCGAAGTAACGTACCGATACTGCGGCGAAATCGCTTTTGCGCACGGTCGCGACGAGCTTGGAATAGCCGAGCGAGGCCGCAGTCTTGGCATCGCGCGGCACCGACTGCACCACGTAGCAGGTCGCGTTGGCGCAGGGCTCGTCGGCGAGCAGGGTATGGGTGAAATCGGCGCTATCCTGGGCCATCAGGTCGGCGTAGGCGAAGTCCGAGCCCATGAAGCTGTCTTTCTTGTTCGAGGCCAGGATGCGCCGGGTCTTGCCCATGCTGGGGAAATAGATCCACAGGTCGTCCTGGCTGGCGGCGTTCTCGTGCACCAGCACCGCGGTGCCGGCGACGTCGGCCGGCGTGGCGAAGCGGAACAGGCGATGGCTGTCGACCGCGTCGGTTTGCAGCTTGTTGTAGACCACGCCGCCGCGGTTGCGCACGCGTTCGCCCTGGCGGATGCCGAGCTGGCTGTCGGCCTGCCAGTCGGCGACTTTCTCGGTCGCGCTGCTGCGTTCGAAGATCTGTTGCGCGCTCGGTTTGGCGCCGTCCTGGGCCGGCGCGGCCAAGGAAATAATTGCAGCAGCGACGCCCGCGAGCGCCGCGCCGGCAAGGCGCAGGGTGAGGGGACGGATCATGGGGTCTCCTGGATCGTGTGGGTCGACGAGGCGCCGTCGGCTTCGCGCGGCAACAGGTGGCGCAACAGGCCGACGCGCTCCAGGCCCATCAGCACCGCGGGCGTGAACAGGAACTCGCACAGCGCGCCGACGCCGATCGCCAGCGCGGTGACGCCGCCGAACTTGGCCAGGCTTTGCACTTCCGACAGCATGTAGATGACGAAGCCGAGCACCAGCACGCTCGACAGCAGCAGCATCGCCAGGCCGGTGCTGGCGAAGGTGTCGCGCAAGGCCGCGGCCATGTCGTGCTTGCGGCGGTAGTGGTCGACGACGGTCTTGACGAAATGCAGGGTGTCGTCGTCGAGGATGCCGATTGCGATCGCCGACACCAGCAGGGTGAACGGGTCCAGGAACACGCCGCCGAAGCCCATCACCGCCAGGGCGATGGCCACCGGCACCAGGTTGCACAAGGCCATGGTCAGGCCGAGCGTGGCCGAGCGGAACACCAGCACCATCACCGTCAGCACCACGAAGAACGACAGGCCGATGCTGCGGATCTCGTTGCTGGCCAGGTAGTTGGTCAGGCGCGACCACAGCGGCACCACGCCGGTGGTTTCGATCGATCTGATCTGCGGCGTCTCGCGCAGGATCCGTTCGGCTTCGGCCTGGATGTCGCGGAACAGCGGCTGGTACTGCGAATCGGGCCGGTACTTCATGCGCAGGTTGATGCGCGCCTTGGCGTAGTCGCCGGTGACCAGACGGGTCAGCTCGTCGGTGCCGGAGGACTCGAACAGGATCAGCGACTCGGCCACCTCGGCGCGCGAGTCCGGGATGCGGTAGGCGGCCTTGTCGCCTTCGTGCAGGGCCTGGCTGATCTCCATCACCACGTCGGCGATGCTGTAAGTCTTCAGGCCGAGGGCGCCGTAGCGCGCTTCCAGCCGGTCCTGCAGCTCGCGCATGCGCTTGAGCACCGCCGGGTCCTTGATCGACTCGCCGCCGACGCCGGCGCTGTCGACGATCAGCTCCATCGAGGCGGCGCCGCGCAGGGTCTGGTCGACGTAAGTGTAGGAGCGGTAGATGTCGGTGTGGGGCTTGAACAGGCCGACGTAGTAGTAGTCGGTGGTGACGCGGGCGACGCCGAAGCCGGCGACCGCGATCAGCCCGGCCAGCACCAGCAACAGCAGGCGCCAGCGCCGGGTCACGAAGTCGGCGAGCCAGTGCATGCCGCGCACGCGGCCGTCGAGCAAACGCGCCGCGCGCTGCGCATCCGGCAATAAACGAAAACGGCTCAGCGCCAGCGGGATCAGCAGCCAGCCGATCAGCAAGGACGCGACCAACCCCGCCGCCATCGAGATGCCGATGCCCTGCACCGGCCGGATCTCCGACCACGAGAACGACAGCAGCGCGCCGGCAGTGGTCAGCACCGACAAGGCGCTGGCGCCTGCCGAGTGGCTGAAGCCTTCGACGATAGCCGCGCGCAGGTCGCCGCCGGCGGCGTACTGGCGATAGACCTCGGCGAGCAGGAAGATGCTGGAACCGACTCCGACCGAGATCAGGAACGAGGGAATGATCGCGGTGAGCATGCCGATCGGCGCGCCGATCACGGCGCTGACTGCCATCGCCACCACGATCGACAAGGACGCAACCACCAGCGGCAGCAAGGCGACCGCCCAAGAGCGGAAGATCAGCCAGAACCCGACCGAGACCAGGATGAAGGACAGCGTGCCGAAGATCGCGCTTTCGCGGTTGATGATGGTGAACACGTCGGCGTCGATGATCGGCGCGCCGACCACGCGCATGTTCAAGCGCTTGAACTCCGGAGCCTGCGCCAGCGCGCGGATCTTCTTGGCCAGCTCGATCTTGTAGACGATCTCGCCAGGCCTGACCCCGGTCTCGGCCAGGATGCCGAGGTGACGGCCGTTGCCGCTGATCAGGAAGTTGCGGTAGTAGGGATGGGCCAGGGCCTCGCTGCGCTTGGCCGCCAGAGCCGCCGCGTCGAGGTCTTCGCCGAGGAAGGGGCCGACGTCGAGGCCGCCGCCGTCGACGCTGGCGATGTGGCGCACGTTGGCGAGGGTGGTGACCTTGTTGACGTTGTCCATCGCCTCGATGCGCGCGCCGAGATCGCGCACGTTGGCGATGAAGGCCGGCGTCCACTGCACCGGCGCATCGAGCACCAGGAAGCTGTATTCGTCGCTGCCGAAGTCCGCCTTGTACTGGGTGTACTTGATCAGCTCCGGGTCGTCTTGCATGAAGAACGAGTCGGGCGTGTTGTCGAAGCGCAGCTGGGTCAGGGCCAGGCCGGACAACACCAGCAACGCCAGCAACAGGATCAGGCAGGTGCGCGGGTAGGCGAGGATGCGGAGGATCAGGGGGCGCATGGGGGCTCAGCCGTGGGCGGCGATGTGTTCGGGAAGGGAGCTCGCACCGGTGATCCGGCTCAGCTCGGCGATCAGCGGATAGACGAAGCGCTCGCGCATCTGCGCCTCGTTCATCTGGCCCTTGTCGTAGAGGTAGACCAGGCGCAGATGGCCGCGGAAGGCGCTGACCTGCACCATCACCTCGCCCGGCGGGAACAACTGCGGGAACGAGTAATAGGTGCGCACCGGGATCGGGCCGAAGTGCTCCAGGCGGGTGTCGATCGGGCCGACGTTGGTGCAGATCAGGTTGGCCCGGGTCAGCACGTTGGCGGCGAAACGGATCGTCGCCGCCTTCGGCAGCAGCAGCGAGCTTTGGAACAGCAGGCGGAAGCGGTACAGCTCGGACAGGATCTCGCCGCTCTTGAGTGCGTCCAGGCGCGTGTTGGCGCGCTGGATCACCGCCTCGTCGTCTTCGTTCGGGTCCAGTTCCAGCGTATACGGCACGGCCACGCAGTCGTACAGCTTGTGCACGCGCGGGTCGTCGACGAAGCGGCGCAGGCTGAAGTTGTCGACGATGCGCAGGCCGTGCTTGAGGCGCTTGCCCTGGCGGCCGGCATCGGCCTGCGCGGTGCGCAGCAGAGCGAGCAACAACAGCGGATGGATGGTGCTGCCGCGGCGCGCGCCGGCGGCCTTGAGCGCCTCCAGCATCGGCGCCGGCAACTCGATCATCAGCACGTCGGTCTCGCCGCTGCGCTTGCCGGAGATGAGCAGACGCCCTGCCGGCATGACCAGGTCGTGGAAGAAACCGGCCACACCCTTCCAGGCCAGGCGCAGCGCCTCGGCGCCGCGCAGCTTGGCCAGGAACAGGCGGTCGTGGTTGTGCTCGGGCAGGTCGATCACTTCCGGGTCGAGCGGCAGCCCCGCCGAGAGGCGGCCGTAGGCCTCGGCGATGTCGCCGGAGAACAACTGCGCGGCCTTGCCGTCGGTGAAGGTGTGGCTGGTGAGGAACTGCAGGATGTGTTTCTCGGGCGTGCGGGTGTAGATGAAGCGGAACGGGTGGCCGCCGCGGGTCGGCACGCGTTCGTTCCAGGCATTGCCGAGCAACTCCGCGCGCAGCCGCGCCGGCTCGACGTTGATGCTGCTGCGCTGTTCGATTTCGATCGGCAACCGCTGGGCCAGATGACGCCAGCCCAGGATCACGCCGCGCTGGTACTGGACCGAGCGCGCGCGCGGATGACGGTCGATGGTGTGCTCGATCGCCCGCTTCAGCAGGGCGAGGTCGGGCGCCGAGTCCAGCTCGATCCAGTCGCAGGAATTGGCGTTGCAGATCAGGTTGAGTTGAGCGTAGATCTGATTGAAGCGTCCAAGGCGAAAGTCGCGAGAGGTCGTCGGCGCCATGGGCTCAGCCCTCGTTGCCGGAGCGGTAGGGGAAGTCGTTCTTCTCCAGCTCGATCAAGTCCTGGCGGCCGAGTTCGTTGAACACGTCCTCGACTTCGGCGCGGAACTCGTTGCGCAGAGTCTCGTTGTCCTTGCGCTTGAGGCCGTAAGCGCTGAGCCGCGCGCCGCGCGAGGTCGACGGCGGGCCGAAGAAGTTCAGGCCCTTGGCGTACCAGTTGGAGATCTTGATCCGCGCTTCGTTGGTCTCGCCCTTTTCGGCCAGGTAGGTGCGCAGCTCGGCGAAGCCGAAGCCGATGTGGCCGCGCTCCTCGCGCAGGATGGTCTGGTTGGCTTCGGCCCAGGGCTTGAAGCTGGCTTCGCAGAAGTTGCCGACCATGAACTTGCCGGCGCGGTCCAGGAACATGTGGTTCAACATGATGTCGATCCACTCGTTGCTCTCGTCGCCGACGCTGAGCGGGCCCTCCAGCGAGGCGTCGTGCATCGGCCGGTGGGCGCGGCCTTCGGCGATGGCGATGGCCTGCTTTTCCGGAACGCCCATGCGCTCGAGCAGGTTATAGATCAGATAACTATGGCGCGCTTCCTCGGCGATGATCTTGGCGAACACGCGGCGACGCTTGTAGTCGGGCGCGTTGGCGATCCACTCGATGCCTTCGGTGGCGGCCTTTTCTTCGGAATAGGCCTGGATCGCCATCAGCCGGATCAGCTCGTGGCGATACTCTTCCGGCACGTTGGGCAGGTCGGGGAAGTCGATCGAGCCGGGGGCGTAGTCGAACGGCGCGGCGTGGGCGTCGGCGATGGCGGTAACGGTGCTGCTCATGCGGAAGTCCTTGTCGGTGAAGTGATGGGAAGGTCAGATCGAGGCGGGGGCTGTGGCGGGCGTTACGGCGGGCGCCGTGGCAGGCACGGACGCGTAGCGTTCGCGGACGTGGCGCTTGAGCACCTTGCCGGTGAGCCCGCGCGGCAGTTGCTCGCCGGGCGGCAGCACTTCGATACGCAGGCCGTCGTAGCCGGGCACCTGTTGGCGCAGCCAGGCCTCGAAGGCGCTGGCGTCGGTCGGCTGGCCGGGGCGGCATTCGATGACCGCGCCGGCGCCGGTGCTGCGGTCGGCACGGCTCAGCTCGACCACCGCCACGTCGGCCACCGCCGGGTGCTTGAGGATGCGTTCCTCCCACTGCAGCGAATAGACGCGGCCGTCGCCGACGCGGATCGAATCCACTTCGCGGTCGAGGTGGTAGTAACCGCCGCCGCGGGTCTTGACCGCGACGTCGCCGGTCCACCACCAGCCGTCGAAATGCACGCCGTGCAAACGGTCGTGGGCGTTCCAATAGCCCTTGAACAGGGTCGGGCCCTTGACCATCAGGCGGCCCGGTTGGCCGACCGGCAGCGCGCGGCCGTCTTCGTCGGCGATCTTGACCTTGGGGCTGACCATGGTCGGCTTGCCGACATAACGGTCGAAGCGCTTGGTGAAGGAAAAGCTGACCTTCATCAAGGCGGCGAAGCCGACCTCGGAGGTGCCGAAGAACTCCAGGTACATCGAGCTCAGCAGGCGCTTGCCGAACACCCGCGCCATCGCGCCGTGCGCGGTGAGCTGGCGGATGTGCACTTCGTGGCTGGAGTCGCCGCCGGCCATCCAGGCCTTGACGTGGGACAGGTCGAAGCGCGACAGGCCGGCGTCGCACATGCCCTGGTAGACGTCGGGGAAGGACAGGATCAGCGAGCAGCGCTCGCGTTCGATGATCGACAGCAGTTGCTCGGGGGTTTCCTTCGCCGGCACGTAACCGGGCACGCCGGCGGCGAGGCAGCTGACGATGCTGGCCTGGGTGATGTGGTGGTTGGTCGGCGAGGCCAGCAGGATGCGGTTGTTGCGGGTGATCGGCTGGATCATCAGCTGGCCCTTGGTGGCGCGGACCAGGCTGTAGGAACCGTGCAGCACGCCCTTGGGGAAGCCGGTGGTGCCGGAGGTGTGGACGATCATCACATCGTCGTGCTGATGCATTCGCACCGGCGCGAAGCCGTCGGCGCGCGGCGCCAGGCAGTCGCTGAGGGCCACGCTGCCGGCGTCACCGGCTTGCACCGCGTCGGTGACGATGGCGACGCGGCGGCCCTGCGCCAGTGCGCCCGCGTCCAGTCGCGGCAGCCGCTCGCGGTCGATGAAGACCAGGCGCGCGCCGGTGTAGTCGAGGTAGGCGTTGAGGTCTTCGGCGCGCATGCCGCCGTTGATCGGCACGGTGATCGCGCCGGCGCGCATAATCGCCAGCGAATAGATCAGGTACTCGACGCCGTTGTCGAGATAGATCGCGACCCGGTCGTAGCGTTTCAGGCCCAGGTCGAGCAGGGTCTGCGACAGCCGGTCCGACAGCCGGCGCAGCTGTCCGGCGGTGATGGCCCGTCCGCCGACGCCGAAACGCTCCAGCGAGCCGGAGAAACGCAGCACTTCGAAATCTTCGCCGTAGACGGCGATCGACTTCTCCAGCGCATTGGCGACGGTCAGGCCGCCATCGAAGATGAACTTCAATCGGGACAGCATGGGGTCTACCTCAGGCGGGGATGGTTTCGGCGGCGTGCGCAGCGGCCGACTGTTCCTCGGCGCGTCTGCGCAGCGGAGCGCGCTGCAGCTTTCCGGTGCTGGTGCGCGGCAGCGCATCGACGAACTCGACCAGGTGCGGATAGCGCCGCGCATCCAGGCGGGTCTTGCACAGGGTGCGCAATTCTTCGGCGAGGTCCGGCGAGGCCTGGTCGGACACCACCCAGGCCTTGGTGCGCAGGGTGCTGGAGTCCTCGGTGGCGACGCCGTCGGCGCTGGAGGTGATCGCCGCCTCGCGCACCAGCGGATGGCTCAGCAGCACTTCCTCCAGGTCGAGCGGCGACACCCATTGCCCGGCGACCTTGAACATCTCGTCGTGGCGGCCGCAGAAGTGGAAGTAGCCGTCGCCGTCGCGCCAGAACACGTCGTTGGTGCAGTACCAACCGCCGTGGAATCGGCTGCCGGCGTTGCGGTCCTGGCGCGATACCGACAGCGACGGCCCGCGCAGCCACATCACCCCGCGTTCGCCCTTGCGGCAGGGACGGCCGTCGTGGTGGCGCAGCACCGCATCGAAGCCGGGCACGAGCTTGCCGGTCGAACCCTGGTAGTCGCCGTCGGCGACATTGCTGAGGTAGGTCGAGAAGGCTTCGGTGGAGCCGAGACTGTCGAGCAGGCGGATGCCGTGGCGCTGCAACCAGCGCGTCGCCACCGCCTGCGGCAGGCGTTCGCCGGCGGCGATGCACAGACGCAGGCTGTTGCGGCCCTCGATCCGGTTCGACAGCGCCTCGTCGTCGAGCAGGTATTGATAGACGGTAGGCACCGCGAACATGACGGTCGGGCGCGCGGCGACGATCAGCTCGGCGACCACCGCGGCCGAGATCTTCTGTGGTGCGATCACCGCGGTCGCGCCCTTGAGCAGGGCGATCAACAGGTTCTGCAGGCCGAAGGCGAAGCTGGTGCGCGAGGCCGAGAACAGCACGTCGCTGACGCGCAGATCGAGCAGGTGGGCGGCATAGCGCTCGGTGGCGACGATCGGATCCAGGTGCCGGTGCTCGATCAGCTTGGGCTGGCCGACCGAGCCGGAAGTGAATACCGCGAAGGCATGGTCCAGCGGCCCGGTCGGCGAGGCCAACAGCGGCTCGCGTTCGGGGCCGCTCGGTGCGGCGCAGACCGCTTCCAGCGGCAGCAGCGGCGCGCCGGCATCGATCTCGTTCAGGCGCTGGCGGGCCGTGACGTCGGCGACCACCAGGCTCACCTCGGCCTGTTCGAGCAAGGCGGCGATGTCGCGCGCCGGCAGCAGCGGGTTGATCAGCGTGCAGACCGCGCCGAGATGCATCACCGCGAGCAAGGCAGCGACATGCTCGATGCCGTCGTGCGAGATCAGCGCGACCCGCTGTTGGTAATGCACGCCGGCCGCCGACAAACGCCGTGCGCAGGCGGCGATGCGCTCGGCGAGTTCGGCGTAGCGGATCTCGCCGCCTTCGTGGCGGATGGCGATCTTGTCCGGGTAGGCCCGCGCCGCACCCTGCAGCAGATGCTCGGTGACGTTGAAGTGCGCCGGTAACGCACGCTGCTGGGTGAACAGCCGCGCTTCCGGCGAAGCGTCGCTATGCACCCGGCTGCGCTTGAGGAAGGCCTGCAGCCACGACAGCACCGCTTGGCGATCGATACGACGCGCGGTTTGCAGGTCGCTGCCGCACGCACGCACGCTGGCGGCGCGCTCGAAGCGCTTGTCGCCATACAGATAGGGGCGGTAATGGGCGACACGGCGCGCGAACTCGACTTCGCGCCGCGACAGCGGTTGTTCGGCCAGCTCCTGCGCGCTTGCCATCGTCAGCGGGATGCCGGTGGCCGCGGCGACGCTGGACAGGAAGTCGGCGGTCGGCACCGTGCTGGCCGAGACCAGGTGATAGATGCCCTTGCGGCTGTGCGTATTGGCGTCGATGGCGAGCATTTCGGCCACGCACACGTCGACCGGCACCAAGTTAAGGTGCGCGTTCTCCGGTGCGGCGAAGCGCAGGCTGCGCGGCGCCGCCGCGCCGCGCTGCGACGACCAGAACTCTTCCAGCAGTTCGCAGAACTTGTAGAGGCCGCTGTCGCTGGCGCTGAGCCAGGTGCGCGAATGGCCGACGATGATGCTCGGGCGCAGGATCCGCCAGGCCAGGCCGGCGGCCTCGGCGCGCGCGACGATGCGGCGCTCGGCTTCGAACTTGCTGCGCTCATAGGGGTTGGAGAAGTTGGCCGGCGCCTGCGGCTCGAGCTGTTCTGCGATCTCGCCGCTGCGGTCGCCGCAGACGTAGGCGGTGCTGACGTAGTTGTAGTCCGAGCAGCCTGCGGCGATCGCCAGTTCCAGCGCGTGGGTCGCGCCCTGGGTGTTGATGCGTTCGAGCTCGCCGGCTTCGGATTCGGTGAAGCGCACGGTCGCGGCGACGTGCCAGAAGGTGGCGTCGCCGCGGCCGGCGACGGCCTGGGCGAAGCGTTCGGCGAGACCGGCCTCGGGCCGCAAGGGATTGCCGCTCACCACCTGCAGGCGCGCCAGTGCTTCGGCCTGCAAGGCCTGGCCGCAGGTCTGCGCGGCCAGGCGCACGGCGGTGACGACCCGCTGCCGCGCGTCGCCGCCATCGCTGCGGGCGATGCAGACGACCTGCGCTTCGGGCTGGCCGAGCAACAGTTCGAGCACGAGGTGGGAGCCCAGGTAGCCATTGGCCCCGGTGACGATATGGCTGCGTTGCATGCTTAAGTCCCTAGCTGCGCGACGGGAACGGCGGGTGCGTCGGTGTGCGGCGAGAGTTCGCCGGGAATTCGCCAGGCCTCGGCGTCGCCGCTGGCGCAGCGCGCTACCGCACGCATCGGCGCGCGTGCCTTGACCAGGAGTTCCTCGAATTCGCCGTCGGCATCCGACAGCGCGATCACCGCGCCGCCGACGCCGAGCTCCAGACTGCCGTCCTGGTGGACCAGGGTGCGGATCACCATGCTCAGGTCGGCGGCGCCGTTGAGCGACAGATAGCCGATCGCGCCGGAATAGATGCCGCGCGCCGAGGCTTCGAGGGTGTCGATGATTTCCAGGGTGCGGCGCTTCGGCGCACCGGTCATCGAACCGCCCGGGAAGGTGGCCTGGAGCAGGTCGATCACGTCCAACCCGGCGCGCAGCTGCGCGCGCACCGTCGACACCAGTTGATGCACCGAGGCATAGCTCTCGACCTGCATCAGCTTGGGCACCCACACCGAGCCGACCTCGCAGACGCGGGCCAGGTCGTTGCGGGTCAGGTCGACGATCATCAGGTTCTCGGCGCGGTCCTTCTCGCAGTGCTTGAGTTCGGCCAGGACCGCGCGGTCGTCCTCGTCGCGGGCCGAGCGCGGGCGAGTGCCCTTGATCGGCTTGATCTCGACCACGCCGTTCGGGCTCAGGCGCAGGAAGCGCTCCGGCGAAGAACTCAGCACGTCGAAACCGTTGTGGCGCAGCAAGGCGGAATAGGGCGCGGGGTTGATCTGACGCAGGTGGCGATACAGCTCGACCGGGTCCAGGTCGACCTGTGCGCGCAGGCGATTAGTCAGGCAGACCTCGTAGGTTTCGCCGTCGCCGATCTGTTCGAAACAGCGGCCGATGCGTTCGCTGTAAGCGGCGCGGTCGAGTTCGAGGTGGAACTCCACCGGCGTTGCGCGCTCGCCGTGGCGCAACGCCGGCGCGGGCGGCACCTGGTCCAGGCGCGCGGCCATGCGTTCGAGCCAGGCGGCGTCTTCGCTTGCGCGCTCGGCCGGGCCGGTGGCGACCGCATGCCAGCAGCGTTCCAGGTGATCGTAGGCGAGGAAGCGATTGATGAAGCGCAGGAACAGGTCCGGCTGGCGCGAGCGATGCGGGCCGCCGACTTCGGTCAAGGCCTTGAGCTCGTAGCCGAAGTAGCCGACCCAGCCGCCGACGAAATCGAACGGCAGGGTTTCGCCGCCGTGCAGCGCGACCGCCAGGCCGTCGCGGATCCGGCCGAACAAGCGCTCGCCTTCGCCGGCGTCGCCGCTGCCCTGGCCGACCCGATGCACCAGGCTGTGCGCGCCCGGCTCGTTGCCGTCGCCCATGAAGCTGAAACGCGAATAGCCCGGACGCACCGCGCTGGAGTCGAGCCAGAACGCGGCATCGCTGGCGGCGAAGCACTCCAGGAACACCGACTGCGGATCGGCTTCGGCGCCGATGCGGCGCGACTGGATGCGCCAGGCTTGCGTCGGTGCCGGCCGTGCCGTCTCCGGCTCGCTGCCGACGGCGCTGTCGCCACTGCGGCGTCTGCGCTTGCGCAAGGTGTGGCTGCGCGCCAATTCGATGAAGTTGTCGATGATCTGGTGGCCGAATTCGGTGTGGATCGACTCGGGATGGAACTGAACGCCCCACAGGGGGCGGCTGACGTGCTCGAGCGCCATCACCAGGCCGTCGGCGGTGCGCGCGGTAACGCGCAGCCCTTCCGGCAAAGGCTCGGCCGCCATCAACGAGTGATAACGCACCACGTCGAACGGCGAGGGAATGTGGGCGAACAGCGCGCTGCCGTCGTGCTCGACCGCGCTCAGCCGCCCGTGCATCGGTTGTGGCGCGTGCACGATGCTGCCGCCGAAGGCATGCACCAGCGCCTGGTGGCCCAGACAGATGCCGAGCACCGGCACGGCGGCCATGGCGAGCACGTCGTTGCTCACACCCATGTCGCCGGCGCGTTCCGGGCGGCCCGGGCCCGGGGAAATCACGATCGCGTCGTAATCGGCGGCGTCGATCTGCGCCCATTCGATGCGATCGTTGGCGACCACCGTGGGCGGCGTGCCGTTGGCCTCGCCCAGGTAGTGCGCGATGTTGTGGGTGAAGCTGTCGTAGTTATCGACCAGAAGCACTCTCAACTTTTCCACTGCGCTTGGCTCCTTGCTGATCGGCTGGGGGCGGATGTTCGTAGAGAGTCGGTCGATGCGCGCTTGCGCACGGCGGCGCGACGCGCTGTCGAGTCGATGAAAACGGTCGGTTCGATGAAAGCTTGGGCAAAAACTCACCCGGACCGCATTCGCATGCGGCGACAGGTCTGCTGCGTTTGTCCCCTGAAACCAGCGGCTGCGCAGAGGCGAAGCCTTCGGTGGCCGCTATCGGCGGCATGCCGTCGGCTTCGCGCATTGATGCGCGAGATCGTGGAGAAGGGTGGCGTTACAGAAGCACTTTCGATCTATCCCTGTGCGTTGCACTCCATGTCGATTCACTATCGATTATCCAAAGCAACAACGTCAACATGCGTTGTTCGATGCAGTTGACTAAATTTTGTGATCCGAACTGAGGAAACGAATCTACGCAAAAAAAGGACTATTCGCGTGTTTCATAACTGATCGATCGCTTGTGCGAAAGCCGTGAAAAATACGGATTTTCATTAGTCGAAGGTCGATATAAGACTTTCGGCGTAAGGCCCGCGTGTGACTGTCGTCTTGCGCGTTCGGAGATCGCCGAGCACGAAGAAACGTGAGGGCGGCGTGTTCGAAAGTGATCGATTGCCGGCTTCGCAGCAAGCGTTCGAAAGATAGAAGCGTCGATGTTTCAACTTGATGTGGGTTGCCTTTTGCATCGCGAATCTGTGATTGCATTCATCGACGATGGATAACGCCGATCATGTTTACGATGCGCACGCCGGATGCGCCCGGCGGCTTCGCGAGCCGAGTGCATGGTGCGTTCGGACCGACGTGTCCGTTGCATGTGCCCAGATATAAGAAAGCCTCGTCGCAGCGGACGACATCGCGTCTTGTTATCGGTGTCGATGTGATGGGGTCGGCATCGCATCGCCGGTGCAGTGCGGAAACCACAGGCTCGGCACAGGTTTCCGTACGCCAAAGTTCGGAATCGGCACCGATGGCGATACGCGATCGAAGCGTCCGCTATGCGCGGCGCCAGCGATTTCGACCGAGCCGTAAGGCAGCCACGTCACTCGCGTCTCGCGAAGCGGCGAACCGCCGGTCTATGCCGTCAGCGTGCACGCCCTTGTGGCGCGTGTTGGATACGCGATCGAATGGACGGAGCAATGGACGAAGCGACGCTATGCGTCCTCCGGCCGACGCGTGCGGCATCGGCCGGAGCCGGATCGGTAGGCTGGATCAGCCGGCGGCGTCGAGACAGTCGCCGTGCTGCTTGAGCGCGCGACGGGCGTAGTAGGCGAAGGCGACCTGGCTGCGCTTCGGGGTGGAGATCCAGTCGTGGGCTTCGCGTGCCAGCGCCGGCGGCAGCGGCTTGATCTCGCCGGCCGCCATCGCCAGCAACTGCATCTTGGCGGCGCGCTCGAACAGCGCGGCTAGCACGCAGGCTTCTTCCACGCTGGCGCAGGCGACGAGTTGGCCGTGGTGGGCGAGCAGGATCGAGCGCTTGTCGCCGAGGGCTTGGGAGATGATCTCGCCTTCTTCGTTGCCGACCGGGATGCCCGGCCAGTCCTTGAGGAAGGCGCAGTCGTCGAACAACGGACAGATGTCCATGTGCGAGACCATCAGCGGCACCTCCAGCATCGACAGGGCCGCGATGTGCAGCGGATGGGTATGGATGATGCAGTTGACGTCCGGACGCGCGCGGTAGATCCAACTGTGGAAACGGTTGGCCGGGTTGGCCATGCCGTCGCCTTCGAGCACGTTCAAGTCCTCGTCGACCAGCAGCAGGTTGCGCTCGCTGATCTCGTCGAAGCCCAGACCGAGCCGCTGGGTGTAGTAGGTGCCCGGGACTTCGGCGCGGGCGGTGATCTGGCCGGCCAGGCCGGAGTCGTGACCGGCGTCGAACAGGATCCGGCAGGTCAGGGCGAGCTTCTGGCGGGTGGTCCAGCTGTTGTCCGGCAGCAGGTGTTGCATGCTGCGCAGCGCTTTCGCGACCAGTTCGTCCTTGCCTAACTGCAGGGTGGTGGCCATGGGCTTCCTTTGCGTGCTGCCGTTCGCGTCGCTTCGTGCGACAGATGAGCTGGCGTGTTCGAACAAGCGCCGTCGAATGCCAGGGCGCAGAACATACCGAGTGCGGCCTCAGCTGTCACCCGACGGGCCGGGCGGCGTGCCCTGTGCGCTGAGTTTGTATATATAGGCGTCGACCGAACGGCCGTCCTTGCGCTTTGCCGCGGTCAGCACGCGCTCGTAGCCTTCGCCCTCGAAGGCATCCAGGCGCGCCCAATGTTCGGGCAGGCGCTCCGATTCGAACAGCAGGCCATCGACCTCGGCGCCGTCCGAGTCGAGGACGATGCCGGGATAGCCGACGGCCGCGCCCCAGCCTTCCTGCAACAAGGTGCCGGTGACGCTGGCCGGCTCCCACGTACCGGGGATGCCGGCAAGGACGTGCTCGTTCGGCCGTCCCGGCGCGAGCGTTCCATAAACGAAAAGTCGGTGGGTCATGGTTCGGTCGGGTTCGGTCGGGTCTTGGGGAACGCCAAGCTTCGCACGCCTGCGCCGGCCGGTCGCGTCCGCCTCGATGCCTCAGGCGTTCGCACCTGTCGCGACCGAGGTCGTCGAGGCGGCCGGGGTTTGAAGTTCGTTTCACATCGGCCGCCTAAGGTGCGTGCGACGGCAATCATGAGATGGCGGCGATGCGCACCGGCTATTGGAAGAAATTGAAGACCGCACTGTTGGCGACGTTGTGCACGCTGTCGCTGCTGGCCCTCGCCGGCTATTGGTATGCCGACGGCTTCCGCCTGGACGAGCAAGCGCTGGCCGATCCCGCCAGCCGGTCGACCGATCTGGCTTTCATGCGGGCCGGCGTCGGCGAATCGCGTGGCCGCATCCTGGCCGTGCTGACCAGCACCGCCGCCATCGGCGCCTCGGGCAAGAAGGCCGGGTTCGAACTGACCGAGTTGTCGCGCGCCTATTACGTGTTCGTCGCGAACGGATTCGAGGTCGACATCGCCAGTCCGCTAGGCGGCAAGCCGCCGATGCGGCTCGACGACGAACTGGTCGCCGCCGACTACGCCTTTCTCAACGATGCGCAGGCCATCGCCAAGCTGGATCGCTCCGTGCCGTTGGCGCAGGTCGACCCGTCCCGTTACGCCGCGGTGTACTTCGTCGGCGGCAAGGGCGCGATGTTCGACTTCCCCGGCCATCGCGAGATACAGCGCATCGTCGGCGCGGTGTACGACCGTGGCGGCATCGTCGGCGCGGTCTGTCACGGACCCGCCGCGCTGTTGGAGGTGCGTCTCGGCAACGGCCGACGCCTGATCGAGGGCAAGCGCATGACCGGGTTCAGCAACGACGAAGAACTGTTCCTGCTGAAGGATGCGCGCCGTCTGTTTCCGTTCCTGTTGCAGGAGCGCATCGCCGGCCACGGCGCCCGCTACGTCGAAGGCCCGATCTATCTCGACAACACCGTCGTCGATGGTCGTCTCGTCACTGGGCAGAACCCGTGGTCGACCTGGTCGGTGGCCGAGTCGATGGTCGCCGCGCTGGGCCACGCGCCGGTGCCGCGCGAGCGCACCAGCGAAGAAGTCGGTGTACGACTGTTGAGCGTCTATTACCGGGACGGCCGAGATGCGGCCGATCGCGCCAAGGCCCAGGGCGCGCAGGCGGATCGCAGGATCCTGTTGATGCATGCGCTGGTCGCCGCCATGCAGTACCGATGGCGCGATGCCGTCCATATCCAGCGTCTGGCCCGGCCGTGATGCTTGCCTGACGCGATGCAGGCGGTCGCGAATGATCGATGCGCCGGACTCGCCATGCAGTTTGTGATGCAGTTTGCGATGAAGTTTGCGGATTCCCGCCGTTCGGCGCCATCGTCCACATGCGATGGCCGTTGCGCTTACGCTCTTGCGTTGTTATAGGACTGCTGTCGAAGCCCGCCGCCGAAGCCCAAC
Organism: Lysobacter sp. ESA13C; assembly: GCF_019970005.1. NCBI lineage: Bacteria > Pseudomonadati > Pseudomonadota > Gammaproteobacteria > Lysobacterales > Lysobacteraceae > Lysobacter > Lysobacter sp. ESA13C. Next base: position 249,335 of record NZ_JAHXYK010000007.1, on the reverse strand, counting down.
CGCATGGCGCCGGAACCGATGACGGTGCAAATCGAACAGCGCAAAGGAGATCGAACACGTGAGCACGGGCGCGCAACTGAAAGTTCTGTTGGACGGGTCGAGTGGGTTTTACTTCAGCGATAAGAAAGTCGTCAGCGACATCAATAATTACTTGAAGAAGAACGACCCCGATCTGCTCAAGCAACTGCTGCCGGACAGGGACAGGGAGCTGAAGATAGGCAGGAACTATCCTGCGGCCCTGCTCGACGGCGCCAGCGAAGCAGACCGCGATGCCAGACAGGCGAAGCTGGCGAAGCTGTCCGAGCGGCTGTCCGGCATGGTCGAGGCCAAGGCGCATGGAGGGGAAGCGCTGGCCAAGAACCTCTTCGCGGCCGCTCGTTTCCCGGATGGCGACTCCGATGGCAAGCTGACGCGCGGCCAGGTCGAGTCCAAGCTGTACGCGGCCTACGCGCCCGCGCACAACCCGGATACGGATGCGGCCACCCTGGTCGCCAGCCCGATGCTGAAAGGCCATCCGGCAACGCGTGAACCGGGGTTCAAGAAGTTGGGGGCGCAGGAGCAACTCACTGCGATTTCCGCGAAGAACCTGGAAGGGCTCGCCTCCGAACTCGACAAGTATCAGAAGCTGTTCGCCGCCGATCCCAAGTTGGCCACCTACGACAAATTGGTCGGTGCCGCGTCGGAGGATGTCTGGAAGCGTTACGGCGGCGGTCTGGCCACGCATGCGACCAACGGCGATATCGCCAGCCATATCCTGCCCACCGCCGACCGTCATGCGATCCAGGGTTTCGCCAAGGGCCTGACCGGCGATACGAGTCGCGCGGCCAAGGTCACCCACACCTCGGACACCAATACCCAGCATCTGGCGACGCACGATTACGCATTCTTCAATGTCTATCCGCAGACCAACGATGCCTTGAAGCGCGAGATGCTCGGGGCCACCCGCTATCTGCGCGAGACGCCGGAAGTGGCGTCCTCGGCGATGGCGGCCAAGGCGCAGTCCTTCACCTTCGGGCTGGGCGATTTCACCGCGCCGGAACGGCTAAGCGTGATGACGCTGCGCGACCCGGTATATCCCGCCGGCGGCACGACCGCAGCGGATGCGAGAAAGCGCATGGAGGGCGCCGACGGATTCGCCACCTACGGCGGCGCCGAACCGTCGGCGGGCAAGGCGAAACGTCATTTCGGCACGGAGGTCGACGAGTACGAAACCTCCAGCCGATTGTTCGCCGGCCAAGACGCGAAGAAGGCGTTGACCATGAATGTCCATGTCGGCTTGTACAAGACCTACTATGGTTTGTATCAAGACGTCTTGGCGAACTCGAGCAAAGACCCGACTTCGTCGGGAACGAGCCAGGAGGGCGAGGCGGCGAGAGAAAAAAGGCTGGAGCAAGCGAAGGACAAGCTGGAACGATTCAGTCATCTGGTCAACGACATCACCGCAGGGCCGCGCCCGAAGACGGACGGGCAGATGGAAACCGCGGAAGATTGCTCGCACCGCCAGGACAAGGCGGCATTGGCGGCGATCAAGTTGTACCAGTACCCGCAGTTGATGGTGTCCGGCCCGGTCGATATCAGCCGGGCGGAGAAGTTCACTCCGACCCAAGGCCTGGAGCGGGCGCCGACCGTCGCGCAGGTGGCGCCGGCGGAGACGCAGGTCCAGGCCGGCAACGAGCAGACCCGGCGCGCGATCACGCAGTGAGGCGTGGACGGCCGCGACCCGATTGGGTCGCGGCCATTGCGCTGCTATCGCTATGCGGCGTCGTCGACGGGCCGGGCTCGCGCCCGGCTCGTCGTCCGCGCCGTTCGCCGCGTTCAGGTCGGCGGCTTACTCAAGGCGCTTACTTCAGGCCCTTACTTCAGGACCTGGCCCGCATCGACGATCTCCACGCCCTGCATCTGTCCCAGCAGGTCGTCGAACCAGGGCTTGTGGGTGCGGCCGACGATCGACAGTACGCGCGCGCCGGGGCGTTCGCGGAACGCGGCGCGGATGTTGGCGACCATGCGCAGGTTGCGGGTTTCCCAGCCGGCCACATACAACTGGCCGTAGTGCTCGGGCGAAGTGTCGCGCAAGGCGGAGCCGAAATCGCCGTCGACGACGGTGCGCAAGACGTCCGGGCGGTTGGCGTAGCGGTACAGCGCCAGCATGTCGCCGCTCTTGATCAAGGCTTCTTCGCGTTCGAGAATCTGGCCCATCGGTGCGGCAGCCGCTTCCCAGGCGGTCTGGACCGCCTTTCCGTACGCGGCCTCATCGGCGATAGCGACGTTGTCGCCGGTATGGTCGTCGGCCGCATACAGGCGCTGCAGGCCCAGGCGCGCGGCCAGGCGTGCGCCGATCAGCAGGCTTTCGTCGTTGTGCAGCATCGCCTTTTCGAGCGACGCGACCAGGACATCGTCGAGGCCTTCGCCGCTGTGGCGCTCGGCCTGCGGCAGTTGCAGCCATTGCACCAGGGCCGAGGCCTCGTCGTTGGCGGCCATGAACACCGCGGCGAGACGGCGGCGCTGTGCGGGCGAGGGCGCCGCCGGCCAGTCCTTCAGTATCTTGTGCGCTTCGGCGATCGCCGCCGGCGCGTCCAGCCCGGTCGCGGCCTTCGCCGCGTCGGTCTTGCGGCAGTACGGCGCCAGCCCTTCCGCACCGTAGATCGCCGGATGGCGCGCGGCCAGATCGCATTGCTCGCCCGAAATCGCCTCGATGGTGATGACGTCGGGCTTGAACGCGGCCAGACGATCGATCACCGGCGCCAGAGAGTCGTGTTTGAAGTCCTTCGGCAGGCCGCTGAGATGCACCGAGCCCAATACCAGCACCTGCGTGGACGGTCCAGCCATGCGCCGGTCGAGCGTGGACAGGTCGACTTGCGCGAAGGCATCGCCGCAACCGAACAGGCCGATCAACAAACCACAGACAGCAAATGACTTTTGCAAGGTCTTACTCCTGGTGACGACAGTCGGGACGACGAGCCGGCATGGTACTCAGGCGCCGTGGGAGGTACCAGGGAGCGGATCGGCGCGAGCTTGCGTGCGAGACGCGGTGGGCCGAAGGCGATGGCTGCAGCCCCTCCCGGCCCGCTTCGGTGGCCGCCTTCGCTTGCCACTGTCACGGACGCTCGTGTATCTATGCGCCTCGGTTACATCAAGGAAGGATGCGATGCGTATTTCAGGATGGGCATTGGCGCTCGCATGCGCGCTGGCCGCCGCCTGCGGCCAGGATCGGGCCGCGGACGTCGCGGCCGCGACAACGCCGGATCGAGCAGCGACGACCGCCGCCCCGGCAACCGACAGCGAAACCGATGACGAGGCCCGCGCCGATCGTGCGGCCGCCGATGCGTTCCCGGCGATTCCGGTGATCGTGGTGCCGGAGATCGTCGGCGTGACGCCGGCACAGCGGGCATTGGAATCGTCGATGCAGGAGATTCTCGACCCGATCGCCGGGATCAGCGTGAGCCCGGCCCGCTGCGACGCCGGCGGCGGTCTGGTGCGCGACGCCGGCATCACCAGCGTCGACGCGCAGGGCAATCTGAGCCGCAACGGCGATGCCGGCATCTTCCGTATCGCCGCCGACGGCAGCGGCAGCGCCAACTTCGAAGGCGGGCTGGTCGTGGTCAACCGCGACGGCAGCGGCAGCATCAACGGCAGCGAAGACGGCGAAGACGATGCCATCGTCCGGGTCGAGGCCGACGGTTCCGGCAGCTACAACGGGCCGGCGGGCATGATCACCCTGGATGCCAAGGGCGCCGGCACCTGGAACGGCGAGGGCAGCCTGATCCGCAACAACGGCGACGGCAGCGGTACCTGGAACGGGCCCCTGGGCCTGGTCACGATCGACAAGGACGGTTCGGGCACGTGGAATGGTCCGCAGGGATTGATCCGCAACAACGGCGACGGCACCGGCCAGGTCGGCACGCCGGCGCGCACCATCAAGATGGAACCGCTGGCTAAGGTGCCGCCGGCCGGGCGCTTCCCGCCGATCAAGAAGTTCGCCCCGCCGGGCGCACCTTGCGGTTATCTGGTCACCCTCAACGACCGGGTTTTGTTCGACTTCGACAAATCCGATATCCGCGCCGACGCGGCCAAGGTGCTCGATGCGCTTGCGGGCGCGCTCAAGGACATCGAGTCCGACGGCATGGAGATCGGCGGCCATACCGATGCCAAGGGCAGCGACGATTACAACCAGTCCCTGTCGGCGCGTCGCGCCGATGCCGTGGTCCAGGCCTTGCGGCAGCGCGGCGCCGCCGCCGACGCCTCGGCCAGGGGCTATGGCGAATCCTTGCCGGTGGCGCCCAACGAAATCGGCGGCCAGGACAATCCAGGCGGCCGTCAGCTCAACCGCCGGGTCGAGATCTTCGTGCGCAGCTGAGGCTGCCGGTGAGCATGGTCGGGCGCGTTCTTATCAGTGCTGCCGACCTGTCGTATCCTTCGCGCTTCTTCCAGCGGAGCTAGACAGTGGACTTTGAGACGATCGGAGAAGTGGTGCAGACCGACGAGTTGTCGGACGTCAACCAGCGTCTGCAGGACGGCTGGGTGATTCTCGCGATCGCCACCGGACATCGCGCGGACGGCGAGCCGCGCTTCGCGTATTCGATGGGGCTGCCCTACGAAGACGACGAGGAAGAAGAGGACGAAGACGAGGAAGAAGAAGGCGACGAGTAAACCCTCGCACCTGCTTCGCGTTGCGCTGCGGAGGGCCTCGGCCCTCCGCAGTCGTTTTGGGCCAGGTCGATCGCAGATGCGTCCGGGCAATGGCGCCGCGCATCGGTCCGCCGGGATTGAGCCGTGGACATCCGAATACATGCCTTCGGGGCGGCGTGGTTATGCGTGCAGAACCGCAATGATGGCTTTGTCTTGCGCTTCGGTTTGGCACCATCGAAATACGTGCTGAAAAGGAACCTCTTTCAGGGTGTTCCCTAGGTGCCGGAAGTATCGGGAAGGACTGGAATCGAGCCACACCCACTCGACGAGGCCTCCCCCATGTATCCCGACGGCATACGCCCCAACCGCCTGGCGATTCCGCCGCAGAGCGAACCCGAGACCGTGCCGAATCGAGTGCCTTCGGTTCCGGGAGACGCGCCCGCGCCCGCGCAGGCATCGTCGCCGACCGCAGTCGACCTCGCCGGTCGCGGCTATCATCAGGCGCAAGACAATCTCGATGTATTCAATCGTACTTTCAGCAGCCAGGAGGTCAGGAACGATCCCGTCCTGCTGGAGATGCGCGCCGGCTACGAGCAATCGGTAAAGCAGGCCCGGACCGGGCTCAAACAGGCGGTCGAGGCAGAGATCAAGGCCGGTTATCAGCGCGAATTCGAGGCGCGGCCGACCGGCGCGGTCTACGACGAGAGCACCATCGACAGTCACGGCAAGGCGATGGCTGCGCGTTACGGCGACGATCCGCAGATGAAGCGGGACGTCGAGACGATACTCGCCGAGGTCCGGCTCGACTTCGAGGTGAACTCGACCCTGGATACGGCGCGTGCGATGGGCGACCCGCGCAAGGCGCTGGACTACCTGCGCAGCGAGACGCCCAAACTGTCGCCGGAGGCGCAGAAGAGCCTGGCGGGCAACGACGAAGTGCTCGGCTGGAAGCGGGAACTCGGAAACGCAGACGGTAAAGCGGTCGCAAGCGCCTGGGACGATTTCAAGGCCACCCAGCCGGGTGCACTGGACTATGAGGCCAAGCGTGAGGCCTTGCATGCCGCGCTCGAGAATCTGCGCGCGAACGGTGCGGACCCGGCCTACGCCGAGGCCGCGCTGAAGGGGCTTGGCGCCGCCAAGCTCAACGAATTCGTCGGTGGCTTCTATCGCATCGACAGTGGGAATCCGAACATAGCGCCCCGCGACTTCGATGTCCTCAAGGGCTACTTCGGCCCGCTCGCACAAGTGGTGGCAACCGCCGACCATGCCGGTGTGTTGCCTGCCGATACCAAGAAGGCCTTGTTCGAGTGCGGCCCGGCCCAACTGGCGCTGTTCCTTCGTTCCGCCCCGCAGACCGAGGGGATGATGCGCGATGCGATGCAGATGCTCCTAGACGGCCCGGGTTACACCCCGGCCGGCAACTTCGCGATCCAGCAGCTTATGGTCGGCATGGACCAGCACCCAAGGTTGATGCAGGAACTCTTGGCGGATCCGAAATCGAGCGGACTGTTGTTCAGCGCCAGCATGTTCGCTCCGAGCACCGGGACCGATTATGAGCAGGATTTCGCCCGCGCCTTGAACGTGGCGCTGACCCCGGGGCAGGGAGATCCGGCGACCCAGCAGAAAGCCTGGACGGCCCTGATCAGAGCTTGCATGGAAAAGGAAAAGGATTTCGCTGCCAAGTTGATGGACCCGTTCGACCAGGGAGAGAGCTTCCGTTCCACGATCGACGCCCATCCCTTATTGGCCCAGGCGATGGCCGAACAGTTCAAGTACTACTTGCCGTGGGCTGCAAACAAGCAGGCGCAGGTGGACAGCGACGATTTCCAGATACCGCCGCTGCCCCAGAGCGCGCCCAGGTTGGACAATACGTTGACGCTCGACGAGCTTACAAATTTCATGGCGGCGCTGTGCTCGGACCCCAAGGCGATGAAAAGCCTGGTCGACGAGACCATGCGCCTGTTGTCGCAAGGAGGTTTGGCGGGCATGACGCCGGAACTGGTGAGGTCCAACAATAGACTGCCGCTGCAAAGCAGCTTGCAGACCGATTTCGCCTTGTTTGCGCTCGTTCTGGCCGGCATTACCCGCGCCGACCTCGATGAGCAGGTCCGGCGCGACCAGACGGCCGAAGCGCTGAAAACCATCGTCATGGGCTACGCGCTGGCGGTGATTCCGCCTGGCGCTGCACCGCTCGTCGACGGGGCCCTGTCGCCATGGTCGACGGTGATCTTCAAGAAGCTGGCCGACGACCTGCAGCGCGCTACCGGCGGCGAGCAGATCAAGGGCGACGATATCCTCAAAGAGATCGTCAATGTCATTGAGGCTGCCGTCAAATTGAAGGTTCAGGAACTCGCGCCCGAGTTGAATGCCGCGGGCGTGGCGAACGATATCGCCAGGCAGTTCGAATCGACCTCGCTACGGGAAATGCTGCAGGAGTTCTGGAAAGCAAAAAATTCCTGATCTGTCGGCCCTAAAACGGCTGACGGCCCGATCCGCCGTCGGCCGATGCGAAACGCGTCCGCGACCGGATGCAGCTATTCGCCCAATGTCAGGCTCAGCATGATCCGGCGCTCGGGCTCGTAAGTCTGGATGCCGCTGGTGCCCGCCGCCCAGGCGTAGCGGTTGCCGGCGTTGTAGACGCGCACGCGCAGCGCCGCCGGGGTGCCGTGCCAATCGAAACGGTAGCGCGCACCGAGGTTGAGCAAGGTGTAGCCGGGCGTGCGGAAACGGTTCAGCGCATCGGCGGGGCGCGCGCCGTAGTAGTTGGCATCGGCGTCGAGCGACAAGCCCGGCAGGCCGGCGACACGATAGTTGAGACTCAGCAGCGCCTGCTCCGCGCTGCGTCCCAGCGGGCGTTTGCCGATCTTCGCATCGTCGACGAGTTCGCCGCGCAGCCGCAATCGCATCCGGGTGAGGCCGGCGACCAGGCTCAAGCGCTCGCTGAGGTGGCCGGCCAGCGACAGCTCGATGCCGCGATGCGAGACCTCGGTGAGGTAGCGATAAGCGGAAGTGCCGTCGAAACCGGGAGACGGCTTCTCGATCTCGAACGCCATCGCCAACAAGGCCAGGTCCGGGCGAGCCTGCCAGCGCAGTCCCAGTTCGTTCTGCCGCGCCAGGATCGGCGCCAGCACTTCGAAGCGGTTGCTGGCGTTCTCCGGCGCGGTCACGCCCTCTTCGATGCCGCGAGTGGTCGCGACGAAACCCGTCCATCGCTCGCCGAGCGGCGCGACCGCGGACGCGTTGTACAGCCAGGCCTGCGATGAACGCGATTGGCCGGGACCCAAGGCCGGCCGCGCGATCTGGTCGATGGCGGCGCGGCGGGCGCCGAGGTTCAAGGCGAAACCGCGTTGGTCGAGGTACTGCCAGCCCAGGCCGAGTTCGTACTGATCGATCGCCGCACGCGACTGCGCGGTCGATGTCGCTGCGTCGGCCAGGACCACCGGCATGCGGCCGTCGAGGATCGAGACCGGCCCGATAGCGAGATAGTCGACGCGCGGGTTGCGATAGCTCGATCGACGCAGGCGCGCGAGCAAGGTCAGTTCGTGGCGGCGCCGCTCGCCGGTCCAGTCGTAGCTGGCCATGGCTTCATGGCCCCAGGCGTCGATCCTGCGTCCGCGCGCGACGACGATGGCGGCATCGGCGTGGCCTTGCGGGGTAACGGCGTCGAACAGATTCAAGTCGGAGCGAGGCCGGTTCACCCCGGAGAACAGGCTCGACACTCGATAGTCCCAGGCGTTGTCGCGTGCGGCGGTGGCGGCGATGAGGCCGTAGGCGCTGTTGCGGGTGTCGTAGCGCGACCACGGCTGGCCGAGATACTTGAGGCGATCGGGCTCAGGCAACGGTTGCGTACCGGCGGGCGTGAAACCGACGTCGCCCTGATATCGATGCTCGTAACGCGTGAGCAGGCCGGTGAGTTGCCAGCGATCGCCCATCTGCAGCCGCGGCACCAGGCCGAGGCCGTAGTGCTCGGCCTCGTTGCCGAAGATGTAGCGCGCGCTGTGCGTGCCGATGAAGCCGACGGCAAGCGAAGCGTCGCGGTCTTTCGATTGCCGCGCCGCATGGAAGCGTAGATACGGGCGCGGATTGCTGTCGCTGAGGTGCTGGAAGCCGAGTTCGAGCTTGGTCCGCTCGCGCTCGCCCGGGATCAGGCGATACTCGACCAGGCCCGAGGGCGCGGGGAAGTCGAGGTCGAGGGCGTTCGGCCCGACCTTGACCTGCACGCCTTCGACGACCGCGTCGGAAGGATTGGCGGCACGCACGAAATAGGCGCCGTCGAGGCGGTAGTTGCCGGCTTCCTGCAGATTGAAGCCGCGCACCAGCGATTCGGAATACAGCCCGATGCTTTCCTGGCCGATGCGCTGGCCGAAGGCGTCGGCGGCTTTCTGCGCCGTTGCCTGCTGCGCCTCGGCGGCGGCGCTGCAAAACAGGCCGGCCATGACGAGCAAGCGGCGGGGCGAGCGCCGACCGGGCCGGGCCTGCAGCAGCCGGGGTTGCAGCAAGGGCAGTGAGCGCATGGCGGGAGGCTGGAGCGGGAAGGCCTCCATTGAAGCGATACGGCGCTCGTTGACATAGCGCGGCGATCGGTGATGAGCTGTGCGCCATATGCACAGCTCGAAGTCGCTGCCGCCCCTGGACGGCCTGAACGCAGTGATCGCCGCCCGCGATACCGGCTCGTTCACCGCGGCCGCGGAACGGCTCGGCCTGACCCATGGCGCGGTCAGCCGGCGCGTGCATGCGGTCGAGCACTGGCTGGGCACCGCGGTGTTCGAGCGGCACGGCCGCGGCGTTCGGGCGACCCCGGCCGGGCAGCGCTTCATCGCCCAGGTCGAGCAGGCCTTGAGCGCGATCAGCGACTCCGCCGATCGCTGGCGCCCGCGGCGCGAGCTGCCGGTGATCCGCCTGAGCGTGGTGCCGTCGTTCGCACGCCTGTGGTTGCTGCCGCGCATGCGCCTGCTGCAGGACGTGCCGGCGCAGCGCCGGGTCGAATTGATGATCGAACATCGTCTGGCCGATTTGTCCGGCGGCGAGGTCGACTTGGCCGTGCGCTATGGCAAGGGCCCGTGGCGTGACGCCTGCGCACAGTTGCTGTTCAAGGAACGCCTGCTGCCGGTGGCATCGCCCGACCTGGTCGCCGAACTCGGCGGCCACCCGGGCGCGAGCCGTCTGGCCGATGCGCCGCTGTTGCACGACTCCGATACCAGCCAGTGGCGTGCATGGCTGAAGGCGCAAGGCGTGGCTTATCGCAGTAAGGCCGCGGACCGGCGCTTCGAGGACTACGACCTGGTACTGGCCGTGGCCAAGTCCGGTCTCGGCGTCGCGTTATTGCGCTCGCCCTTGGCCGACGAAGCGCTCGCCTCCGGGCAGTTGGTGCGCCTATCGAAGGCGTGGCTGGCCAATCCGGCCTCGCACTACCTGGTCATGCGTTCGGGCGAAAGCCGCGGCATGGTGTTGGAAGCGGCGGCGAAACTGCTGGCCTTGTCGGCGCCGTTGCGGCGTTGAGCCGGGACGGCGTTTCAAAGCAGTTTGGTCACCGACAGCACCACCGGCCCGCCGACCGATTCGACGCCGGTGGTGGAGCAGGCATCCAACTGCGTCTGCAGCAAGGTCACCGTGCGTACCGTGGCGGCGCCGAGAAAGCGGCCGCTGACGATCTGGCCGGATTCGATCCGCACCACTTCGCCGACCGGCCGTTGCGTAACCACGGTGGTGGGTTGGATCAGGCTGGTCGTGCCGTCGCTCCATAGCACGGTCAGCGGCGGCGTCGGCGCCACACCGGAGAGGATTTCGCAGGAGAGGTTGGCGGTGCCAGAGGTGCCGTAGCTCGCGCTGGTCACGCCGAGCGGAATGCCGGCGCACGGAGCCAACAGTCCGCTCACCGAGAACGCGACCGGCTGCGGCGTGAAGGTCATGCCCGGATCGTACTCGGCGGTTTCGGTGCCGAGGCAAGTCAGGCTGACGGTTTGCGCGGTCGCCGTCGACGGCAGCCCGAGGGCCGACAGAACGAGTAGGGAAATCACGGCATCGGCGAGTGTCTTGCGGAAATTCATGACGGCTCCTCGGCGGATAGGTAGGTCTACGGCTTGCTTCATGGCGGTGCGGTTTCGACTTGCGATCGGTCGATCGGCGAGGCGATGACTGTCCGCCATGCCGCTGCGCAAGGCCACTCACCCTCATTCACACTGCGACCGTCATCGGGCCCGCGGCCATGCCGCATGCGCGGATTCACGCACACCTCATCCTGCTGAAGGATCGCTGCACGCCGTGCGCGCCATCACCCGTCTGTAACCGGTCGCGACCGAGGATCGATGCACATCGGCGTTGCTGCCGATCCGGTCCGAACCTGTGGAGGTCACGATGCTTCGTTACACGGTCATCTTCTTCATCATCGCCATCATCGCCGCGGTGCTCGGCTTCTCCGGCATCGCCGGCGCGGCGAGCAACATCGCATGGATCCTGTTCATCGCCTTCCTGATCCTAGCGGTCGTCTCGTTCTTCCGCGGGCGCCGAGTCTAGAGTCCGCGTTCGCCCGAAGTGTGCGAGGTCAGAGCGGGCGAATGAGGATGTTGCGGTAGGCGACTTCGTCGCCATGATCCTGCAGGCCGATGACGCCGCTGCGCGCAGCGGCGAACTCGGGCCAGTCCTTGAACTTGCTTTGCCTCAGTCGCGCCTTCCAGTCGGGCGAGTCGAGCCGATAGGCGACCACCTTGACCCCGTTCAACCAGTGCTCGACCTCCGCGCCGCGCACGCGGATGCGGGCCTGGTTCCATTCGCCGGCCGGTCGTGCGACGACCGTGCTCGGCGGATACAGGTCGTAGGCGGCCGCGGCCCAGCGCGTGCGGCCGTTGCCGGCGTCGGGATGGCGCTGGTCGTCGAGCACTTGGTATTCGATGGCGCTGCGATAGATCGGGGCCTGGGTTTCCGCGGCGCGGTAGAAAATGCCGCTGTTGCCGCCGGGCGCGATCTTCCACTCGATGCGCAGCTCGAAGTCGCGGTAAGCGCGGTCGCTGACCAGATCGCCGCCGGGCCCGCTGCGCACGATCGCGCCGTCGATCACGCGCCAGCCGGCAATCGGTTGGCCGCGCTGAGCGTACAGATGCCAGCCTTCGAGGCTGCGGCCGTCGAACAAACGCACGAAGCCCTTCTCGCGTTCGGTCTTCCTCGGAGCGTCTGTGCCGGGCCGGGCCTCGGCGGGAGGCACGGCCGGCGACGGCAGGGCCGATAACAGGATGAGCGCGGCGACGATGACAGACAGTCTCGGCATGATGGGCAACTCCGGTGATACAGAAGTGTCGGTGGCGCAGTGTCGGCGGCGCGCAGCGGTGTCGTGCCCGTCGGCGCCAGCGCGGCAGCGCCGATAGGCGACGGCGCCGGGTCAGGCCTCGGCTTTGAGCATGCCGGTCTTCCACGCGCGCGGCGACAGCCCGGTGGAGGCCTTGAACGCGCGCGACAGCGCGGCCTCGCTGCCGTAGCCCACGTCCATCGCGATCGTCTTCAACGGCCGGCCGCCTAGCAAGGCTTGCTGGGCCAGTCCGACGCGCCATTGCTGCAGATAAGTGCCGGGCGTGCAGCCGACGCTGTCGCGGAAGGCATTGGCGAACACGCTGCGCGACATGCCGGCGCGTGCAGCCAGCGTGTCCAGGGTCCAGTCGTGCTCGGGCGTTTCGTGGATCGCGACCACGGCATGCCGCAGTTGCGGATGCGATAGCCCGGCCAGCATGCCGACGCGGGTGCCGCCGCTCTCCATCAGGTGGCGCAGCACCTGGATCAGCACCACCTCGAACAGACGGTTGATCAGGGCCTGTCGGCCGCAGCGCCGTTCGAAGGCTTCCTCGAACAACAGCGCCAGCACCGGCTGGCTGCCGTCGATCTGGTCCAGCCCGATGCAGACGAAGGCCGGCAAGGCGGTGGCGATCGGGTTGGCGGCGCCGCCTTCGAACTGCAGGTTGGCGCAGGCCAGGTCGGCGCCGCGCTCGGCGTCGGTGATGAAGCGATGCGCGAGCGGACGAGGGTAGAGCAGCAGGCTCGGCACCTCGACGCGCAGCCCGGGCTCGCCTTCGTGCACCACCTCGACGGTGCCCTCGCGCACCAGATGCAGCTGGCCGGCGCCGTGCTCCGGCGTGAGGTCGTTGATGCCGCACAGGGCACCGGCCTGGAACAGCCGGGCGCTGGCGGAGAAGCGTTCGAGCAGGGCTTCGAGGCGGTCGGTCATGAAAATACGATGGGTAAAGTTTTACGGACTATACGTCACGTGGAGTCCTGGCTGAGCCGGCAAAGTATCTCCCACGGGCCCAACGCCCACCCAACAAACCGGAGACCGCCATGACCACCCTGCAACGCTCGCTCGCCCTGTCCCTGCTGACCTTCGGCATCGCCACCTCGGCCCAGGCCGCCGGCCGCGTCGCTACCGCCACTGCCGCCTCGACCGAGCAGGCCGCTGCGCTGCGGCAGTCGTCCAACATCATCGTCACCCAGGACGGGGTCCAGCTGTACTACAAGGACTGGGGCCCGAAGGACGGCCCGGTCGTCGCCTTCAGCCACGGCTGGCCGTTGAGCTCGGACAGCTGGGAATCGCAGATGCTGTTCCTGGCCGAGCACGGCTACCGGGTGATCGCCCACGACCGCCGCGGCCACGGCCGTTCCAGCCAGCCCTGGGACGGCAACGACATGGATCACTACGCCGCCGACCTCAAGGCGGTGCTGGACACCCTCGACGTCCGCGATGCGGTGTTGGTCGGCTTCTCCACCGGCGGCGGCGAAGTCGCACGCTATCTCGGCCGCTACGGCAGCGAACGGGTGCGCAAGGCGGTGTTGGTCAGCGCGGTGCCGCCGCTGATGCTGAAGACCGCGGCCAACCCCGGCGGCCTGCCGCTCGAAGTGTTCGACGGACTGCGCAAGGCCTCGCGCGAAAACCGCGCGCAGTTGTACCTCGACATCGCCTCGGGCCCGTTCTACGGCTACAACCGTCCCGGCGCCAAGCCCTCGCCCGGCCTGATCGAATCGTTCCGCTCGCAGGGCATGCAGGCCGGCCACAAGAACACCTACGACTCGATCGCCGCGTTCTCGGCGACCGACTTCACCGAAGACCTCAAGCGCATCGACGTGCCGGTGCTGGTGATCCACGGCGACGACGACCAGATCGTGCCGATCGATGCCTCCGCACACGCCGCGGCCAAGCTGATCAAGAACGCGAAGCTGATCGTGTACCCGGGCGCGCCGCACGGTCTGCCGGATTCGCACAAAGACCGGCTCGACCGCGATCTGCTGGAGTTCGCCGGCAAATGATCGACGGCGGTGGCCCACGGCCACCGACGAGCGCAAGGCCCCGGTCGATCCGGGGCCTTGCGCGTTTTGTAGAAGCGAAACCGCAGCAGGGAGGGCTGCCCGCAAGCGGTCTGCGGCCGAGCGTGGAACCCTTGCCGCGACCATGGCCGAATTGTATTTTTTGTCGGTTCTGCCCGTCGGCGAATCGCAGAAAAAATCCTGGGAACTTAGCGCGGGGAGCGGATGCGGACAGGCGGCGACCGGAGCATTGGCCGTCTGCGCACGCGACGGCCGGGGCCGCCATCGAGCGGCATCAGCGCTGCTTGCGCACGGCTTTCGCTTTGGGCGCGCGCGAGCTCCGGCCGAGTTCGGTCAGTCGTTGCGGCGAGCCCTCGCCGTTGAGTTCGTCGAGCACGGCCGCCGGATAGTCGGCATACACGTTGCCCCACCAGCGCTTCGATTTGCTGTCCCAGACGCGCCAGCCGTCGGCGGGGACGGGTTTGCCGACGTAGCGTCGCTTGCGGGCTCCCATGCGTCACCTCCAAGCAGTTGCGGAGCGGCAGCGTAGGTCCGCCGCCCAGGCAAAGACAGATTCTGTTCTCGAAACCGTGATCCGATTCGCCAAGTCGAAAACCGGCGCTGGGGAATTTCTCGAAACTGGATGTCGCACGACGCGGTTCCGGATTTTTCCATTGGGCGCGCGCCGTAGACAACGGCAACCTGATGCCGCGATTACCGCACCAGGAGAGATCATGAAAGAAGCATGCTTATTGCCGCGCACGGGCAAACCGAGCCTGCGGCTGCTGTTGACGCGCGCCGCATTGTTGGCCGGCGGCTCGCTCGCATTGGCGGGCTGCCCCCAGCAGGAGGCCGCACCGCCCGCTACGGCAGCGCCGCTCGAAAACGCCACGCCCGCCGCGGCGCTGACGGTCGGTTCGGCGCCGCCCGCGTCGGTATCGCCGCAGGCCGCCGCGACCGCCCGTCCGGATTCGTCGGTAGCGGCCCCGACCCGCAGCGCGCTCGTCGCGTCGTGCACGCAGGTGAAGCAATACGAAGTCACCTTCGTCCTCGACCGGGCCTATCCCTGCGGCCAGTTCGCCAACGGCGACTACTGGGTCGCGCCGACCGCCGACAGCCTGGGCAAGGTCAAGGTGGTGTCGATCTCGCCGGCCTTCTCCAGCGGCCGCAACGGCTTCGAGGTGAACCCGACCCAGGTCGACCGCCAAGGCTTCGACTCGCGCGCAAGCAACTACCTCCGCTCGCTGGTGCCGGCGTTGCCCTATTCGGCCTCGCCGAACCAATCCATCGTCAAGGCGAAATCGCTCTCCACCTTCAACAAGACCGCGCTCGATACCGCGGTGGTGCTGACGGTGTTGGCCGCGCCTCCGGCCGATGGCGGCAGCACCTCGTTCCGTCCGCCGTACTTCGGCCGCAGCAAGCCGTTGTACTCGACCAACCGGCTGCGCCTGGATCGCTTGCCCTCGCTCGCGCCGCTGGCGTCGGCGCCGACCCTGAGTGCACTGTCGGCGAGGTACCAGCGTCTGCAACTGGATCACCAGTTGCATTGGAGCGCCGACGAGATCCATCCGCTCAAGAACATGCCGGACTACGGCGCCTGGATCGCGATGAACTTCGCCGAGGCATCGCTGCGCCTGATGGTCGACGGCGATGCGGCCGAGCGCCGCAAGCTGGCGATCAACATGGTGCAGTACGGCATCGACCTCGATGCCGGGATGCAGGGCGGCTTGCATTTCAATGCCGACGGCGGTCACCGCCACGGCCGCAAGTTGGTGTTGGCCTTGTCGGCGCTGTTGCTCGACGATCCGGCGATGGCCGCGCGCGTGCGCGACTTCCAGCAGGGGACCTTCCAGGAAGACGGGCAGCTGTATGTCGGCGCCGGCGCCGGGCAGGTGTTGTTCGGCGGCCTGTGTTCGGCCGAGGACTACTGGGACAACCAGAACACCGGCGGCAACTCGCGCGATTGCCGCGATCCTTATGGCTACATCGACGGCGGCCAGGAACCCGGCGCCTACTATCAGATGTGTTGCACGGCCAAGGGCTACAAGGCCATCGCGCTGGCGCTGCGCTTGATGCCGTCGCTGCGCTGCATCTGGACCGACGACAAGATCCTGCGTTACGCCGACCGTTGGGTGAACCACGGTGCCTGGACCCAGCCCGACCCCTACCAGCCCAACGGCAACGGTGCGCTCGACAACAACCCCTCCGACGGCACCGGGCGCTGGCCGGCGCTGCACGGCGCCGCTCGCGACGGGGGCTACTACGGCAGCGAGTTCGCCGATGCGATGTGGACCGCCTACCGCGCGCAGGCCAGCGATACCTATAGCTGTCCCTGATCGAGGTATCTCGGCATAGCGCCCGACGATAGCGGTCGGGTGCGAAACCATCGAAGGGCCGCTCCATTCGTGGAGCGGCCCTTCTTGTTTCGGGCGGGCCGCTCGATACCGCAGTGCGATGTTTGCGCCGGCCGGGACCGCGGGCGGCGCGGCGAGCGCAAGGCTAAGCTGGTGGCCGCCGACCGACCGGCGGCCTCGCCGCGATCACATGAAAATTCCGACTCTCATCGTCTGCGCTTTACTCGCCGTGACCGGTTGCGCCAGCTTCTCGGGCAGCGGTCGCGACGATGCCTTCTGCGGTGAAATGGTCAAGTTCGCGAATGCGACTCCCCTGAGCAGCCAACATTCGGTCGAATTGCTGACGAACTGGCCGGAGTGGAGCAAAAGCTGCCAGCACGAGGGCTACCAGCCCGGCAAAGATTTCTGCAAATGGCTGGTGCATAACACCTCGACCGAATTCGCTTACGGCAATATCCGCAGAGCACTGTCCTGCCTCGATCCAGGCGCGAATTATGCCGGCGGTGGGCATGCTGTCCCGAGCTACCTGACCGGAAAGATCGAGTCCTACCGCGTGAAAGGCGCCGACGAGAACGTGCGCATCGAAGTGGAATACGCGGACCGCATCGAGGGGCAACCCTCCAAGCTCAAGATCACCGCCGAGCGTTGGGTGTTGGACGAGTGATTCCGGCTTGTTTCCGTTTCGTCCTGCAGTGCCCCCATCGATGGAGCTGCGGCCCGGTGGATTGAGGGGGGAGCCGGACCTTGCCGATGCGTGGGCCGTCTCGACTGCGAAATCGCCGGGATTCTTGCTATGTTGCCGGCACCGAGGGCCGCGCCGCAGCGAAGCCGAAAGCCACATTCGCGGGCAGGCCACCGGTCTTTCAGGGGGGGAGGGCGCAGCAGCGCCTTGCCGATATGGAACATCCAGGGGGCAGTATCCAATGAAGCAGTCGATGCAATCGGCCCGTCGCGGGCCGGTAGGTTTCTTTCGTGCGCGGATCGCAGTGGCGGTCGCGCTGGCCGCCCACGGCGCGGTCGCCGCGGCCAAGCCGCCGGAGCCTTTGCCGTATCCCTTGGCGCCTGAGCTCGCGGTCGAGTTGCACCTGACCCAGACCGAGCTGACGCCGGTCAGCGGTGTTTCCAGCCCCGTCGTCGACCCGGTGATGATGAACAGCCTGGTCACGAATCACGGCACGGCCGGATTGGTCGGCGGCCTGATCGGCGGCCTGATCGTCGGTGCCATCATCCAGAAAGGCGCGAACGACGGCGCCAAGTGGGGCAATGAAGTCATCGGTCCCTACGATTACCGGACCTCGATGGAGGCCAGCCTGCGCGCGGCGCTGGTGTCCGGCGGCATCACCCCGTCGCCGATCGTCAAGGTGGTGTTGCCCGAGCCCAAGCCCGAATCCAATACCGAACCCGGAGCGGCCGCCGCCAAGCCGGCGCCGGTCAGCAAGGGCCCGGTGGCATGCACGAACCCGGTGCTGCGGCTGCGCCCACTGCGCTGGGCGCCAGTGAACAGCACGCTGGTGACCGGGCTCAATGCCAGCTTCTACGATTGCGTTCCCGGCAAGAAGGGCGGGCTCGAAGAGAAGCTGGCCTGGTCGCGGGGCTACCAGGTGTCGATGGTCGCGGACGCCGAGGCGATGCCGCGCAAGCAGCAGAAGGGCTATATCGAGGGGCTGGATGCGGCGCGTGTGCATCAACTGCTCGACCATGCCGCGGTCGAAGTGGCGGCGATGTTCGCTTACGAGTTTTCGCAGGAAGGCCGGGTCGAGCGCGAGCAGAAGGTCAGCGTATGGAACGGTCTGCGGCAGATACGCGCCGGAGAGTACTGGGTCTGGAACCGCCATCGTCACGCGATGTTGCCGGACATCCTGGGTACCTACCGCCTCAACGACGCTTCGATCGTCGCCTTCAGCGCCGCCACCGCAGCGCCGGCGACCGCCGTTGCGGCGCCCGCGACGCCTGTCGTCAGCGACGCCGTGGCTGGGCCGGCTGCGGCGGTCGCTCCTGCGGCACCCGCAAGTGCTGCGCCTTCCGCTCCTGCGGGTGCCGCAGCTCCCGCGGCCCCGCTCGTGCCTGCGGCACCCGCGCCGGCCACGCCCGAAGCCTCGGGCCCGGCCACCGGCGGCGATGCCGTGCAGGGAGGCTGACCGAGGGCATGGCGGTGCCCGGCCGTCGGCCGGTCTCGCTTGCCGCGATAACAGCAAAGGCCCGCAATGCGGGCCTTTGCTGTTTGCGGATGCCGCATTGAAACGCGTTACTCGCTCGGCGATGCGTATCCGTCGAGGTTGCTGACGATGTTCATGCACTTGCCGGTGCTGTCGCAGGCGGCGTGGGCGATGTTCTTGTTGTTGCAGTTGCCGTAGGTCTTGGTGGTCTGGCTGGTCGCCGGCAGGTTGCCGTTGGCCACCGGCAGGTAGAACACCGAGGATTGCGCGCCGATAACGTTGCACGAGGGCAGTTGGTTCGCGCCCTGGCTGTATTCCTCGACGAAGCTGACGGTCTGGCTCTTGAAGCCGCTCCAGGTGGCCGGGATGTTGATCGTGGCGACGGTGATGCTTTCGCCGGTCATCAGGTCGGTGACGACGCCGGTCACCTTGGTCGAGGCGCGGATCACGTCGACCTTGTACTTGTGGCCGGGCTTCCAGTTCCACTTGATTTGGCACTGCACGCCGCTGCCTTCGTGGGAAAAGTGGCCGCAGCTGGCGCGGCTCGATGCGTCCCAGCCGCTGGCGAGCCAGATCGAGAAGTTGAGCCAGCGCTGACCGCTGCGGTTTTGCAGGCCGATGTAGCCGCCGTCGCCGCCGTGGAACCAGAACTGGTTGGCCCAGTAATAGTTCGAACGCGAGCCGCCGTCGTGGTTGACCTGATCGTAGAAGGTGAGCTGGTTATAGCCGGCGGTGGTTGCCGGCCAATGCGCATCAGTGCTGACGATCCCGCCCACGACCACGGCCTGCGCGGTCGGCCCGATCAACATGCATGCTGCTGCGATCAGCCCGGTCAGAGCTAGCTTTTTCATTGCGGTTCCTCTTGCGGATGGGGCCGCCCGCGAATGCGGGTCGGTGCACGGCCTGGGTGCAGCGCGAACCTAGCGGTCCGCACGGCACAGTGGAACGGCCGATATCGTTGTCATCCGGGAGTGCGGCGGTAGCCGATCACGGTATCGATCATTGCCTCGCGATCCGCGCTTGGCCGGGTCATGAAGCTGCCGCGAGATATCCGCGGTGACCACGGAGATCGACGCCGTCGTCCTGTTTGCGCGGCGATGCATCAACCAAAGGCGCCTTCGTTGAAAGACAACGGTGTCTTCCGCGCCGATGCCCCATCGAGGCGATCGCAGCGCGTTGCGACTGGGCGGCTGTCGCCGTGATGCATCGGGCGCGAGCTCGCGCGGTGGGTTTCGGCCCGCGATGCTTTAAGACTTCTTAGTCCGTTTCGCAGCGCCGTCTCGCCTGGACAGTCGCAGCGGGATCGTGCGAGGCCGGCGCGAACGCGGCCGGCACGCGCGCCCGGAGGCAAGCACTGCCTTCGCATCGGCCGATTCGGTACAGCGCCTTGCTCCCCAAGCACGCCGCGAGCGGGTATCTTCACCGCCCTCCCGCGTCCCCAATGCTCCAATCGAGCCCCTATGGCCAAGAAACAGCTCCGTCGCGACCCCGGTTTCGACGCCTTCGTCCGTGTCCGCGGCGCGCGCGAGCACAACCTCAAGGACATCGACGTCGACATCCCGCGCGATGCGCTGGTGGTGTTTTCCGGCGTGTCGGGTTCGGGCAAGTCCTCGCTCGCTTTCGGCACCCTCTATGCCGAGGCGCAGCGGCGTTACCTGGAATCGCTGTCGCCGTACGCGCGGCGCCTGATCGATCAGGTCGGCGTGCCCGACGTCGATGCGATCGAAGGCCTGCCGCCGGCGGTGGCCTTGCAGCAGCAACGCGGCAGCCCGAACGTGCGTTCGACGGTGGGCAGCGTGACCACCTTGTCGAGTCTGCTGCGCATGCTGTATTCGCGCGCCGGCAGCTATCCGGCCCAGCAGCCGATGCTGTACGCCGAGGACTTCTCGCCGAACACGCCGCAGGGCGCGTGCCCGAATTGCCACGGCCTGGGCTATGTCTATGAAGTGACCGAGCAGTCGATGGTGCCGGACCCGTCGCTGAGCATCCGCGAGCGCGCGATCGCATCGTGGCCACCGGCCTGGCACGGACAGAACCTGCGCGACATCCTGGTCACCCTGGGCTACGACATCGACAAGCCCTGGCGCGATCTGCCGAAGAAGGATCGCGAGTGGATCCTGTTCACCGAGGAACAGCCCTCGGTGCCGGTGTATGCCGGCTTCAGCGTCGCCGAGACCCGCGCCGCGCTGCGCCGCAAGGCCGAGGCCAGCTACATGGGCACCTACATGGGCGCGCGCAAGTACGTGCTGCATACCTTTGCCAGCACGCAGAGCGCGCTGATGAAGAAGCGCGTGTCGCGCTACATGATCGGCGCGCAGTGTCCGCTCTGCGACGGCCGGCGCCTGAAGCGAGAGGCTTTGTCGGTGAGCTTCGCCGGGCTCGACATCGGCAGCCTGTCGCAGCTGTCGCTGGACCGGATCGCCGAGGTGCTGACGCCCGCGGCGGAAGGTCGCTTCGATGCCCCGGCCAGCGCCGCCACGCGCAGCCGCGCGGCCGGCCGCAGCGCCGAAGCCAAGCGCATCGCCGCCGGCGGGCTGGCCCATGCCGGCAGTTCCGACGTGCGCCGTACGCCCAACCTGTCCGAGGAAAAACGCATCGCCGCGCAGCGCATCGCCGACGACCTGGTCGAACGCATTGGCACTTTGCAGGCCCTGGGGCTCGGTTATCTGGCGATGGACCGGGCCACACCGAGCCTGTCGCCGGGCGAATTACAGCGCCTGCGCCTGGCCACCCAGATCCGTTCCAATCTGTTCGGCGTGGTCTACGTGCTCGACGAGCCTTCGGCCGGCCTGCATCCGGCCGACAGCGAGGCCTTGCACCGAGCGCTCGACCAGCTCAAGGCCGCCGGCAACACCGTGTTCGTGGTCGAGCACGACCTGGAGACCTTGCGCCGCGCCGATTGGCTGGTCGACGTGGGTCCCGACGCCGGGCAACACGGCGGACGCATCCTCTACAGCGGCCCGCCCGAAGGGCTGCGCGAGATCGAAGCTTCGCGCACCCGGCCGTATCTGTTCGATCTCGTTGCCGCCGAGCCGCGGCCGCCGCGCAAACCGTCGGCCTGGCTGGAACTGCGCGGCCTGCATCGAAACAACCTGCACGGCCTCGACGCGCGCTTTCCCTTGGGCGCGTTCACCGCGGTCACCGGCGTGTCGGGTTCGGGCAAATCGAGCCTGGTCAGCCAGGCCTTGGTCGAACTGGTCGGCGAGCACCTGGGGCACGAGCCGGTGCCCGAAGAGAGCGACAACGACATGCCGCAGCCCGGCCCGCTCGCGCGCGTATCCGGACGGTTGCACGCCGGCGCCGACGCGATCAAACGCCTGGTCAACGTCGACCAGAAACCGATCGGCCGCACGCCCCGCTCGAACCTGGCCACCTACACCGGCTTGTTCGATCACGTACGCAAGCTGTTCGCCGCCACTGCGATGGCGAAGACGCGCCGCTACAACGCCGGGCGTTTTTCCTTCAACGTCGCCCAGGGCCGTTGCGACACCTGCGAGGGCGAGGGCTTCGTGCAGGTCGAACTGTTGTTCATGCCGACCGTATACGCGCCGTGCCCGACCTGCCACGGCAGCCGCTACAACGCCAAGACCCTCGAAGTCGTCTGGAACGGACGCAACATCGCCGAGGTGCTGGCGATGACGGTCGACGAAGCGCTTGCGTTCTTCGACGGCGAAGCGGCGATCCGCCGCTCGCTGAGCCTGCTGCGCGACATCGGCCTGGGCTATCTGCGTCTTGGGCAGCCGGCCACCGAACTGTCCGGCGGCGAAGCGCAGCGCATCAAGTTGGCGACCGAGCTGCAGCGCAGCCAACACGGCGACACCTTGTACGTACTCGACGAGCCGACCACGGGCCTGCATGCGGCCGACGTCGACAAGCTGATGGCGCAGTTGCACGGCCTGGTCGAGGCAGGCAACACCGTGGTCGTGGTCGAACACGAGATGCGCGTGGTTGCCGACGCCGATTGGGTCATCGACATCGGTCCGGGCGCGGGCGAGCAGGGTGGACAGATCGTCGCCAGCGGCACGCCGCAACAGGTCGCGCGCTCGAAGACCAGCCGCACTGCGCCGTATCTGCGCGAGGTGTTGGCTTGATTATCGGCAAGTAAGCTTGATCGGCACGCGTTCGGTACGTGTAGGAGCGACGTGAGTCGCGACCACGTACCTGGCCGGCGCGCGGTCACTTGCACGGAGCTCCAGGGTAGGAGCGGCGCGAGCCGCGACCGCGTCGTCTCCCGCTGCAGCGTTTCTTACCGCAAAGCCGTAAAGCAACATCTACAGCTTCCGTCCGTTGACGCGGCAGGGGTACTTCCTTTTGCTAAGCCCAACAGTCCGTCTGGATTCCCTTCGGTCAAAGCTAACCAAAGAAAGGGGCTCTCCTTGCAAGGGCGCAGGTCACGAATGCGATGGTGTCGCTGGGATTTTTCGATAGGACATCCTTGTCCTATCGAGTCATTCCTTTTTAAGGGCTGGGCGCACGTCCCGTGCGGCGCCCTCCGGGTCTACGCTTGCATCGCAAGTTCGTCACTGCGCCAAGCTCATCACGGCAACGGCAACGGCAACGGCAACGTCGTTGCTGCTCTTGGGTAGGAGCGGCGCGAGCCGCGACCGCGGATCTACGGCTGCCGACGCGGGTAATCGTTGCGGCGTGGTCGCGGCTTGTGACCGAAGGGAATCCAGACGGACTCTTGTTGCTTATGACAAAAGAAAGTAACCCGCCGTTTTAGCGGCGGAAGCTTCTAGCGTTTGATCTGACCTTGCTTCTCAAGAAGCCATAAGCAAGTGCAAAGCTTCCGTCCGCTCACGCGGCCGGGTTACTTTCTTTTGCTAAGCCCAAAAGAAAGATAACCAAAGAAAAGGGCTCTCCTTGCAAGGGCACAGGCTACGAGTGCGATGCCCGCGCCGGGATTTTCCGATAAGACGTCCCTGTCTTATCGGAAAACGCCGCACGTCCTGTGCGGCGCCCTTCGGGTCTCCACTTGACCGGTAAAGCGGCAAAGCAGTTCAACATCTCGGCAACGGCAACGGCAACGGCAACGGCAACGGCAACGGCAAAGCAGGAGTTACCGTTGCCTTAAAGGTTTTGCTGTTGTCGTTGTTCTGCGTCGCCTCGCATTCGCGAAGGTAATCGAAGACCCGAGGGGCGGCGCGCAGGGATGCGCGCCGTTTTTCATCGGGACAGGGATGTCCCGTATGAAAAGTCCCCGCGGAGGCAACGATCGTGCGGGCCTGTGATTCAAAGGAAAGCATTTTTCTTTGGTTAGCTTTCTTTTGTTGCTTATGACAAAAGAAAGTAACCCGCCGCTTTAGTGGCGGAAGCTCTTGGCGTTTGATCTGGATCTTGATCTTGCTCGAGCGATACGCCGCGAGACCGAAACGACGCGGTCGCGGCTTGCGCCGCTCCTACCCCAGCGACGGCATGCCGCTTCGGTGGACGACTTCGGCATTGTTGCCCTGAGCGTTCCTTGGTCGCGGCTCGCGCCGCTCCTACCCAGAAGCCGCCGCGGCCCGGTGCCCCCCTTCTTGGACACTAGACGACCGGTCTAATTGAGGCTATCGTGCCGCCCATGAACGCTAGCTCCGCCGCCACCGACGTCCGCCGACACATCCTCGAGGTGGCCCACCCGCTGTTCCTGCGCAAGGGCTTCACCGCGGTCGGGCTGTCGGAGGTGTTGGCCGCGGCGCAGGTGCCGAAAGGCTCGTTCTATCACTACTTCGGTTCCAAGGAAGCCTTCGGCGAAGCGGTGCTCGAGGTGTATTTCGCCGAATACCTGGGGCGGATGGACGCGCTGTTGTCGCAGCCCGGTACCGGGGCGCAGCGGACGATGGCCTTCTTCGAGGACTGGCTCGATTCGCAGACCGGCGAGGAAAACCAAAGCCGCTGCCCGGTGGTCAAGCTCGGCGCCGAGGTCTGCGATTTGTCGGAAAGCATGCGCGCGGCGCTGGCGCGCGGCACGCGCGGGGTCGTCGATCGTCTGGCCCAGTGCATCGAAGCAGGGCGCGTGGACGGCTCGCTCGCCGGTCTCGCCGATGCATCGGATTCGCAGGCGACCGCGGTCGCGCTCTACCAGAGCTGGCTCGGCGCCAGTCTGCTGGCCAAGATCGCCCGCGACCGCAGCGGCCTGGACATGGTCATGGCCGGTACGCGCGAGCGGCTGGGCCTGGCCCAAGACGCCTGAGCCGAGGCGGGAGCGTGCCTGCGTTCCCGCCTTTGTTTTGCCTGTTCTATAGACGACCGGTCTATTTGTTGAGTGACCTGTCGTCAGCACCTCGCTTACGAACCATCCAACCCCCACCCCAGCGCTAAAGGAATGCACTCATGTCGCAACGCGATACCGTCAACCGCCGCATCGTCCTGGCCAACCGCCCGCGCGGCTTGCCGACGGCCCAGGATGTCCGCTTCGAAGAAACCGCCGTACCGACGCCCGACGAAGGCCAGGTGCTGCTGCGCACCCTGTACCTGTCGCTCGATCCCTACATGCGCAATCTGATGGACGAAGCCGGGACCAGTTACGCGCCGCCGGTGGCGCTGGGCGCGCCGATGGTCGGCGGCACGGTCAGCCGCGTCGCCGCCTCGCGGCACCCGCAGTTCCGCGTCGGCGAGGTGGTGCTCGGCAATGCCGGCTGGCAGGACTACGCCCTGTCCGATGGCAAGGATCTGCAGGCGCTCGGCGACATGCCGCAGCCCTCGTTGGCGCTTGGCGGCCTCGGCATGCCGGCGTTCACCGCCTACGTCGGCCTGCTTGATATCGGCCAGCCGCAAGCCGGCGAAACCGTGGTCGTGGCCGCGGCGACCGGTGCGGTCGGCTCGGTGGTCGGGCAGATCGCCAAGCTCAAGGGCGCGCGCGTGGTCGGCATCGCCGGCGGCGCCGACAAATGCCGCCATGCGGTCGAGGAACTCGGCTTCGACGTGTGCCTGGACCGCCACGACCCCCGACTGGCCGAACAACTTGCCGCGGCCTGCCCGGACGGCATCGACGTCTATTTTGAGAACGTCGGCGGCGCCGTGTTCGACGCGGTGTTGCCGCTGCTCAACATCGGCGCACGCGTGCCGGTCTGCGGCGTGATTGCGCACTACAACGGCGCTGAGCATGCGTCGGGCCCGGACCGTTTGGCGCAGACGATGACTGCGCTGCTGCAGAAGCGCATCCGCATGCAGGGCTTCATCATCCTCGACCATTACGGCGATCGCTTCGAAACGTTCAGCCGCGACATGAGCCAGTGGGTCGCCGAAGGCCGGGTCAAGTTGCTCGAGGATGTCGTCGACGGCCTGGAGAATGCGCCGACGGCTTTCATCGGCCTGCTCGAAGGGCAGAACCTCGGCAAGCGCGTGGTGCGAGTCGCCGCGGCCTGAGGCAAGGTTCGGCCCGAACGCCCGGCGCGCATGCGAGCGGCCTCCTCGCGGCTTGCATGCGTGCGACGGATTCAATCCGCGTCGGTGCCGGGCCGTTGCGCGATCGCGTACACCGCTTGCACCACCTTGGCCATGCGTGCGTAGTCGAGCTTGTCGTAGGTGTCGCTGGCTTGATGGTAGGTCGTGCTGCGAAGGAAGGCGGTGTCGCTGACCATGAAGGCCGGATAGCCTTCATGCCAGTAGCTCAGGTGGTCGGAGAAATCGATGCCCTGCAATAGCGGCGGGGCATTGATCGAGTGCACCGGCAGGTCGGTCGCCCCGGCCATGATCGCCTTGAGCCGGCGCAGGCGGCCGAAGTCGCCCAGCCTGCCGACCAGGATCACGAAGTCGCCGCGGTCCGGGTACAAACGGTCCATGCCGCGCAGCGGATAACGCTGGCTACCGGGGCGGTCGCTGAAGCGGCCGATCATCTCCAGCGACAGCATGAACTCCACTTCGCGTCCGCCCGCCTTGAGCGAACGCGCATGCCAGGCGCTGCCCATGTGCTCGCTGCGGAAATGCGGCGGCTCTTCCAAGGTGTAGGCGACCAGTTCGACCGCATGCGCGGGCGGGTTGCGGCCGAGCAGACGCGCCAGCTCCAGCAAGCCGGCGACGCCGCTGGCGTTGTCGTCGGCGCCCGGCGTATGCGTGCGCGGCGAATAGCCGCGCGGATCGTCGGTGTCGATGCCGACATCGGCGAAGGAATCGTAGTGCGCGCCGATCACCCGCACCGGCCCGCTGTCGGGGCCGAAGCGCACGATGAGGTTGCGGTAGGTGCGTTCTTCGACCTTCACGTCCTGGTGGTGCACGCGGCCGCCGCTCTTGGCGAATTCCTCGCGGATGAAGTCGGCGGAGCGCTCCAGGCTGTCGGGCTGGTCGTAGCTGCGCGGGTACAGGTCGACCGACAGGTGCTTGACGTCTGCCTTCAAGCGCGCGCTATCGACGGCCACAGGTTGCGAAGGCAAGGGGCTGACGAACGGTTGCACCACGGCGACCACGACGGCGGCGGCGATCGCTGCGAGGGCCGCAAGCAGCAGGAGAAAACGGCGAAACAGCATGGGAGAGACGGCCTTGTCTGCGGATCGGCCAGGACGAGGCCGGATGGGCAGATATACCAGCGAACGCGGTCGCCTTGCGACTGCGTCCGATGTGCCGCGGACTCCGTGGGCCGGTTCCCGGTGCCGGTCGACGTTTCCAACGGCAGGCATGGTCGCGATTCTCGGCCTTGCAGGTGGCGGCAACCGCGAATGCAGCGGTCGCGAGCCTTACAGTTTCTTCAGGCCTTGGTTGTCGAACCCGTCCGGGCTCTCTTTCATCGTCGACTCGGTGATGCTGGAAGCGCCGCGTCCGGCCAGCGTGTTCGCCACACCCAGGGCCAGATCGATCGCGACGGCGGTCTGGCCCAGCAACTTACGCGCGCCCGTGGTGGGTTCGAGGAAGTCGTAGCCGGCCATGACCGCTCTGATCGCCACTTCCTGGTTGGCCATGAAGGCCGCGATCGGAACCGCATTCGTCGCCGGCGCTGCGCCCGTGGTATTGGCGAGGGAGCGGTTGTACGCGCGGGCAAGCTCTTCTGCGGCCGCTGCCCTCTCGCTCTCGGGCAGTGTCCAATAGTTGATCACGACACGTGGAGTCGGGGCCGAGGTCGAGCCGGCACTGGAACCGGTACTGGAGGTGGAGGCGGTAGTCGGCACGAAGTTGGTGAGGCTGACCGGCGCCGGAGGCGTGTAGTTGGTGGACTGAACGATGAAGTCCCGGTCGGCTTTCACCGCGGCCATCAACGATCCCGTGTCGAAGCGGATCAGCCGCTCCCTGGTCCAGCCGGCGAGCACAAGATAACTGTGGGTGTTGCCGAGCGATTCGTCGAGCTGCCGCAGCAAGAGCGCCGGATGGGCCGGAACATCGCTGCCGCCGATACTGCCGCTGGTGCTGTCGCTGTCGCTGTCGCTGTCGCTATCGCTGCTGTCGTCATTTCTCAGCGATGCCCGGTCTGTGCTCATGTCTTCGTTGTAGTTCAAGACTCTGCGAAACTGCTCCAGGATCTGCGATTGGCGCTCCGTACCCATGCCGATCTGCTTCACCAAATCCCGCACCATCTCGTACCAATGCACGCGATGCAGCATGTCCATCGCCGCCCAATCGTCGGATCGCATCGGGGCTTTGAGGAGATGGCGGATGATGCCGTCCAGGGTCACCGCATCGATGCCGTCCTGGGGATCGACTTTCGAAAGCGCGAACAGATCGCTGATGGTTTTGGCTTTGGCGTCGGCCTGTTCGGCCTCTTTGGGCGGCTTGTTTCCCATGAGGGGCTCCCGTGGGCGCAATGGCGGAATGCACAAAGAAACGCCGTCGGCAGGCAGTCGTGAAACCCGAACGGCGAAGGGCGCTCGCGCCGCCGTGCGCGTTGACATGAGCCCCTGCGGGTGGAGGGCGGCGGCCCCGGCCTGGCATTCGGGGCCGCCGCGCCGGCTCAGCCCGGGAACTCCGCGAGCGGCTGCCACACATCCGGCTTCACCCCGATGCGCAGATCGATCAGGTTCACGCCGACCGGCGACATCACCAGCAACTCCTTGGGCCGCGCGAACCAGATCACCGCGATCTTGGTCGCCATGTCGAGGTCGTTGCTGTTGAGGTATAGCTTCATCTTCGGCACGTTGTCCTTGCCGAGCACCGTCCACGGCTGCTGGACCAGGCCATCGGTATTGATGCGATAGAAGAACTGGTAGGTGTCGTAGGCGGTTTCTTCGTCCAGCCCCGTGCTGAAGAACCAACCGTTCTCGCGGTTCTTGTCGATGCACCAGCGCTCGGCTTCGATGGCCAGGGTGCCGGTGTTCACCAACTGCCTGAGGTTGGCGCGGCTGGTCTGGATGTTGTCCGATCTCCATGGCCTGAAGCCGCCGGATCGTTTGACATCGCCCGGGGTGCGCCCGGGTTTGCCCCCGATGGGGCCGTCTTCGCCGCGATAGGCATAAGTCATTGCATGTCTCCGTTTCGATGGGTGAGGGCGAACGCGCGCTGTGTACGCAGCCGCTGTCGGCCACGGGCGCGGCGCCGGCCGTACCCGCATCGGAAACGAACGTTGTCGGAGGAGCCAGTGTGAAAGGCCGCTAGGCAGGCGCATACGCCGCGGCCGCGGGCGCGTGTCCGCTCATGCGCCGTGACAGAAGCCGCCGTACGCACTCGCATACGCCCGCCTGTCGCACCTCGATGGCCCCGGCCTTGCGCCGGGGCCATCGCGCCGACTCAATTTCCGTTGTAGTCCTCGAGGGGCAGCCACGCGTCCGGATTCCTGCCGATGCGCAGATCGATCCGGTTCACGCCGACCGGCGACATGACCAGCAACTGCATGGGGCTGGCCATCCAGATCACTGCGATCTTGGTCGCCGTGTCGAGGTCGTCGCTGTCGAGGTACAGGTGCATCTCCGGTGCGCCGATATCGCCCAGCACCGTCCATGCCTTCTGGGTCAGGCCGCTGATGTCGAAGCGGTAGAAATAGGGAGAGGCACGGTAGTCGGTCGGTTCATCCAGCTGCGAGCTGAAGAACCAGCCGTCCTTGCGGTCTTTTTCGCCGCACCAGCGCGCTGCTTCCAGAGCCAGGGTGCCGTTGTTCACCAACCTGCGCAGGTTGGCGCGGCTGATGGCGAGGCTATCCGAGTTCCACGGCTTGAAACCGCTGGCCAGCTTTATCTCGGATGGGATCACGCCGGTGGCGCTCTCACTGGGGTTTTCCGGGCAGAAATAGGCGTGGGTCATTGCGGTCTCCGTTTCGGTGGGGGGCGATCGAGCGGTTCCTTGCGCAGCGGCGACCGTGCCCGCATCGGAACCAAGGTTCTGCACAGGAGCTCGCGCTAAGTCGTCGCCGGCAGCGCTACCCGCGTGTTCGACTTGGCGCCGAGCCGGCTTGCGATGCGCTTGCCGAGGCGAATGCCGGGCTCTTCGACGTAGCGATAGGTGAGCAGGGCGCTCGCACACAGCAGCAGGGCACAGCCGAGGTAGACGATGCAGAACGCCGGACCGCCGCTGGCGGCATAAGTGCCGACGCCCCGGATCGCGAACACCGCGACCAGGATCAGCCCCTGCGAGAGGTAGATGCCGTAGCTGAGGTTGCTCAGCCGGCGCGAGGCCGGCCACGCCAACAGGCCGAACAAACGGTTGCCCGAGCAGACGATGAAGAAGAACGTGCCGGCGAGCGGGCACAGCAGGAACAACTGCGCCAACCCGATGCGCGGCGCGCCCGCGATCATGATGGCGAACAGCGCCGCCAGGCAAAGCAACGCGACCACGCCCCACAGCGGCCGCCGCCATTGCACGCGCGTGCCGATGCCGGCATGCAGCAGCGAGGCGACGAACATGCCGGCGCCGAGCATCAACACCAGCTCGGCCAACACCGCCAGAAAAAGTATCGGCCGCGGCTTGATGCCGGGCGCGAAGCCGCCGTGCCAGCTCGACGCGGCGATGGTCAGCAGGCACAAGGCGACCAGGCCGGCGCTGAAGGCCAGATGCCGGCCGCGGCGCACGAACCAGGCCGAGACCGGCAGGGAGAAATAGAACAGCCACTCGAAGAACAAGGTCCAGGTGACGCCGGCCAGGATGGTGCCGGTGTCGGCATACCCGTTGAGGGTCGGCGGTGGCGGCACGATGCCGAGCGCCAACCAGCCCAGGGCCGAGGCGATCGCCTGCGACGGCGGCACCCGTAGCTCAAAGCCGGTGCGGTAGGCGACGATGGCGATCATCGTCAGCACCGCGACGAGATACATCGGCCCCAGACGGAACACACGGCCGACATACAGGGCTTTCCAGCCGGGGCGGCCGCCGGCCGTGAGCAGTTTGTTCCAGAACAGGAAGCCGGTGATCATGAAGAACAGGCAGATCCCGAGCAGGCCGGCGCTGTTGTAGAACGTCGACGGCGACGGTTTCCACACGCCGGTGCGCAGGTATTCGTGATGGACGATGACGTGGCTGGCGAACACGCTGAGGGCGAGAAACCCGCGCAGGCCGTCGAGGGTGTCGCTGCGTTGCTGCGTTTGCGGCGGGGCGCGGTCGGCGGCGCGGAACCAGGGCAGGGCGGCGAAGGCCAAGGCCAGCGCCAGCATCGCGAAGTACGGCCATACCTGATGGATATCGACCATGCGGCTTCCGATGCGGGGCGGGGTGGATTGGCCGAGACTAGCGGCGCCGCCGGCGCGCTTCCGTTGGTTGGATCACGCTTCCTCATGCGCTGCGCGGCGGATGTCGAGACTCGGAACGGGGTTGCCGTTCGAGCGGACCTAGGTCGCATGCGCCGTGCTCGTGCGCAGGCATCGGCCCAGCGCGTACTCTCTCGTCGGCACCCTGGCATTCAAGCCGGGCCGCGATGCGCCGGCGCTGCCGTCGCCGGCGGCCCGCTGCAGACCCTTTTCGCATGACGGACGATTCGATGACCGCTTTGGACACACGTGGGGCGCCTTGGCTGCGCTGGCTGTTGCTGGCGCCTGCGATCGCCTTGTCCGCCGCGTGGGGCGGGCTGGCCTTGTGGTATCGATTGCCGCTGGCGGTGGCGTTCAAGAGCGCGATGGTGGCGGCCTTCGTGGTCAGCGCGCTCGCGGCGTTGTTCGCCTTGCGCCGCCTGCGCAAACCGGCGTTATGGGTCTATCTGTTGGCCTTCGCCGGCGTGCTGCTGTGGTGGAGCACGCTGCGCCCGTCGCAGAACCGGGCGTGGGCCGACGACGTGGCCCGCCACCTGCACGCGCAGGTCGACGGCGACCGGGTCCGGTTCGACAACGTGCGCAATTTCGATTGGCGCAGCGACGACGACTACACGCCGCGCTGGGAACGCCGCGAATACGACCTCGGTCGTCTGCAGTCGGCGGATCTGGTGTTGTCGTACTGGATGGGGCCGGCGATCGCCCACACCCTGGTGTCGTTCGGGTTCGACGACGGCCGCAAGTTGGTGTTCTCGGTCGAGATCCGCAAGGAGCGCGGCGAGCAGTTCTCGACCCTCGGCGGTTTCTTCCGCGAGTTCGAGACCACCCTGGTCGCGGCCGACGAGCGCGACATCCTGCGGGTGCGCAGCAACGTGCGCAACGAAGACGTCTATCTGTACCGGCTGCGCCTGCCGAAGGAGGCGCTGCGTTCGTTGTTTCTCGGCTATGTCGCCGAAGCCGGCGAGCTCGAACGGCAGCCGAGTTTCTACAACACCCTGACCAGCAACTGCACCACCATCGTGTTCGACCTGATGCGCCAGATTGCGCCGGGCCTGCCGCTCGATTACCGATTGCTGCTGTCGGGCTATCTGGCCGAGTACGCTTACGACCAAGACGGGTTGGTACCGGGTTACGACTACCGCACCCTGCACGATCGCGGGCGCGTGACCGACCGCGCGCGCGCAGCGGGCGACTCGTCGGCGTTCTCGGAACTCATTCGCGAAGGCGTGCCGGGCGTGGCGGCCGATCAGGTCCGCGCTCGCTGAGGCCTCCGCGCGCGGATCGAGGCGTTGCGGCCAAGGCTTACTCGACGCGCGACAAGCCGAAACCCTGCAGGTACTCGTCGGTGACCTTGGGCATGCCGGGGCCGCTCCACACGAACGAGAAGATCGCATCCTCGTGGATGGTGTCGGTGATCTTCGGTGCGGTGACGCCGGGCACGCCGTCCAAGGCGGCCACGCCCAGGTCGGACATGGGCACAGGCGACAGCTTCGGATTGCCGTTACGCCTCAATCGGATCGACAGGCGCATGGCCTTCCCCTTGGTGGTGGACGTTGGGTGCGATACAGCTTAGGCGGTGGGCCGTGACTGCCCCGTCAGGTCCCGGGGGCTGCGGGCATAGCTCGCATGCAGCGGGATGCGGCAATGCAGGTCGACCCATGAGCGCATGAGTCCGAAGTCGGCCAGATAACGGTCGTTGAGATCCGGCTCGGCGCGCAGGCGCCATGCGAAAGACACGCACACGCAGGTCGAGGTTTGCCAACCGATTTCGGGTGCCGCCGAGCCGGGCAATGCATTGACGGCTTGCAGGGCGAGTTCGTGCAGCGGCGTGGCGAGGAATCGCGGATCCAGCGTCCGCCTCAGTGCCGCGACCCAGCGCGATCCCATAGGCCGATCGGTCGCTGCGCGATAGGCGCCGAAGCCATGCGCGTGCTTGTCGTCGGGCTGGATGCGGCCGTCGGGCTCGTTCGTGCTGCTCATGGCGCGCATGACCGGCGGATACTGCGTGAGATTGCCGTTGCCTGGCCGTCCGATCGGTAGCTGCATGGTCGTCCCCTGGGCGGAAGTGTGCTTTCCAAGGCCAGCATGGGCGCGCCGGGTGACTGCCACCTAACCCCTGCGACGGCGGTTCAGTTTGAGCGCTCGCACCTGCGCCGCATCGCGGTCGGTTCGGGCCGATCACCGCCGTTCGAGCCATGCCGCGCGCCGCTCATTCGGCGGTGGACTCCAGCATCGTCAACAGTTCCGACAAGGCATCGTCGAGTGAGCGCAGGCTGGCCGGCGCCAGGCTCGCCATGATGCGGCGCTCGTTCTCGATGTGCGCCTCGACGGCCCGGTCGATCAGCGCCAGGCCAGCCGGCGTCAGTTGCACCAACAGGCTGCGCGCATCGCTCGGGTTGGCCCGGCGTTCGATCCAACCGGCCGCTTCCAGCCTTTGCAGGCGGTGGGTCATGGTGCCGGAGGTGATCATCAGCGCCGAGAACAGCGCGGTGGGCGCCAGGCAGTGGGGCGCGCCGGAACGCCGCAGCGTGGCCAGCACGTCGAACTCCCAACTGGTCATGTCGAAGGTCGAGAAGGTCTTGTCCAGCCGGCGCTGCAACAGGGCCGCGCAGCGCTTGACCCGGCCGATGGCGCCCATCGGGCTGGCGTCGAGATCGGGACGCTCGCGGCGCCATTGGTCGAGGATCGCGTCGACCGAGTCGGGCTGTCGTTTGCTCGTGGCCACGAGGGCTCCCTGATTTGTCTTGACTTCAAGATAAACTGCCTTCAGGCTAGGATCTTATCTTGAATTGAAGATAGTTTCATGAGCGCAGCCTCGCACCGCCCGGTCTGGATCGACATGCTCCTGACCGCCCTGGCCCCCGCCATCTGGGGTTCGACCTACATCGTCGCGTCCGAGCTGTTGCCGCCGGACCGGCCTTTCACCGCCGCCCTGATCCGCACCTTGCCGGCCGGCCTGTTGCTGGTCGCCTTCATGCGGCATTGGCCGGCGCGCGGCGAATGGCTCCGTCTGCTGGTCTTGTCGGGCTTGAACATCGCCGTCTTCCAGGCGCTGCTGTTCGTTGCCGCCTACCGCTTGCCCGGCGGTCTCGCCGCGGTGGTCGGCGCGATCCAGCCCTTGTTGGTGATTGCCCTGACCTGGGCGGTCGACCAGCGCCGGCCGCTGCAGTTCACCGTCTGGGCCTGCGTGCTCGGCGTGGTCGGTATGGGCGTGCTGCTGCTGTCGCCGGACACGGTCTGGGAGCCGGTCGGCATCGCCGCGGCCCTGGCCGGTGCCGCCTGCATGGCGACCGGCAACTACCTGACCCGGCGCTGGCGCAGCGACCTGCCGGTGTTCGCCCTGACCGGTTGGCAGTTGCTGCTCGGCGGCCTGATGTTGGCGCCGGTCGCCCTCGCCATCGATGCGCCGCTGCCGCGCCTGAGTCTGTTGCAGGTATCGGCCTATGCCTATTTGTCGATCGCCGGTGCGTTGCTGTCGTACGCCCTGTGGTTCCGCGGCCTGGCGCGTTTGCCGCAGGTAGCGGTGTCCTCGCTCGGCCTGTTGAGCCCACTGACCGCGGTGATCCTCGGCTGGGCCCTGCTGGGGCAAGCCCTTACCGGCGTCTCTCTGCTCGGCCTGCTGGTCGTGCTCGGCAGCGTCCTGGCCGTGCAATGGCGCAGCAGCCGGCCGGCCTGAACCAGCGGCCTGCGTTCTCGCTGCGCCCCTCCAGTCCTCTCATCAGAAGTGCCATGAACCATCCGATCAGACAACTCATCGAATCGCGCGTGTCGGCCAACCGTTACGACCCCGACCGACGGATTTCCGACGAAGACATCGCCGCCCTGGTCGATCAGGCCACGCGCGCGCCGTCGGCGTACAACTTCCAGAACTGGAAATTCATCGCCGTGCGCACGCCCGAGGCGAAAGCGCGCCTGAAAGCGCTGTCCTACGGCCAGCAGAAGATCGCCGACGCCTCGGTCGCCTTCATCGTCTGCGGCACGCTCGCGGCGCACGAACACCTGCAGCGGGCGCTACAGCCCTCGGTCGAGGCCGGGATCATGGCGCAGTCGATGGCCGATGGTTGGGTGGCCCAGGCGGCGCGTGCGCACGCCGACGATCCGTCCTTGCAACGCGACGAAGCGATTCGTTCGGCGTCGCTGGCGGCGATGACCTTGATCCTCGCCGCCGAAGGCATGGGCTGGGCCACCGGCGCGATGGGCGGGATCGATTTCGCGGGCGTCGCGCGCGAGTTCGCGCTCGAGGCCGACGAAGTGCCGGTGCTGGTCGTCACCGTCGGCCATCCGCTGCCGGGCAACTGGCCGCAAAAACCGCGCAAGCCGGTGCACGAAGTCATCGCCTACGTTTGAACGTGCCGGTGCCGGCTCGGGCCGGCGCCGGCATCAGCCCGGGCGGACCCGGGTCGAGAGGAATTCGGCGAGCGCGCGGCCGATCGCGTGCGGTGCGTCTTCCTGCAGGTAGTGAATGCCCGGCACGGTCACTTCGGTCTGGTTCTTCCAACTGCGGCAGAACTCGCGCGCGCGTCCGGTCAACAAGGCCCCGGGCTCGGCGTTGACGAACAACTTCGGCAGCGTGCTCGACGCCAGCCAATCGGCGTACGCGTCCACCGCCTGGGCGACGTCGGCCGGCTCGCCGTCGATCGGCAGCTCGCGTGCGAACGCCAAAGTCGGCAGGCGCGATTCGCGGGTCGCGAACGGCGCGCGATAGGCCTGCAATTCCTCTTCGCTGAGTTGGCGCAGGATGCTCTTGGGCAGTACGGTCTCGACGAAGAAGTTCTCGTCGAGCACGAGTTGTTCGCCCTGTTGCGAACGCATCGCCCGGAACAAGGTGTCGCGGCCGGGCGGGAAATCCGCCCAGGTCCGCGACTGCACCAGCGATTCCATATAGGCGATCGCGGCGACGCGCTGCGGGAACCGGCGCGCGTAATGGAAGCCGAGCGCCGAGCCCCAGTCGTGCAGGACCAGGGTGATGCCGTCGGGCAGGTCCTTGGCTTCGAACCAGGCGTCGAGATAGCGCACGTGGTCGGCGAAACGATAACCGCCGCCGGGTATCGGGCCGGACTGGCCCATGCCGGCCAAGTCCGGTGCGAGACAGCGGCCGAGGTGGCGTACCTGCGGAATGATGTTGCGCCACAGATAGGACGAGGTCGGATTGCCGTGCAGGAACACGATCGGCGCGCCCTCGCCGACATCGACATAGCTGATCTCGGTATCGAGCACGTGGATGCGCCGGCGCGGCAGGGTGTCGATGGGCAGGACGGGGTATTCGCTGGCGTTCATCGCAGACCTTTCGATTGGACTGGGCAGATTTTTTCCGCGCCGCCCGCGTGCCGGTAGGGCCAGATCCAGGCAAAACCGAGGGGCCAGCGGGGCGGCGGCGAGGGCTTGCGCACGCAGGCTGCCCTGACCCGCGCGCAGAAGCGTGGACTGTCGCCGATCGGGCACCGCCGACGCATTCCCGGTACGCGCCGGGCGGGTACTATCCGAGGCGCAGGGGGCGATATCTGAGGATGACCGCGATGACATCATCGGGGCAGAGCTTGCCGCGCGTGGCCTTGGTGGAAGACGACGCGCTGCTGCGCGAGCGGGTGTTGGTGCCGGGCCTGGCGAACTTCGGTTTCGCGGTGACCGGCATGGACACGGCAGCCGCGCTGCACCTGCATCTGGCCGCGGCGACGTTCGACATCGTCGTGCTGGATGTGGGCCTGCCCGATGCCGACGGCTTCGCAGTCGCGCGCGAGGTGCGCGAGGCGTTTCCCGGAATCGGCATCGTCATGCTGACCGGACGCGGCGACACCTTGGATCGCGTGCGCGGATTGAGCCAGGGCGCCGACGCTTATCTGACCAAGCCGGCCGAGGTCGAAGTGCTGGCGGCGACTTTGCACAGTCTGGCACGTCGCTTGCGCGGTGCAGCACCGGTGCGCCGCCGCTGGCAGCTCGACGCCGATGGCTGGTGCCTGCTGTCGCCGTCCGGTAGCGCGGTGGCACTGACCCGTACCGAGCGCCGCGTCGTCGAGCGGCTCACCGCTGCATCCGGACAGTTGGTGACGCGCGAGCAACTGGTCGCGGCGCTGACCGACAATGTCTACGACTTCGACATGCACCGCCTCGATTCGCTGGTCTATCGCTTGCGCCGCAAGGTCGCCGACGCCTGCGGCGAACCTTTGCCGCTCAACGCCGTGCACGGCGAAGGCTACGTACTCGGCGGCGCGCACTGAACGATCGGTCCGACCTAGTCGTCAGGCCATGCCCTCGGCGTTATCGACCGCCTCGTGGGCCAACGGCAGGCGAATGGTGAATGCGGTGCCTGCGCCGGGCGCGCTGTCGACGCGGATATCGCCCCCCAGGGCCTTGACCAGGTCGTGCACCACCGACAGGCCCAGGCCGGTGCCATGGGCAGCCAGCTTGGTGCTGAAGAACGGTTCGAACACGCGTTCGCGCACGTGCTCGTCCATGCCCAGGCCGTTGTCGGCCAGGAGGATTTCGATCTCGCCGCCTTGCGCCGTCGCGGCGATCGCGAAGCGGCCGCCGTCGGGCATCGCATCGCGCGCGTTCGCGGCGATATTGAGCACCATCAGCTCGAACTCGCTGCGATCCAGACGCACCGGCAATGCGGCGGCGACGGCCGGCAGTTCCAGACGGACCGCGGCAGGCAGCAGCTGCCGCAGCATCGGCTGCAGGTCGCGCAGCGCGCGCGCCGCATCGAAGGTCTCGATCCGCAGCACGTCGTTGCGGCTGAAGATGAGCAGCTTGCGGGTCACCGCGCAGCCGCGCTCGGCCGCTTCCTCGACGCCCTCGAGGGCGGCGGCCAAGGCCGCGCTGCGTTCGCGCGGGTCCGACAGGTCGAGCGCGGCATCGCGCTGCGCGGCGAAGCCCTGGATCAGCCCGAGGATGTTGTTGAAATCATGGGCGATGCCGCTGGCCAGGCGTCCGCTGGCCTCCATCTTCTGGGCATGGATGAGCTGGGTCTGGGCGCGTTCGCGCCGGGCCATCTCCAATTGCAGTTCGCGGCCGCGCGCGTTCGATTCGTCCAGGCTTTCGCGCAATGCAGTGACGGCGCGGTCGAGGATCGCGGTGATGATCAGGTAGCTCGCCACCAGCGAGGGCGCGTTGCGCAGGGCATTGCCGATCCATTGCGGGCCCTTGGCGGTGTTGTGGGCATCGGTGGCGAAACCGATGGCGAAGATCGCCAGCAACAACGCGAACACCGTCCACAGCGCGCGCCGGCCCAGCACTACGCCGGCGATGACCAGGGTCAGGATCATCGCGGTCTGGTCGATCAATTGCGCCTGCGTGCCGAGCTTGTGGAAGGCCAGCGCCAGCGAGGTCAACAGCGCGCCGAGGAACAGCATCATCGCCGTGCGGTAACGATCGCGGCGGATCAGCCGCACGCACAACAACGCCAGCGCGGCGGTGGTCAGGTCGAGCAGCAGGACGATGGCCCAGCCCGCGGGAATCGGCCGCGACGACAGATGCCAGGCCCAGTTGGCCGGCAGGGCGATGCCGTAGAACAACAGCAGCAACTGCATCGCCGGCGCGTTGCGGCGATCGACGGCATCGGCGATGGGGGCGCTGCGCAACCAGTGCGCGAAGGGTTTCCACATGGGCAGGCGGCTCGTCGTGTCGGACGCAGAGGGATGACGCAGCGGCACGGTCGCACGTCGTCCATGGCGCTGGCGATCCGAACGGCCGCTGCCGTCGGTGAGAACTCAGTGATTATTCGGTGAGATCGCGAGCGTGACAACGCGGAAGCCGGCGTCTTAGGTTCGCACTCAGCCGATGTCGTCATCCACGTACGCGGCGAATCATCCAGGCGACCGGCCAGGGCGGGGCCGGCCATTCATCCAACGGCATTCGATGCGACGGCATCGACCGGTCTTCCGGTCGTTCTGGGCCGACGGGCGTCGCATGCCTCCGAAACGACACAGTGGGCGGGAGAGCGATCGATGAACAAGATTTTCAGCCGCGTATGGAGTCACGCCAAGCAGGCGATGGTGGTGACCTCGGAATTGGCCTCGAGCGGCGGCAAGCGCGATGGCCGTCGCCGCCTGGCCGATGCCAGCGCCGGCGTTGCGGCGATGAGCCTGTTGCTGGCACTGGGCGCTCCACCTGCGTGGGCCGACGACGTCGTCGGTACGACGACGAGCGCCGCGCCGACGGCCGAATCGATCGCCGCCGACGAGACTTGCGCACGCGCGCAGGCCGACGATGCGGCGGATATCGATTGCGCCGCGGCCGTACAGGCCGTCGCCGCGGCGACGCCGATCGTCGATACGCCCTACTTCAAGATCAACGGCCCCGAAGACCTGCCGTGGACGCCGGAAGTGGAAGGTCCGGTCGATGCCATCGCCGACGGCTACAGCGCGATCGCGATGGGCTCCGGCGCCAAGGCCGAAGGCGACTACGCCAGCGCCATCGGCGACAGCAGTTGGGCGGCGAACAATGCCGCCACCGCGGTCGGCGCGCAGAGCGCCGGTGTCGGTATCGGCGCCAGCGCCTTCGGCCAGGGCGCGATGGCCTACGGCGATGCCAGCACCGCCGTGGGCCAGAGTGCGTTCGCCGGCGGTTTCGGCAACACCGCGCTCGGCGCCGGCGCCGAGGCCACCGCCGAACAAGCCGCCACCGCGCTGGGCGCCTTGAGCACCGCGGCCGGCATGGGTTCGGTTGCGATCGGCGGTTATGCCCAGGCCTATGGCAGCGGCAGCCTGGTCGGCGGTTTCAATGCCGGCGCCAACGGCGAAGCCGGTGTGGCCCTGGGCGCGAATTCGCGCGCGGTGGCCGGCGATTTCGGCGTGGCCATCGGCGGCTATGCCAACGCGGTCGGCGGCGGCAGCGTCGGCATCGGCGGCAACAGCCTGGCTTATGGCGCGCGCGCGGTCGCGCTCGGACATAACGCCGCGGCGAGCGGCGAAGGCACCATCGCCATCGGCGGCAGCGAATGGGTCGATCTCGATGGCGACGGTGCACCCGACGTCGGCGAGGCGACCTATGCCGAAGGCCAGAACGCGATCGCGATCGGCAACGTCGCCGGCGCCAGCGGCATCGGCGCGCAAGCGATCGGCGATCACGCCAGCGCCTTGAACCACAACGCCACCGCCAGCGGCGCGCAGAGCCTGGCTGCGGGCGAGGCGAGCACCGCGACCGGCGCTTACAGCGTCGCCAGCGGCGTCGAGAGCAGTGCCTACGGCTATCAGAGCCAGGCCGCGGGCGATCATGCCACCGCGGCCGGCGGTTCCAGCCTGGCCTTGGGTCAGGGCGCTTCCGCGTTCGGTACCGCCGCCAACGCGATCGGCGACTACAGCATCGCCAGCGGGTATGGCAGCGTCGCCGACGGCGCGAATTCGGTCGCCCACGGCAACGGCGCGCAAGCCCAGGGCGGCGGTGCCATTGCTCTGGGCAGCGCCAGCGTCGCGATGCACGGCAACGGCATCGCCATCGGCAACCAGAGCCTCGCCCAGGGCTTGGGCGCGACCGCGATCGGCGGTCTGGCCGAGGCCAGCGGTTTGTTCGCCACCGCTCACGGCATGTTCGCCTGGGCCAACGGACGCGAGAGTTCGGCCTTCGGCGCGGCGGCGACCGCCAACGGTTGGAAGGCGAGCGCGCTGGGCGTGGGGGCGTGGGCCGAGGGGCTGTTCGCCACCGCGCTCGGCGCCGATGCGCAGGCCAAGGACGTATCGGTCGCGGTCGGCCAGGGCACGCTCGCCGACATCGCCTCCACCGCCGTCGGCGTGCAGGCGCGCGCCGGCGAAGGCGGCGTTTCGGTCGGCAACAACACCTTGACCTCGCTCAACAGCGTCGCCCTCGGCCGCGAAAGCTGGGCCACCGGCACCGAAGCGACTTCGGTCGGCTACAACAGCTACGGCAATGGCGACGGCGCCGCGGCCCTGGGCTCGAACGCGTGGGCGATGGCGGGCAACAGCACCGCGGTCGGCTCCTACACGTCGGCAACGGCCGACAACAGCGTCGCTCTCGGCCATGGCTCCAGTACCGGCGACCGTGCCAACACGGTGTCGGTCGGCGCCGCGCAAGCCTGGACCGATCAATACGGCAACACCTTCGCCGCGATCGACCGGCAGATCGCCAACGTCGCCGCCGGTACCGAGGCGACCGACGCGGTCAACAAGGCCCAGCTCGATGCCGTCGCCGACAGCGTCGGCGATGCCAACGATTACCTCGCTGCCGATGGCGCCGGCGACGGCAGCGATGCCGCCATCGCCGATGCCGAACATGCCAGCGCGGTCGGCGCCAACGCCGTCGCCGGTGGCGTCGAGAGCACCGCGGTGGGCTATCAAAGCAATGCCGTCGGCGATCATTCGACCGCGGTCGGCGGTTCCAGCCTGGCCCTGGGGCAGGGCGCATCGGCGTTCGGCACCGGCGCTAACGCAATCGGCGAACAGAGCACCGCCAACGGCTACGGCGCGGTCGCCAACGGCGCGAACAGCGCCGCGGTCGGCAGCGATGCCCTGGCCGACGGCGACGACAGCTTCGCCGGCGGCAACGGCGCGCAAGCCAACGGCGGCGGCGCGGTCGCGCTCGGCGCCGGTTCGGTGTCGAACGGCGCCTTGGGTGTGTCGATCGGTTCGGGCGCGCACAACAACGGCTTCCTCGCGACCGCGGTCGGCGGCCTGGCGCTCGCCGATGCGCCGTTCTCGACCGCGCTCGGCAGCTTCGCCACGGCGTCGGCCTGGCAATCGACCGCGGTCGGTTCCGGCGCGTATGCGCAGGGTTGGAACTCGACTTCGGTCGGCGCCAACTCCAGCGCAGGCGGCGGTGGCGTCGCCGTCGGTGTCGGTGCCAAATCCGGCTACTGGCAGTTCGACGAGAGCACCGGCGAGAACGTCTACATCGCCACCAGCGGCACTGCGATCGGTGAGAACGCCGCCGCGACCGGGCAGTACAGCACCGCCCTGGGCGGTTTCTCGGCGGGCTCCTTCAGCTCCGCCGGCGCGAGCGGTCTGTACAGCACCGCGCTCGGCGCCGGTGCGTATGCCGGTTCGTACTGGGACAGCAGTCTGGTTGGCGACTACACCACGGCGGTGGGCGCCGAGAGCTGGGCGATCGGCGGTTCCTCGACCTCGCTGGGCTTCAATAGTTTCGCCCAGGCCGAGCACGCGACCGTGCTCGGCGCCAATGCCTGGACCACGCCGGATGCCGCCAATGCGGTGGCCTTGGGCGAGGGGTCGCTGGCCGACCGCGCCGACAGCGTATCGGTGGGCGCGGCCCGCGCCTGGACCGATGCCGGCGGCACCGTGCACGCCGCCATCGATCGCCAGATCGCCAACGTCGCGGCCGGCACCGAAGCCACCGATGCGGTCAACAAGGCGCAGCTCGATGCGGTGGCCGGCGGCGTCAGTCAGGCCAATCACTACTTCAAGTCCAGCGGCAAGCAGGACGGCAGCGACGATGCCAGCATCAACGGCCAAGGCGCATTGGCCGCGGGCGCGAGTGCGGTCGCCAACGCTAACGGCAGCACCGCGGTCGGCGCCAACGCTCGCGCCGACAAGGTCAGTGGGTCGGCGTTCGGCAGCAACGCCCGGGCCGCCGAAACCAACGCCACCGCCCTGGGTGCGAACAGCCAGGCGATCGCCGCGACGGCGACGGCGGCCGGTTCCAATGCACAGGCGCGAGCCCAAGCGTCCACCGCGATCGGTTACGACGCGCGTGTCGCCGACGCCGCGCAGGACGGCACCGCGCTCGGTGCGCGTGCCCGGGTCACGGCGGCCAATGCGGTGGCGGTGGGTGCGGGCTCGGTCGCCGACCGCGCCGGCACGGTCGCGGTGGGCGCTGCCGGCAAGGAGCGCCAGATCGCTCATCTCAAGGCCGGCAGCGCGAACACCGATGCGGTCAACGTCGGCCAGTTGAACGCGGCGGTCGGCGAGATCGACGAAGCACTCGCCACCACGGTCAAGTACGACGACGACGGCAAGAGCGCGCTGACTCTGGAAGGCGCGAACGGCACGGTGATCGGCAACGTCGCCGACGGCCGGCTCGCCGGCGGCAGCCGCGAAGCGGTCAACGGCGGCCAGTTGTTCCAGCTCGGCGACAGCACCGCGCAGATGCTCGGCGGCGGCGCATCGATGGGGCCGAACGGCATGATGGGGCCGACCTACGCCATCCAGGGCGGCAGCTACTACAACGTCGGCGATGCGCTCGGCGCGCTCGACGGCGCCATCGACGGACTCGATGCGCGCGTCGATCAGCTCGAGCACAAGCCGGGCAACGGCAACGGCAATGGTCACGGCAAGGGCAAGGCGGCGAGCGCTGGAGAAGGCGCGGTTGCCTCGAGCGGGCTGACCGACAGTGCTCCAGTCACGGCCGAAGCCAATGCGGTCTCGGTCGCCAGCGCCGGCAGCGAACGCAAGCTGAGCAACGTCGCCGCCGGCGTCGGCGCCACCGATGCGGCCAACGTGCAACAGGTACAGGCCGCCAATGCGCAAGCGGTCGGCAGCGCCAATGCCTATACCGACAGCGCCGCGACGCGCACCTTGTCGTCGGCCAACGCCTACACCGACAGCCGCTATCAGGCGTTGAGCGATGAGTTCACCGGTCTGCGCGACGAACTGGGCCTGCGTCTCAACAAGCAGGACCAGCGTATCGACCGCCAGGGTGCGATGAGCGCGGCGATGATGAACATGTCCATCAACGCCGCCA
This sequence comes from Lysobacter sp. ESA13C, assembly GCF_019970005.1. NCBI lineage: Bacteria > Pseudomonadati > Pseudomonadota > Gammaproteobacteria > Lysobacterales > Lysobacteraceae > Lysobacter > Lysobacter sp. ESA13C. Next base: position 205,700 of record NZ_JAHXYK010000007.1, on the reverse strand, counting down.
ACAGCCGCAGCCCGCGCGGACGCATCGCCGTGGGCGCCGGCTGGCAGAACGGCGAAAGCGCCTTGTCGGTCGGTTATTCCAAGGCGATCGGCGAACGCGCCTCGATGAGCATCGGCGGCGCTTTCAGCAGCGACGACTCGTCGGCCGGTATCGGCTTCGGCTTCGATCTGTGAGCCGGTTGCCGTTGTCGTAACGCCTCGCTCTTTCCTGCGCCGGCTCGCCTGCGCAGGAAAGACACAGGTCAGCGCAGCGTCAGTCCGCTTCGCGCCTATCCACCCACAAAACAGCGAGCGCCGCGACCGGATCCCCCGCAACGGTCGCCTTGCCCGCATCCGAATCGCACTTCCCTGGGAGAGAGATATGAAGAAGAGCACGCGCATCCTCTGCAACGGCGCGCTGGCCACCGCCGTCATCGCCGGCCTGTCGGCCTTCGCTTCGGGCTACCTGACCGGTGCCGCGCCGTGGCCGGCGTCGGGCCTGACCGCACTGGCGACGGCGAACGGCCCGGTCGCCGGCGCGCCATCCGTGCGCAAGACCTTGCTCGGCAGCGCGCCGGCGCAAGCGCGCTTCGATCGCATCATCGTCCGCTACCAGGACGCCGCACAGACGCGCAGCCGTCCTGCCTCCGTGCTCGGCGCGGTGAATGCCGCGGCGACGCGTGCCGGCCTGACCGGATCGCGTGCCCTCGCCGGCCACGGCGCGTCCGTACTCGACGTGCAGCACGTGCGCCGATTGGCGACGGGCGCCGACGTGCTGCGTTTGTCGCGCGGCCTCGACCGCGGCGAAACCGACCGGCTGCTGGCGGAACTGCGCGCCGATCCGGCAGTGAAGTACGCCCAGCCCGATTACCTCAAGCAACGCCTGGACTTCGTGCCCGACGACCCGCGTTTCGACCTGCAGTGGCACTACACCCACCCGAGCGCAGGCATCGACGCACCGGCCGCCTGGGACACCAGCCACGGCGACGGTGTCGTGGTGGCGGTGCTCGACACCGGCTACCTCGATCATGCCGATCTCAACGCCAACATCGTGGCCGGTTACGACTTCATCCACGACCCGGACGTCGGCGGCGACGGCGACGGACGCGATGCCGACGCGCACGATCCGGGCGACTGGGTCGGCGGCAATCCGAGCTCGTTCCACGGCACCCATGTCGCCGGCACGGTCGCCGCGCTGACCAACAACGGCGTCGGCGTGGCCGGCGTGGCGTTCGCTGCGAAAGTGCAACCGGTGCGCGTGCTCGGTCACGGCGGCGGCTACACCTCGGATATCGCCGATGCCATCGTCTGGGCTTCCGGCGGCCACGTCGACGGTGTGCCGGACAATGCCGATCCCGCTGAAGTGATCAACCTGAGTCTCGGCGGCAGCGGTTCCTGCAGCCAGGACCCGGTAACGCAGGAGGCCATCGACGGCGCGGTCGCGCGCGGCGTCACCGTGGTCGTCGCCGCCGGCAACGACAATGCCGACGCCGGCTTCTTCTCGCCGGCCAGTTGCAAGGGCGTGATCACCGTCGGCGCGAGCGGCATCGACGGCGCTCGCTCGTGGTTCTCCAACTACGGCGCCACCGTCGCCGTCACCGCGCCGGGCGGCAACGCCACCAGCGGTTCCGATCCCGACGATCGCTGGATCTGGTCGCTCGGCAACGCCGGCACCCAGGCGCCGCTGCCGAGCCCGGAGGGCGATCGCCTGATGGGCATGATCGGCACCTCGATGGCGAGCCCGCACGTTGCCGGCGTGGTTGCGTTGATGCAAGCCGCGGCCACCGAGGCAGGGCGTCCGCCGCTGACGCCGGCGCAGGTGAAGGCATTGCTGCGCGGCACGGTCAAGCCGTTCACCGTCGTGCCGCCGGCGAGCAAGCCGCAAGGCCCCGGCATCGTCGACGCGGCCGCTGCGGTGCATGCGGCCACCCAGGAAATCCCGGTCGACCAGGGCGAACTGCTGAGCAACCGTGTCGCCATCGCCGGCCAGACCGGTGCGGCCGGCGATGCGCGGTTGTTCAAGATCGTGGTCCCGGCCGGAATGCGCAGCCTCAATCTGCGCAGCTACGGCGGCAGCGGCGACGTGTCGATCTACATCGCCTACGAGCGCGTGGCGACACCGACGCTGTTCGATCGCAAGTCGGCCAAGCCCGGCACCGGCGAAGCGGTAGTGATTACCCAGCCGGCGGCGGGTACGTATTACCTGAGCGTGGTCGGCGAGAGCGCCTTCAGCGGCGTCTCGGTGCTGGGGGTGTATCAGTAAGCAGCCTGCCGCGGAAACGCAGGGAGGAGGGTATGTTCCGCCTCCCTGATCCTGCGGCTGCAGATTCGATCCTGACCGGGTTGGATCGAACTCAACGTCGCTCGATATCGAAACGCACCACCTGATCGAGGTCGTTGTACTCGATCGCATAGCGCTCCAAATGCACGCCGTAAGGCGAAGCGCCGAGTTCGTAGTAATCGTTACGCAAGGTACTTCGATCGGGCGGGCCGAGCAGCTCGGTCACCTCGGTGCGGCGCATGCCTTCGCGGATATGGCCGCCCTCTTCGAGGGGGACGACCTGTTCGACCCGCGGATTGTCCAAAACGGTGGAACCGCGCTGTTCGCGCCACAGCTCGGCATCGAAGTCGCTGGACATTTTGCAACCTGCCATCGTTAGGCCCAGGAGGGCAAGTAAGAGGCGTTTCGGGCAGTGCGACAAGGAGTGCGCTCCTGACGTCGGTCCGGCCGTGGCTCAGGTGATTCAGGAAGGATAGGTCTCGCCGTCGGGCCTGGGTTTGCCTTCTTCCATGAACTGGCCATCGGCCTTTCCATGATCTCCCACCAGCACCTGATCGCTCCACGCCAGATTGCCCTGCCGATCGATCACGATCATCTCGCCGTTGCCGACCGCCGCCTGGACCAGGTCGGCGAGCTCCTTATTGCTGGCATGAGGGTTCTCGGTGGCGATGCGGCGACCGACCTCGTTGTTGTAGAGGTCCATCGCCTCGCGATCGCTCTTATTGCTCGTTCCCTCATGCGCGGTGGCGAAGTCCTTGGCGAATTTCTCGCCGTACTCCTTGGTCATGCGTGCGTTCCAATAGGCATGGCGGAACGCATCCTGGTGACCGTCCTCGGCGCTTTCGGTGTCGAATCGCTTCTCGGACGTGCTGAAGGCCTCCTTCCCGATCTTCTTGAACTCGTCGACGCCGATCAAACCCTCCTTGGACTGGAGGTTGTCGAGCATCTCGCCTTCGGTCTTGGTCATCTTCGTCGACTTGACGAACCAGCCGACGTAGTTCGGCTCCCATTTGATCATCTTGTCGGTTTCGACTTGATAATCGCGCTCGATCTGGCCCAGGTCCGGGCGCGAGTTCAAGGGTTGATTGGGTTGAATCGCACTGCCACCGCCGATGGGATCCAACAACATGACACGCTCCTGTGCAGTTGTGACTGGAGGACAGTAGACGATGACCGAGCGTGGCCGGCAACCTAGGTCGATCCCTAGTGCAAGTATCTGAAATTAAAGAAATTATTCGGTAAATTTATTGGCGCGGAAGAAATCTTGTGCGGGTTGGATAAGGCTATCGTCGGAGATCACGTTCCCGATCACGACACGCGTCGCAGTTCCGTCGTCGCCCGCTTCCTGGCGTTGGAAGCGTGCGTAGATTTCCGCTGATGTCGCACGGGCGGTCGTTCCGCCAAGTGAACGACAAGTCGCGGAGTGCAGGAGTCCAGGCAATCGCATGCCACGAAATCCGCAGCGCGCCGGGCGCAGTCCAGTCGCCGAGACTCAGGGCTTGGGATGGGCGAGAAAGAAATCCCAGCTGAGGTTGCTGGCATCGGGGCCGGAGGGATCGCCGTAGAGGCTGCAAGGGCAGCCGCCCGGGTAGGCATGGCCGGCGCCGTCGATCAGATAGGACTCGATCAAGGACGGGCCGGTCGCGGCCGCGCGATACGCCTTGTGGGTGTAGGTGCGGCCGCCCGGCACCTGGCCATGCACCACCTCGTCGGCGACGCTGTCGATGCCCGCGACGGTCGCCCACTGACCGACGAGGCGTTCGGCCGTCGACGGCGCCACGACCAGATCGGCGCTGCCCTGGAAGATCAATGCCGGCACGGCGCGGCGGCGGCTGCCCATCTCGGCGATGGCCTTGTTCCCAGAGGTTTCGGGCGACTGCAGCTGCAGGATGTCGCAGTCGTATTCGCAGCCGGCGAGGATGCTGGCGGCGGCGTAGAGGTCCGGATAGGTTACGGCCATGATGTTGGCCATGACCCCGCCGGCGGAAACGCCGGTGACGTAGATCCGCCGCGGATCGACGCTGTAGCGCGAGCGCAGCTTGTTGGTGATGCCGGCGATGATCGACGGCTCGCCGAGGCCGCGATGCTGGTTGCTCTCCAGGTACCAGTTCCAGCAGCCGAGCGGATTGGCGAGGTTGTTCTGGTCGGGAAAGACGACGATGAAGCCGCGTTGCTCGGCGAGCTGGGTCCAGCCGGAAAGCAATTCGAAACCGACGTCGTTTTCGGTGCAGCCGTGCAGGGCCACCAGCATCGGCATCGGCACACCGGGGCGGTAACTGGTCGGTACGTAGCCGTGGTAATCGCGGGCGCCGGCCAGGCTGACGTAGAGGTCGCGGAAATAGCCGGCTGCGTAAGCGGGCGCCGGGATCGACGACACCAACAACAGGGCGGCGAGCGCGCACAGGAAGCGGCGGCGCAGGGCGATGGACGGTAGCGACATGACGGTCTCTCCTGGCGGTCGGACGACCGCGCGGTCTTCGCGTTGTAGCCGCTCGCGTCGGGCCAAGTTTCACCGCGGGAGCACCAAGTCTTGACCACAGCCGATCGCTTGCGCGAAGTGCGGGCCGCGGTCGCGAATCCGGTCGGACCTCGCCGCCGGGCGCGATCGTCGCGCTAAGCTGGCGTGCACTTCACCGCATCGGCCAGGGAGTCTCGATGAGCCAGCGTTATACCTTCGACAATCTCGGCGAGCACGTGGCGAAGGAGCTCGGCGTGTCCGCCTGGCAGACGGTCGACCAGACGATGATCGACCGATTCGCCGAGACCACCGGCGACCGCCAGTGGATCCATGTCGATGTCGAACGCTGCCGCAAGGAGAGTCCGTTCGGCGGCACCATCGCCCACGGTTTCCTGTTGTTGTCGCTGCTCGCGCCGCTGCAGATGCAGCTCGGCATCTTGCCCGAAGACATTTCGCAGGCCCTCAACGCCGGTCTCGGCGAGGTCAGGTTCCAGGCGCCGGTGCTGGCCGGCGAGCGTGTGCGGATGCGGGTCGCGTTGGCCGCGGTCGAAGCGAAGGGCGAGGGCCGCCTGCTGATGATCACCCGCAACGTCATGGAAATAGAAGGCAAGGACAAGCCAGCGCTGGTCGCCGACATGGCGGCGATGCTGTATCGCTGATCCAGCAGGGACGTGCTGGCCGGCGTGGCGCGCTCAGTGGCGGCGCAGTTCGCTCGGCGAAACCCCGAACTGCTGGCGGAACACTCGGCAGAAGTTCGACTGCGAACGAAAGCCGTTGCGGTAGGCGATCTCGGAGATCGGCAGCTTGGCCAGGGCCGCGTTGGTCAGCATGTCGTGGGCCTTGCCCAGGCGCAGGGCGCGCAGCCGCTCCATCACCGACTGCCCGCTGTCGCGGAACAAGCGGTGCAGATAGCCTTCGGAGATGCTGCAACGCTGGGCGATCATTTCCGCCGACAGGTCCTCGTTCGAGTAATGCGCCTCGATGAAATCCAACGCGCGCTGCTTGTGCGCGGCGGCCAGCGAGCGGTCGTCGCAGAAGGTGCGCGAATCGCCGCGCAGCATCAGGGCGACCAGGTCGCACAACTGCGTGGTCAGGACCTGCGCTTCGCCTTCGCCGAGCTGCTTGGCCAGGCGGTCGATCTGCCGCGCATAGGCGCCGAGCAATTCGGCGCGCGGGTCGGTGCCATCCAGCGGCGCCGAGAACACGGTCGGCAGATGCGACACGCGTTGCTGCAGCAGATGCGCCGGTATCAGGGTGTTGAAGCTTTTGTAGCAGCCTTCCGGTTGTACCTCGCCGACCACCGCGGCCGAGATCAGGTAGATGCGGTCGGGCACCAGGATCACGTCGTGGCCGCCGACGAGGTTGCGCGAGCTGCCGGCGGCGGGCAGGGCGAGCACGTAGTTCTGCGCCAGTCCCGACAGATGCTGCGGGGTGCGGCGCATGTGCAGCCCGCTCAGGGCGATGTGGTTGAGTTGCAGCGCGCCGACCGATTGGCTCGCCAGCCAGCCCATGCGTCCTTCCGGGCGGGTCAGTTGAACGTCGGCGCTGCCGAAGCCGGGCGAATGCACGGTCGACCAGCCGCCCATCGCGATCCGTGGAGTCGCCGCGGCCTTGGCGGGGAATGCAGTCGGCGCTGCAACCTCGGTTGCGAACATGGCGATCCCTCGGTGAACTGTCGATCGGCATCTTAGGAGCCTTGCGGCTCGCGCTGCATGTTGCGACGCAGCACGTCTGTGCACTCAGGGTCAATGCGGTGTGCTCCCGCGGTGGAACCGCGGCGAGGCGACGCCGCTATGTTGCAGCCATGCCGTCATTGCGACGACGGCGATGCGCGCAGGGGAACGGACCAGGATGAGACACAGGCTTTTGAGCGTGGCGATCGGTGTGGCGATGTCGACGCAGTGGTCGGCGGTGCGGGCGCAGGAGGTGCAGGGGGCATCGACCGAGACCCGAACCGAGGCCGAAGCAGTGCAGGGCGAATCGGAAAAGAAACCGACCCAGTTGGAATCGATCACGGTGACCGCGCGCAAACGCGAGGAAACCCTGCAGGACGTGCCGGTCGCGGTCAGCGCCTTCACCGCCTCTGCGCTGTTCAAGCAGAACGTGCAGACCCTGGCCGACCTGCAGGGCAAGGTGCCGTCGCTGCAGGTGTATGCGGCGCGCGGTTCCAACACCACCCTGACCGCCTACATCCGCGGCATCGGCCAGTCCGACCCGACCTGGGGCTTCGACCCGGCCGTGGGCGTGTACCTCGACGACGTCTATCTGGCGCGGCCGCAAGGGGCCTTGCTCGACGTGTTCGACGTCAGCCGCATCGAAGTGCTGCGCGGCCCGCAAGGCAGCCTGTACGGCAAGAACACCATCGGCGGCGCGATCAAGTACGTATCGAGCCCCTTGCCCAAGAGCACTCAAGGTTCCGTCGAAGCCACGGTCGGCACCCATGGCGAACGCGGTGCCAAGGCCAGCCTGGGCGGCGCCAGCGACGATGGCGTCTGGCGCGCCCGCGTCGCCGTCGCCAGCATGCACAACGACGGCTACGGCAAGAACCTGGTTCAGGACAGCCGCAACGGCAACAAGAACACCAACGCCGCGCGCGCCACCTTCGGTTACTTCCCGTCGGATACGTTCAACGTCGAACTCGCGCTCGACGGCATGCACGACAACTCCAATCCGCGCGGCGCCAAGATGTTGAAGGCGAACAAGTACTATCCGGCGTACAAGCCGCTCGCCAGCGACTTCGACACCCGCAGCGCGATGCCCCAGGTCAACCACAGCGAGCTGGAAGGGGCGGCGCTGACCGTCAAGTGGATCGCCAGCGCCGACTGGGCGTTCAAGTCGATCACCGCCTACCGCAGCTCGTCGACCCAGAGCAATATCGATTTCGACACCTTGCCGGAACGGATCGGCGAAGCTTCCGGCGGCTACAGCGACCATCAGTTCAGCCAGGAACTGCAGGCCAATTACGATGCCGGCGGCAAGCTCCACGGCGTGTTCGGCCTGTTCTACTTCAAGGGTGCGGCCGGCGGCATCAACCGCAGCACCTTCCTGGGCTCGCCGCCATACACCGCGCTGCGGCTGTCGCAGTACGCGGTCAGCAGCGGCCGCATCGGCACCCGCAGCATCGCCGCCTATGGCGATTTCACCTGGGACCTCGACCCGCAGTGGAGCCTCGATCTGGGGCTGCGCCTGACCGAGGAGACCAAGGACGCGCTGATCCAGAACTACGCCTTCGCCGACGGCGCCTTCCAGGTGCCGATCGCCGAGCTGGCCGACTTCACCGGCTCGAACACCTCGCGCAACGTCTCGCCGAAATTGACCCTGTCCTGGCGCGCCAACGATCACGTCAATCTGTATGCCAGCTATAACGCCGGCTTCCATTCCGGCGGCTACAACATCCGCGCCAATTGCGCGGTGATCCCGGCTTCGTGCCGGCCGATCGACGACGAGAAGGTCCAGTCCTTTGAGCTGGGCAGCAAGATGACCTTCTTCGACGACCGCCTGATGATGAACACCTCGTTGTTCCACAACGACTACAGCAACATCCAGTTGTCGGTGTTCACCTCCTACACCTTGCCGAACGGCAGTCCCGGCTTCTTCGGCGACTTCACCAACGCCGGCAAGGGCACCATCCAGGGGCTGGAACACGAGTTCGCCTGGAAGCCCTCCGAGCATTGGACGCTCAGCGGCAACGTCGCTTACCTGCGCAGCAAGTACGACGAGTACCGCAGCGGCGGCGTCGACATCGCCGACAGCCAGCGCTTCACCAACGCGCCGAAATGGTCGGGTGGGCTGAGCCTGGACGCGCTGTATCCGCTCGCCAACGGCGGCAGCCTCGGCGGGCGCATCAATTACAGCTATCAGAGCAAGACCTATCCCGAGACGACCTTGTCGCCGCTGATCGCGCAGCCGGCTTACGGATTGTGGAACGCCGGGCTGATCTGGCAGATCAACCAGCCGTGGACCTTGAGCCTGCAGGGCAGCAACCTGGGCAATAAGTCCTATCGCAGCACCGGCTACCACATCGCCGCGCTCGACATCGTCACCGGTTTCTACGGCGCGCCGCGCACTGTGAGCCTGTCGGCGCGATACGAGTTCTGAGCGCAGGTCCTCCGGCGCACGCCGCGAACGCCGCGGTGGGCGTTTCGATCGGCCCTCGATCGGCACATGCTCGGGGGCCGACCACACTTTCGTTGGCACAGGAATCCCCGCGCACCATGTCGGCCGAACCCTACGACGCATTGCATTGGCACAGCCGCGATGGACTGCGGCTGTACGCCCGCGATTACCCCGCGGCGGTCTACGCCGGCGCGAAGCCGCGCTGCCCGGTGATCTGCATTCCGGGGTTGACCCGCAACTCGGCCGATTTCGACGAGATCGCCACGGTGCTCGCCGCGGCCGGGCGGCGCGTACTGGCGGTGGACCTGCGCGGCCGCGGCCGTTCGCAGTACGCCGACGACCCGTCCAGCTACAGCGCCGACCGCTATGCGCTGGATATTCTCGATTTGATGGCCGCGCAATCGATCCCGCGCGCGGTCTTCATCGGCACCTCGCTCGGCGTGTGGGTGACCATGACCGTGGCGGTGAAGCAGCCGTCGGCGGTGGCGGCGGCGGTACTCAACGACGCCGGCCCGCAGGCGCCGAAGTCGGCGCTGGACCGGATCGCGCGCTACGCCGGTGTGCCGGTGCCGCCGATGACGCGCGAAGACGCGGCGGCTTATATCGAACGCATCGGCAGCGCCGCCTATCCGAAGTACACGCGCGCGGACTGGGCGCGGATGATCGAGCGCATGTTCCGGGTCCGCGACGACGGCCTGCTGGTGCTCGACTACGACCCGAAGATCATCCGCACGGTCAGCCCTACCAAGCTGTGGCTGCTGCGGCCGTTGATGTGGCATCTCTACCGCAAGCTCGCCGCCGGCCGGCCGATCCTGCTGCTGCGCGGCGCCTTGTCCGACATCCTCGAGGCCAAGACCGCCCGGCGCATGGCCGCGGTGTCGCCGCTGGTGCGCCTGGTCGAGGTGCCCGATGTCGGCCATGCGCCGTCCTTGTCCGAACTGGATGCCAGAATCGGCATAGAAACCCTGCTCGACGTTGCGGATTGAGACCGCGGCCCTGTCTGCGCGCGTCGATGCCCTCAATCTGGGCGGGCAGCGGCGCGTTCCGATCCCTTCGCCCTGACCGAGCCTTCACGCGACACGGAGACCCTTCCATGTTGGATGCACCGCAACCGTTGCTGCCCGAAATCTTCGCCCTGCACGGCCGCTGGCGCGCGCGCTCGCCCGCGCTAGTCGCGCCGCAGCGGACCCTGGACTGGCAAAGCCTGGACCGCAGCACCAACCGCATCGCCAATGCCCTGATCGGCGCCGGCTCGCGCCACGGCGACCGCGTCGCGCTGCTGATGTCCAACTGCATCGAGATGGCCGAATTGATCGTCGGCATCATGAAGGCCGGTTGCGTCGCCGTGCCGCTCAACACCGCGATCAGCGCCGAGAGCGCGGCGAGCATGTTGGCCGATTCGGGGGCCGTGTTCGTATTCGCGACCGCCGATCACGCCGCTCGCATCGGTGCGATTCCCGGCATCGCCCGCATCGAGGTGGTCGGCGAGGGCGCCTCGGCCACGGCCGGTTGGCGCGCGTATGCGGACTGGCTCGGCGGCGCCGACTCGCATCCGCCGGCGGTGCCGGTGTCCGCGACCGACCTGTGCAACATCATCTATTCCTCGGGCACCACCGGCGAGCCGAAAGGCATCGTCCACAGCCACGGCACGCGCGTGGCCTGGGCCTACGACGCGGCCCTGGCGCTGCGCTATCACGCCGGCGCGCGCACTCTGCTGGTCACCGGGTTGTACTCGAACATCAGCTGGGCCGCCTTGCTCGGCACTTGGCTCAGCGGCGGCACGGTGGTGCTGCGGCATGTCTTCGATGTCGCCGACACCCTGGCCACCATCGCCCGCGAGCGCATCACCCACACCGCGATGGTGCCGGTGCAATACCAGCGCCTGCTCGATCATCCGCAGTTCTGGACCACCGACCGTTCTTCGCTGCAGGCGATCATGAGCGTGGGTTCGTCCTTGCCGCTGGCGACCAAGGCCGGCCTGATCGAGACCTGCCGTTGCGACGTGATCGAGGTCTACGGCACCACCGAAGGCATCATCACCGCGCTCGACCCGGAGGACGCCGAGAGCCATCTCTCCTCGGTCGGTAAGCCCTTGCCGGGCGTCGACCTGCTGATCCTCGACGAGCACGACCGCCCGCTCGAAGCCGGCCAGGCCGGCGAAATCGTCGGCCGCAGCCGTTTCGCCATGGCGGGTTATTGGCGACGGCCCGAAGCCACCGCGCAGGCCACCTGGATCGACGAGGCCGGACGCACCTGGTTGCGCACCGGCGACATCGGCCGTCTCGACGAGGAGGGTTATCTCTACATCCTCGACCGCAAGAAGGACCTGATCATCTCCGGCGGCCAGAACATCTATCCGGCCGACATCGAGGCCGTGTTGATGCAGCACGCCGCGATCGCCGAATGCGCGGTCATCGGCGTGCCGAGCCCGGTCTGGGGCGAATCGCCGTTGGCCCTGGTGATCGTAAAGGACGCTGAGGCCGGCGACGGCGAAGCGATCAAGCACTGGCTCAACGAGCGCGTCGGCAAACAGCAGCGGGTGGCCGCTGTCGAGATCCGCGATCACCTGCCACGCAACCCGACCGGCAAGCTGCTCAAGCGCGAGTTGCGCGCGCCGTATTGGCCGAGTGCCTGAGACGCGGCGACCGACCCGCCGGCTTACGCCGGTTGCGCGACCGGCGTTGGCCGAGGCTTGAACAGAAACCCGCCGATCGACTGCACGGGACGTTCGAGCCAGCGATACGAAGCGATGCCGACCGCCAGGCATAGCAGGATCGCCACGACCACCGAGGCTGCGTGCAGGCCCTGCACCTGGCCGATGGCGGTGTTGCGCCACAGCCGGCCCGTCAACGAGATCACGAACGGGTGCGCGAGGTAGATCGAGTACGAGGCGTTGCCGAGGATCAGCAGCCAGCGCGGAATGCGCACCGGGCCGGCGCTCTCCCACGCCACCGCGCCGAGGACGATGACGGCGCTGGCCGAGCCGAACATCGCAGTCCGCAGCATCGGCGAGGGCTCGTGGGCACCGGCCTGGGCCAGGACGAACATGCTCGCAACGAAAGCGAACGCACCTAGCGACAGGCAGGGCAGGCCGTAGCGCGCCGGCAGCCGTCGCCAGTGCAGCCCGACCAGGGCGCCGGCGATGAATTCGAGCACCATAGGGCTGGACGCGACCGTCAGCCACGGCGGCGCATTGGCGCCGGCCGTGGCGTGGACCGCCATTGCCGTGATGCCCCAACCGGCCAGGAAGGTCCCGGCGTAACGCTCCGGCAGCAGTGCGATGGCGACCGCCATGGCCAGATAGAAATACGCTTCGTAGATCAGGGTCCAACCGACCATCAGGATCGGGAGCGAGGCCTGCGGCCACAACAGGTACGAGGTCGCGATTTTGCCGTAGTCGTGCGAGGCGTCGAGGACGCCGGGCATCAGCAGCATCGGCGCGACCAGCAGGCTGGTGTAGAACCAATAGGGCGGTACGATGCGCCAGGCTCGGCGCAACAGGAAGCGCCCGGCGCCGGCCGGCGAGCGGTAGCTGCCCGCGGCCACCGAGACCATGACGAAGCCCGAAATCACGAAGAACAGGTCGACGCCGCCGTAGGCGAATTCGAGCAGACTCGGCAAGATCTGCCGGCCTTGCCCGTGCAGGTCTTCCATCAGGCGCAGATGGAACAGGACGACCAATACCGCGGCGATGCCGCGCAAAGCCTGGATCGAAGAAAAGAATGCGGCGCGCGGCCGCATCGTAGTGCTGGGTTCTGTCACTGCGCCTTCTCTGAGCTGCCGATTCGCTTGCGTTCCGACGGGCCGGTCGCGCAACGCGCCGGGCCTCAGGGGACGCAAGAGCTTTCGCGTCACGCGCGAGTGGCCAGTAGAGAGGGAGCCGTCGAAGATTTCTCCGCCGCTTGAATCGGTTGAGAACTTTGAAACATTTCTTGTCGGGCGGGTTCAGTGCGGGTTTACGCACCAGCCTGGTATCGGTCTGCGACGATTCGCTGCCTTGGCACGAGGGTGGCGCCGCTGTCCAGGTCGCGGTTTCCGGGCGAGGCGGCCCACGTCGAAGAGGGGGCGCGCAGGGATTACGGAATGTCCGCAATCAGGCGCTCACCGAAAGGCCTCGACGATCAAGGCATGAGGCTGCTCGAGATAGTTGTGCCAGAACTCGTCGTCCCTGACGCTGCGCCCGCTTTCCGACAGGGTCGGCAGGTGCCATTGCACGTGGCCGAAGCCGGCCTCGCGGAAGGCGCGGTCGTGGGCGTCGCGCGACCAATAAAACGCATCCAGGTCGAGTGTGTGCTCGCCGAACCAGGCGTGCAGGTGCACCGGCGCGCCTTCCTTGCGGCCCTGTGCGGCGGTCAAGGTCATGCCGTAATGCCGGTACCACTGCTCGTCGCTGGAGAACTCGGGGTTCAGCACCGCTGCGACGAAACGATCGCCCGGGCCGGACAAGGCTTCGAAGGCCGTGCGGCAGATCGCGGTGAGGCCTTCGCGGGATTCGGCGTACGGCAACACGTACACCGCCGTGACCAGGTCGAAACGTTCGCCGAGGTCGTCGGCGACGGTGCCCGGATCGCGCGCGGCGTCGCGCCAATGGTAGTGGATGCCGAGCGGGGCCAGGCGCTCGTGGGCGCGGGCGTGGCTGATCATCCCGGCCGACACGTCCAAGCCGACCACGCGGCGTGCGCCGCGCTCGGCGATGGCGCGGGTGTAGAGCCCGCTGCCGCAGCCCAGGTCGAGCACGCGCAAGTGGCGGGTGTCGCCGATCACCCGCAGCACGCTGTGCATTTCGATATGGCGACGAAACGGCATCTCGTCGATGCTGCTCTCGTAGGCATCGGCGAGCGTATCGAACTGGCTGTCCATCGTTTGCATGGGAACCTCGATAAGGTCGGTGGGCGGGTCACCAGGCGATCGGCAGGCTGACCGGCCGAATGAAGAGAATGTTCTTTTCCCAGGGAATCTCGCTGGCGGGAACGGCGAGGGTGAGGCTCGGGAACCGGGCGAACAGCATGCGATAAGCGACTTCCAGGAACATCCGCACCAGCGCCGAGCCGAGGCAGAAGTGCGGGCCGGCGCCGAAGGTCGCGGTGCCGTCGGTCGAGCGGTGGATGTCGAATTTGGCCGGGTGCTTGTAGTACTTCGGGTCCCAGGTCACGCCGAGCATGGTGGCGCATACCGCTTCGCCGCGGCGGATCAGGGTGTCCTTGAGCGCCACGTCCTCGGTGGCCACGCGCGGCAGGCCCAGCACGCCGTTGTGGTGATAGCGCAACACTTCCTCGATCGCCTTGGGCCACAGGGTGGGATCGTCGATGCACTGCTGCAACTGGGGGCGATGCTCCAGCAAGGTCAGCACGCCGGTCGACAGCGGCGGGATCAGCGGCTCCGAGCCGGTGACGAACAGATAGCAGACCGTGCCGACGAGTTCGTCTTCGTCGATCAAGCCTTGCGTGCGGGCTTCGATCAAGGCGCCGATCGGATCGGCGTGGCCGGGGTGCTTGCGCTTGAGGGCGATGATGTCGCGCGAGAAATCCAGGATCTTGGCCGTCGCCTGCGCGACTTCCTCCGCCGTCGCCTGATAATTGGTCTGGGTGTGGAAATACGCCAGGTACTGCTCGCGAAAATCCACCGGCACCTGCAGCATGTCGCAGCTGCTGTGCAGCGGCAGTTGGGTGGAATAGGCCTGCATCAGATCGGCCGGGTTGTCGCCGCCGGCCATGGCGTCGAGCAACTGCGTGGCATGCCGTTCGACCAGCGGACGGAACCGCTCGACGCCGGTGCGCGTGTAGAAATGGCCGATGACCCGTCGCACCCGGGTGTGATCGGGCGGGTCGAGGTTGAACAGGCCGCCGGGCACCGCGGTGAAATCCTCGCCGACGAAACGCGGCGCGCCCGAGTAGGTCAGGTCGCGCGAGAAACGCTTGTCGGTGAGGACCAGGCCGATGTCGTCCTTGTTCGTCACCATCCAGGCGCGGGTACCGCTGGGCAGGCTGATCGGGCACACCGGCCGGTGTTTGCGCGCCCAGGCGATGGTCTCGGGCGGCGTGCCGAGCGGGCCGATGGCGAACGGATAGCTGAGAACGTCCTGGGCTTGATCGAGCGGGCTGGGCATGGCGGCTCTCCTGTCGCTATTCGAACGAGACGAATCCTTGACCATCGGCCCGGGCGAGCGCGGCGTCGCTGGGGATCGACAATGCGCGGACCAGGGAGATCGGCCGCGGGTAGGCGAAGACCGAGCTGCGCACGCCGTAGATCGCCGGACTGTCGACGAAGAAGGGCAGCTCGGCGAGCGGGTAATGCACGGCCTGTGCGAGGCGCCTCTCGTCCGGCCGCTGGCCCATGGCGCCTTCGACCGCTGTGACTGCAGCGTTGCGACAGGCCTGGCGCACCGAGAAATCGTCGCGGTAGGTGCGCCGCACCTGCTGCCGCAAAGTCAGGTAAGCGCGGTTTTCGAGCAGCCGCGTCCAACTGTGGATGCGTTGCTGCGGATGCTCGACATCGTGGTCCTGCAAGCTGCGCAGACTGGTGTTGCGCAGGCGCAGCAATTCGCGCCTGAGCTTGCGCGTCGCCTCGATCGGAGCGAGGCCGGCGGCGGTGAGCGTATAAATCGCCTCATAGCCCGGCAGCAGCACATCGACCTTGCGGAAGTGCCGGCAACCCCAGGCGATCATGCGCTGGATCGCGATGGCGCTGAAATAGCCGTTGAACGGGCTCAATCCGATCACGACATGTTCGGCGCGTTCGAGGATATCGGCGCAGGCCTCCGTGTACGGCCGCGCGCGCAGACGGCCGGAGACGTCCTCCACGATAGGCAGGCGAGGGCGATCCGGCGTTTCGGCGACGATCGACAGCGACATGATCCTCACTCCTCCTTGAGCCGATCAGAACGATGCCATCGAAGCCGCAACCGGCGAAGGCGGCGCATCCGACATCGCGACCCATCCGCGATATCGGATGCGAACCTTGGCGGTACACCGCCGAGCCGGCATGCATCCGATACTCTGCGCGTCTACGGTGGCGAGCGGCGCTGCGGCAATGCAGGCCAACCCGGAAGCTCGGCCGGCACTCTACGCCGATAGGCGCTCGACGACGTTACCGCGGTCGCGTTTATGGGGATCGTCGGCACTGAAACAAAGGACTGCAAACGCCCGTCACTGTTCAGTGTGCTTTGTGTCGTCAGAGGACGCGGACGACTCGCAGTGAGCGTTCGTGAGTGTCGTACCGGACGCAGTGAAAGTCCGTGCGGCGTACTGTGGAAAACCGGTTCTCCGATGGGATCAGACAATCCATGAAACTCAGGCATCTGTATCTGTCGCTGTGCGTGCCCGGTCTGCTGCTGCCGTATGCGCAGTTGCTGCCGTGGTTGAACGAGCACGGCCCGGACCTGCCGCGCTTGGTTGCCGAACTGTTTTCCACGCGCATCGGCGCTTTCTTCGGCATCGACGTGCTGGTGTCGGCGCTGGTGCTGTTGGTGTTTATCGCAAGCGAAGGGCGTCGCTTGGCGGTGCGCCGTCCATGGGTGTCGGTCGTCGCGACCCTGCTCGTCGGCGTGTCGCTGGGGCTGCCGTTGTTTCTCTACCAGCGTCAGGCGAAACTCGATGCCGGCAGGCCCTGATCGTTCGACCCGGCCCGGCGCAGGAGGCGCAATGAGCCCGTATCCATTCGATGAGCTTTGCCCGCGGTGTGGTTTGGCCACCGCGTTGGCGCCGAAGCTGCTGTTGATCGACCAGGCCTGGGTGGCCGCGCCGGGCAAGGACCCGCGGATGGCGTACGCGGCCGATCTTCGCGTCGACGACGTCCTGCCCTCGCAGGTGCGCGAGGCGCCGTTACAACAATTCGTCGAGGGGTACTACTGCCGGAGCTGCGGCACGGGCTTCGTATCCGAGCAGGCGCTCAAGGCCGAGCGCCGCCGTTATAAGTGACGCGGCCTGTGGGCCGGTGCGGGCTCCGCTCCTGTCGCAGGAGCGGAGGGGCGCCGGGAGCGGCGCCGGTGCAGCGTGATGCAACCTGCCGAGACTCAGAGCTCGATGCAGTCGAACTTCACGTCGGGGTCGACCTCGGCGTCGTAGTCGACGTCGCTGCGCTCGAAGCCGAACAGCTTGAGGAACTCGTGCTTGTAAGCGGCGTAGTCGGTGAGCTCGAACAGATTCTCGGTGGTCACCTGCGGCCACAGCGCCTTGCAGGTGTCCTGGACGTCGTCGCGCAGTTCCCAATCGTCCAGGCGCAGGCGATGCTCGTCGTCGGTCTGCGGTGCCTGGCCGTCTTCACGGTAGAGGCGCTCGCGGAACAAGCGGCTGAGCTGGTCGACGGTGCCTTCGTGCAGGCCCTTTTCCTTCATCACCTTGAACACCAGCGAGATGTACAGCGGCATCACCGGGATGGCCGCGCTGGCCTGGGTCACCACCGACTTCAGCACCGCCACGTTGGCGCCGCCGCCGATCTTGCGCAGGCGCGCATCCAGGCGCTGCGCGGTCAGGTCGAGGTCGACCTTGGCCTTGCCGAGCGCGCCGTGCCAGTAGATCGGCCAGGTGATCTCGGTGCCGATGTAGCTGAAGGCGACGGTGCGCGCGCCCGGCGCGAGCACGCCGGCGCGTTCGAGCGCGTCGATCCACAGCTCCCAGTCCTGTCCGCCCATCACCGTGACGGTGTCTTCGATCTCCTGCTCGGTGGCGGGCTCGACCGTGGCCTGGATGATGGTGTCCTTGTTGGTGTCGATCGCGGTCGAGACGTAAGGCTCGCCGATGGTCTTCAGCGCCGAGCGCTTGAGCTCGCCGGTGTCGGGCAGCTTGCGTACCGGCGAGGCCAGCGAATACACGATCAGGTCGATCTGCCCGCCCATCTCGTTCTTGATCAGCTCGATGGCGGTGTCGCGCGCTTCATTGGAGAAGGCGTCGCCGTTGATCGACTTGCTGTACAGGCCCTCGGCCTTGGCGAACTTGTCGAACGCGGCCGAGTTGTACCAGCCGGCGGTGCCGGCCTTCTTGTCGCTGCCGGGCTTCTCGAAAAACACGCCGAGGGTGTCGGCGCCGAAGCCGAACGCGGCGGTGATGCGCGCGGCCAGGCCGTAGCCGCTGGACGCGCCGATCACCAGCACCTTCTTCGGTCCGTCCTTGCGGACGCCGCGCGCGCGCGTGGCTTCGATCTGCTCGCGTACGTTGAGCTCGCAGCCGAGCGGGTGCGTGGTGGTGCAGATGAAACCGCGAACCTTGGGGTGGATGATCAACTGGTCTACCTCGTCATCGATGGGGCGTCCGCGGCAGCGCGATGCGCGCCGCGGGCTTGAGAGTCCTGCTGTCGCGGTCGAAGGCGAGCCGTGGCGCATCCGTCGCGAGCGGCCGTCCGGCCGCGGCCGGGCCTCGCAGCGGGGCACGGACGGGAACCGGGATGGCGCGATGCCGTCGACCGGCCATGGCGAAAAGTATGCCTCGAACGGGTGCGCTCGCCCAGCCGAGGCCGGCCCGGGAGTGTGGCCGCTGTTTCCGAACGGTGGCGTATTGCGCATCATGGGCGCCGCTGCGCACGACGTGCATGCGGCGGTCCGGGCTCCGACATCTATCGGACATCGGGAATGTCAGCATTCGCCGATTGCGTCCCTTGCCGATGCAGGCGGGCCCATGCGAGCCGAGGTCTGCGCGCGGTCGTGTGCGAGCCGTCATGCCGAGGCTGCGATCGGCCTCGATACAATGCCGGCGCTTCGCCCTGCGGGCGTTCGCAGCACGCCGATCCGGCACCACCGTTCCTGCTGCCCTGCTTCAAGACCACGCCACTACCGATCACGCGATGACCACGATCCTGCACAGCGCCGCGCTACATCGAGTCGCCAGACGCAACCAGACCGTCCTGTTCTGGGTGCTGGCGGTGCTGGTGCTCGGGGTCGGCTTGGGCCTGCGCGATCCCTGGCCGGCCGACGAGCCGCGTTTCGCCCTGGTCGCCAAGCAGATGATCGAGAGCGGCGATTGGCTGTTCCCGCATCGCGGCCACGAGCTGTATTCCGACAAGCCGCCGTTGTTCATGTGGCTGCAGGCCGCCGCTTATCAGGTGTTCGGTGAGTGGCGCATCGCCTTCCTGTTGCCGTCGCTGCTGGCCTCGCTGGGCACGCTGTGGTGCGTGGTCGATCTCGGCCGCCGCCTGTGGACGCGTCGTGTCGGCCTGTACGCCGGCTATGCGTTGCTGTTCGCCCTGCAGTTCACCTGGCAGGCGAAGAAGGCCCAGATCGACCCGTTGGTGGTGTTCTGGATCACCCTGGCCAATTACGGTCTGCTGCGCCACGTCTTGCTGAGCGCGCGCAAGCGCGGCCCGGACTGGCCGATGTGGATGCTCGGCTGGGCCGCGGCGGGGCTGGGCACGATCAGCAAGGGCGTCGGTGCGATCGCCTTGCTGATGCTGATCCCGGCCGCCATCGCCTCGTTGCGCGGCTGGAACGTGAAGCTGCATGCCAAGAGCGCGAAGTTCTGGCTCGGGCCGCTCGCCTTCGTCGCTGCCACCGGCATCTGGCTGGTGCCGCTGGCGATCGCCGCGCTCGGGCCGGACGGCGGCCAGTACTCGGCCTATCTCAACGACATTCTGGTGCGCCAGACCGCCAAGCGTTACGGCGCGTCCTGGGATCACGGCCAACCGACCTGGTACTTCCTGGAAGTGATGGCGACCATGTGGTTGCCGACCATGCTCGCCTTGCCGTGGGCGCTGCCGGCCTGGCGCCGGCGTCTGCGCCGTCGCGATGCGCGCTATCTGTTGCCGCTGGCGTGGTGGTTGCTGGTCCTGCTGTTCTTCAGCATTCCCGGCGGAAAGCGCGATATGTACATCTTGCCGGCGCTGCCGATGGTCGCGTTGGCGCTGGCGCCGTTGCTGCCGGGCTTGCTGCGCAAGGCGTCGGCGCAGCGCGTCGCGCTCGGTTTCACCGCGGTATTGTCCATCGCACTGCTGCTCGGCGGCCTGGCGATGTGGTTCGGCGATCCCGGGTTCGAACGGCGCTTCGTCGCCGAGCGCTCGCTCGAGGACGTGTCCTCGGCGCTGGCCGCCAGCGTCGCCGCGGTCGGCGGTTGGGGCCTGGCCTGTCTGTTGTGGACCGGGCGACGCCGCGCCTTCGCCGGCATGGCGGCGATGCTGGCCGGCTTGTGGGTCGCGTTCGGCCTGGTCATGGCGCCGTTGCTCAACGATTCGTCGTCCGCGCGCGGCCTGATGGCCGAAGTGGGCAAGCGCATCGGCCCGAAGGCCGAACTGGGCCTGGTGGCCTGGCGCGAGCAGAACCTGTTGATGGCCGACCGGCCGGTCGCCGAGTTCGGCTTCAAGGCGATCTTCCCGGTGCAGATGCGGCGCGGACTGGAGTGGCAGCGGCAGTCGCCGCAGACGCGCTGGTTGTTGGTGCAGGACATCGCCCTGGCGGCCTGCATCGATACCACCCGCAGCCAACACTTGGGCCACGCGAACCGGCGCGGCTGGACTTTGGTGCCGGGCAGCGCGACGCTCGGCTGCACCTGGTCGAGCGCCGAGCATGCGCTGAGCATGGATTGGGACGTCTGTCTGGCGCCTGTGGTCGCCGACGCCTGCAGCCTGCGTGGGCTGGCGGCAACCTCGAACAGCTCCGGCTTAGGACGTGACCTCGGGCGTTGCGCGCGCGCTGCGCTTTCGGAAACGCTGTAGTGGCCCAGCCTGGAGTTCGAGGGGTATAAGGGATAACGCACTCGGGCGATGCCGATCCTCAAGCATGCCCGTCCCTGCCGCTTGCTGCCTTGCATGAGGTGTTCATGGGAACGAGACGATCCGACCCGGTTCGGCAGCCTTGCCGCAAATCCAGTCTCGTTGCGATCGGCTCGGGTTCCCTGGCGATCATGCTCGCCGCCGCCTTCGCCTCGATGGTGCCGGACGCCGCTCAGGCCCAGGTCGGCGCCACCCCGGCCCCGAACCTGACGGCGCTGTACGGGCCCAGCATCGCCGTACAACGCGTGCAACACGACTACACCGGAGCGCAGGTCACCGTCACCGCGCCGGCGAATGCTCTGGGCGTCTACTTCAAGGTCTGGGGCGCTGGCGGCGGCAAGGAGTTCCTGGCCGACGCTTCCAAGGCCGGTGCCGGCGGCTATACCGGCGCACTCTTCAATACCGTTGCCGGCACGCAGTATTCGCTGGTCGTGGCCGGCGGCGGCAGCCGCGCGGTCCGGCCTGGCGGCGCCAACGACCCGGGTGCATTCGGCTTCGGCGGCAGCGGCCAGCACGATCAGGGCGGTGGCTTGTCCGGCGTTTTCACCGGCACTGCGGCAGTGACCAACACCAGCACGGCGCGCGCCCTGGCCGTCGCCGGCGGCGGTGGCGGCTCCGACAGCAACGGCAACAGCCTCGACAGCGCGCTCGCGCTGCGCAGCGGCGGCACCAACGGCAACGGCGCACTGTCCGGCTATGGCGCCACGCCCGGTACGCTGAGCTGGAACTACACCAGTCCGCGTTCGGCCGGTCCGACCATCAGCGGCACCATGCAGGGCAGCGCGGATTCCTGGACGGTGCCCGCAGACGGCAGCAACTGCGCCAACATCGACATGCCGACCAACTGGGCGACCGCCGGCGGCGGCGGCTTCCAAGGCGGCGGCCGGACCGCCTACACCTTCAACTCCGGCGGCGTGGTCGGCCGTTGCAGCACCGATACCGCGAACTCCGGCCGCGGCGGTTCCGGTTTCGTCGCCGCGGGCAACCGCTTCCAATCGATCGAGTTCACCGCCGAGATCGCCGCGGCCAACAACAACGTCGTCAATCAGCCGCCGCGCACCACCGGCGATACCGATTATTCGGCGGCGGGCGCGCCGCGCACCGTGCCGATCGGCCGCGCCGGCGGCGCCACCGGCGCCGCCTACAACGAGGCGGTCAACGGTGGCGGCGACGGACGCATCATCGTCTACTGGATCGTCGCCGCACCGACCGTCAAGGTGCAGAAGACCACGCTCGGCGGTGTCGGTGGGCCGTTCGCTTTCGCCGCGACCAACCTCACCGGCGCCGTGCCGGCCGTCACCACGACGGCGCCGAACACGCCGACGCCCGCCGCGCCGACCGCGCTGCCGGTGACCGCACCCGGCACCGCGGTGACCGTGACCGAAACGCCTGCGGCCGGTTTCCTGCAGACCGGCGTGACCTGCACCGATGCCAACAGCGCCATCACCGGCAACGTCAATCCGGTTGCGACCGCGACCACCGGTGCGGTGACGATCCCGGCGGCGGTCACCGCGACGGCCGCCGACATCACCTGTGTCTTCACCAATGCCAAGCAGCCGATCTTGCGGGTGCAGAAATCTTTGCCGCTGGGACGCTTCGTGGCGACCGATCAGTTCACCCTCGCCATCGCCGGTACCGGCGGGCCGGCGTCGGTGACGACCACCGGTTCCGGCAGCACCGCGACCGGCGTCGCCACCTTGAGCCCGGGCACCGCCGGCGCGAGTTACGCGTTCTCGGAAATCGCCGCAGCCGGTGCCGACCTGGCCAATTACGCCAGCGCCTACAGTTGCACCAACGCACTCGCCGGCGGGCAGACGCCCAGCGGTAGCGGCACGACGTTCAATGTCACCGCTGCGGTCGGCGACGATCTCAGCTGCACCTTCGCCAACACGCGCAGCCCGATCGCCGACCTGTCGATCACCAAGACCAACACGCCGGGCCTGGGCAGCAGCGACCAACCCAACGACACGCTGGCACGGGGCACGGTCACGACCTACACCATCGTGGTGACGAACAATGGCCCGGATGCGGTGACCGATGCGCTGCTGCGCGACGCCATCGCCGGCCGCAGCGGATTGACCTGCACCGCACCGCCGACCTGCAGCGGTGCGGGCTGTCCGGTCGCGCCGATCACTCTGGCCACGCTCGACAGCGGCGTGGCGCTAGGCACCATCGCCAATGGCGCAACGGTCACCGTTACCCTGACTTGCCTGGTCGACTAGCTATCGAGATCAGCACTCGGGCTCGTTGAACCGCGGTGGTCGTGGGCTCGCGTCGGGGTATCGATTGCAGATGCTCGAGAACGCGCGTGCGGTCCGCGCAGAACGCGGTCTGCGGACCGGCATCCGTCATTCGCGAACGGCCCGGCCAGGGTATTGCGTGCGCTGTGTGGCGGAATGAAATCCTGCTTGCATCCGCAGCGCCGCGGATATCCCAAAGTGTGAGGCGCTTGGAAGCGCGCAGCCGGCTTCGACGTCACCTTCTGCATCATCGGTTCGCGCAGGTCGCGCAACCGGACATCTGCAGGAGGCTCCATGCATCGATATGCCATGGCCGGTGCGGCAGCGGTTCGTCCGCAGCGGCAGCGCCGTTTCATCGCGGGCGTCATCGCCCTGTGTTTCGCCGCATCGGCGCCGACCGCGGCGCCGGCGGCCAATCAGAGCAGCGGCTTCTATGTCGACCCGTACTCGAATCCGGCGATATGGGTGCGCGACCATGCCGGCGATGCGCGCGCGACTCGGATCGGCAGCGCGATCGCGACGCGGCCGATGGCGCGCTGGTTCGGCAACTGGAGCGGCAACATCAATACCGCGGTGGCGAGCTTCGTCGGTGCGGCGCAGACCGCAGACAAGTTACCGATCCTGGTCGCCTACAACATTCCCGGCCGCGATTGCGGCAGTCACTCCGGCGGCGGCGCCGGCAGTCCCGAGGCTTATCGCGCCTGGATCTCCGGCTTCGCCGCGGGCATCGGCAGCCGCCGCGCGGTGGTGGTGATCGAGCCCGACGCACTGGCCCAACTGGATTGCCTGCCCGCCGATCAGCGCAGCGTCCGCACCGGTCTGCTGCAGTACGCCGCGAACGAATTCAAGCTGCGCGCGCCGAATGCCTTGGTCTATCACGACGGCGGCAACGCCCGTTGGATCGGCGCCGACGAAATGGCGCGGCGTCTGAACTCGGCCGGCGTCAAAGGCATTCGCGGCTTCGCCCTGAACGTGTCGAACTACTACACCACCGCCGATTCCAATGCTTACGGCGTCGCCGTCGCCGGCGCCTTGCAGCGGCAGTTCGGCTACCCCAAGCCGTTCATAGTCGACACCAGCCGCAACGGCAACGGCTCCAACGGCGAGTGGTGCAACCCGCCCGGCCGCAAGCTCGGCACGGTCTCGCAGAACAGCGGCAGCGGCGCGGAAATGCTGTTATGGATCAAAGTGCCGGGCGATTCCGACGGCAACTGCGGCATTGGGCCGGGGATCCCGGCCGGGCAGTTCTCGCCCGACATCGCGATACGCTTGATCGAGGGGCGCTGAGGGCGCTGCGCTTCAAGGGGTAGGAGCGGCGTCCTTCTGGATTTTCTTCGGTCACAAGCCGCGACCGCGAAGCACCGGTCTGCATCGCGACGATCCGGAGATTCGTCGCTCGCGAGGGCTGGTCGGCTTCGCGCAGGTTGCGCCGGGCTCCGGTACTTCGTAGTCGCGGCTCACGCCGCCCTTACAGTGGGAGCGGAGCGAGTCGAGCGACATCGGCAGCCGTTTTTGTAGGAGCGGCGTGAGCCGCGACTGGCGCCGCATGCAGAAGCTTCGCAGCCGCGGCTTGTGAGCGAAGGAAATCCAGGGCGCCGCTGCTACCCCAAGGGGTGGTGGCTCGGGCGGAACCGGCTCGGCGTGGCGCCGGTGGCCTTGCGCATCAGCCGCCGCAACGCCGTCGCATCCTCGTAGCCGACCTGCGCCGCGACCTGTTCGATGCTCATGCGGCTGGTCTCGATCAAGCGCCTCGCGCGGTTCAAGCGCACGCTTTGGATCAGGGCCAGCGCGGTCCGGCCGGTGGCGGCGCGCACGTGCCGGGCCAGGGTTCTCGGCGACATCGCGAACTCCGAGGCGAGTTCGCTCAGGCTTGGCGGATGCGGCAGCGAGGACTCGATGCGCCGGGTCAGCCGCGCCACCAGTTCGTTGCCGCCGGCGAGCATCGACGGGATCACGAACGGCGCCTGCGCCTGGCGGCCGTCGAGCAGCAGGATCTTGGCGACGACGTCGGCCAGCGCGCTGCCGAAACGCAGGCGCAGCAACTGCAGCATCAGGTCCGACTGGGCGAACGCCGCGCCGGCGGTGCTGACCGGGCCGTCGCTGCAGACCATGCGGTCGGCGTCGACCTTGCAGTCCGGGGCGATGCGTTGCAGGTCCGCGGCCAACCACCACGACGTCGTAGCCCGGCGCCCCTGCAGCAGGCCGGCGGCCTGCAGCAGGAACACCGCCGAGCACGAGGCGGCGACACTGCCGCCGCGCGCGGCATGGCGGCGCAGCCCTGCGATTGCATATTGCGCATCGGCCTGGGCCAGGCGGGCGATGAGTTGCGCAGGCTGGTCCACGCCCAGGCCCGGTACCACCCAGGTCGAGGCGTCGTTGCGCGAGCGCCTGGGCAAGGCTCGAGTGTCGATGCGCAGGCCGTTGCCGAGCGTCACGCTGCCGCCGTCGGGCGATAGCACCCGCCAATTCGGTCGCGGCGTTTGCAGTCGCGGTGCGAGCGCGGCCGCGGCGCCGAGCAGATCGAGGGTGACGGCGACGCTGCTGGCGTAGGCGCCGGGCAGGATCAGGACGGTGAAATCGTGCATGGCCGGAAACGCCCGAAACATGTCCAAGCGGACACTCGAAGTCTAGCGCGTGGCGGGTTGCAATGCGGTCGAGCCGATGCCGCGCCGCGTAGGCAGCGCCCGACCAGAGGACACCCACGAATGCCGACCGCCCCGATCAACCGCCCCGATCTCGGCCAATCCGATCCGCTCGACGACTTCGAGCCGCGCACGATTACCCTCGACAGCGTCGGCAAGCGCGTGCACGTCGCCGGCATCGGGCCGGCGGTCATCGTGATGACCGAGATGCCGGGCATCAGCCCGCAGGTGGCGCGCTTCGCCCGCTGGGTCCGGGACGCGGGGTTCACCGTCTACATGCCCTCGCTGTTCGGCCACGATGGCGCCGTGCCCGGTGTCGAGGAGAGCAAGGCGATCTTCCAGCGCGCTTGCGTCAGCGCCGAGTTTCGCGCCTTCGCCGGCCAGGGTTCGAGCCCGGTCACGCAATGGCTGCGCGCGCTGGCGCGCTTCGCGCACGGCGAATGCGGCGGCCCCGGCGTCGGCGCGATCGGTATGTGCTTCAGCGGCAACTTCGCCCTGACCATGATGCTCGAACCTTCGATGTTGGCGCCGGTGTTGGCGCAGCCTTCGCTGCCGCTGGACGACCCGGCCGGGCTGGAGATCGCGCCCGAGCAACTCGCCGCGGTGCGGCAACGCCTGGAGCGCGAGAACCTGACGGTCATGGCCTATCGCTTCGACGGCGACCGCTTCTGCAAGGCGCAGCGCTTCGCTGCTTACGCCGAGGCGCTCGGCGAGCGTTTCGTCGCGCGGGTGCTGCCCGACAGTGCGGCCAATCGCGAGGGCCTGGCGCCGTTCTTCGAGCACGTGGTCGCCAGCCCGCACAGCGTGGTGACGGCGCATCTGATCGACGAAGCCGGTCAGCCGACCATCGCCGCGCGCGACGAGATCCTGGCGTTCTTCGCCCGGCGTCTTGCCAGGACAGAGTCGCGCGATTGAATCGATGCCGGCAACCGCCGCCTGCCGGAACCCCGATGCAGGCGGCCGCCGAATCGCGCGGCGTGCGCGATGGCTCAGCGAACGAGCGGCCTCAGCGCCAGCACACCAGCGGATAGCGCTGGCCGTTCCAGGTCGTCCAACCCTTGGACCGGTTGTCCGTCGGCGTGGGCAGGTACCAGCGGTTGCCATCGGCATGGTTGAAGTACAGGCCGCCGTTTTTGCCGCGGCGCGCATTGTTCAGCGCCACCCAGGCCGAGCCGTTGTCGGAGAACCTACCCTTCCAGCGGGCGCCGAAGGTGTGAGTGCAGACCTCGTCGTCGTCGCAGGTCGTTTGACTGTCATTGACGGCGCTCCATTTCATCTTGGCAGGGCGGCCATCGATGGTGCAGTTCCAGTTGCCGTCCCACCAGCCGGAGACTTGGCTGGCGGCGACCGGGCTGCAGCCCTCGGCCGCAGCGGCGATGGCGAGGGCGATCCAAAGGGCGGTGTTCAACGCGGTGTTCATGGTCGGCTACTCCTGTGGCCTTGAGTCCAGTTACGACCAAGCCAACGACAGGTGTCGGCCGGACAGGCCAACAGGGAGCGCGTCAGAAATGCAACGCAGACATGAATCGGCGGGCGCTGCAGTGGCTTGGCGCAGGCGTATGGACGTATCGACGCGCGGCTTGCGTTATACGGCCGCGGCGGCAGCGGGTCGCGTCATCCGCGCTTGTTCGGTGAGCTGGCAGGCTTCGCCTTTGTCCTCGCCGTGGGCATGGCCGCTTGGATGGAGTCGCGGAATCGCGGTGCCTGTTCGCCGAGATAGCTCCACAATCGGTTCGCGACCGGGCCGTGCGCGCGGTCGCTGCGCCGCGCCGCCACCAGGTCCTCGACGCTGCCGGGCAGGTAGCGGCCAGCGATCGAATGCAGCCGCCCCTCGCGCAATTCCTGTTCGATCAGGAACCGCGGCATGTGGCCCCAGCCCATGCCCTGCAGGATGATGTCCTTCTTCATGAGCTGATCGGCGACGGTGCATTGATGCGCGCCTTCGATCATGAAGTAGTCGCGTGGCGGCGAGTGACGCGCGCTGTCGCGCATGACGCATTGGGTGAAGTCGCGCATCCGTTCGGGCTTGATCGCGCGCGAGATCGGGAACGGCAGGAAACCCGCGGCGACCACCGGCACGAACGGCACCGGGCACAGATCCATCCACTCGATGCGCGGATCGCGCTTGTCGACGCGATGCAGGATCAGGTCGGCGTCGCCGTCGAACAAACGCTCGGTAGGCCCGCTGACCGCCTCGAAATGCAGATGCAGGCGGGTGCCCGGGCGGGCGGCGAAGAAGCGGCTCAACAGGGCCAGCATCTGCGGCCGCGGGCAGAGGTCGCCGATCACCACGCGCAGTTCGCTTTCCTCGCCCATGGCCAGTTGCGCGGCATGAGTGCGCAATTCCTCCATCTCGCGCAGCAAGGTCTGGGCGCGGCGATGGAAGGACCGGCCGGCGTCGGTCGGGCGCACCCGGTAGCCGCTGCGGTCGAGCAGGTCGAAACCGAGCTGGCGCTCGAGCTTGGCGACCGCGGCGAACACCGCCGGATGCGAGCGATGCAAGGTCGCGGCCGCGGCCTGGAAGCCGCCGGCGCGGACTACGGCGTCGAAGCATTGCAGGTCGTGCAGGGTGAAGGCGCTCATGTCGGATATGACTACAAAGAATGTACGAGCTTTGTAATATCCGCCGGGATCGGCCGCAACTAGGATTTGCTCCGCGGCGTCTGCCGTTGCAGGAGCGACACCGGGCTGAACGACTGCCCGCGAAGCTCACAAGCGGCCTATCCGAACGGAGCATCGCCATGAACGACCTGTCTTACCTCAACGCCAGCGACGGCGTGCGCATCGCCTACCGCCTCGACGGCGCGGCCGAGCGCCCGGTGCTCGTGCTGTCCAACTCGATCGGCACCGATCTGCATATGTGGGATGCGCAAGTGCCGGAACTCGCGCGGCATTTCCGCGTGCTGCGTTACGACACGCGCGGCCACGGCGCGTCCGGCGTGCCCGCGGGCGAGTACTCGCTCGAACGCCTGGGCCGCGACGTGATCGACCTGCTCGACGCCCTGCGCATAGAACGCGCGCATTTTCTCGGCCTGTCGCTCGGCGGCATGATCGGGCAGTGGCTCGGCGTGCATGCCGGCGAGCGCATCGACCGTTTGATTCTGAGCAATACCTCGGCCTATCTGGGGCCGGCCGGGCAATGGGCGGAGCGGATCGCCGCAGTGCTGGGCGTCGAGGACATGGCCGACACCGCCGAGATGTTTCTCGGCAACTGGTTCCCGGCGGCGCTGCGCGAGGCGAACGGGCCGGCGATCCAGGCCTTCCGAGGCATGTTGCTGGCGACCGATCCGCGCGGCCTGGCCGGCAATTACGCGGCGGTGCGCGATCTGGATATGCGCCCGACGCTCGAGCGGGTGTCGCGCCCGACCCTGGTGATCGCCGGCCGCTACGACACGGTGACCCTGGCCAGCCACGGCGAGGCCATCGCCGCGAGCGTGCCCGGCGCGAGCCTGCTGGTGCTGCCGGCGGTGCATCTGTCGAACGTCGAATGCCCGGCCGAGTTCATGAGCGCGGTGCTCGGTTTCCTGCTCCAGCGCTGACTAGTCGGTGCGCTCCAGCGCCGGCACCTGCAGCTTGCCGGCCAGCAGATCCATGCCGCGTTTGCCGGGGGCCATGGCGATGCCCGAGGCAACCAGCAGGAAGCGTTCGAGCTCGAAGGACACCCAACTGACCACGCAGAAGTCATCGCCCTGGCGATGGTTGATCGCGTGGTAGAGGTGGATGCCCTTGTGCTGCAACAGGGTCACCATCTCGCGCAGCAGCGCCTTGGGCGTCTGGACCTCGCGCGTCGGATGCGACCATTCAACCGTTTCGAGCCGCTCGGCCGATACCTGGAAGTAAGCGCAGTCCCTGAGCTTCGGGTACTCGGCCAGCGCCTCCAGGGCGAGGCGGCTGTACTCGTGCATGCTCGGCAACTGCTCGCGGATGCCGACGCATTGCACCAGTTCGGTCAATGCGCGGATGGCGGCATGGGCGGCGTACAAGGACGCACCGAAGCCGCTCGGGTACACCACTTCGTCGTCGAGAATCCGGTCGGTGGTGGCGATGAAGGCGGGGAAACCGAGGTCGCTGGTCACCTCGATCAGGACGATGCCGCGCCCGAGCTGAGCACTGGCGGCCTGGTGGATCGCGGCGACCTGCGGCGGCAGCGACCGCGGGTCGATCACGCTGCCGAGGCTGGCCGGCTCGCCGAGGTAGTGCGCGACCAGGAACAAGGACCAGGAATCGCGCTCGACCAATTCGCCGATCGCGTGCACCGCGGCTTCTTCGACGCTGGCGCCGATCGCGATGCCGCTGTTGGAGCCATAGCGGATGACGCTGGAGTAGTCGAAGTCGTCCTCGGCCGGAAGTTGGTCCAGGTAGTTCGGAAACGTCAGAAACAAGGGAACCGGCACCTCGGCGGCGTCGCCGAAGAAGGGGCGATAGGTTCGGCACGCCAGACGCTGTTGCGGGTTCTGCGCGAACGCCGACAGGAACGGCAGCCCGGCATAGCGCGGGTCGCGGAACAGATCGATCGAGCGTACGAAATCGATGCGTTCTCCAGCAGGCGGTGCGTTGGTGTACAGATGCTCGACCGCTTCGTAGATGGCGCCGACCCGGGCCGCCTCGCCGTCGCCCTTGCCGAAGCCGCTGGCGATGACCTCGTCGTCGCCGTCGTGCAGGGTGCAGACGGTGGACTGCAAGCGCTCGCCGTGCGTCTGGGTGCGTATGCGCCAGCCCTGCTCGCTTACGAATCTGCGGATGACGCGTTCGGCGTCGGCCAGCGATCGCTCTCGCTCCAGCGGAATCATGCAGTCGCTCCTTGCGGGGGTGCCGGAACGAAGCGGCACGAACCTGGGTTCGTGCCGCCCGTTCGCTCAGGATGGAAGCCGGGCTTACTTCGCCAGCTTGTCCAGGATGGCTTTCTCTTCCGGCGTCGGCGCCGGTTTGACGTCCTGGTTCTGCTCGATCTTGTTGGCGAGGAGCAGGTGCGGGACGGACTTGACGATGGTCGTGCCGATGAGCTTCTTCATACGGTCCCTTTGAGGTGGTGTCGTTGCAGGTTGGTGCGACGCGCCGAGTCGTTCGACGATGGCGGTCCCCGCGAATCCGCCCGCTTGCGGGCCGGCGATACGCAAGGTCCTAGGCAAGGTCCAGGGTCGGCGCCGAATGGCTTATGGCGGTTGATGGCTCGTCGCGGCTCGCGGCAGGCCGCCGGCGCACCGGAGTCGGCCGCACGATGCGGCCCGGTTACTTCGCCAGCTTCTCCAGGAGTTCTTTCTCCTGCGGCGTCAGCATCGGCGTGATGCCCTGGGCCGTGATCGCCTTGGTGGCATCGATCAAGACCGGACGCGACTTGATGATGAATATCTCGATCGTCTTCTTCATAACAATCCCTCGTTGTGATGTGACTTGCGGAAGTTCCATGCAGCAAGCCGGGGCGCTCGACGCTAGCGACCGAGCCCGGCGGCCCGCGCGCCAGCTATACGGGGCGGCTGGGAGCACGGTCAATCTCGGTTCGGGCGCCGATCTCATCGGTTGTGAAACTTCGGACCCAGTTTCGGAAACGCCTGGGCCAAGGCCGGCGCTGTACCGGCCGAGGGCCGGATGTCGGGATGGCTGAATGGGCGGGCCGGAGACGAAGGCGGCCGGCCCGGATCGGCGACTCCGGGCATTGCTTGCCCGTTCGCGATCGGGCGCGAATTCGCCGCGCATCTTGCGCTTGCGTCGATGAGTCTTCTATCCGCACGCATCGCGGGGCCGATGCCATGGCTTAGCAGGTCGATGCGTGACGCTGTCGCTCCGGCTGCATTGCGCAGCCGTTGGCGGACCCGAGTGGGTTGGAGTCGCCTCGCGTGCCGGCGACACGCGAGGCGAGTCGGGCGTGCTCAGAACGCCGGCAACACCGCGCCACGGTACTTCTTCTCGATGAAGCTCTTGACCTCGGGGCCGGTCAGCGCCGCAGCGAGCTTCTTGACCCGCGGGTCGTCGCGATTGTCCGGACGGCCGACCAGGAAGTTGACGTAGGGCGAGTCGCGGCCTTCGATGGCCAGCGCGTCCTTGGTCGGGTCGAGGCCGGCGTCGAGCGCGTAGTTGGTGTTGATCAACGCCAGGTCGACCTGGTCGAGGATGCGCGGCAGCATCGCCGCATCGAGTTCGCGGAACTTGAGCTGCTTGGGGTTGGCGGTGATGTCGCGCAGGGTCGCCAGCGCATCGTTCGGGTCGCGCAGTTGGATTACCCCGGACTTGTGCAGCAGGATCAGGGCGCGGCTGTTGTTGCTCGGGTCGTTGGGGATGACCACGTCGGCGCCCTGCGGCAGCGCGTCGAGCGACTTGAACTTGCGCGAGTAGGCGCCGAAGGGCTCGATGTGCACGCCGACGATGGTGGTCAGCTTCGTGCCGCGGCTGCGGTTGTAGGAATCGAGATAGGGCTCGGTCTCGAAATAGCTGACGTCGAGCAGCTTCTGCGCCACCTGGTCGTTGGGCTGCACGTAGTCGTTGAACACGCGCACCTCGAGTTCGACGCCCTGCTTGGCCAACAGTGGCTTCACCACTTCGAGGATTTCCGCGTGCGGCACCGCGGTGGCGGCGACGGTGAGCTTTTGCGACGCCGGGTCGTTGCCGCCGCCGCAACCGCTCAGGCCTGCGGCGGTCAGGGCCAGGATGGCCATCAGCTTTTTCATCTTGCGTCCTCGATCGATTCGATAGCTTGGAGCGGCCGCTCAGCGTCGGCTGAAGCGCGCCACGAGTTTGTCGCCGAGCGTCTGCAGCGCCTGCACCAGCAGCAGCAACAGCAGCACCGTCACCACCGCCACGTCGGTATGCGAGCGCAGATAGCCGTCGCGGTAGGCGAGGTCGCCGAGGCCGCCGGAACCGATCGCGCCGCCCATGGCGGTATAGCCGATCAGGGCGACGGTGGTCACCGTGGCGCCGGCGATCAGCCCGGGCAGCGCTTCGGGCAGCAGCGCGCGCAACACGATCTGCCGCGTCGTTGCGCCCATCGCCTGGCAGGCCTCGATGATGCCGCGGTCGACTTCGCGCAGCGAGGTTTCCACCAATCGCGCGTAGAACGGCGCCGCGCCGACCACCAGCGGCAGGATCGCGCCGCGCACGCCGAGCGAGGTGCCCATCGCCGCGAGGGTCAGCGGAATCATCACGATCATCAGGATGATGAAAGGCACCGAGCGCAGGATGTTGATGACCAGCGACAGCACGCCGTACAGGCGCGGCTGCGCGCGCAGCTGGCGCGGGCCGGTCAGGAACAGGGCGATGCCGAGCGGCAGGCCGATCAGCAGGGTCAGCGGCAGGGCGCCGGCGAGCATCAGCAAGGTGTCGAGCGTGGCCTGGCCGATCTCGGCCCACTTGCCGGCGTCGAGGTGTTGCAACCAACCGGGGTTCGGGCTCATCGCGCGATCTCCTCGACGTGCACACCGGCCGCGCCGAGCGCGGCGATGGCGGCATGGCTGTCGCCGCCGACCAGGGCGATGGTGAGCTGGCCGTACGGCGTGTCCTTGATGCGGTCGATGCGGCCGGCGAGGATGTTGTAGTCGACCCCGGTCTCGCGCGCGACCCGGCCGAGCAGGGGTTCGTAGGTGTGCTCGCCGATGAAGGTCAGGCGCAGCAAACGCCCGGACACGGCGGCGAAATCGCGATGCAGGCCGCCTTCGTCGACATGCTCGGCCTCGGAGACGAAGCGGCGCGTGGTCGGATGGCGCGGGTGCAGGAATACGTCGGCGACCGAGCCGCTTTCGACCAGACGGCCGGCGTCGAGCACGGCGACGCGGTCGCAGACGCGGCGGATCACTTCCATCTCGTGGGTGATCAGGACGATGGTCAGGCCGAGTTCGCGGTTGATCTCGGCCAGCAACGCCAGCACCGAGGCGGTGGTTTGCGGGTCGAGCGCGCTGGTGGCTTCGTCGCAGAGCAGGATGCGCGGGCGGCAGGCGAGGGCGCGGGCGATGCCGACGCGCTGTTTCTGCCCGCCCGACAGCTGCGCCGGGTACTTGTCGGCGTGCGCGCTCAGGCCGACGCGGGCGAGCAACTCGGCGACGCGGGCGGCGATCTCGGCGCGCGGGGTGCCGGCCAGTTCCAACGGAAAGGCGACGTTGGCCGCTACCGTGCGCGAGGACAGCAGGTTGAAGTGCTGGAAGATCATGCCGATGCGTTGGCGCAGGGCACGCAGGCCGGCGCCGTCGAGCGCGCTGGCGTCTTCGCCGTCGACCAGCACGCGGCCGCCGCTGGGGCGCTCGAGGCCGTTGATCAGCCGGATCAGGGTCGATTTGCCGGCGCCGGAGTGGCCGATGATGCCGAACACCTCGCCTTCGACGATGTCGAGATCGAGCGGCAGCAAGGCCGGCACCTCGTGACCGCCGACGCGGAACGATTTATGGACCTGCTGGAATTGGATCATGGACCGTCGTGGGCGTGGCTGTGCGGGAGAGGCGAGGCCGTGCGGCGCGGCACGGCGCCACTCCGAAGCCGGGCGTCGGACCGCCACACTATCACCCGGCAAACCGTGAGGCGGTCGGCATTGTAAGGCGGCCGCGAGGGCGCGACCCGCCGTTGCGGTTATGTGCTTATGCCACCGAGTCGAGAACCGACGGCGAATCCGGCTGTGACAGCGTCTGTGATTGCGGACGGCGCAGGTCAAAATGTGACGTGATAAGCGGTTTTGACGCCTCCGCCGACTAGTGTGCTTTGTGTCGCTGAGCACGCCGTTGGTGGCTCTCGCGCGTCTGCGCCGTTGGCACGATTCGTGTGCATTCCCTCATGCAGGTATCGGCATGGCAGGAGCCAACGGCATGAGTGGCAAATCGGACAAGCAAACTCCGCAAGACGATCACGGGCGTGCGCCGTCGGCCTCGCTGGTGGCCGCCTTGACGGTTGCGTCGATCTTGGCCGTGATCGCCGCCCTCATCGCCAGCCTCGCCCGGGCCTAGCGCAAGCCAGCCCAAAGCCAGCGAGAACCAGCGCAAAACTGGCGCGCACCTGCATCCGTCTTCCGTCATTGAGGTTCCCTATGCGTCTGACCCCGCCCAGCTTTCCCATCTTCTTCATTGCCCTGCTGGCCGGCGGCGCCGGCATCGCCGCGCGTCTGGGCTATCTGCCGTTCCTCGCGGGCTTCGCGTTCTGGCTGGCGGCGTTGGGCTTCGTCCTGCTGCTGATCGGGTCTTTGTTCCGCAGTCTTTGATCGACTCGAGGACAGGGGCGGCAAGCCGCTCCTGTCCTTGAATGCCTTCGCTGGCATCGCGCCACTGGCTCCAGCGAAATCGCGGGAACTGGCGCCGTCGTCATCGGCGCGCATGCGTACCGTATCCGGCACCGGCCAATTGGCCTCCAGTGCTGCGATGGGAATTCGTCATGTCTTTGTCCACGGCTTTCATGCGGCGGTCGATCGCCGCGAGCTTGCTCTTCGCCGCTGCGTTCCTGCCGGCCCATGCCGACATCCGCACCCCGCTGACCCCGGAAAACAGCGTCGTGCTGATGGTCGACTACCAGCCGCAGTTCGTGTTCTCGGTGCAGTCGATCGAGGTCGGCAAGCTGATCAACAACGCCGAGGGCTTGAGCAAGGCGGCCAAGGCCTTCGAGGTGCCGACCCTGTACGCGACGATCAGCGCCGAGAAATTCGGCGGCCCGTTCTTCAAACAACTGACCCAGGCGCGTCCGGAGCTGGTGCCCTACGACCGCACCGCGATCGACCCCTGGCAGGACCCGCGCATCCGCGAGGCGGTGCGCAAGACCGGCCGCAAGAAGCTGCTGGTCAGCGGTTTGTGGACCGACAGCTGCGTGACCTTGCCGGTGTTGTCGGCGCTGCGCGACGGCTACGAGGTCTACGTGGTCGTCGACGCCAGCGGCGATGTCTCGCACGAATCGCACGACATGGCGGTGCAGCGCATGATCCAGGCCGGCGCGGTGCCGGTGACCTGGCTGGCGGTGATGCTGGAATGGCAGGGCGACTGGAGCAAGGGCGCCACCGGCGCGCAGGTGCAGAAGATCGCCCAGCAACACGGCGGCGCCTGGGGTCAGGGGATCGATTATTTCCAGAGCATGATCGCGCCGAAGCCCTGAGCGGGTGATGCGGGCCTGGCGTCGCGCGACGGCGCCTAGGCCTTGGACGGTACCGCCGAACTGCTCTTGCTGAAACGGGGCAGTGAGTCGGCGGTATCGAACCAAGGCAACTGCGAACGGGTCCAGACGTGGTCGTCGACGCCTACCCGCTCCGGCTCGTCGAGGCTGCCGATGCAGACTTGCACGCGATCGGCCAACACGCTTTCGCGCATGCCGAGGGTGCTGCCGCAGTTCGCGCAGAAGCCGCGTTCGGCGTATTCGGAAGAGCGGTACCAGGTTGGCGGCGAAGCGAGCCAGGCGAAGGCCTCGGCCGGAAAATGCACGAAAGCGAGCGCCGGCGCGCCGGAATGGCGGCGGCACAGGCCGCAGTGGCAGATCACCCCGCGCAACGGCGCGGCGGTCGCGCGATAGCGGATCGCGCCGCACAGGCAGCCGCCTTCGAAGTGGGTGTCGTTCATCGTTTGTCGTCTCCTCGCGGGGCGGGCCGACGCAGGCCGGGTCGATTCGCGTCGTCACCGTACGCCAGAATGCGCCGTCGGCATCGACTGCGCTAGGCTGGCGGTCCCGTTGCCGCGCGTTGGATGCTCATGCCGAAACGCTCGTCCCCGGCCGACACCGGCAACGGCCCTGGTGCGGACCTGCGCGGTATCGGCCGCCTGACCATCGACGCGATCACCGGGGTGGTCGACCTGGTCGAATCCGTCCACGCCACCATCGTCGCTTTGCCGGGCCCGTTCGGCGCGCCGGTGCGCGATCCGACCCGTGGCATCAGCGGATTGGTTTATCGCAGCGTGCGCGGCATCGCCCGTTTCGTCGGCGACGGCCTCGACCTGGCACTCGCGCAGTTCGCGCCGTTGCTGGACCGGATCGACTCGCTACCGCAGCGCGACGGCGTGATCTCCGCGCTCAACGGCGTGCTCGGCGATCATCTGGCCGCGACCGCCAACCCGCTGGCGATCCGCATGCGTGTGCGCTGCGACGGCACGCCCTTGCGGCTGGGGCGCAAGGCCTTGGCCGCAGCCTGTCCGCAGGCCACCGGAAAACTGTTGGTGATGGTGCACGGCCTGTGCATGAACGACCTGCAATGGCGTTGGAACGGCCACGACCATGCCGCGGCATTGGCGCGCGATGCCGGTTGGACGCCGGTCTATCTGCATTACAACAGCGGCCGCCACATCTCCAGCAACGGCCGCGAGTTCGCTGCGCGCCTGGAGCGCCTGTTGCGCGAGTGGCCGGTGCCGGTGGAGCGCTTGTCCATCGTCGGCCACAGCATGGGCGGCCTGGTCGCGCGCAGCGCCTGCCATGCCGCCGCCGGCGCCGGGCTGCGCTGGCCGGAGCGGCTCGACAGCCTGATTTTTCTCGGCACGCCGCATCACGGTGCGCCGCTCGAACGCGCCGGCAGTTGGTTCGACATGCTGATCGGACGCAGCCCCTACACCGCGCCGTTCGCACGGCTCGGCAAGATCCGCAGCGCCGGCATCCAGGACCTGCGCCACGGCAACCTGCTCGACGCGGATTGGGGCAAGCCCAGGCACGAGGGCGACGGACGCCGCGATGCGCGCACGCCGGTGCCGCTACCCGCGCACGTGCGCAGTTACGCGGTGGCGGTTTCGACCGACAAGAACGCTGCGGCGAAGGACGCGGGCATCGACAGGCTCAGCGGCGACGGCCTGGTGCCGGTCGCCAGCGCGCTGGGGCATCATCCCGACCCGGCCTTCGACCTGCGCATTCCCAAGTCGCGGCAATGGGTCGGCCATGGCCTGCATCATCTCGACCTGCTCGGCGACCCGCAGGTCTACGAGCGCATCCGGCGCTGGCTGGAGTGAGGCGGTCGAGGCCGGAGCGGGGCAGACGAATCCATCATCGGGCCGGCAGCGGCCGCCGGAGGTTGCAGTGGTAGACATATCGCGGGAAACGATCGAACAGACCAACACGCGCTTGCTGGTCGTGACCAAGCAGGCGCGTCTGCAGGTCTACCCGGGCACCTACGCTTTTTTAGAGTTCCCATTGGCCGACTTCCCGGGCGCGGTGCGTGCCGATGCCTTGGCCCTGGTGCGCGACGATGAAGTCTGGAGTCAGCTGGTGCCCTGCACAGACCCCGCCGAGGATCTGTTCGCCTTGTTCCGCTTTCATTTTCCGAGCCGCGTCGACAACAGCGGTTTCGTCGGCTGGCTGGCTTCGCGGCTCAAGCGCAAATTCGGCACCGGCGTGTTCGTGACCTGCGGGCAGAACCGCCGCGACGGCGGCATCTTCGATTACTGGGGTGTGCCGGTGGCGGTCGCGGCGGAGATCGCGGCCGAACTCGATGCCCTGGTGTCGCCGGAGAAGATGGCCCTGGCGCCGTGACGGCGACGGCCGCGGACGTCATCGCCCGGGCCGCCCCGACATGCTGCCGACGGCAGCCGCCCGATCGCGTGCCTGTGGCCGCGGCGGCGGTTGGCTATGCTGTCGGCCCACATAACGCTTCAGGATCGTCATGGCACAAGGTCGTGCAAGTTTTCTCAAAATCCTTCCGCTGATCATCGTCGGCGCCATCGTCGGCCGGGTTATGGCTTCGATGGCGAGCGGCTCGAACTTCTTCAATTGGCTGATCGGCCTGCTGGTCCTCGGCTTCGTGGTCTATCTGATCTGGTTGTTCGCGTTCAAGAACCAGGCCACCCGCAAGGCGACGCCGGCGGAAACCGCGGCGGCACTGAATTTCCAGCCCGAGCCCGGCAAGGGCGTGATCTATCTCTACCGCAAGCAGTTCGTCGCGGTGTTGGTTGGCATGGACGTGGTGCTCGACGGCCAGCCGATCGGCCAGACCCGCGGTTACTGCTTCTATCGACTGGTGCTCGAGCCGGGCCAGCACGTGCTCAGCGGCGACGGCAAATGCAAGGAACCGCTGAGCTTCGAGGTAGCGGCCGGCGAGGTGGCCTACATCGAGAAGGAAATCCTCATGGGTGCGTTCAAGGGCGGCTATCACTACCGCCGCAACGCCGACGTGGCGGCGGCGCAGACCGCGATCCGCAGCTGCAAGCTGCTGTTGCCCAAGGGCTGATCTGTCGTCCGCGATCCGGCGATTCGCACGGATCGGACGGCGCAGCGATCAAGCCGGCGCCGCCGCGGACGCCGCAGCGGCGCCGGTTCCGAATCCGGTTCCGAATCCGGTTCCGTATCCGTATCCGTATCCGAATCCGGTTCCGTATCCGTATCCGAATCCGAATCCGAATCCGAATCCGAATCCGAATCCGAATCCGTATCCGTATCCGTATCCGTATCCGAATCCGTATCCGTATCCGTATCCGAATCCGAATCCGTATCCGTATCCGTCAGTCTTGGCTGGCCTGCGACTCGCCTAGGTGGCGGCCCAGGAAGCTGCGGATGCGCAGGGCGATCGGCTGCGCGTCTTCTTCGAGGGCGAAATGCCCGGTATCGAACAGATGCACCTCGGCCTTCGGCAAGTCGCGCTGGTAGGCGTGGGCGCCGGCGCTGAGGAAGATCGGATCGTTCTTGCCCCACAGCACCAGCATCGGCGGCTGACGCTCGCGGAAATAGGCCTGCCATTGCGGGTACTTGCCGGGATTGGAGCCGTAGTCGTAGAGCAGACGCAGCTGTATGTCCTGCACGCCCGGCCGGTCGAGCAAGGCCTGGTCGAGCAGCCAGTTCTCCGGTGCGATCGCCGACGGGTCGCGCACGCCTTCGAGGTAATGCCATTTCGTCGAGGCCAGGCTCAGCAGTTTTTCCGCGAGCAAGTTCGAGCGCTGTGGGGTGGGCTCCTTCCAATAAGCGCGCAACGGATCCCACAACGTACCCATGCCTTCGTCATAGGCATTGCCGTTCTGCACGATCAGCGTCTGGATACGTTCCGGATGCTCGACGGCTAGGCGAAAGCCGACCGGCGCGCCGTAGTCGAAGAGGTAGAGGCTGTAGCGCTGGATCTTGAGTGCCTGCAGCAAGCGGTCGACGCTCTGCGCCAGCCGATCGAAGCTGTAGTCGTACTCGGCCGGCGAGGGCGTGGCGCTGGCGCCGAAGCCGGGGTAGTCCGGCGCGATGACCCGATAGCGATCGGCGAGCAGCGGCATCAGCTCGCGGAACATGTGCGAGGAACTCGGCAGGCCGTGCAGCAGCACGATGACCGGTGCGTCCTTGGGGCCGGCCTCGCGATAGAACAGTTCGGTGCCGTCGACGGCGATATGGTGATGGGTGGTCATTGGACGCTCGGCGATGGGCGGCAGAGTCTCCGCAATGGCGGAAGCCTCGGCCGAGAGGGGGAGGAACGAAAGTGCGGCGCCCGCGAGGGCGGCGCTCAGCAGGGCGACGGACAATCGAAGCATGACGGTTCTCGGTAGAGTGGGGGAGATCGTTGCGATCGCAAGGACCGGCGGATCCAAACGAGGGTGGGGTGCCGCGGCGACGCGCTAGAGATCCAGCGCCAGATGTTCGGAATGCGCCCGCGAGACACAAATGCACATCAAGGAGGCACGCTCTTTTTCGGCGGCGCTGAGGGCGTTGTCGCGATGCTCGGGTACTCCGTCGAGCACCTTGATCGCGCAAGTGCCGCAATTGCCCACCCTGCAGTCCGATGGCGTGCTCACCCCGGCCTGCAACAGCGCATCGAGGATGGTTTGTGTGCCGGCGACGCGGATCCGCCGCTCGGAACGGCGTAACTCGACCTCGATGGCGCGGTCGTCGGGCCGGGCGGCCGCATCGAAACGTTCGATCCGCACCTGGTCGCTCATTCCGAGCGTAGCCGCGGTCGCGTTGAGCTCATCGATCAGGCGTGCGGGGCCGCAGGCATAGACGAGCGTATCCGCTGCCGCAGCCGACAACAGCCGGTGCAGGTCGAGACGCCGCCCTTGATCGGCCGGATACAAAGTGAGCCGTTCGCCGAACTCGGCCTGCAAGGCCTCCAGGAACGGCAGTTCGCGCAGGCCGCGGCCGGCATAGTGGATCTGAAACGGCTGTCCGCGCCGCGCCAGCGTGTGCG
Organism: Lysobacter sp. ESA13C; assembly: GCF_019970005.1. Lineage (NCBI taxonomy): Bacteria > Pseudomonadati > Pseudomonadota > Gammaproteobacteria > Lysobacterales > Lysobacteraceae > Lysobacter > Lysobacter sp. ESA13C. The sequence continues at coordinate 165,278 of NZ_JAHXYK010000007.1, read as the reverse complement.
CCATGGCCTTGATCGGGGTGATGCCGATGCCGCCGGCGATCAGGACCACGGGGCGCGCGTCTTCGCTCAGCGCGAAATCGTTGCGCGCGGGCTCGCAACGCAGGCGCAGCCCCAGCTCGAATCCCGCGTGCAGGGCTTTCGACGCGCCGCGCCCGGCGTCTTCGCGCAGCACCGCGATCTCGTAGGCATCGCGCCGCGAAGGGTCGGAACTGATCGAGTAATGGCGCAGCTCGGTCTTGCCGTCCAACTGCACCGGCACGCGCAGATGCGCGCCGGCGGCGACCGCCGGCAAGGCATCGCCTTGCGGATGGCGCAGTTCGTAGGCCCGCACCCGTGCGGTGAGTTGCCTGACGCCGGCGACGACCAGTTCCAGCGGGCCCTCGCCCCAGACTGCGGCCTCGGCGGCGCGCGGTTTTTCCTCCGGCGGCGGCGCCGGCCGTGTCGGCGCGATGCGTTCGATCTCGGCCTCGGTGTAGCGCGGGGTGATGTGTTGCGGGCAATTCCAGTCGCAGGCTTCGACCTCGATGACGATGCCGCGTTCGACCCGGGCGCGGTATGCGGGCACTTCCAGCCGTGCGATCAGGGCGGCGTCGCTGCTTTCGTCGACGATGCGCGCGCGGCCCCAGATCTTGAGCCGGCGCCGATTCGGGTAGTCCATCAGGATCAGCGAAATGCGGCCGTCGGCGGCGAGGTTGCCGACGCTGAGGTATTGGCGGTTGCCGCGGAAATCGGCGAAGCCGATCGTCTTGGCATCGAGCACCTTGAGGAAGCCCGCCGGGCCGCCGCGATGCTGAACATAGGGCCAGCCGGTTTCGGACACGGTCGCCTGATAGAAGCTGTCGCGTTCGGCGATGAATTCGGCCTCGCGCTCGCCGATCGAGTCGCGCGCATCCTCGGCCAGCTCGAAGGCGCGATTGGCCTCGCGGCTGCCGTGGCGTTGCTGCGCTTCTTTGACGCTGGGGGTGAAGGTTATATCGGCGAATGCGCGGCTCATGGCGTGCTCCAGCCGGCGGCGACGCTGCGCCGCCGGCCCTGGTTCTGGTGATCGTGGTGGCGCGCGGCCTGGGGGCCGCCGCTCAGGCGGCCAAGGCTACCTTGGGGAAGTCGATTTCGACCCGGCTGGCCTTGCCGAGGATGTTGGTCAGCAGGTTCATGCCGACGTGGGTGATGATCTCGACGATGTCGGCATCGCTGAAGCCGGCCTCGCGCACTTCGACGATCTCGGCGCTGGTGACTTCGCCCTGGTGCTCCACCAGCGAGCGGGCGAACTTCACCGCGATCGCGGCCTTGGCGTCCTGGCTGCCGCCGGCGCGGTTGGCGGCGATCTCGTCGCCGTTCAAACCGGCGTTGCGGCCCAGGGCGGTGTGGGCGGACAGGCAGTACTCGCAGGCGTTCTGCTGGGCCAGGGCCAGGGCGATGCGTTCGCGGGTCTGGAGGTCGAGGCTGCCCTCCTTGGCGATGCCGTGCAGGCCGAGGAAGGCGCGCAGGGCGGCCGGCGAGTTGGCGAATACCTTGAGGAAATTCGGCACCGTGCCGAGTTCGCGTTGGATGGCGTCCAGCAACTGCTGTTGTTCGGTGTCGGCGGTGTTGCGGTCGATGACGGCGATGCGGCTCATGGGGGTGTCCAGTGTCGATAAGGAAGGGGAGTGATCCGGTCCGGCGAGGCCTGGTATCGGTTGCTGTGGGCTTCGGCGTGGCGACACTGTCCGCCATTTCGCTTGCCATAAGAATCACCGGGTCGCAAAATTCATTATTGCGATTACAGGAATAATCCAGATGGATCGACTGCACCTGATGACGGTGTTCGTCGCGGTCGCCGAAGAGGAAAGCTTCGCCCGCGCCGCCCGCAAGCTAGGCCTGTCGCCGCCGGCGGTGACGCGGGCGATCGCCGGCCTGGAAGAACGGCTTGCGGTGAAGTTGCTCGATCGCACCACCCGCTTCGTCCGCGCCACCGAAGCGGGGCAGCGCTATCTCGACGATGCGCGCCGGATCCTGGCCGAGGTCGACGAAGCCGATGAAGCCGCCGCCGGCATCAACGCCGAACCGCGCGGGCATCTGGCCGTTACCGCGCCGGTCCAATTCGGCAAGTTGTTCGTGCTGCCGATCGTGGTCGAGTACCTGCAGCGCTATCCCGCGACCCAGGTGTCGGCGCTGTTTCTCGATCGCGTGGCCAATCTGATCGAAGAGGGGCTGGACGTCGGCGTGCGCATCGGCGCGCTGCCCGATTCGAGCCTGCAGGCCATCCAGGTGGCGCAGGTGCGCAGGCTGTTGTGCGCATCGCCGGAGTATCTGCGCCGTCAAGGTTTGCCGAAGACTCCCGCCGACCTGGTTCGGCACGACATCATTTCCGCGCTCGGCATCAGCCCGTCCACCGAATGGAAGTTCGGCGACGGCCGCAAGGCTTTATCGGTGCGGATAAAGCCTCGCCTGATCGTTACCACCAACGATGCGGCGATCGAGGCGGCGGTGCGGGGTTTCGGCATCACCCGGCTGCTGTCCTACCAGGTGGCGCCGCACCTCGCTTCCGGGCAATTGAAGATCGTCTTGGGCGAGTACGGGCATTCGTCGCTGCCCGTGCACGTGCTGCATCGCGAAGGGCGTTACGCCTCGCCTAAGGTTCGCACCTTCGTCGACCTGGTGGTCGCGCAACTGCGCGGGAATAGCGCGTTGAATTGAGCTGCGGCTGCGGCGGCCGGCATGCGCAGAAACACCAGAACTTGCGGTTCGCCGGTATTTTGGGCCGGCAGGCCGGCAGGCCGGGAGGAGCCAGGAACTACTGCTCGCCTGATTCACGGTGTCGATGCAAACGACGGCGATCGCCCTCCCGTGTCATGCAGAGAATGGAGGCGGCCAGACCCGGTCGGGCCGCCTCTTCGGTCAAGGCGTCGCGAGCGGGATCTGCCAACCCTGTTCGCAGCGTTGCAGGGTCAGGTGATAGTCGGAACCGGCCCCCGCGGCGCGCAGGCACAGGCCCGACGGGACGCCGCGGAATTCGCTGCCGACCCGGTTCCACTGTTGATTGGCGCCGCCGTGGCAGGTGTAGACGTAGATCGGCGTGCCTGCCGTGGTGCCGCCGTTGTAGGCGTCGATGCATAGATTCGAGGCGGTGCGCAGTGTTTTGTCCGCGCCATAGACCCAGGCTTGGTTATCCAGGCCATGACAACTGGCGAGGATGGGCTGGACGCCGCTTTGGTAGGTGTAGGCATCGAGGCATTGATTGCCGGAATGCACGATCGGGCCGCGCGGCGAGTTGCCGATCGCGTGCTGATGCACGCTGCCCGTCGGGGTCTGGTCGATGCGGCCGCTACAGGCCGGGATACTCGTGGTCGTGATGCTGGCCATGGCCGTACCGCCGTTGCCGGACGGCAGCAGAAACTCGGCGCGGCTATAGGGTTGGTTGTAGCAACTCACCGACGGCGAGCTCCACTCGAAATATTCCACCCAGTTCACCATGCCTTTCGGGGAAATCTGGGTCGCATCGGTAAGCACGCTGCCGAGCTTGAACGAGGTGCCGTCGGTTAGGTCGTTGATGGTGACGCCGAACCAGCCGCCGCCTTCCTGTTCGATATGGAATTGAAAGGTATGGTCCTGCTTCCACGCGCGCTTGATGTAACAGCTGTAGCCGGCTCCGAACTCGTCGAAGGGACCGCAGACCGTGCCGGGGCTGCCCACTTTCGCGGCGGTCGCCGCCCAGATCGAGAACAGGAAGTAGCCGTCGGTGCCCGACAACCGCTGCATGCCCGTATAGCCGCCGGCACGGGAGCCGACGAGTCCGAACTGATTGCTCCAGAACACGTTGGAACGAGGGCCGGGGTCGGACTTCACCGTGATGGCGAAATCGACCGAATCCAGCCCAGTGACGATGGGGTCGAACTTGTAGTTCGTATAGCCGCCAGGTGCGGCGGCGGGGACCTGCAAGGGCAGCAATGCCAACAGCAGCAGCGCTCCCCAGCGTTGTAACGGCTTGACGATCTTCATTGCTCTTACTCCGATGCTGTAGCAGTACTCGCGCCGTGGCGTTCGCCGTCCATGCAGGCCGCTCAGGCTGGCGCGTAAGTCATGAGCGGGTCTTTGGTTTGCTTGCGTCGGCATTCGCTCCCGGCGCGGCCGGGCGCGTTCGTGCGATGCCCGGCCAGACAGCCAGGAGCCGGCCGCTCAGGGCGCGGGCTTGGGAATCTGCCAGTTCTGGTTCGTTTGCGCGGTGCAGGCCTGGATCGTGAGTTGCGCGGCGGCGCCCGCCGAGGTCAGGCACAGGCCGGACAGATCGTTGCGCAGTTGGTTGCCGACCCGATTCCACTGTTGGTTACGGCCGGCATGGCAACTGAAGACGATCACCGGCGAGCCATGCGCGGTCTGGCCGTTGGCCACATCCAGGCACAGGTTGGAGCGCAGCCGCAGCGTGCGATCGACGCCGTGTACCCAGGCCTGGTTGTCGCCGCCGTGGCAAGCGAAGCTTTGCGCAGGGACGTTGCTGGTCGTCGCGCCGCCTTTGGCATCCAGGCACAGGCCGCCGGTATCGGTCACCGCGCCGCGCGGCGAGTTGCCGATGGCGTGGTGGTGCACGGTGCCAATCGGCAGCGTGTCGATGCGGCCGTAACAGCCCGGAACATTTTTGCGCGAGATGCTGGCGACGCGAGGAGAAGCGGTGCCGGTGTTGCCGATCGGCAACAGGAATTCCGCGCGGCTATAGGGTTGGTTGTAGCAATTCGACTCCGGCCAGTTCCACTCCCAGTATTCGACCCAGTTGGTCATGTTCTTCGGTGAGATCTGGGTGGCCGCTGTGAGCACGCTGCCGATCTTCACCGAAGCGCCCGTGGTCAGGTCGGTGACGGTGACGCCGAACCAGCCGCCGCCTTCGTGTGCGAGGTGGAACTGGTAGGTGTGGTCGACCTTCCAGTCGTAAACCATGTGGCAGCTGTAGCCGGTGCCGAACTCGTCGAACGGGCCGCAACTGCTGCCCGGGCTGCCGACCCGGCCTGCGGTCGCGCCCCAGATCGAAAGCAGGAGATAGCCGCCGAGTTGGGAGTGGCGTTGCATGCCGGTATAGCCGCCGGGATAGCCGACGAGCCAGAACTGATTGGCCCAGAACACGTTGGCCCGAGGGCCGGGATCGGATTCCACCGTGATGCCGTAATTCATCGAATCGAACCCGGTGATGGCGGGGTCGAACTCGTAGTAGGTGTAGCCACCCGGTGCGGCGGCCATGACCTGGAGGGGTAGCAGTGCCAACAGCAGCAGCGCTCCCCAGCGTCGCAGCGACTTGACGATCTTCATGACTCTTACTCCGAGGCTGTAGCGGTGGCGCCACGATGTTCGCGATCCATGCAGGCCCGCCCAGGCTGGCGCGAAACTCAGGAGCGGGTTGTTCTTCATTGCGGCCGGACTCGCATGCGGGACGGTTGGGGCGCGCTCATGTCGCACCGAGTGCGCTGGCGCTGCGTATGCATTAGGCGAGTGAGGGGGCGGTGTCGGTCTTGATATCGGCGCACCCGATTCGTGCGCGATGCACGAGTCCTTGAGTTGCGTGAATGACTGCGCGCCGCCTACGGCGTCGGTAATGAAAGCGAGCATCGCCTGCTGCACTCCTGTCGCGGAGGGTGTGCTTGCTCGCTCTATGCTCGGAGGTTCGACGAGGGGCCGCAGGAGGGCCCGGTGCCGTATCGGTGGAGCTTGTGGCGATAGCACATGAATCGTTGCGGCGAATGTAGCTAACTTTCTTGAGATTTATTTAGAATTTATTGTTATGTGTTTTTCCGGATGCCCGAGTCATCAAGCTTAAACATGCCGCGGGCATCGCAGCGCCGGGGTGCGGCCGTTTTGAAAGCTGGAATCGCAAGTATTTCCCGGTGTTTTTTTCGATTTTCCGATGAGCGGCATGGCGTTTCCGATCGAATTCGGAAGCTGGTTATGTGCTGCGAAGTACACACTCTGAAGTGTGGGCGAAGAGCCAGGTGGCCGAATTCCGGCCGTGTAAATAAAAAACATGGCCCGGCGATGGGCGGCTTTGCATCGATGCGCTCGGCGCATCGGATTTGGCCCGGTCTCAGCCGGGCACTCGCCAGCGATGCAAGGCATCGACGAGTTCCTCGTGGCGCGAATGGCGGTAACGCCTCGCCTTGGGGATTTGCTTCCGCGCCGGCCACATAGCGGCGAGCTGCGGGTAAATCCCCTAGCGCAGTTGCAACGCTGCTCAGCCCAACGATGCAGGCGCCCGCCCCCCTTTGCAAAGGGAGCGGATTAAAAAGGAGAGGCTTACGAAAAGGCGGGTTGTGTAAGTCCGGTAGGCCGTCGACGGAAGCCCGCGCCTCAGAAGCGTTCGCCGACCGGCAGGTAACGCCATTCGCCGACCGGCATCTTGCTCAACGAGATGCGGCCGATGCGCAGGCGGCGGATCGAGACCACCTCGAACCCGACCTGGCGGCACATGTCGCGCAACTGCCCGGGCTGTACGTCCTTGATCGCGAAGCGCAGGCGGGTTTCGTTCTGCCAGCTGACCTTGCACGGCCGCAGCGCGCGGCCCTGGTAGCTCAGGCCGTGGGCGAGCTTCTGCATGCCGTAGGGCAGCAGGTCGCCGGCCACTTCGACGACGAACTCCTGTTCGATCTGGGCGTAGTCCTCGGTCAGGCGGCGCCAGACGCGGCCGTCCTGGGTCAACACGACCAGCCCGCTGGCGTCGCGGTCGAGCGGGACCAGCGGGGTCAGGCGATGGAAATGGCGCTTGAGCAGGCGCACCTCGGACAGGTCGCCGGGCGCATGGCTGGCCGGCGTGACCAGGCTGGCGGCGTCCTTGAGGTCCAGGCCGGCCGGTTTGTGCAACAGCATCGTCGCCGGCTCGATGGGGTCGAGGCGGGCGTCCGCGGCCAGCTCGACGGTCTGGGTCGAGACCAGGGTCTGCGGCTCCTCGACGATTTCGCCATCCACCGACACCCAGCCGCCCTCGATGTATTGCTGGGCGTCCGTGCGCGAACAGGGGACTTGTTCGGCGAGGCGTTTGTCGAGGCGGACGGGTTCGGACATGACGGAATTCGATACTGGGGGCGCCAAGTGTAAAGATATACGCCTGTTACGCCGGGATTCCCCCTCAGCCGGCGCCGTTTCCCCCACAGGACTACATGAAGACTCCACCCGGATTGCAGGCGCTGATCGACGACGGCGTGATCGACGAGGTCATGCGCCCGCTCAAGAGCGGCAAGGAGGCCGCGGTGTACGTGGTGCGTTCCGGCGACGACGTGCGCTGTGCCAAGGTCTACAAGGACATGGCGCAACGCAGCTTCCAGCAGCGCGTGCAGTACCAGGAAGGGCGCAAGGTGCGCGGCAGCCGCGAGGCGCGCGCGATCGGCAAGGCCACCAAGTACGGGCGCAAGCAGCAGGAAACCGCCTGGAAGAACACCGAAGTCGAGGCGCTGTACCAGTTGCGCGATGCCGGCGTGCGCGTGCCCGAACCGTACGGTTATTACCACGGCGTACTGGTGATGGAACTCGTCACCGACGCCGACGGCCATTCCGCGCCGCGTCTGGGCGAGGTCGAGCTGGCGCCGGAGCAGGCCCGCGGCTTCCACCGTTTCCTGGTGCGGCAAGTGGTCAAGATGCTCTGCGTCGGCCTGATCCACGGCGACTTGTCCGAGTACAACGTCTTGGTTGCCCCGGACGGTCCGGTCATCATCGATTTCCCGCAGGTGGTCAGCGCCGCCGGCAACAACGCCGCGCGCAAGATGCTGTTGCGCGACGTCAACAACCTCACCGCCAGCCTGGGCGCCTGGGCGCCGGAGCTGCTGGACACCTGGTACGCCGAGGAAATGTGGGCCCTGTTCGAAGCCGGCGACTTGCGTCCCGACAGCGAACTGACAGGCGTGTTCGTGCACGACGAGTCCGCGGTCGACCTCGACAGCGTCCGCCACGCCATCAACGATGCCCGCGACGAAGCGCTGATCCGCCAGCAGGGCCGCGAAGCCGCGGCCGAAATGGACTGAGCCGGCGGCGCCGACGGCCAGGGGATCGGCCGACCGGGCTGCGTTCGCTCCCGGTCCGGCGTCCGCCGCATCCGCCCATCTGTTCGCCGATCGCCTCGCCGGTCACCGGCGCGAAGGCCGCCGTTACCGACCGTGCGCGATCCGGAGCCGGGTGTAGATTAGGGCCGCGACACTGTCGGGTCGACGCATAGTGAGACGGCGTTGGCTTTTCACGGCGGTGCGGACCAGGCGAGGTCATAGTCCGAAGGCCGGTTCAAGTCGGTCCGTCCGTTCGCAGCCGTGATGGTGGGCAGGGGCGAAGCGCGTCTCTACACTGGGGCTTCCTCCGCGACAGGCGGTCCTCACAATCACTGCCCAGATAGGTAATGCTTCATGGCATACACGGGGATCGGTCATGAATAACATCACGATTCGGCAGCGAATCATCTTGAGCTTCGCCGTGATCATCGTGGCGATGGTGGTGATGGGCGGCATCGCCCTGCAGCGGTTGCTGCACGTGCAGGCCGAAGAAAGCCGGCTGCGCGCGGACTCCATTCCCGGGCTGTACGCCTCCGGGCAGATGGAAACCGAGTGGCACGCCTACTACACCGCGATCAACGGTTTGTCCTCGGCCGACGCGAGCCAGCGCGCCGAAGCGCAGGAGCTCTTGCGCACGCGTCGGACCGCCTTCGAGCAGGCGATCGGCCGTTATCGCGCCACCGTCACCCAGACCGAGGATCGCCGCAATCTCGACGCCCTGGCCGGTTCCAGTGCGTCGCTGTTCGCCCTGCAGCCGGATTTGATCCGGGCCGGCGAGGCCGGTTCGGCGGCCTTGCAGGAGGCGATGCGCACGCGCGCCGAGCCGATCTTCGCCAAGGCGGTCGACACCATCACCCGCATCATCCAGTACAACTACAACGAGTCGGTCGAATCCGGCAACCGCATCGACGCGGCGGTGAAATCGGCCGAGCTCGGCATCGGCCTGACCTTCGTCGGCGCGGTGTTGGCGGCGGTGCTGGCCGGCTTCTTCCTATTGAAGGCGATCACCCTGCCGCTGCACCGGCTGGCGCGCGCTGCCGACGTCATGGCCAAGGGCGATTTCAGCCAGCGCCTGGGGTTCTCGCGCAGCGACGAATTCGGCACCGTGGCGCAGGGCTACGACCGCATGAGCGGCGAGCTGGCGGAACTGGTCGGGCAGATCCAGACCTCCGGCATCCAGGTCAATTCCTCGATCAACGAGATCACCGCGACCTTGCGCGAACAGCAGGCCACCGCCGCGCAGATCGCCGCGACGACCACCGAGATCGGCGCGACCTCGCGCGAAATCGCCGCGACCTCGAAGGAACTGGCGCGGACCATGGGCACGGTGGCCGGCAGCGCCGAGCAGACCGCCTCGCTGGCCGGCGATGGCCAGCACGGCGTGGCGCAGATGGAGGAGACCATGGGCCGGATGATCGACGCGACCGCGGCGATCAGCGCCAAGCTCGCGGTGCTGGCCGAGAAGGCCAGCAACATCAGCCAGGTCGTCACCACCATCACCAAGGTCGCCGACCAGACCAACCTGCTCTCGCTCAACGCCGCCATCGAGGCGGAAAAAGCCGGCGAATACGGCCGCGGTTTCTCGGTGGTGGCGGTGGAAATCCGCCGCCTCGCCGACCAGACCGCGGTGGCGACGCTCGACATCGAACAGATGGTGCGCGAGATCCAGTCGGCGGTGTCGGCCGGCGTGATGGGCATGGACAAGTTCTCCGAAGAAGTCCGCCGCGGCACCAGCGACGTGCAGCAGGTCGGCGGCCAGTTGTCGCAGGTGATCGAACATGTGCAGGCGATGGTGCCGCGCTTCGAGGTGGTGAACGAAGGCGTGCAGGCGCAGGCGGCCGGCGCGGAGCAGATCAACCTGGCCCTGGGCCAGTTGAGCGAGGCCGCGCAACAGACCGTCGACGCCTTGAAGCAGTCCAACCAGGCGATCGACGAACTGCACCAGGTCAGCGCCGGGCTGCGCGACGGAGTTTCCAAGTTCAAGTTGCTGGCGTAAGCGCCGCCGCTTCGGACAGCCAGACGCAGCCGGGAGGACGATGCCGTGCTTTTCCTTGTCTTCCAACTCGACCAGGACCGTTACGCCATCGAAGCGGCGCAGGTCGTGTCGGTGCTGAACCTGGTCAACCCGAAAGCCATTCCGCAGGCGCCCGCGGCGGTGGCCGGCGCCTTCGACTACCGCGGCGAACCGGTGCCGCTGATCGACCTGTGCCAGTTGGCGTTGGGGCGTCCCGCGCGTGCGCTGTTGAGCACGCGGGTGATCGTGGTGAACTACCCGGCCGGCGACGGCGCTACCCGCAAGCTCGGCCTGATCGCCGAGCAAGTGCTGGAAACGGTGCGGCGCGAGGCCGCCGAGTTCGCTCCGGCCGGTGTCGATGCGGCGCAGGCGCCGTATCTGGGGCCGGTCGCCGCCGATGCGCAGGGCCTGATCCAGTGGGTGCGGATCGAGCAGTTGCTGCCCGATTCGGTGCGCGAGCTGTTGTTCCAGGCCTCGGTCGAAAGCGCATGAAGCCGGGCGGCTTCCAGCAATGGCTCAAGGACACCATGGGGCTGGACGCCAGCACCATCGGCCCGACCGTGGTCGAACGCGCGGTCGCCAGCCGCATGGCCGCCTGCGAATGCAAGCAGCTCGGCGAGTACTGGCAGACCTTGCGCGCCTCGCCGCTGGAGCAGCAGGAACTGATCGAAGCGGTGGTGGTGCCGGAGACCTGGTTCTTCCGCGATACCCAGGCCTTCAGCGCCTTGTCGGGCAGCTACGGCCTGGAATGGGCGGCGACCCACCCCGGCGAGCGTCTGCGCCTGCTCAGCCTGCCGTGTTCGACCGGCGAAGAGCCCTACACGATGGCGATGGCCCTGTACGACGCCGGCTTTCCGCTCGAGCGGCTCAGCATCGACGCGGTCGACATCAGCGAGCGCGCGTTGGCGAAGGCGCGGCGCGGGTTGTACGGCAGCAACTCCTTCCGCGGCCGCGAGCTGCAGTTCCGCGAGCGCCATTTCGCTGCCGTGGCGGGCGGCTGGCAGTTGCCGGAGACGGTGCGTTCGCGGGTCAACTTCATCCAGGGCAACGTGCTCGATGTCGCTTTCCTGCCGGGCGAGGCGGTGTACGACGCGATTTTCTGCCGCAACCTGCTGATCTATTTCGATGCCGATACCCAGGTGCGCACGGTCGGGATTCTCAAGCGGCTGTTGCGTCCGCAAGGCCTGCTGTTCGTCGGCCCGGCCGAGGCCGGGCTGATCCTGTCGCAGGGTTTCGCCTCGGCGCAGTTGCCGATGGCGTTCGCCTTCCGTCCGCCGCGCGCCGACAGCGGCGGCGGAGTGTCGGCGGCGATGCTGGCGACGACGGCGTCGGCGCTGGCGGGCGCCGCGGCCAAGGCCGCCACGGTGAAAGCCATCGCCAAGCCGCGGCCGCTGGCGCGGCCACGGCCGGCGCCGGCCGCCAACCCCGCGCCGCCTGCGGTCGAGGGCGCCGAGGCCTTGCTCGACGCCGCGCAGCGCCTGGCCGACAACGGCGACTTCGACCGGGCCGCGAGCTCCTGCCAGGCCTATCTGCAGGCGCAGGGGCCGTCGGCGCGCGCGCTGTACCTGCTCGGGCTGATCGAGGGAGCGAAGGGCCGCAACGAGCTCGCCGAAGACTATTTCCGCAAGGCCTTGTACTTGCAGCCGCAACACGAAGAGACCCTGATGCACCTGGCCTTGCTGTTAGAAACCCGCGGCGACGCCGCCGCTGGGCGGGTCCTGCGCCTGCGTGCGCAACGCTCGCGCAGGACGGCAGGTTGATGGGCACCGATAAGGACCTCGCAGGATGAGCGCCAAACACACGCCGGCCGGATCGAGCAGCGCCGTGGCGCGCTTGCTCGACCGCGCGCCCGAGCCGGAGGCGCTGCGCGAGGCGACCCGGCACGTCGCGGCCAAGGCCGAAGACCTGAGGTCGCTGACTGGGTCGCTGTTCGTGTTCCGCCTCGGTGCGGAATGGTTGGGCCTGACCGCCTCGGTGGTCGACGAAGTCATCGAGCCGCGCCCGGTCCACACCCTGCCGCACCGTCGCGAAGGCGTGGTGCGCGGGCTGGTCAACGTGCGCGGCCAGCTCACCGTCTGCGTCGCGCTCGAATCGCTGTTCCATCTCGAACCGGGCCAGGCCGACGCCGCGCGCAGCGTATTGAACCGGCGCCTGGTGGTGCTGGCCTGGCAGGAGCAGCGTCTGGCTTTCGAGGCCGACGAAGTGCACGGTTCGCATCGTTACGACCCGGCCACGATCGGCAACGTGCCGGCGACGGTCGCGCATTCGGTGTCGCCGTTCAGTACCGGCATCCTGGCCATGGGCCAGCGCAACGTCGGCGTGCTCGACGACGCGCTGGTGCTCAGCGCACTCAATCGGCGGCTCGGATGAGCACAGGCAACCTCCAGGACTATTCGCTACACGACCTGTTCCGCATGGAAGTGGAGGGGCAGGCGCAGGTGCTGACCGAGGGGCTGCTGATCCTCGAAAGCCATCCGGCCTCGGCGCCGGAACTCGAAGCCTGCATGCGCGCGGCGCATTCGGTGAAAGGCGCCGCGCGCATCCTCGGCCTGTCGGCCGCGGTGGCGGTCGCGCATTCGATGGAAGATTGCCTGGTCGAGGCGCAACAGGGGCGGCTGGTCCTCGGCAACGTCGTCATCGATGCTTTGCTCGGCGGCGTCGACCTGCTCGCCCGCATCGCCGCGACCCCGGCTACGGAGACCGCGCCGTGGATGCAGGACGATGCGCCGGACGCCGAGCGTTTCCGCGCCGCTCTGGCCGCGGCCCTGGCCGCCGATCCCGCTCCGGCCGCGTCGTCGGCGTCGGCGCTGGCCGTGACGATCGAGCCGGAGCCGGCGTCGAGTGCGGACGCGGCCCATGCCGACGCCGAAAGCGAAGAGCGGGTGCTGCGCATCACCGCGCGCAGCCTCAACCGCCTGCTCGGCCTGGCCGGCGAATCGCTGGTGGTGTCGCGCTGGCTCGATCCCTACATCCGCTCGTTGAGCCGCCTGAAGCGTCTGCAGCACGACAGCGCGGTCGCGCTGGACCGGCTGGCCGACGTCTCGCCGGGCATGTCGCGCGATCAACATGCGAACGCGTTGCTGATGGAGGCGCGCTCGGCGATCGCCGAGTCGCAGCGGCAACTGGCCGATCGCATCGCCCAGTTGGACTTGTTCGAGCGCCGCATCGCCAGCGTCGCCCATCGCCTCTACGACGAGGCGTTGTCGAGCCATATGCGGCCGTTCGCCGACGGCACCCGCGGTTTCAAGCGCATGGTCCGCGATCTGGCGCGCGAACTCGGCAAGGAGGCGCGCCTGGAGATCGTCGGCGCCAAGACCCAGGTCGACCGCGACGTCCTCGCCAAGCTCGAAGCGCCGTTGGGCCACCTGCTGCGCAATGCGGTCGATCACGGCATCGAGTCGGCCGAGCAGCGCCGCGCCGGCGGCAAGCCCGCCGGTGGCCTGGTGCGGCTGGAAGCGCATCACGTGTCCGGCCTGCTCGAAATCACCATCGAGGACGACGGTCGCGGCATCGATCTGGAGCAGGTGCGCAGGATAGTCGTTGCCCGGCGCCTGGCCGACGAGGACACCGCCTCGCGCCTGAGCGAGGCGGAACTGCTCGAATTCCTGTTCCTGCCCGGATTCACTCTGCGCGAGGTGGTCACCGAGATCTCCGGGCGCGGGGTCGGGCTCGACGCCGTGCAAAACATGGTCAAGCAGTTGCGCGGCACGGTCCGGCTGTCGTCGCAGGCGGGCGGCGGTACCCGCTTCCAGTTGTTGCTGCCGCTGACGACCTCGGTGTTGCGCGCGCTGGTGGTCGAGATCGGCGCGGAAGCCTATGCGTTTCCGCTGACCCAGATCGTCTGCACGGCGATGCTCGCGCGCGAGGACGTGCACTGGCTGGAAGGGCGCCAGCATTTCGAGTTGAACGGCCGCCGCATCGGCCTGGTGTCGGCGCAGCAGGTGCTCGGCGGCGCCGAGGCCAAGGCCGCGCCCGAGCAATTGCACGTGATCGTGCTCGGCGCGCCCGGCGGCGGTCACGAGTACGGCCTGGCGGTGGAGCGTTTCCGCGGCGTCAGCGAGTTGGTGGTGCAGTCGCTGCCGAGCCAGCTCGGCAAGGTCAAGGACATCAGCGCCGGCGCCCTGCTCGACGACGGCACGCCGGTGCTGATCGTCGACGTGGAGGACCTGCTGCGTTCGGTCGAGCGCCTGGTGTCGACCGGACGCCTGACCCAGCTGCGTTACGACGACAGCGCGCAGACCGCGACCCGCAAGCGCGTGCTGGTGGTCGACGATTCACTCACCGTACGCGAGCTCGAACGCAAACTGATCGAAAGCGGAGGCTACGTGGTCGAGGTGGCGGTGGACGGGATGGACGGCTGGAACGCGGTGCGGGCGGGTCATTTCGATCTGGTCGTGACCGACATCGACATGCCGCGCATGGACGGCATCGAGCTGGTCGGCCTGATCAAGAAGGATGCGCGTCTGCGCAGCGTGCCGGTCATGATCGTGTCGTATAAGGATCGCGAGGAAGATCGCCGGCGCGGCCTCGATGCCGGCGCCGATTTCTATCTGACCAAGGGCGGCTTCCATGAGGAAGCGTTGTTGCAGGCGGTGGTCGACTTGATCGGCGAGGCCGCCGCATGAGGATCGGCATCGTCAACGACCTGGCGCTGGCGGTCGAAGCGCTGCGCCGCGCGATCGGCCGGCGCAGCGAGCACCGCATCGCCTGGACCGCGGCGAGCGGCGAGGAAGCGGTCGCGCGCTGCGCCGAGGACACGCCCGACCTGGTGCTGATGGACTTGTTGATGCCGGGCATGGGCGGGGTCGAAGCGACGCGCCAGATCATGGCGCGCAGCCCCTGTGCGATCCTGGTGGTGACCGCCAGCGTCGGCGGCAACGCCTCGCTGGTGTTCGAGGCCATGGGCCACGGCGCCATCGACGCCGCCGACGTGCCGACCCTCGGCATCGACGACTACGCCGGCGCGCAGGAACTGCTGGCCAAGATCGACCTGATCGGCCGCCTGGTCGGCGATGCGCCGTCGCGGCAGGCCAAGAAGCCGCCGGTGCGCCGCTCCGGCGCCAAGCGCCTGGTCGCGATCGGCGCTTCCGCCGGCGGCCCGGCGGCGCTGGCCGAGTTGCTCGGCGGATTGCCGGCCGGTTTTCCGGCGGCGATCGTCGTCGTCCAGCACATCGACGAAAAGTTCGCCAGCAGCATGGCCGACTGGCTCAATCGCTTTTCCGCCAACCCGGTGCGGCTGGCGCGGCCGGGCGATCGGCCGGCCACCGGCAGCGTTCTGCTGGCCGGCACCAACGAGCATCTCGTGCTCGAGCCCGACGGCGCGCTGGCGTACACGCCCGAGCCGGTGGAGCAGCCGTACCGGCCTTCGGTCGACGTGTTCTTCGAGAGCATCAATAAGGACTGGCCCGGCGAGATCGTCGGCGTGCTGCTGACCGGCATGGGCCGCGACGGCGCCAGCGGTCTGCACTCGCTGCGGATGCGCGGCCACCACACCATCGCCCAGGACCAGGCCAGCAGCGCCGTCTACGGCATGCCCAAGGCGGCCGCCGATCGCGGCGCCGCCGTCGAGATTCTTCCCCTGGATCGAATCGCATCGAAGTTGCGGTTGCTCTTCGGTGACATCAGGAACGTAGCCCCATGACTGAGCATTCCTCGAGCTTTACGCCGGCCACGCCCCGCAGGCGCCGGTTCGTCGTGTTGCTGGTCGACGATCAACCGATCATCGGCGAGGCCGTGCGCCGCGCGATCGCCAGCGAGCAGGACGTCGAGTTCCACTACTGCAGCTCGGCCAGCGACGCGGTCGCGACCGCCGAGGCGCTGCAGCCGACGGTGATCATGCAGGACCTGGTCATGCCCGGCGTCGACGGCATGACCCTGGTGCACCTGTACCGGGTGCACGCGAGCTTGCGCAACGTGCCGATCGTGGTCCTGTCGAGCAAGGAGGACGCGGCGGTGAAAAGCCAGGCCTTCGCGACTGGCGCCGCGGACTATCTGGTCAAGCTGCCGGACCCGATCGAGCTGATCGCGCGCATCCGCCACCACTCGCAGGCCTATCTCAACCAGATCGAACGCGACGCGGCCTATCGCGCGCTGAGCGAGAACCAGCAGAAGCTGTTGGAAATGAACGAAGTGCTGCGCCGGCTCAGCGATGTCGACGGCCTCACCGGGCTGAACAACCGCCGCTACCTCGACAGCTACCTCGACACCGAATGGCGCCGCGCGGTGCGCGAGCAGGGCGACTTCTCGATCCTCATGGTCGATGTCGACAACTTCAAGGTCTACAACGACGCCTACGGCCATTTGATCGGCGACGAGGCGCTCAAGGCGGTGGCCGGCGCGGTGCAGCGTTGCGCGCAGCGTCCGGCCGACGTCGCCGCGCGTTTCGGCGGCGAAGAGTTCGCGTTGGTGTTGCCGTCGACGCCGAGCGAAGGCGCGCGCCAGGTTGCCGAGCAGATTTGCGCCAGCGTCTACGAACTGGCGATTCCGAACACCGGCGCCGAGGTCGGCCGCGTCACCGTCAGCGTCGGCGGCGCGACCTATTCGCCGTGCAGCGGCGATTCCTACGAGCCCTTGCTCGAAGCGGCCGACTTCGCCCTCTACGAAGCCAAGCGCGCCGGCAAGAACCAGGCGGTTCACCGCGAACTGCCCTGAGCCGCCGTGGCCCAGCCGCGGCGGATTCACGGGGCCGATGAGCGCGGTCCGGCGCCGTTGCGTGCGCAGCGGCGCCTGAGTTCGCGCCATCGAGCGTAGGCGCCTGTCGCGTGCCGGCAAGTCGATTAGCGACGAGGAAAGCGGCTTCGCGTGCGACTCGGCGCAAGGCTCGCGTGCCTGCGCGACGACTAATGTGCTTTGTGCGATCGAGCGCAATGAACTGACACAAATGAGTGACGCATGACGTCACTATGTGTCATTAATGTTGATTAACGTCACAAATTTTCCCTGCCGAGTCGTTGCTGCCGAGCTTGGCACGTGGCTTGCGTCTCTAAGTCGAAATTGTGATTCACGTCACAAAAATAATAGAGACATAAGGCACGCCTCTCCGGTCGTGGCTGCTCTCTGCCTTACCGGACAGCCCGCCTCGGGTTGTAAACGAGGGAAGCAAGGATATGCGTCAAACGGAACGACTTCTGCGCCGGAGTGCGCTCAGCACATTAGCCTGTGCCATCGCCGCGACCTGCGGCACGGCGCAGGCGCAATTCAAGACCGATCGCCCCCTGCCGGCGCCGCTGCTGGCGCAACGCCTGGCACCGCAACCGGCCGCGACGATCCGCGTCGCGGTCGATCGCGACAGCCTGCCGGCCGACGGCCAGACCCCGGCGAAACTCGATATCCAGGTGCTCGACCGCGACGGTCGGCCGCTGCCGGGCGAGACGGTCCTGACCCTGGAGTCTTCGGCCGGCCGCTTGCAACTGCCGGGTGCGAGCAGCGACCAGTTCGGCCTGGCGCCGCGCGACCTCGATGCGGCGATGCCGGGTTTCCAGCTCATGGCGAAAGACGGTGCCGCGCAGGTCTGGCTGTTGGCGCCGATCGAACCGCAGCGCGTGCAGGTGCAAGTGTCCGCGGGTGCGGCGGTAGCCAAGGGCGAGATCGGCTTCGTGCCGGCGCTGCGCGAGATGATCGCGGTGGGCCTGGTCGAAGGCATCGTCAGCTTCGACCGCAAGAACCCTTTGAGCCTCAGTCAGGCGCGGCCCGAGGACGGCTTCGAGGACGAGATACGCAACTGGTCGCGGCGTTCCGGCGACGGCAAGCGCAGTGCCGCCTTGCGCACGGCGTTCTTCCTCAAGGGCAAGGTCCGCGGCGATGCCTTGCTGACCATGGCCTACGACAGCGACAAGCCCGATCGCGACCGCCTGTTCCGCGATCTCGACCCGGAGCGTTGGTACCCGGTCTACGGCGACGCCTCCATCGTCGGCTTCGAGGCGCGCAGCAACAGTCGCCTGTATCTGCGCCTGGACAAAGACCGCAATTATCTGTTGTACGGCGACATCGTCACCGGCGACGGTTTCAGCCAGCGCAACGGGCAGGGCAGTGTCGCCCCGGTCGCGACGCGCGAGCTCGGCCAGTACCACCGCGCCATGACCGGTCTGCGCGCGCATGCCGAAGGCGCGCGCGGCGCGCTCGACGTGTTCGCCGCCTACGACAACCTGCGCCAGGTGATCGAGGAATTCCCCGGGCGCGGCCTGTCAGGCCCGTACACCGTCAGCAACAGCGCCGGCGCGGTGCTCGGCAGCGAACGCGTGGAGATGATCGTGCGCGACCGCCACGCGCCCTCGCGCATCGTCGAGGTCAAGCCGATGCAGCGCTTCGTCGACTACAACTTCGAACCCTTCAGCGGCCGCATCCTGTTCGCGCAATCGGTGCCTTCGGTCGATGCCGCGCTCAACCCGGTGTCGGTGCGCATCAGCTACGAAGTCGACCAGGGCGGCGAGCGCTACTGGGTTTACGGAGCCAACGGCCAATACCGCGTCAACGAGCGCTTCGAACTCGGCGGCAGCTACGTCAAGGACGAAAACCCCCTTTCGCCTTATGAGCTGGCCAGCGCCAACGCCAGCGTGCATTTCGGCGAGCGGACCTGGCTCAGCGGCGAAGTGGCGCGCAGCCGCAGCGCCTACAACACCTTGCCGGGGCTGCTGTACACCGCGTTGCCTGGCGCAGGGGTCGATGGCGGCCCGATCGATCCGCTGCGCAGCGATCAGGTCGAAGGCGATGCCTGGCGCCTGGCCTTCGGCCATCGCGGCGAACACAGCGACATCGGTGCCTATTACGGCGAAAGCGACGCGGGCTTCAATAACCCCGCTTCGTCGTTCATCGGCGGGCGCAAGCAGGGCGGCTTGGATGCGCAACTGCGCCTCGACGAAACCTGGGGCTTGTACGCACAGGGCACGCATGTCGAAGACACGGTCAGCGATGCGCGCCGCGACCAGTTGCAGGCCGGCGTGCGTTACACGCCGAACGAAGCCTTCACCTTGGAAGTCGGCGCCAACCGGGTCGACGAACGCGCCGGCCGCTACGGTTACGGCAACGGCCTGTCGGTACCGGCGCCGATCACCGCGCCGTTCGGCGTCGGCGTGGTCTCGCCGGGCTTCGGCGGCGGCTTTTACGGCGGCTCGCCGAACGCGATCAATCCCGGCACCGGCCAGACGCTGTACAACACTGGCTACGGCTGGAGCGGCCAATACGGCAGTTGGGTCGGTAACGGCCTGGCCGGCGTGCCGGTCGAATACACCGCGTTGCGCGTGGCCGCGCAGTGGCGCGTCGACGAACGCTTCGACCTCAGCGCCGAAGCCGAGCAGGACCTCGACCACAGCGAGCATCGCCGCGCCGCGCTCGGCGCGGGCCTGCGCGTGCACGACAAGACGCGTTTGTACGGCCGCTATGAGTGGAACACCGGCCTGGCGTCGGTCGCGACCGCCGAGGGCGCGGTCGATGCCGCCGGCCGTCGCCATGCCAGCCCCTACGAAAGCAATGCCTTCGTCTACGGCCTCGACACCGAGTACATGGACGGCGGCACCGTGTTCAGCGAATACCGCATGTACGACGCCTACGGCGCGCGCCAATTGCAATGGGCCAACGGCCTGCGCAATCGCTGGCGGGTGACGCCGGCGCTGAGCCTGCAGACCGGCCTGGAGAAATTGCAGGTGCTCGACGGCCGCGGCCAGCAAGCCACCGCCGCGAGCCTCGCCGCGGAGTGGCGTCCGGACGAGTTGTGGCTGATCAGCGGGCGCCTGGAGTGGCGGCGCAGCGACAACGTCGGCGACAACGTCCTGCCGAACGACCCGGTCACCGGCCTGCCGACCACGGTGCCATGGCTGAGCCAGGGCTACGACACCTGGCTGTCGACTTTCACCCTCGCGCGCAAGCTCAATCGCGACTGGACCGGCTTGCTGCGCAACTACCATCTGCGAAACCGTTACGACGGCGATGCCCAGGACAGTTACGAAGACCGTTTCCAGCTTGGCTTCGCCTATCGCGACACCGACCGCAACCGCCTCAACGTGCTCGGCAAATACGAGTTCTGGACGCGCCGCGACAGCAGTCTGGCCAACAGCGGTCTCGGCAGCGGCGGCTTTCCCGTCGACGGCGACGACCGCTTCGTGCTGGGCAACGAAGGTTTCGACAAACACGTCCTGTCGGTGCACGCCGACTGGCACCCGTCGCGGCCGTGGTGGCTCAGCGGCCGTCTTGCCGGCAAGCGCCAGCGCGACTACTTCGACGGGCGCAGCGATCGCTACACCGCTTATCTGGCCTCGGGCCGGCTGACCTACGACGTGTCCGAACGTTGGGACGTCAGCGCCCTCGCGGCGCAGATGTGGAGTCCCGGCGGCGCGCGCCAGTACGCCTTCGGCGCCGAACTGGGCTATCTGGTCAAGGACAACCTGTGGCTGTCGGCCGGCTACAACCTGCGCGGCTTCCGCGACGACGACCTGACCCAGGGCGAATACACCAACCAGGGCGCGTATCTGCGCCTGCGCTTCAAGTTCGACGAAACCCTGTTCCGCGGCAACGACCCCGCGACCAACCCCGCCTTGCCGCGCTGAGGAGTATCGAGTGATGAAACACCACCCAACGAAGGATCGTCGGCACCTGTCGGTGTTGCTCGCGCTGATCGGCCTGACCGCATCGCCGGCGCAAAGCCAGACCGCGCAGGAGAGCTTGACGCCGGCGCCGCAGCGCATCGCTAACGCGGCCATTCGCGCCGACCACCAAACTTATGAAGCGACGCAGGCACGGATCAAGGCGCTCAACGATCGCGGCATCGAAGTCGACGACTACGCGCTTTCGAAAGCGCAGTGCTGGCTCGACACCAGCTTCCACGAGTACAGCCGCAACGACCGCGGTGGCTACCCGCAGGCGGCGTTGGCCGAATCGGCCAGGTTGATCGCCGCGCTCGAAGCCGGCACCGATCCGGGCAGCGAAACCCCGCTGGTCAACGGCGCCGAAAAATTGCGCCCCGACCTGTGGGCGCGTTACGACGCCTTGCGCCGCCACGCCGGCTTCCGTTGCGCGCGCCAGGCCACCGCCTGCGCCGAAGTCGAGCTGGTGCACGCCGGCAACGAGATCCACGACGGCGGCTGGCGCCATGCCAAGCCCTACATCCAGATCGCCGAAGACTTGTCGGCGCGCGCGGAAGCCGCCGCCGAGGCCTGCCCACCGCCGCCGTCGCCGCAAGCGCCGCCGTCGCAGCAGGCGAACTACGAGCTGTCGGCCGATGCATTGTTCGCGTTCGATCGCGGCGACCTCGCCGGCCTGTTGCCGCGCGGCAAGGGACGGCTCGATGCGCTCGCCGCCGAGTTGCGCGCGCGCACCGAGGTGACCGGCTTCAACGTCGTCGGTCACAGCGACCGGCTGGGCAGCGAGGCCTATAACCAACGCTTGTCGCAGCAGCGCGCCGACACCGTGCGCGCCTATCTGCAAGGGCAGGGCGTGCGTAAGCCGATCAGCGCCGAAGGGCGCGGCGAACGCGAACCGGTCAGCCAGGGCTGTGTCGGCGAGCGTGCGACCGCGGCATTGAAGCGATGCCTGCAGCCGGATCGTCGCGTGCAGATCGAAGCCCGGGCCGCGGCGAAGTGAGGACCGGCATGGCCATCGCACCCCTTTCCCGCCTGCGCGGCTGGTTGCCGCGCGCGGCGGCGTTGTTGCTCGCCGCGGCGCTGCCGATCGCGCCCGTCGCGGCGCAGACCTGCGCGCCGCTGTTCAACGAAAGCTTCGGTTTCGGTTCCGGCACCAGCCGCATCGGTCCGCCGCTGTCGCCGGCGCAGACCACCTACCGTTACGAAGACACCGCACCGCCGTGCATCGGCCCGGATTGCCGGGTCAACGACGGCGAGTACTCCCTGGTGCAATCGCCGCGCAGCGACGGCGGCAACATCGCCTGGCGCGACGGCACCGACCACACCGGCGATCCGAACGGCTACATGATGCTGGTCAACGCCGACTTCGATCCCGGCGTGTTCTATTCGCGCGACTTCACCGGCCTGGCGGTCGGCGTGCGCCACGACTTCACCGCCTGGCTGACCAACGTGCAGGAATACCTGCCCGGCGACGGCGATATCGACCCCAACGTCACCTTCCGCATCGTCGACCCGAGCACCGGCGCGGTGCTCGGCAGCGTCAGCAGCGGCGACATTCCGGAACTGCCCGGCACCGTGCTGACCTGGAACGAGTACGGCGTGAGCTTCGTCCCGACCCAATCGAGCCTGCGCCTGGAAGTCGTCAACAACAGCCCCGGCGGCGCCGGCAACGACCTCGCCCTCGACGACATCTCGTTGACCGCGCTGGACAGCTGCGCCAGCGACGTGACCCTGGTCAAGAGCGTGACCGACGCCAACGGCAACGGCATCGCCGAACCCGGCGAGGCGCTCAACTACACCATCACCCTGCGCAACATCGGCAACCTGACCGCGATCAACTACGATGTCCTGGACAACCTCGATGCCAACACCGTCTACGTGTCGTCCGACAACGGTGGCATTCACGACGGCGCAGCGAGCGGCGGCACGGTGGCCTGGCGCAACCTCAGCATCGCGCCCGGTGCAAGCCTGAGCCTTACCGTCGCGGTGACCGTGGTCGACCCGATACCGGCCGGCGTCGCGCGCATCCTCAACCGCGCCTACAACCCGGATAAGGGCCCGCCGGATTGCAACAGCGACCCGAGCCTGCCCGGTTGCGCGCAGATCCCGACCGGCCCGCGCGTGACGGTCGCGAAGACGCTGTCGGCCGAGTCCGGCAACGTCGCCGGCCGCGCCGAGGCCGGCGAAACACTGACCTACACCTTGACCCTCAGCAACACCGGCGGCTCGGCCGCGAGCGCTCACAGTTTCTACGAGTTGCTGCCGGCGCATACCAGCCTGGTGTCGGTGAGCGGGGCCAGCATCGCCGGTTGCGCGGTCGGCGATGCCGGCGCGCGTGCCTGCACCCTGACCGTGGCCGGCCCGATCGCCGGCAACGGCGGCAGCGCCGCAGTGAGCTTCGTCGTGCGCGTGGTCGATCCGATTCCGAATGCCGTCACCGCGATCTACAACCTCGTCACCGATAACACCGGCAATCCTCCGCCGGTGGGCTGCGATCCGGCCACCGACCCGAACGGCTGCACCGCGCCGCCGCCTGGCTGCGATGCTGCGACCGATCCGAACCATTGCGTGCAAACGCCGGTGATCCAGCCGACCGTGACCGTCGCCAAGCGCCTGAGCGGCGAGAGCGGCAACCTGCCCGGTCAGGCCGAGCCCGGCGAAACCCTGAGCTACACCCTGACCCTGACCAACGGCAGCGCGGTCGCGGCGAGCAACCATAGCTTCTACGAGTTGTTGCCGGCGCATACCACCTTGGTGTCGGTGAGCGGCGCGAGCGTCGCCGGTTGCGCGATCGGCGATGCCGGCGCGCGTCCTTGCACCCTGACCGTGGCCGGGCCGATCGCCGGCAACGGCGGCACCGCCGAAGCGAGCGTCGTGGTGCGCGTGGTCGACCCGATTCCCGCCGGCGTGAGCGGCATCTACAACCTGATCACCGACAACACCGGCACGCCGCCGCCGGTCGCGTGCGATCCGTCCACCGACCCGAACGGCTGCGCCACGCCGCCGCCTGGGTGCGATGTCGCCGCCGACCCCGCGCATTGCGTCGGTACGCCGGTGGCGACGGTGTTGAGCGTGAGCAAGGACGCGCCAGGCCCGCCGCAGGCGGTGCCCGGAACGGCCGACGAATTCCTGGTGCGTTACGCGATCGTGGTGCGCAATCAGGGCGCCGCGGTCGGCCGTTACGAGCTCAGCGACACGCCGCAGTTCGGCGCCGGCGTCAGCGTGCTATCGGCCACCGCGACCCGCAACGGAGCCAGTGTTGTGGTCAGCGGCGTCGGCCCGTGGGCGCTCGCCACTGCCCGCGATCTCGCCGCCGGCGCCAGCGATACCTATGCGCTGGAGCTGCGGGTGCGGGTAGCGGCGTCGGTGATCGCCGACCCGTCCAATAACGGCTGCGTCGCCGGCGGTAGCGGGCGCGGTCTGTTCAACGAAGCCGTGCTGAGCGTAGCCGGCCGCACGCTGCGCGACGATGCCTGCGTCGATACGCCGTTGCCGTCGACCGATGCGGTGCTCAGCGTCGAGAAGATCGGCTCGGTGCGCGAAGCCGAGGTCGGCGACCTTGTTTCTTACAGCGTGCGCATCCGCAACAACGGCGCCGGCCTGGCCTTGGCGCCGGTGCTGGTCGATCGCCTGCCGGCCGGTTTCCGTCTCGTCGCCGACACCGCGCAAGTGCGCGGCGCCGGCCTGGTGTCGCTGAGCGGCGCGCCCGGACCGGTGCTGCGCATCGCCCTCGATCGCCTCGCCCCCGGCGCCGAAGCGGTGGTGCGTTACCGCGTGCGTATCGGCGTCGGCGCGCAGCAGGGCGACGGCATCAACCGCGCCCAGGCCGAATGCACGGCCGGCACCGGCCTGCGCCCGTGCTCGAACGTGTCGCAATGGAAGGTCGAGATCCGTGGCGGCGTGTTTTCCGATGAGGGCTGCGTGGTCGGACAGATCTTCGTCGACTGCAACCTCGACTCGGTGAAGGACCGCGAGGAACTCGGTATCCCCGGCGTGCGCCTGTATTTCGAGGACGGCACCTATCTGATCAGCGACGTCGAAGGCAAGTACAGTTATTGCGGGCTGCGTCCGGTGACCCATGTGTTGAAGGTCGATTCGACCACCTTGCCGCGCGACAGCCGATTGACCACGTCGAGCAACCGCAATGCCGGCGACGCCCACAGCCTGTTCGTCGATCTCAAGAACGGCGAACTGCAGCGCGCCGACTTCATCGAAGGCTCGTGCAGCAACCCGGTGCTGGAGCAGGTCAAGGCGCGCCGCGCCAACGGCGAGGTGCGCTCGGTGGAAACCGAGAGCGGCCAGCCGGCGCTGCGCTTCGAAGGCAAGGCGCCGGATGCGCCGCAGCAGGCGACCGAATCGGCGAATCAGCCGATCGAACGGGCGCGTCACGACGGCGGCGAGCGCTGACGGCGGCCCGATGGCCTCGGCCCGTCGCGACGGTGACGGGCCGACGTCAGTCGGCAAAACTCCAGGCAAGTCGCCCTGTGGGCGAGCCTGTTCGTGGCCGGCTGCGGGCGTTCGCGGCGGACACGGCGTTGGAGGAACAGGCTTCTAGCGTCGCCGAGTGCGCGGCTGTCGTTCGCTTGGAAACGCGGAGCGAAGCAAGGCGAGCCAAAGCAAATCCCCCACGTCCGCTGCGCGGCCGTTCGCCCCCTTTATCAAAAGGGGCAGGGTGGATTTGCTCTGCATGTGCTGATGGCCCGCACCGCATCGCAGCGCGCGGCCTTCGATCAGGCGGTTTCGGCCTGCAACAGCGCGAGTTGTTCGCGCAAGGCATCGTTCTCGGCGGTCAGCTCGGCCACGCGCTGGCGCAGCGCCACGATCTGATCGGCGAGCGCGGCGTCCAGCGCCGAGGTTTCGCCCTCATCGCCTTCGCGCGGCTCGCGCGGTTTGCGCCGCGATTCGCGCACGCGCTTGGCCGCTTCCTTGAGTTCGCTTTTGCCGGCCAGGGCCGCGGCGCGCTGTTCGTCTTCCGGCAAGGTCGCGACCGCGGCGGCGGCATTGAGCGACAACGTGCCCGATTTCACCGCCGCCACCACTTCCGGCGCCGCCTGCTTGTGGATGGTTTCGATCAGGCCGACCTGGGCGGTGCTCAGGCGCGCTTCGCGGGCGATCTCGCCGCGTTGCTTGCGCGCGCCCGGTGCCGGCTTCGCCGCGGCTGCCGCGGCGGGCTGCGGCGTGTCGGCGCCCGGTTCGGCCGCCGAGGTGTCCCAGGGGGCGTCGTCGCTGCCAGCGTTGATCGTTGCCGCCGCCGGTGTGCCGGCGGCAGCGCGCTCGGCCAGGATCTCGCGCTTGCGCAGAGCCAGCACGCCGCGCTGGAAATCGGAGACGCTGCGCCGGCCGAGGTGCTGGTCGATCATCCACAGGTAGACGTCGTCGATCGACTGGAAGCGCGGGTTCTGCACGGTCTGGAACGGCAGGCCGTGCTTGCGGCAGATGCCGTAGCGGTTGTGGCCGTCGACCAGGACGTCGCCCCACAGCACCAGCGCGTCGCGGCAACCCTCGGCGAGGATGCTGCGCTCCAGCGCTTCGTGCTCTTCCTCCGTCAGCGGGTCGATATAGGCTTTGAGCTCTTGGTTGACGAGAATTTCCATGACGGGCACTGCAACTTCGGGCGCGGCATTGTAGGCAGATGCGGCCCATCGGTCAGCCCTGTGCCCATCCTGGCCTGCGGCCTTGCCGGTTGCGCCGGTGTTGGCGCGGTGCGGCGGATGAGCCGGATCGCCCCCTGCGGCAGGCTCAGTGGGGGCGCATCGGCGCTGGGCGGGTCCGGTCCTGAGCGTCGGGCGCCAGGACTGGCGCGGGCGCCTGGGTGTTCAGGGCAGCGAGTGCGCGCAACGATTCGGCGACCGGCGTCTTCGCCGCGTCGGCGGCCGCCATCTGCGCGCGGATATGGGCTGGGTCGCGCGGATCGCCCTGGACCACAAACAACTGCTCGGGCTGGCCCGGAGCGTGGCCGGCGACGACCTGATCGACGCGGCTCAAGCCGCTGCGCTTGGCCAGCACCAGCAGGCTTGCGGCGGTGCGTTCGCCGTCTTCGCCGTACCCCAGGCCCTGGCCTTGATGGATCGCGGCGACGCCGGCGCGGACCTGCCCGTACAAGCGGTGGTCCGGATGCTCGGCCAAGCGTGGGTCGCTGGAGGCCGCGGCCGGCATCGGCGGCAGGCGCCGCGCCGTTTCGTCGAACGGATTCTGCGGCCGATCGGGCAGGTGGCGCAGCAGTTCTCCGGCCACGCCGCGCGCGCCTTGCGCGAGCGCCGCCGCGATCGATGCGCCTTCGCGGGTCAACAGCATGTCGCTGCGGTACTTGTCGAACATCGGCCGATGTTGCTGCGCCAGTCGTTGCGCCTGCGGGTCGTCGAGCACCGAGCGGTCGCGCCGCCCCGCACCGTCGACCGGGAGAAAGTGGTGCATGCGGTGCGACTCCCAACCGGCCGCTGCCGCAGGCAGGGCGTAGCGGATGTCGAGGCGGTCGCCGTTGTCGGCATAGCGGCCGACCCGGGTCAGCGTATCGACCTCTTGTTCGACCGCGTACATGCGGACCCGGCCGAAATGCCGGCCGGCGGCGCTGACCATGTCGCCGGCCATGACGTGATTGAGCACCTGGATGCCGCCCTCGGGGATGCGATCGCGCAGGCTTGCGGCGCCATAGGGGTTGAAGGTCTCGCCGCCCAGACCGAAACGGTAGGCGCTGATCTGCGCCAGGCAACCGCCGAGCGAATGACCGGTGACCGACACCGGCACGTCGCGGCCGAGTTCGTGCTTCAAGCCCTGCGCATATTCCACGGCGCGGCGGGTCAGGCCGATGGCGTCGTCGGCCTGGCGGTTGACGCGCGCGGCGATCATGCCGCCGTCGGCGAGCAGACCGTCCTTGACGAACTCGCGGCCGAATTCGGTGCCGCGGTGCGCGACCACGATGGCGCCGGTGTCGAGGCGTTGGTAGATCGTGCCCTGGTAACCGGACGGGCGGTCGACGTGCTCGACGACTTTGTAGGTCACCTCGTCGATGCGCACTTTCTCTTCCAGGCCCCTGGCGCGGCGACCCGGTTGGTAGGGGCTGTAGGCGTCGCTGGCGAGGTTCGCGTACTGCTGGCTGTTCGTGCTCACGGCGTGCTCGCCCTCGGAATGAAGGTGACGGAGAAGACGTCCGCGCGGATCTCCTCGCGGTAAGTGCGCGGACCTTGGTAATCCAGGGCGACCGCATCCTGCGGATTGACCCGCGGACGCCCGTCGCGCCAGAAATGCAGGGTGCTGCCGCGCCCGGACAGCAGCGCCTCGCCCGGCAGCGTCGGGTCGATGGCGATGTCGCGATGCTCGCGGTCGGCGAGGTGCAGGCTGACGTGCAGCGCGGCGAGCTTCCAACGGCAGACGCCGAGGCCGTGGTAATCCTCGTCGCGCATCGCATCGGCGTGCACGGCGATGACATAGCGGTTGGCCGCCGTGCGGATATAGGTTGCCGGCAAGCTGTGTCGGGGCATCGGCCGTACCCCGGTGCCCGCCAGCTCGGGCACGCAGGACAGGTCCGTCACCTCGTACTGGGCCGCGCCCTGCAGCGTCAACACCGGCCCGGGCGCATCGTCGAGGCGCAGGGTGATCTCGTAACGTTGCTGCGGGTGCGGATTGCGTCGGTAGTGCGGCATGGTCGGCTCGGAGACATTGGAGCAAGCGCCGAGGGCCAGGGCGAAGACGAGGACCAGGCCGGGCGTGGCGGGGGTAGGGCGCATGCAAGCTGGTGGCGGAGGCGGACGAACGGCGCTGCGGCAACGACTCGGCAGCGCCGCTGTCGTCGCAGCGGTCGATGGCGCCGTGCGCGGTGTCGCGCGGTCAGGCCAGGCCATGCTCGACCGCGAGATAGACCAGGGACGCATCGCCCCTGACGTCGAGCTTGTCGAACACGCGCGAGCGGATCGTGCGCACGGTCGACTCGGTGACGCGCAACGAATCGGCGATGCGACGGATGCTTTCGCCCTTGACCATCAGCATCGCGACCTCGAGCTCGCGCGGGCTGAGTTGGTCGAACGGCGAAGAGTCGAACAACACCTGGCAGGCCAGGGCGTTGTCGAGGAAGCGCCGGCCGCTGGCCACTTCGCGCACGGCACGCAAGACCACCAGCGGATCGCTGGTCTTGCTGACGTAGCCCAGCGCGCCCGCGGCGAGCAAGCGCCGCGGAATCGGGCTGCGTTCGAGCATCGAGACGATCAGTACCTTGCGCTCGGGGTCCTGGCGCAGCAGGCGGCGGGTCAGGTCGAGGCCGTCGGTATCGGGCAGGTCGAAATCGCACACCACCAGGTCGATGGCGAACGTCGGGATCAAGGCCAGCGCATCGCGACCGTTGGCGGCTTCGCCGACCACTTCGATGTCGCCCGCTTCTTCCAGTACCCAGCGCATTCCGGTGCGCATGAGGGGGTGATCGTCGATCATGAAGACGCGGATCATTACGAACTCTCTTGCCAAGTCAGATCCATCTGGATGACATCTAATCTCAATAAAACCCCAGAGTTGGCAAGCATCGCTTCTCGAATTTGCTTTGTGTCCACAAGAACGTAGACATTTGTCTACAAGGCGTGGCCAAACGCGCACAACGAATCAGAGTTTTCCTACAACGCATTCCGGAATTCCGGTGCTAGCCTCACTCACGGATTCGATGTCGTTGCGATGCATCTACAACGACGACGCAGCCCGCGACCTCATTCGCAGACGGAGGCGTGCGAACGGCGACGAAACGCTCGCACCGCGGTCCCGTCGCGGCGGATATCCACTCTGGAGCGCGGGCCTGCCGTCCTGCGATTCGGGCGGCGCGACCCGGGCAACGCGACTTGCATGGCGCGACCCGGGCCGCTCGATTCGTAAAGCACCATGCGGAAGCACGATTCGTAAAGCACGGCTCGTAAAGCACGAACCGGAAAGCACGGTACGTACAGCACGACCTGGGAAGCACGGCCCGAACCACGCGATCCGAACCGTCGCCGTAAACAATAGCCTTCGAGGCGCACGCATCACATTGCCGCACGACGCAATGGCCGCGCCATCGGGCAGTGGGGCCATCGCGGGTCCGTGTGCGTGGCTGCGATTCGTAAGGTTTTTCCAGGCCGGAGTAGCGCCTTCCGGATGGCTGCGCAGCGTGCGCAGACCCAAGGCAGCGCGGTAATCAGGCCCCGGTCAGCGGGCCGTCCCGTCGGCAAGCCCGACCGCAACGAAGGGGAACGCAATGGCAGGGATGGATCGGGTGTCGAATGGGCTGCATGAGGCGTATCTCGCCGGCATCCAATCGGGGCTGGGCGACTTCGCCTTCTACAAGCTGATCGACGGCTACTTCAGCCACGAGATCGATGCCTTCGGCCTGCAGCTGATGGGGCGAATGATGGCCTGGGCCAGCAGCATCGTCCTGACGCTGGTGACCTTGTGGGTGCTGCTGGCGGGTTACCGCATCGTCACCGGGCAATCGCGCGAGCCGATGATGGCCTTGGTCGTCAATGCGATGCGGGTCGCCGTCATCGTGTCGGCCGCCACCGGCATGTCGATGTTCGGCGGCAGCCTGCACGGCTTGTTCACCGACAGCCTGGACCGCGAGATCCATCAGGTGTTCACCGGCGTCGAAGGGCGCACCGCCGCCGACAGCATCGACGAGAACCTGGCCTATACCCAGGTCGCCCTGGCGGCGATCGATGCGGTGCAGGTCGTCGACGGCGACGATGCGATGCGTGAGGAGAAGGCGCGGGCCTTGCTGTTCGCCGGCTTCGGTTCGGCCAGTCCGGCGATGACGGCCGGCGCGATGTTGCTGTTGTACAAATTCGGCATCGCCGTGTTCATCGGCCTCGGCCCCTTGTTCATCCTGTGCCTGCTCTTCGAGCAGACCAAGGAACTGTTCCGCAAGTGGTTGCTCTATGGCCTGGGTACGTTGTTCTCGATGGCGACGCTGAGCGTGGTCACGGCGATGGCGATGAAACTGCTGGCGAAAGTGGCGGTCGCGTTCTGGGTGTCGAAGGCCTTCAACGGCATCGTCGGTCTCGACGCCGAGGGCATGACCAGCCTGGCGATGCAGCAGGGCGGCATCGGCCTGATCCTGACCACCTTCATCGTCGTCGCACCACCGGTGGCAGCGGTGTTCTTCAACGGCACCATGGGCAACTTCGTGCATTACTCGGCGTTCGGCGGCGGTGCCGGCGCCGCATCCGCGCAGTCGGGCCAGGCCTCGGCCGGGTCGCATTTATCGCCGCGGTCGGGCAGCGAGCAGCGCGCCGCCACGCCGGCCTTGATGACCGGGGCGACGCACGAACTCGGCCGGCCGCCGTCGGGGCGCGAGTCGCGCGGCGAAGATTCGGTGCGGAGGGTCTGATGGCGATGCGCGAGCGTCCATTCCGGCACTGCAAACGCGCGATCTGCATCGCCGTGTTGGCGTTGTCTGCCGTATCGGCGGGGGCCGCCTGGGCGGAAGGCGGATGCCCGCCTGGCACGGTTCCCTACACCGCGGCCTCGCCGAACGCCTGCGCGCCGATGCCCAATAGCCCCGCCCCGCGCGGGGCGGCGGGACCGCGTTGGGCCAGCCAATGGGGCGCGCTCGCCTTCGATGCGGCCGCCGGCATCATGGGGGCGGCCAGCGACACGCGCAGCAAGCGCGAGGCCAAACGCATCGCCCTGGAGGATTGCCGCGCGCGCGGCGGCCAGGCCTGCAAGGTCGAGATGAGCTATCGCGACAGCTGCGTGGTGGTGGTCGCCGGAGACCGCCAATCGGACACGACGACCGCAAGCAGCGCCGAACGCGCCGCGGAAATCGGCTTGGGCGCTTGCGAGGCGCGCAAGGATCGGCGTTGTCAGTTGTATTACGCGGAGTGCAGTTTTCCGGTGCGGGAACGTTAGCGGTGTGGCCTCGTATCGCTGAGGTTGGCGATGCGATTGCATCGTTTCGATTCTTGCCTCTTGCGCGGGGGATGAGCCGCAAGGCCCTACGGCGCGGCCGCGGCTTGTGACCGCAGGAAATTCCTGTGGGGCGCGGCTTCTGCCCCGGAGCAGCGTTGCCTTCTTTGCCTTTGCCGTTGCCGTTGCCGTTGCTGTTGCTGTTGCTGTTGCTGTTGCTGTTGCTGTGCGTCGCAGCGCCCTCGCGAGGGCGGCGGAAGACCCGGAGGGCGGCCCGCATGGATGCGGGCCGTTTTTCATCGGGACAGGGATGTCCCGTATGAAAAATCCCCGCGTCGGCGTCGCTCGTGCGGGCCTGTGATTCAAAACAAAAGCATTTTTCTTTGGTTACTTTCTTTTGTTGCTTTAGACAAAAGAAAGTTACCCGCCGCTTTAGTGGCGGAAGCTCTTATCGTTTGATCTTGATATCGCTCGATTGTTCGAGGCGCCGCAAGACCTTCGCAGCGCGGTCGCGACTTGCGTCGCTCCTACAGGGGAAGGATTCGCGACGTGCCCTTCTACAAGCAAGTGCAGAGCTTCCGTCCGCTAACGCGGCCGGGTTACTTTCTTTTGCTAAGCCCAAAAGAAAAGTAACCAAAGAAAAGGGCTCTCCTTGCAAGGGCACAGGCCACGAGTGCGTAGCTCGCGCCGGGATTTTCCGATAGGACATCCTTGTCCTATCGAAAAACGGCGCACGTCCTGTGCGCCGCCCTCCGGGTCTCCACTTGACCGGCAAAGCAGCAAAGCAGATCAAAATCTCTGCAACTGCAACTGCAACTGCAACTGCAACTGCAACTGCTCGCCAGAGCTTCAAACCGACAGCAGGGTTCGGGTGGCCCGCCATTCCAGGGTAGGCTTGAAGCCAAACAGCGCATCCAATTATTTGCGCCGCAGCGCATGACCCTCGCGCTGCATCTGCCGATGATGCCGCTCCGCGCAGGCGGGGCCGCAGTACAGTCGCTGCGGGTCGTCGTCGAACGGCTCCAGGCAGGTGTGGTTCAAGCAATAGCCGGCGGCCGGCGGCCGGGTCGCCGCTTCGGCGGCCAATTGATGGGCCTGCAGCGATTGGGCGAGATTGATCTCCTCGAATTGCTGCGCTTGATCGATGATGTCGCTCATGGATGGATCGAATCCTTGGGAAAGGCGCCGACGCGAAGTCGTCGCGGGGAGGCAGGTCGAACGCGGCAGGGCCGGTCCGATATGGCGGACCAGGCGGCCGTGTTCGTGTCCGCATCAGCCTTCCATCGCCGCGTCCCACCGGCTGACACGCGGGCGCGGATGGCCGGGGCGAAATCGCATGGCCTGCGCGATTTGCGCCGTGGTTCACGCTGCGATGCGGATGGGCTGAACCGAATCCCTACGGCATGAGGTCATGACATGACGTGCGCATGAACGAAGTCCATAAATGCGGCGCGCGTATCTCGAGGTGAGACGTCGGCTCGCTAAGGTGTCGTCATCGGCCATCGCGCGGCCGAGTGGAGTGCGCCATGACGTTCGAGACCCGTCCCGATCGCGGCCCGGAACCCAGCCGCGCCATGCAGGCCCTGTACGACGCGACCTGGTTCGCGTTGTGCGAAGGCGACCGTTATTCGGCGATGGGTCGGCGCGCTGTCGCCAACTCGTTCTACAAGCTGCTGCCGCTCCTGGCCGAAGCGCGCAAGGCCATGGCGCTCGAGACCGCCGCCGTCCAGGTTGCGGGCGATAGCGCGGCGATGGCGGGCGAGCGTGCGCTGTGCATGCTGCCCTTGGCCGGCATCGGGACCATCGACGCGGCCTCGTCGTCGCTGGCGCAGGACGAATGAATCGGTGCGGACCGGTCTAGCCGACGGGGCGATGCCGGTTCGATCGTCGTTGTCGGCATCGCGCCGGCCGCGGGCCACGGATGCGATCGGTCCGCGGCACTGCTTGGGCCGGCCAGCCCCATTCGATCCGGCTTGCTCCGATCCGATCCGATCCGGGCCGGGCCGGCCCAAGGCCCTGGTTTTCCTGCGTTTCAGGGCCGTCGCCGCGGGCGCGCGAGGCCCGACAGGCGACGAAGCAGCCGGCTCCGGCTATGATCCCCGGACCGACACAAGGGAAGTGGATCGATGATCAAGTTGGCTTGGGTACTCGGCTTCACCGCAATGCTCGCTTTACCCGCCGGGATCGCTTCCGCCGCCGAACCCAATGCGCCCGCCGCACCGGCTGCCCCGCCTGCCGCTGCGACCGCCGACACCAGTGCCGCCGACAAGGCCTTGCACGACACCATCGCCGGGCTCGATACGCAGGTGTTCGACGCGTTCAACCGCTGCACCGATCCGAAGCAGCTCAAGCGCTATTCGGATTATTTCTCGTCCGACGTCGAGTTCTATCACGACATCGGCGGCGTCTCCTGGACGCGCGAATCGATGATCGCCCAGACCCGTGCCGGCGCCTGCGGCAAGATCCGTCGCGAGCTGATCCCGGGCACGGTCAAGGTGCGTGCGATCAAGAACTACGGTGCGTTGGAAACCGGGCAGCATCGTTTTTGCCAGGTCAAGACCGGACAGTGCGACGGCATCAGCGACTTCTTGTTGATCTGGCGCCAGCAGGCCGATCATTGGGAAGTCGGCCGCGTGATCAGCTACGGCCACGTCGACAGCAAGCCTTGATCGGCTTCGCGGCCCTGAGCGGGACCGCGCGGGCCTGAGGCCCGCATCGGCGCGACCCGCGTCGTGTTTGCGGTCGCGTCCCACTGAGTCTGTTCGAAAGCAAACCCTTCCCCGCGCTCGGCAGCCCGTGCCCAGCAGGGGAAGGCTTCGGCGTGTCCGCTAGACCGGTTGTCCGGTGAGCGCCAGGGCGAGTCGGCCTTCGCGACGGGTGTTGCAGCGTCTGCCCAGCAAACGCCGGGCAGCGCAACCCACGCACTAACCTCTGCCCAGCAAACGCCGGGCAACGGATGATCAGGACTTCTTCGGCGGCGGCAGCGCCTTGGCGTGAACCTTGTTGCCTTCGGCGAGCAGTGCGTTCGGCGCCAGCACGATGGTCTCGCCCGGGCGGACGCCGCTGAGGATCTCGATCTCGTTGCCGAGGTTGCGGCCCAGGGTGACGTCGCGATAGGCGATGGTCGAGTCGCTCTTGAGGGCGACGATCTGGGCGCCGCTGGCGCGCTGGACCACGGTCGACACCGGCAGCACCACCGCCGCGGCCGCGCGCGGCAGGTGCAGGCGCACCGTGCCGACCATGCCCGCCGGGATGCGGCTGTCAGGGTTGGGCAGGCGCAGCTCGGTGCGCATCGCCCCGGCCTCGCGCGAGAGGTTGCGCGCGCTGCGTGCGACCTGGGCCTTGAAGACCTGCCCGGGCAATTCCGGGAAGCTGACTTCCGCTTCCAGGCCCGGTTCGATCTGCAGGGCGGCGTTCTGCGGCACGTCGACGACCACGCGCAGCGGGTCGAGCACGTTGACCTCGAACATCGGCGCGCTGGCCGAGGCCGAATCGCCGACCACGCGATCGCCGCGCTCGATGTTGCGCGCCACCACCACGCCGGCGAACGGCGCGCGCACCGCCTGGAACGACTGCCGTTCCAGGGCCGCGGTCAGGCGCGCCTGGGCGGCGTTGCGCGCCGCGACCGCGACATCAAAGCCGCCCTTGCGGTCGCTGAAGTATTCCTTGGAGATCGCGCCCGAACCGATCAGCGCCTGGGCGCGGTCGTAGTTGACCTTGGCCAGTTCCTGGTCGGCCGCGGTCTGGGCGAGCACGGCGCGCGCTTCGCGCACCGATTGGTCGATCTCCGGCGCGGAGATCGTCGCCAGCACCTGGCCGGCGGCGACGCGGTCGCCGAGTTCGACCTTGCGTTCGCTGACGAAGCCGGTCGCGCGGGCGTACAACTGCGCCGACTCGCCGGCCTGCGCGCGTGCGGGCAGGGACAACTCGGTGATCGGGTCGGCGGCCTTGGCCTGCACGGTGAGCACTTCGGGCAGGGCGGCGGCCGGTGCGGTCTCGGCGTCGCTGCGGCCGCAGCCCGACAGCGCGGCCAGCAGGGCCGCGGCCAAGGCGGTGCGCAACAGCGGGCCGTTGAGGACGATGTTCATGGAGCGACTCCTGCGGCGATGGCGGCGGCGCCGACCGGGTCGGTCTGCGCCTGCGGTTTCCGGCGGCGGCCGATCACGGCCAGGATGGAAGGAACCAGGATCAGGGTGGCCGGCGTGCCGAACAGCAGGCCGCCGATCACCGCGCGGCCGAGCGGCGCGTTCTGTTCGCCGCCGTCGCCCAGGCCGATCGCCATCGGGATGATGCCGAGCACCATCGCGCAGGCGGTCATCAACACCGGGCGCAAACGCACCGCGGCGGATTCGTAGGCGGCCAGTTCCGGGTCGTGGCCGTCGGCGATCAGGCCGCGCGCAAAGCTGGTGACCAGCACGCTGTTGGCGGTGGACACCCCGATCACCATCATCACGCCCATCAGCGCCGGCACGCTCAGCGGCGTGCCGGTGACGAACAGGCCGATCGCCGCGCCGGCGATCGCCACCGGCAGGCCCGACATCGCGACCAGCGGCTGGATCCACGACTGGAAGTTCACCACCAGCACCAGGAACACCAGGATCGCCGACATCAACAAGCCGGCGGCGAGCTCGCCGTAGGCGCTCTGCATCTCGCCGGCCTGGCCGACGATCTCGATGCGGTTGCCGGGCTTGAGCTGGGCGCCGAGCTCGCCGGTGATCGCGGTCAGCCGGTCGTAGACCGAGCCCAGGTCGGTGCCTTGCACGTTGGCGACCACGCTGATGGTCGGCGCCAGAGTGGTGCGGGCGATACTGGCGGGGACGTTGCGCGGCGTGACCGTGGCGATGTTGCGCAACAACACCGCCTGGCCGTCGGCGCCGATGCGCAGCGGCGCGTTGAGCAGGGCGTCGATGTTCTGCAGGCGGTCGATCGGCGCCTGCACCTGCACGGTGTAGGCGATGGCGTTGACGGTGTCGGTCCAGTACACCGGCGAGACCGTGCCGGCCGAACCGAGCACCGCGAGCACGGCGCGGCTGGCCTGCTGCGCGTCGAGGCCGAGTTGGGCGGCGCGGGTGCGATCGATCTTGACCTGGTACTCGGGCTGGTCGAGCACCTGGCGCAGGGCGATATCGACCGCGCCCGGCACCTGGTGCAGGCGTTGCTCGATCTGGCGCGCGGCGGCGAGGTTGCCGGGCACGTCGCGGCCGATCAGGCGCACCTCGAAGGCGGCCGCGGCGGAACCGGCGAGGGTGCGGCTGGTCGCGTCGGGCGGACGCTCGAACAGCTTCACGTCGGGGAAGCGCTCGGCGATGCGCTGGCGGATCTTGACCAGGTAATCGTGGCTGTTGGCGTGCGGCGAACGCAGCTGCAGCATGATCTCGGCCTCGAACGAACCGACCACGGTGCTGTCGACCAGCGACAGGTTGATCGCGTCGGGCACGCCGATCTGTTCGTACACCGTCTGCAGTTCGGCCGGCGGGATGATGCTGCGGATCTCGCGCTGGATGTCGCTGACCCGCGCCGCGGTCTCTTCCAGGCGTGTGCCGGTCGGCAGGCGCACTTGCAGGCGCAGTTGGCCGGCGTCGACCTGGGGGAAATACTCGCGGCCCAGCGACATCGCCGCGAGCGCGCCGGCGCCGAACACCAGCACCGCGACCAGTCCCAGCACGGCGCCGTGATGGCCGAGCCGGATCAGCAGCGCATGGTGCTTGTCGCGCAGCCGGTCGAGCACGTGTTCGACTTTATGGCTGACCTTGAGCAACAGCTTTTCCGGCGCCCAGCGCGGGTTGGCGCGGCTGGCGATGTCGGCCGGCAGCAGCAGGTAGCACAGCACCGGGATCAGGGTGCGCGAGAGCAGGAACGAGGCCAGCATGGCGAAGATCACCGCCAATGCGAGCGGGGTGAACACCCACGCCGACAACCCGGTCATCAGCAGGATCGGCGTCAGCACGATGCAGATCGCGATGGTCGAGACCATCTCCGGGAACACCACTTCCTTGGCGCTGTCGAGGATCGCGGTGCGCACGTCCTTGCCCAGGGCGATGTTGCGGTTGGTGTTTTCGACGTCGACCACCGCGTTGTCGACCAGGATGCCGATCGCCAGCGCCAGGCCGCCCAGGGTCATGACGTTGAAGGTGTAGCCGAGCAGATGGAGCATCGCCACCGAGGCGAGCAGGGCCAGCGGAATCGCCGACAGCACGATCATGCTCGAGCGCCAGGAACCGATGAACACCAATACCACCAGGGCCACCAGCAGGCCGACCAGCACCGCTTCGTGTTCGATCGAACCGATCGCGTTGTCGACGAACACCGACTGGTCGAAGATCGGCTGGATGCGCGTGCCCGGCGGCGCCGAGGCTTCGATTTCCGGCAGGCGTTCGCGGATCGCGCGCACGATCTCCACCGCGGATGCGCCGCCGAGCTTGATCAGCGCCACCGACACTGCGCTGGAGCCGTCCATGCGCGCGATGTTGGTCTGCAGCGCGCCGCCGTCGCGCACCGAGGCTACGTCGCGCACGTAGATCACCACGCCGTTGCGCGCAGTCACCGGAATTTCCAGGAACTCGGCCGCGGTGGCCGGGCTGGTGTCGATCGAGATCTGCATCTCGCGGCGGCCTTCGCGGATCGAACCCGAGGGCAGGGTCGGGCTGCCGCGTTCGAGCGCGCCGGTGACGTCGGCCGGGGTCAGGCCGTAGGTCTGCAGCTTGGCCGGGTCCAGGTCGACCATGATCTGCCGCGGCGCGCCGCCGTAGGGCAGGGTCATGCGGATGCCGGGGATGGTCTGGATCTGCGAACGCAGTTGCAGGCGGGCGTAGTCGTAGAGCTGGGCCTCGGTCAACGAGTCCGAGGACAGCACCAGTTGCAGCACCGGCGTGCTCGACACGTTGTTGCGCACCACCAGCGGCGGCGAGGTGCCCGGCGGCATGCGCCGCAGGATCGTCTGCGAGACCGCGGTGATCTGCACCAGGGCGCGGTCGAGGCTGACGGTGGGCTGGAAATCGATGCGCACGATGCTGGCGCCGTTGAGCGTTTCCGAACGCACTTCCTTGAGATCGTCGACGGTGTTGAGAATCGCCGCCTCCGAGAACGAGGTCATCTTCGCGGCGACGTCGGCCGCGGGCAGGCCGGTGTAGGTCCAGACCAGGTTGACCGAGGGGATGCCGACCTCGGGCAGGATGTCGGTCGGCATCTTGCGCGCCGACAACACGCCGAACAGCAGGATCAGGATCGCCAGGACGCCGATGGTGTAGCGGCGGCTCAGGGCGTATTGGACTATCCACATCGCGAGGGGTTTCCGACGGCTGGATGAGTGGAGCGGTGGTCCGCGCTGCGCGGCCGGGTCGTCGGTCGCATGACGTGGCAATGGCTGTGCGTTTGCCGCAAGCGGCGGCGGGCGTTCGACGGCGTGTCGGCGTCCGCGGCGTTGGCGGTCGGGTTCCGGCCCGGTGGGACGAATCGGGCTGGCGCCTGCCGCGCCGGTCCGCACGGCCCGCTCCGGAGCCGATGCCCGCGGTCGGCGGGCGTCGCCCCATTCAGGACGGCGTCGTCGCGCGCAGGCTCGTCGCCCGCCGGACCCTTGCCGTGGCATCCGACGGGAGATTGGGCATAACTTAGTCCCTGGGTCGCCGGCGCGTTAGTACATTACTGTTGCATCATTGCCTATTCCTGCAATTCGGCCGAAGCGGCACAGTCTTAGGCCAGATTCGTGCCGATAATCGTCGCAACCCGATAGTCGACGGGAAGCCATGAACGCCAATACTTCCGCAGAATCGATCGCCCAACGGGGAAGCTGCGCGGCGCTGGCCGAGTTGGTCGACCGGATTGCCCGATTGACGCACGGCGACGGAGTGCACCCGACCGGGGTCGGCGCCCTGCAGCTGATCCGCATGAGCGCGCCGACCGAGTGCTCGCCCTCGGTGTACGAACCGCGCCTGTGCATCGTCGCCCAGGGCCGCAAGATCGTGACTCTGTCCGACCGCACTTATCACTACGACCCGCTCAATTACCTGGTGGTGTCGGTGACCCTGCCGATGATCGGCCAGGTCGTCGAGGCCACGCCCGACAAGCCCTATCTGTGCCTGCGCATCGACATCGACCCGGCCGACATCGCCCGCTTGCTGGTCGACGCCGGGCAGTCGCTGGCCGAGCGCGGCTACGGCAGCAGCCACCATTCGGCCGATCTCGGCCTGTACGCGGCCCGCGTCAACAAGACCCTGATGGATGCGGTGCTGCGCCTGATGCGGCTGCTCGATACGCCGCAGGACCTGCCGGTGCTGGCGCCGCTGGCCCTGCGCGAGATCTTCTACCGCGTGCTGATGGGCGACCTCGGCCATCGTCTGCGCGCGCTGACCGTCAGCGACAGCCGTTCCAACCGTATCGCCAAGGCGGTGGCGGTGCTGCGCCAGTGCTATCTGCAACCGCTGAGCATCGAAGCCCTGGCCGAGCAGGTGCACATGAGCACTTCGTCGCTGCACCATCAGTTCAAGGCGGTGACCACGATGTCGCCGTTGCAGTTCCAGAAGCAGTTGCGCCTGCACGAGGCGCGCCGGCTGATGATGGTCAACGGCGTCGAGGCGGTGGTCGCCGCGCATCGCGTGGGCTACGAGAGCCCCTCGCAGTTCAGTCGCGAGTACAAGCGTTTGTTCGGCGCGCCGCCGCGCGCGGAAGTGGTGCAGGCGCGCCGCGCGCCGCAGAGCTGACCGGCCGAGTCGAGGCGCCTGCATCGAGGCGCCGCAGATTCGCGTGCTTGGATAGGCCGATCGGTTCGCGCTGCCACGCGCGCATCCATCGCGCACTCACCTTCGCTCACCCACGCTTGCGCTCGCTAACGATGCGCAGGCGCAACGCGTGCGCTGTAAGCAGTAACGCAAACGAAGTGCGTTGCAGGACAGCGTAGGCGGCGCGAACGCAAATAAACCCCGGATATTTTTCTTTTGCCGCGCGCGTCGCATTTTTGCCCGCGACGCATCGGTAGCTTCTGCGCTCGATGCGAGTGGAGCCAGCGATTGCGATCGCCAGCCAAGCCGGATTCGTCGGCGTGGAATCGCAATACACCAGCACAGGGACGCTGCCTGCACCGCGACGAAGCGAAAGCCTTCGCTTCGTTAGACCAAGGAGCAGGGGTCCCGCCATGACATACCGATATCGCCGCAGTCTGATGCTGTCGGCGTCCGCAGCCTTGATCGCCTTGGGCGGTTGCGTCGACAGCGGCGTGAAGCCCGAGCCGCACGACAAACTGACGCGCGCCGATATCCGCTCGCAGGCCACCTTGCCGCCGCTGAGCTGGCAGATTCCGCTCGACGTCGACGTGACTCAGGGCAATCCAAGCCTGCAGGACCTGCAGGACGATTTCGATCTGCTGTCGTGGCAGACCTTCGTTGCGGTGAATTGGCCCGCCAGCACCAACGGCAATCCGAATACCGGCACCACCATCGGCGCCAACCTTCCGACGGTGTGGGAAAACTGGAAGGAAAGTCGCGAGGTCTTCCTGCCCGGCGGCGCCACGCCGCCGGCGTGGGGCACCGACTCGCCGCCGCCCGAAGTGTGCAAGGGCATGGGCGACGGCACTCTCAACCTGACCCAGGTCGGCAAGACCCCGAACGTACTCGACGAAAGCGCCGAGCCGTTCGAGACCGGCCCGCTGATCGACCAGAACGGCCAGTACGTGCGCTTCGCGATCATGATGAACCAGGACATGTTCGACCGCATCGTCAGCGACCAGCTGTACAGCAAGGCCGGCCAGGCCGCCTTCAACAAGCCGGCCGACTTCGCCCAGAAACAGACGCCGAGCAACGTCGGCGCGATCATGATCAAGTCCTCGTGGAAGGTGATGAGCGGCAACGACGACCCG
Organism: Lysobacter sp. ESA13C; assembly: GCF_019970005.1. Classification (NCBI taxonomy): domain Bacteria; kingdom Pseudomonadati; phylum Pseudomonadota; class Gammaproteobacteria; order Lysobacterales; family Lysobacteraceae; genus Lysobacter; species Lysobacter sp. ESA13C. Next base: position 124,004 of record NZ_JAHXYK010000007.1, on the reverse strand, counting down.
AGCCGCTTCCACACCATCAAGGCCCTGGTCTACACCAACCCGGGCGAGCACGAAGGCGTGTCGGCGTCGTGCAAGTTGCAGACGATGGGACTGGTCGGCCTGCACATCGTGCACAAGACCAAGCGCGCACCGCAGTGGGTGTGGTCGACCTTCGAGCACGTCGACAACGCGCCGAGCCTGGGCGAGCCGCAGTCGAAGCCGAGCTATAACTTCTTCAAAAAGAACTGCACTGCCTGCCTGGCCAACGAGCCGCCGCCGCGGCCGTGGAACCCGAACGCGAGCTACACCCAGCCGACCCAGGTGGTGCGCGAGATTCCGCTGACCGATGCGACGCAAAAGCTCAACGCCCAATACCAGGCCTTGCTGCGCAGCGCCAATGCGAGTTCGGTCTGGGCCAACTACGAGCTGATCAGCACGCAGTGGCCGACCAAGGCGAACAACCCGATCGACCCCAGCGGCACGCCCGCGCCGGTCTTCCTCGCCAACGCGACCCTGGAGACCTACATCCAGGGCAAGACGCAGCAAGGCTCGTCGAGCTGCATGGGCTGCCACAACAACGCCACCATGACCAACGGCATGACCTCGGATTTCACCTACCTGCTGCAGCGCGCGCAATAAGGAGCCTTTCGATGACCCCCATGGACACTTTCATCAGCCTCAGCATCGGCCTGACCGGGTTCAAGCGCGGAGCGCTGGCGCCTGATGACGATACCCACGACATCAAGTCCCTGTATCTGAAGACCTTCGCCGAGCGTGTGACTCAGGCGACGGTCGACGACATCCTGCTCTGGTACAGACTCATCGACAAGCGGGTGTTGGGCAATACGCCCGATCGCGAGGAGCGCGTGGTAGCGGTGCTGTTCGCGGACAAGCCCGAGTACGAACTCCCGTGCCGGAAACTGTTGTTCCTGTGGTATGCCGGCGCCTGGCCGACGGTCGTCGACACCCCCGCGTCCACTCACGGCCAAACCTTCAGCGAAGTGATCTCGGCCGAGAGCTACACCCAGGGCCTGGTCTGGCGGGTGATGCAATCGCATCCGATGGGCAGCACCACCTACAACTACGGTTACTGGGCCAACCCGCCGCCGCCGCTGAGCGCCTACCTGGAGAACCCGGTATGAGCATCGTCACGCCTACCGGCGGCTTCGACGTGGTGATCGTCGGCTCCGGCATCGCCGGTTCGATCGTCGCCTACCAGATCGGCAAGACCGGCAAGAAGGTGCTGATCCTCGAAGGCGGGCCGCCGGTACCCAAGAGCCGCGAGGAATACCTGCAGACCTTCTTTACGTCCAACGCGAAGACTCCCGAGTCGCCGTACCCGCCGACCATTCAGGGCGCCGTCCCGACCACCGCCGACAATCCGCTCGGCCAGCCCAACCCGTCCAGCCTCAACACGCCGCGCTACACGGTGTTGCAGATCAATGCCTGGCAGAACCCGAACATCAGTTATTTCGTCTACAACGCCCCGAAGCAGGGCATAGCGCCCGACAGCCCGGAACTGACCTTCGCCTTCGGCAGTTCCTACGAGCGCGTCGCCGGCGGCACCACCTGGCATTGGCTCGGTACTTCGCTCAACAATCTGCCCAACGATTTCCAGCTCAAGACCAAGTACGGCCAAGGCGTCGACTGGCCCGGCGGGGTGCAGTTCTACCAGAACCTGGTGCCGTACTACCGCAAGGCCACCGAGGTGATCGGCGTGTCCGCCGACAAGCAGGCGATGGTCGATCTGTACAAGACCTTCGACGTAGAACCCAGCGGCGTTTACGGCGACAACTACGGCTTCCCGATGCCGGGCATCGTGGAGTCGATGAACGACGTGCTGTATGCGCAGAAAGTCACCACGCTCAAGATCGACAACATCCCGCTGTTCGTCACGCCGACGCCGCAGGGCCGCAATTCGCGGCCCGGCAACCGCCGCCAGTGCGCCGGCAACACCAACTGCATCCCGATCTGCCCGATCCAGGCCAAGTACGACGGATCGGTGACCCTGGCCCAGGCCCTGCAGACCGGCAACGTGCAGATCCAATACAAGACCGTGGCGAGCAACATCCGCCTCAGCGGCGACCGGGTCAGCGGCATCGACTACATCACCTACGACAGCCAGACCGGGCCGCCCACCGGCACGGGCACGGTGTCGGCGAAGCTCTATGTGCTGGCCGCGCACGCGATCGAGACGCCGAAGCTGTTGCTGATGTCGAAAAACAATCCGGGCTGGAAGAATGGCGTCGCCAACAGCTCCGGCCAGGTCGGCCGCAACCTCATGGACCATGTCATGTACCTGGCCTGGGGCCTGGCCAAGGATCCGATCTATGCCTTCCGCGGGCCCTTGTCGACGTCGGGCATCGAGGCGGCGCGCGACGGCGCCTTCCGCAGCCAGCGTGCGGCCTATCGCATCGAGATCGGTAACGAGGGTTGGAACTGGGCCACCAACGACCCCAATACCACCCTGTCCGATTTCATCTTCGGCCAAAACAACACGCAATTGAACGGCGACTCGCTCAACCAGCAGAACCAACCCCTGCGTTTCGACCCGAGTTTGTCGGCCTTCAGCAAGTTGTTCGGCACCCGTCTGGTGAACACGCTCAACGCGATCTACGTGCGCCAGTTGCGCCTGGGCTATCTGATCGAGCAGTTGCCCGATCCCGACAACCGGGTGCAGTTGTCGTCGCTGCGCGATCACCTCGGCCTGCCGCGCCCGGCGGTGACCTACCGCATCCGCGAAGACTATGTGCGCAACGCCTTCGTCTCGGCCAAGCAAGTGTCGACGCAGATCTTCAACGCACTTGGCGCCAAGGAATACACGCAGCTGCCGGGGCCGGTGCAAACCAGCGGCGATACGGCGACGGCGAGCCTGTTCGAATACAAGGGCGACCGTTTCGCCTTCTACGGCGCGGGTCACATCATCGGCACCTACCGCATGGGCAGCAACCCGCGCGATTCGGTGCTCAATGCGCGGCAACAGTCCTGGGATCATTCCAATCTGTACATGGTCGGCAGCGGCGTGTTCCCGAGCACCGCCACCGCCAATCCGACCTTGACCATCGCCGCCCTGGCCCTGCAGGCGGCGGACAATATCCTGCACGACCTCGTTTAACCCCACGGGGCGTGCGGATGCTGCAGGGAGGGCAGAGGAGGCCGCGTCCGGGAGGGACGCGGCCTCATTGCATTGGGCGCCGGTATCGTCGTTGCGATGGCGGAGCCGTTAAAGCATCCACTCCGCCCACGCGCGAATTCGGATGCGCGCCGCGAGTCGTCGCGCGTTTCGGTTTCAATGGAAACGGAATGCCGGGCAACGCTGTCACAGGTCTCCGATCGAATCCGGTCGCCTGTTCGAATGGCCTGCTCGAACCTAACGCAAGTTCGCTGGATCACCCCACGCGAGACGTCATTGCGATTCGTTCTATGAAAAATTCGACGCCGCGGTAGGGGAATTAAACGCGCGTCACGTTTGATCTAGTGAGCCGGTTCGAAGCGCCTTGCGCACGAACGGCTCTCATCGAGGTTTCCATTCGCCGGAACAAGGTCTTCGCCTTGGCCTGCCATGGGCGTGCGCCCATCGGCGACGGTGTTCCGTGCTTGCAATCACACGAATAGGAAAGGCAAAGAATGAAGAAGATCCCTTCGAACAAGACATTCGCCGTGCTCGGTCTCGCCGCGGCTTGCGCGACCGTGTTGATGTGGTCGCGCCAGGATGCGCAGCAACGGTCGCTCGGTGCGCCCGGCGATGCGTTCGCCGCAAGCTCCCGCGCCGCGGGCTCCTTTACCGGCGCCAGCATGCGCAACGTCGCCTACCTCGCGCCCACGCCGCGCAACGATGCGCAGGCCAAGCTCGGCAGCGGCCAATTGCTGGATGCGGTGCAGTGGCTCGCGCAGACTCAGGCGGCCAACGCGGCGTCGTCGACCGCGGCAACGACGGGTGCTGCGGCGTCCGGGGGCCTAGTCAGCGCTCAGGGCGCTGCGAAGCAGACGGTCAGCGCCGCGGCGCAGATCGCCGCGCTCGATCGCGCCGGCATTCCGCTGCGCTTCCGCGACGGCGAGAAGGTCAAGGTCAACCTAGGCTTGGCGCTGAGCTTCGAGGAAGTGCAGAACCCCAGCCTGCTCGACCGCGCAACGTCGACCTTGCGCGAGACGCTGCTGGCCGCCGGTCTGCAGGCGATCCAGGTCAAGGGCTCGCCGACCTTGGAAGCGGAGGTGCCGCTGGCCCGCCTGGAATGGGTGGCCAGCCTGCAATCGGTGGCCCGGGTCTCGTTGATGAATCTGTCGCAGGCCGCTGCCTTCACCGATGGCGCTGCGGCCAGCAACCTCGATCATCTGCGCACGCTCGGCAATTATCAGCAGATCGCAGAGAACTTGCGCAGGGATCTGCGCGGCGAGGGCCTGAACATCGCGATCGTCGACCATTTCGGTAACGCCGAAGGCCAGATTGCGGCGCTGCAAGCCGAGGGCGAATGGCCGAGCAACACTGTCGCCGAGCCCGACAAGATCACCATGACGCCGTCGAGCGAGGGCGAATTCGGTTATCGCGTACGCGCAAACCACGGCAACGCGGTGGCCGAAATCGTTCACGACATCGCGCCGGCGGCCAAACTGCGCCTCTACGACAACTACGGTGCTGCCGACTGGGTCAGCGCGATCCAGGATGCGGCCAATCTCAGCGACCAGAACGTCATCCTGGGCGAGCCGCGCTCGCAGGTCATCACCGCGTCGCTGGGTTTCAACCTGTACGCACCCGGCGACGGCACCGGCACCGGTAGCGACCTCAAGGGTCTGTACGACGCCATCGAGGCGGCCGCGCGCAACGGTGTGCTGATCCTCAATGCCGCCGGCAACGAAGCGCAGAAGCATTGGGACGGCAACAGCACCGCCGGCCTGGGCAACGCCGTGCAGCAGGATTTCGATGTGTCCGCAGCGGGCATCGACACCGTCAACCGGCTGATCCTGAGCGCGAACTTCAACGGCTGCATCCCGGTCGGCGCCTTCAGCCTGGCGGATCAGAACGACTACGACATCAGCGCGACCCTGGGCTGGAACGATTGGGCCAATGCCAACAACACTGCCGACACCGACTACCGGCTGGAGCTGGTGCGCTGGGCCGATGCGGTTCGCCGCAACGGCCGCATCATCACCCCGGCCGGCTGGGTCGTAGCGACGCAGTCGGACGAGGCCCAGGACGGCCGCGCCGGCCAGGCGCCGCTGGAAGGCGTGTCCTTCGTTCCGCCGGCCGCCACCCGCACCGCCGAATGCAACGGCGTATTCAACGCCAACCGCTTCGCCGGCGGCGGCAAGTTCGGTCTGCGCGTCGTGCGCAAGACCGCCGGTGCGAACAACTTCCTGCGTCTGATGATCGGCGGCTACTACACACCGCAGTACGCGCAGGCCGAACGTTCGCTGATCCACCCGGCCGACTCGGCCAGCGTGATCACGGTGGCGGCGCTGGACGCGGCGACCTCGAACCTGGAGGGCTACAGCTCGCGCGGCCCGGTGCTGGCGGCCGGCGGCGCGCGCCCGAACGGACAGGCGGCGGGCAACGCCAAGCCCGACATGGCCAACTTCGCCAACGTCGACACGATGTCTTACGGTGCCAACGGCTTCAACGGCACCTCCTCGGCGACACCGCACGTGGCCGCTCTGGCTTTGCTCGGTCTGCAGCATCAGCGTCAGCTGACCAACGCGACCGTGCCGGTGTTGCCCGCCAACCCGACTGCGCAGCAACGTGCCGACCACGCCGTGGCGCTGCGTCAGCGCAACGTGACCCTGACCGGATCGGTGTACGACTCGCTGGCGTATGTGGCGGGGACCGGCGGCAACGACCTTGGCGTCGCCGGTTTCGACAGCAGCTACGGCACCGGCCGCGTGAAGTTCCATGCGCAGTCGCAGGCCTGCTTCCTGTCGGCGCTGTACGACCCGGCTTACCGCAGCCTGCTGCCGGCACAGGCCAACCCGTTGCCGGCAGGTCAGAAGAGCTACGACGTGTTGCACGGCGAGAACGACACTGCCTGCTCCAACGCCGTCGCGCAGTAAGGCGACAGCGCGGTAAACAGGTCATGGACCCGCGTCGCGTGCGCGCGGCGCGGGTCCGTCACCGGGCAGGCCTCGGCGTCGGCTTCGCATGGTTCATGGCCACGGTGCCCGCCGATACGGCGGGCACCGCCTTGTCTCGCTCATGCCGCCGCCGTTCGACTCGCCATTGCCTCAGCGTGGATGCCGGGCGCTCAGCCTCGGCGCCACGGCTTCATTGCATGGCCCGCTGCAGGCGGGCGACGACTTCGCGCAACTGCGGCAGCCATTCCGGCGCATCGAGAATCTCGAACTCCACGCCGGTCATGGCCAGCAGTGCGACCGCCTGGTCGACCGAGTCGGCGCCGACGTGCAGCAGGCAGTAATGGTCGTCGACGGCCTCGAGCACCCCGCACCAGCTCGGGATGCGGGTAGCGAGCGCTTCGGCCGAGCCTTGCAGGCGCGCGCGCAGGCGATGCGACTGCGAGGGTTGCCGGATGGAGCGCTCGACATAGGTGGCGACGTCCTCGGGCAGGGTGCGCGGCACGAAGCTCGGCCCCGGCGTCTGCACCTGGGCGATGCGGTCGATGCGGAAGGTGCGCCAGTCCTCGCGCTGGCGATCCCAGGCGACCAGGTACCAACGCTGGCCGGTATGCGCCATGCGCAGCGGCTCGACGTTGCGGGTGCTCGGCTTGCCGGTGCGGTCGCGATAGCCGAGCTTGAGCAGCAGATGATCGCGGCAGGCGGTGGCCAGGTGGGTCAGGGTATCGACGTCGGGCGTGGCGTTGTTGTGGCTGAGCGACACGGTCACCGAATACAGCGCGCTGACCCGGCGCCGCAGGCGCGCCGGCATCAGCTGGTCGAGTTTGCTGAGCAGGCCGAGTGCGGTGTCCTCCATCCGCGACACGCTGCCGGTGGCGCTGCGTAGGGCCACGGCGACGGCGACCGCCTCGTCGTCGTCGAGCAACAGCGGCGGCAGCGAGGTGCCGGCGGACAATTGGTAGCCGCCCCCGACCCCGACCGAGGCCTGGATGGGGTAGCCCAACTCGCGCAGGCGTTCGACGTCGCGGCGGACCGTGCGCGCCTCCACTTCCAGGCGTTCGCACAGTTCCGCGCCGGTCCAGTGGCGCCGCTGTTGCAACAACGACAGCAGGCGCAGCAATCGGGTAGAGGTCTTGAGCATGGGCCCAGTCTAGCGACTATTTAGGACATATCCTGTCCGCTATTAGTCGTATCCTAAGCCTGTCCCGCGGTACGCCCGCCCTTCGACCAGGAATGCCCTTATGACCGTCCAGACCTATCAGTTGAGCTGCCACTGCGGCGCCGTGCGCTGCGAAGCCGAGGTCGACCTGGCCGAAGGCAGCGGACGCTGCAATTGTTCGATCTGCGCCAAGTTGCGCAAGTGGGGCGCGGTGATCCGGCCGAGCGCGTTCCGCCTGCTGTCGGGCGAGGACGCCCTCAACAATTATCAGTTCGGCGGTTTCGTCGCCCATCATCAATTCTGCAAGCACTGCGGCGTGCACGTGTTCGGCAAGGGCTACGTCGAGGAGATCGGCGGCGACTATTACTCGGTCAACCTGGCCTGCATCGACAACATCGAACACGCCGAGCTCGCCGAGGTGCCGGTGACCTATTTCGACGGCCTCCACAACAACTGGTTCGAAGTGCCGGCGGTGACCAGCCATCTTTGAACCGGCGGCTGCGAACGCTGCGGCGCGGCTGTGCGAGGATGCACGGCCCGACCGCAGCGAAGCCGACGCGATGGATACCGAGCGACTCAAGCAGTGGTGCCGTGCCTACCCGGGCGCGGACGAGGTCTTGCATCCGGCGCCGTCGAACATCCTGGTCTACAGCGTGGGCAAGAAGTTCTTCGCCTACTTCAAGACCAGCGAGCCCGAGCGCTGGCGTTTCAGCCTCAAGGTCACGCCGGACCGCTTCGTCGAACTGACCGACATGCCCGGCGCCAAGCCGGCGCGTTTCATGGGCCGTTATCACTGGGTCACTATCGTCGACGTGCGCCGTCTGCCCGACGACTACTTGCGCGAACTGGTCGATTGGTCGTACCGCAAGGCGCTCGGCGGGCTCAGCCGCAAGCGCCAGGCCGAGATGCTGGCCGATGCCGACGAAGCGCAACGCCTCAGGCTGGCGCCGATCGCGCCGACGAAAGCTGGCCCAAGACTCGTAACGCTGCCGCGACGCGGGCATCGAGCGGATGGCCGTAGTTGAGCCGCAGGCAGTGGGCGTGGCCGCGATGCGCCGAGAAGATCGGCCCCGGCGCGATGCTGATGCCGCGGCGCGCCGCCTCGCGATGCACGCGTAAGGCATCGCGGTCCTCGGGCAGTTCGATCCAGAGGAAATAGCCGCCGTCGGGACGGGTCACGCGCGTGCCCGGCGGGAAATGCTCGGCGACCGCGGCCAGGTAGGCGCTCTGCTGCGCGGCGAGGGTCGTGCGCAGCCGCCGCAGGTGGCGCTCGTAGCTGCCGCGCTGCAGATAGCGCGCGATCGCCAACTGCGCCGGCACGCAGGTCGCCAGGGTGTTGGTGAGCTTGAGCCGCGCCACCTGCTGCGTGTAACGACCGGCCGCGGCCCAACCGATGCGGTAACCCGGCGCCAGCGTTTTCGAGAACGACGAGCAATGCAGCACCAGCCCGCGCCGGTCGTAAGCCTTGGCCGGCGCCGGCCGGTGCGTGCCGAAGTGCAGCTCGCCGTAGACGTCGTCCTCGATCAAGGGCAGTTCGTGGCGCGCCAGCAGTTCGACCAGTTCGCGTTTCTTCTCGTCCGGCATCGTGCTGCCGAGCGGGTTCTGGAAATTCGTCATCAGCCAGCAGGCCTTCGGCGCGTGGCGTGCGATCGCGGTGGCCAGCGCGCCGAGCTCGATGCCGTCGCGCGGATGGGTCGGCACTTCGATCGCATGCAGGCCGTGGCGTTCGAGCACCTGCAGGGCGGCGTAGAAGCACGGCGACTCGACCAGCACCGCGTCGCCGGGTCGGGTCACCGCGGCGATGCACAGGTTCAAGGCCTCGATCGCGCCGTTGCACACGACCAGATCGTTGGCACCGAGCTCGACCCCGCCGATGCGATAGCGCAAGGCGATATGGCGGCGCAGTTCGGCGTTGCCCGGGGTCAGGTCGTCGACCGTGCTGCGCGGGTCCAGGTGCACGGCCTCGTGCGCCATCGCCCGCCCCAGCCTGGCGAGCGGGAACAGCGCCGGGCTCATGAAGGCCGAGCCCAGCGGCACGATGTCGTGGGCCATCGCCGACTCCAGCACTTCGAACACCAACTCGCTGACGTCGACGGGTCGCGACTCGCCGTCCGGCTGCGAGGCCGCATCGGGTTCCGGTGGCAGCGTTCGGGCCTGCTCGCTGACGTAATAGCCCGAGCGCGCCCGCGACTGCACCAGCCCCTGCGCCTCCAGCAGGTAATAGGCCTGGAACACGGTGGACGGACTGAGCTGCCGCGCCGCGCTGGCCTGGCGCACCGACGGCAGCCGCTGCCCGGGCGACAGCAGCCCCTGGCGGATCGAACGGGCGATGTCGTCGGCGAGGGCCTGGTAGCGCTTCATTTGGAGTCCGTTAGGGGCCGTGTTTGATCGCTTCCCGCGATGCGGGCGCGCTTATCCCTTCTCCCGCTCCGCGGGAGAAGGTGGCCGAAGGCCGGATGAGGGCCATCGCCCAGCCACTTCGCACCAGGCCAGATGACGCCCTCGTCCCGTCTGGAGCCAGTCGACGGTTTCAGGTCGCTACGCAACTGACATGGTTTTTTATCCGAAATCTGATTCTACGTCTTCTGATCCGGTCCGGGCAGAATGGTTCCCGTAGCAAGAGCCCCCTCCGGAAGTCCCCTGCCATGAACCCGCAAGTCGAACTCAACCTGGCCCTGATCCTGTTCGTGCCGTGGTTTTCGATCCTGGCCTGGCTGTTCTGGGCCTATCCGCGCCAGCCGCGCGGCGGCGCCCGCACCGTCTTCGACAGCGCCAGCCTGATCCTCGCGACCGTGCTGGCCGGCTGGGGCATGCACTGGAGCATGCACAACGCCGACCCCAACGCCGGCGCCATCTGGAAACAGGTGCTGGCCAGTTCGGTCGCCTACGGCCTGTTCCTGCTGGTCATGACCCTGGCCATCGTCGTTCGCTGGCGCTGGTTGCGCGCTCGCCGCGCGACCTCTACCGCTGAGCCGGCCGCTCAAGCGGACTCTCACCGAAACAGCACCCGCCCGCTCGCGGGCAAGGTCGAATCATGAAGATCCTGTTCGTCGCCGCCTTTCTCGGGGTGATCCTCTACAACCTCGGCGCCGGCCTGTACTACATGCTGGTCGACAAAGGCACCAGCAAGCGCACCGTCAACGCCCTGACGCGCCGCATCGTCTTCTCGATCGTATTGATCGGCCTGGTCGTGGCCGGCATCGCCACCGGCGTGGTCGAGCCGCACGGCGTCGGCGTTTAAGCCCGGCGCCGGCGCAGGCTAAGCTGGCGGCATCACGCCGCCGAAGCCCGCGCAATGACCCAGGCCCGCATCGTTTCCAACGCCGACACCGCCGAGTACTACTTCGAAGAACGCTGCCACATCATCGAGTGGTGGAATTCCAGCGACGACCCGCAGGCTTCGATCGCGCGCGCCCGCGTCGAGCCCGGCGTTACCACCCGCCTGCACCGCCTGCGCGGCACCAGCGAGCGCTACGTCGTGCTCGAAGGCCGCGGCCGGGTCGAGGTCGGCGACTTGCCGCCGAGCATCGTCGGCCCCGGCGACGTCGTGGTGATTCCGCCGGGCGTGGCGCAACGCATCGCCAACCTCGGCGACGGCGATCTGCTGTTCCTGGCGATCTGCACGCCGCGTTTCGAGCCCGCTAACTACGAAGACATCGATCCGGAGGCCGCATGAGCACGACGGTGCCGACGCTCGGTCTGCGCGAACGCTACCTGGGCTGTCTGCTGGGCCTGGCCTGCGGCGATGCGGTCGGCACCACCGTCGAGTTCAGCGCGCGCGGCAGCTTCGCGCCGCTGACCGACATGGTCGGCGGCGGGCCGTTCGACCTGCGCGCGGGGCAGTGGACCGACGACACTTCGATGGCCCTGTGCCTGGCCGCGAGCCTGATCTACCGACGCGGTTTCGACGCGCGCGACCAGATGAACCGCTACTGCAACTGGCGCGAAGTCGGCTACATGAGCAGCAACGGCGAGTGCTTCGACATCGGCACGACCGTGAGTGCGGCGCTGACCCGCTATCTCGGCAGCGGCGATCCCTTCGCCGGCGACACCGGCCCGCGCGCGGCCGGCAACGGCGCACTGATGCGGCTGGCGCCGGTGCCGATGCTGTGGCGCCGGCATGCCGAGGCGGCCCAGCACTATGCGGCCGAATCCACCCGCACCACCCATGGCGCCGCCGAGGCCCTGGACTGCTCGCGTTTGTTCGCGATGCAGTTGCGCGCCGCGCTGATGGGCGCCGGCAAGGAAGCGGTGCTGACCCCGGCGATGCCGCCGCCGGCGAGCCCCAAGGTGGCGGCCATCCACGCCCGCGAATACGCCGGCAAGCGCGAGGACGCGATCGTCGGCTCCGGCTACAGCGTCGAATCGTTGGAGGCCGCGCTGTGGTGTTTCCTGCACAGCAACGACTACGAAACCGCGGTGCTGCGCGCGGCCAACCTGGGCGACGACGCCGACACCACCGCGGCGATCTGCGGCCAACTCGCCGGCGCGTTCTACGGCATCGACGCGATCCCGCCGCGCTGGCTCGAACGGCTGACCATGCGCGAAGAGATCGCGGCGATGGCGCTGGCGCTGTTGGATTTGGCGGAAACGGAGGTTCAGGCTTGAAAGGCCCAGGCAACTCGTTCTTCCAATTGCACTGGCTTGGTCGCGGATGAGTCGGAAATCGCGAAGCGGGTACTAGACTCCGTGCTTAGCTTGTCCTATGACCCGTTGAACGAATAAAAACCATGGATCTATCCGCTATCGAAGAGCGCCTGATCGAATGGGCCCGAAGCGAACCCATCATCGAAAGAGTCCACGTCTTCGGCAGCCGCGTTCGGGGCGAACATCGACCCGACAGCGATATCGACGTGGTCGTCGAGTTGGATCTCGAAGCCGCCCCTGGAGCGGACTTTAGCGGTGGCTTCGCGACGTTCAATTCCCGGTCCAAACGCTGGAACGCACAGCTGGCCGAACTCCTGCCTATGTCCGTGGATCTGGATTTCTACGCCGGTGCCAAGCACACGCCCATCTTGCATGCCGGCTTGCAACGTTCGAGCCGGCTGATCTACGACAAGCGGGTTTGACCGCCGGAGGACGACGCTGCCCGGAAGTGCCGCCTGAGCGATGTCGCCGGGATGGCCGGCGACATCGCGAGGCAGAGCGCGCTTCGTCGCGTGGGGACTTCAGGGCGCAGGCCTGCGCACCGTCCAGTTCTGGGTCGACTGCGTGCCGCAGGTCTGGATGGTCAGTTGCGCGCCGGCGGTCGACGAGGTCAGGCACAACCCCGACAAATCGCTGCGCAGTTGGTTGCCGACCTGGTTCCACAACTGGTTGCGGCCGCCGTTGCAGGCGTAGACGATGACCGGCGAGCCGGGGGTGGTGCGGTGCTGTTCGACATCCAGACACAGGTCGGCCTGCAGGCGCAGGCTGCGGTCGACGCCGTGCACCCAGGCCTGGTTCTCGCCGGTGTGGCAGCCGTAACCGAGTGCGGGCACGTTGCTCGTCGTCGCGCCGCCCTTCGCGTCGATGCACAGGTTGTTGCCGCTGACCACCGTGCCGCGCAACGAATTGCCGATGGCGTTGACCTGGACGCTGCCGACCGCGGTCTTGTCGACGCGGCTTGCGCAGGGCACGCTGATCTTGGTGCTCGACACGCTGGCGACCGTGGTGCCGCCATTGCCGATGGGGAGCAGGAACTCCGCGTCCGAGTACGGTTGGTTGTAGCAGTTCGACTTAGGCGAGCTCCATTCGAAGTATTCGGTCCAGTTGACCATGCCCTTCGGAGAGAGCTGGGTGGACGCGCTGCGGATGCTGCCGAGCTTGAACGAGCCGCCGCCGGTGAGGTCGGTCACGGTCACACCGAACCAGCGGTCGCCCTCGTGGGCGACGCGGAAACGGTAGGTATGCCCTGCCGTCCACTCATGGGCCATGCGACAGCTCTTGCCGACGCCTTCGCCGTCGAAGTTCAGACAATAGCTGCCCGCGCTGCCGGCCTTGGCCTCGGTCGCGTCCCATACCGAGAACAGGAACATGCGCGACTTGCCGCCGTTGCTCTGCATGCCGGTGTAGCCGACGGAGGGCGTTCCGACGAAAGCGAATTGATTGCTCCAGTAGACGTTGGCGCGATAGCCGGGGTCGGTTTCGACGGTGATGCCGAAATCGACCGAGTCGAGCCCGGTGATGGCGGGGTCGAAGGCGTAGTTGGTGTAGGTGCCCGGCGTATCGCCGGCCGCAGCGCCTAGCGAGAGGAACGACAACAGCAGCAGGCTGCCCCAGCGTTGGATCGATCGCACTATCTTCATGATGGTCTCCGTGGTGGGTTCGCCGTCCGGATGAACGGCGTTCGTGCAACTCCATCGCTATGCGCCAGTGGCCGACTCGAGGTTGCGGTCGGTGCTTCCACGAGCGAGGAGCCTTGCGGCCGTCGCAGCCGTGCCGGCGTGTTCGGCCGGCGATGAGGCTACGAACGGCGGCTTCGCCGCGGCGCCGGGACGGCGAATCCCGCGATCGTCGTCGCGGAGGATTCGCCTGTCGGCGCTGCGCGTCGGGTGCTTACTTCGTGCGCGGTTTCAAGGCGTCCGGCGCGGTCTCGTAGACCGGGTCGGTCAGGCCCTGCAGGCTGCGCGCGCGGCCGCCTTCGACGTCGAGCACGACCACTTCGTTGCGGCCTTTGCGCAACCAGGGAGCGGGCACGAACAGGGTCTGCTGCGGGCCGATCTTCCAGTAGCGGCCGAGGTGACGGCCGTTGATCCAGACATGGCCCTTGCCCCAACCGCGGGTGTCGAGGAAGGTGCTGCCAACACGGTCGAGTTCGAAGCTGCCGCGCCAGAACGCCGGGCCGGTCGGTGCGGTCTTGCTTGAATAACGCAGGCCGCTCAGGTCGCTCAGCGGCAGCGGGTGCATGGTCCAGTCGAACAGTTCCTGCTTGCCAACCGTCACCGAGCGGGTGATGCCCTTGCGCTCTTCATCCAGGCGCGCGCCGAAGTTGATCCGGCCCATGTTCTCGACGAGCAAGTCGAGCCGCTCCCCCGGCTTCAGGTCGGTCGCCAGCTCGCGTTCGCCGAAGCGCCGGTCCAGGGTGCCCACCGGCTTGCCGTCGGCCAGCGCCACCGCGTAGTCGCGCACTTCGTCGACGACCAGCTTGCCGCTGGCGCCCTGCGGCACGGTGTTGCGATAGAGCACGAAGCCGTAGTTCTGGTCGAGCGCTTCCATGGTCCGCGGCAGTTGCGCACGCACCGGCCGGCTCAGCACCGGCAGCGCGTCGAGCACGCTTACCGATTCGCGCAGCACGAACGGCGCGATCGCGATGGTCGGCGTGGCAGACTCGGGAATCGGCGGCAGACTTTCGCCGGCTTCGAGATGACGCCCGATGACCTCGCGCAAGGCGCGGTATTTCGGCGTGATGCGGCCGGCTTCGTCGACCGGCGCGTCGTAGTCGTAGCTGGTGGTGTCGGGTTGATACGGCATGTCGCGGCTGTAGTTCGCGCCCGCCATCCAGCCGAAGCTGGTGCCGCCATGGAACATGTACAGGTTGAACGAGATGCCCTGGCCGAGGAACCAATCGACCGTGCTCGCCGCTCGCTCGGGCGGCGTGGTGTGGTGCTGCTCGCCCCAATGGTCGAACCAGCCGGCCCAGTATTCGCCGACCATGCGCGGCCCCTGCGGGCGGAAGGCCTTGAGGTGCTCGAACGAGGCCTTGGCGTCGGCGACATCGCCGTCGAAGTTGATCACCGCGGTGACGCCCGGCAGCGGCCCGCCCTCGAAATAATGCGGGCCGGCGCCGTCGGAGGTGAACAAGGGCAGGTCGAAACCGGCGCCGATCATCTGCCGCTTGATCGTTTCCATGTAATCGCGGTCGCGGCCGTAGGAGCCATACTCGTTCTCGACCTGCATCATCAGGATCGGCCCGCCGCGCGTGCTCAACAGAGGTCCGAGTTCTTCATGGGTGCGGCGCAGGTAGCGTTCGACCGCGGTGAGAAAGCGCGGGTCCATGCTGCGCACGCGCAGGCCGGGGGTGCGCAGCAGCCAGGCGGGAAAGCCGCCGAATTCCAGTTCGGTGCAGATGTAGGGGCCGGGGCGCACGATCACGTCCAGGCCTTCCTCTTTCGCGGTGCGGACGAACGCGGCGACGTCGAGATTGCCGCTGAAATCGAACCGACCCGGCTCGGGTTCGTGCAGGTTCCAGAACACGTAGGTGGTGACCGTGTTGAGGCCCATCGCACGCGCCTGGCGCAGGCGCTCGCGCCAGAACTCGCGCGGAATGCGCGGGTAATGCATTTCGCCGGAACGGATCAGGTGCGGCTTGCCGTCGAGCAGGAAACGGTCGCCTTCGATGGCGAAACGCGGCGCGGCGAAACTTCCCAGCGAGGCGAAGGCGAGTCCCAGGCCGAGCAGGGCGGCGGCGATGCGGTGACGACGTGCGCGTTGGATCATGATCGGGTTCCGTAGGTCGGCCGCCGCGCGGGCAGGAAGCGACCCGCGTTATCGGCGAAGGATGAGCGATGCGATGGATGTTGCCTTACGGGTGCACGGCATGAGCCGGCAGTTTTGCGATGACCTCCTTCAGTGCATGAATCTCCAGCGCCTGCTCGGCATACAGGCGCTTGAGCTCGTTGTTCTCGGCCTGCAGTTCGCGAACCCTGGCCGTTTCGGCGACGTCCATGCCGCCGTACCTCGATCTCCAGTAGTAGTACGTCGGCACGCTGACTCCGTGCTTGCGGGCCAGGTCCTTGATCGCGATGCCGCTGTCGGTCTCCTTGAGAATCTCCACGATCTGCGCCTGGGTGAATCGACTCTTGCGCATTGAGCGCCTCCTTCGGGCTCGCTCTGCGGAATGATCTGCGTGCCGGTGTGGTTGGGGGGCAATCGAAGCCTCTCGGCAAGGCCGCGCTGGCCCGCCCGTTTGTTGCAACGGGCAGGCCGGGATTATTGACTAGGCAGCCGCTGTCACGGGTGATAACCGATGAACTGCCACTGGTTGTTGTCGGTGGCCGTGGTCGGGAAGTACCAGTACTGGCTGCTGGTCTTCAGCCGGAAGTACTTGTCGCCCGACTTGAACACCGACCCCACGCGGCCGTAACGGTTGTTCTCACCCCATTGGTGAATGGCCATCTCGGGAACGGTTTCGCTCTTGCGATAGTGACGGCCCTTGTAGGTCCAGAACTCGTTGCTGGTCTTGTCGACAGGGAAGTACTGCGCCCCTTTCTTGACCAGGGTGAAATATTCGAGATCGCCGGTATTGGGGTTGTCGTAGTAGAAATAGTCGCCGACCGCGACGTAGGCTTCGTTGCGTTCGGCCCAGCTCCTCAGCGGTTGGTTTCGATGGTAGAGATCGTTGATGACGGGATAGCCCCGGCCGATCGACTGCCAATCCGCATTCGACTGCCCTTGCGGCGGGAACGGGCCGTAGGCGCCGTTGTGTTTCGCGCGGTACAGGTAGGGGTAGTCGACGGAGAGGTCGGCCGCGAAGTACATGCCGGCGGTGGCCTGCTTGTTGTACTGGCCCCACTCGTACAGCCCGCGGTACTGATTGCCTACCGCATTGACGGTGCCGTCGCTCTCCGCCCACGAGATCGAGCCGTAGCCGGCATGCGTCATGCCCGACAGCAGCCACGACGAGTCGCAAGGGTGCGGGTTGCCGTAGGCGGTGCCGTTGAAACTGGCCAGGGCCGTGTCCTGGCCCCAGTTGCCGCGCACCGGCGCAATGGTGGCCCGGGCGTGTCGGAGCGAATAACACTGGTAAGGGTCGGCATAGAAATACTCAAGGAACATTCCATTTTCCTTGTGCAAGCCACCCCAGTTGGAGGGCACACTGATCTGCCCCAGCACCTCGGCGGTGCCGAGCGTCAGGTCGTACAGCGTCATCTGCCACCAGTCGCCGCCGTAACGCGGACTGGCCTCGGCCCGCATCCTGTACTGGTGCCCGACTTTCCAGGTGTATTGGCCTTTGATGCTGGAGCACGCGCCGAACTCGTAACAATCCACCGGCGGAAGGCGATCGCCCATCGCGCCGGTGCCGTTCCAGATCGATACCAGCGCGCGCTTTTCTCCGCTCGCGCGCTGCAGGCCCCAGTAGCCGCCGTTCGCGTTGTTGAACTTGATGTACTGCGCGAAGTAGACGTTCGAGGCGGAGTCGGTGTGCTCGGGGTACTGCTCGCCCGGATCCACGTCGATACGCAGGAAGTAATCCTTCACTTGCGGGGAGGGATTCGCCAACACCCAGGTGCCGGCGGGAGTGGTCGCCGCCGCCGGCGGGGGCGCCGCGGCAAGCAACAGACCGGCCAGGGCCGATGCGGTGTACACGGAAAAGTTAGCCATGCGGGTGTCCTCATGATTCGGTGTTCGAAGAATGGGATGGGTGCAAGCTGCGCCGGGCCGGGTGCTACTTGAACTCGTAACGCAGCACCAGCGAGGTCGTCCGCGGCGCCTGGTATTGGCTCGGAATCAGGAAATTGATATCGGGTACGACCGTGTTGTCGGCGTTGATGTCGGCGCTGAAGGTGTTGTAGCGGTCGGTAATGCCGCGGCGGTTGGTGAGGTTTTGTATGCCGAGGTCGAGGCTGAGCTTGTGGTGTTCGCCGACGCTCAGGTCGTAGCCGACATTCAAATCCAACTGCCAGAACCAGGGCAGCCGTCCCATGGTGCCCGCCGGGGTGACGCCGACCGGGTCGGTCTTCGTGTCGCAGTAATGTCCCCAACTGCCCCAGTTGTACGACAGGCTGTCGACATCGGGCTTCAGGCCGAAGCAGGTGACCGGTTGCCCGGATTGCACGTTGAGGATGCCGCCCACGCGCAGGCCGTTCCTGAAGTAGTAGACGCCGGACGCGGTGAGCTTGTGGCGCACGTCGTTGATCAGGTTGCCGTTGGCGCCGAGGGTGATCTCGGGGAAGTCGTAGCGGCCGGTTTGCCCGATGTAGCCCGCGTTATGGCCTTCCAGGTCGAGAAACCCGTTGTCGTTGCCGAACGAACGCGACCAGGTGTAGCTCAGGCCGAGGTAATAGGGTTCGTCGTCGCTGCGATGGTGATTGAGGTCGAAGGTCAGGTGGATGTATTTGTTCTTGGGCTTGGGCAGGCCGAAGGCCGAGGCGGGCACCCGCAGCGATTGCAGTTTGCCGTCGCCGGCGAAGTCGCGCAGCACGGTGACGTCTTCGCCAGGATTCACCTCGAAACAGGCGATATCGTCCGCTTCGTAGTCCGGATAGCCGTGCGCATTCGCCCAGTCGACGATGCCCTGGTTGTAACAGGTCTGATTGATGACGCGCTTCAGCGTCGAGTAGCCGAAATCGACTTGCCCGATCCAGTTGCCCGGCAGTTCCTTCTGCACGTAGGCCTGGAACTCGTCCTTGTAAGGCGCTTTCAGGTTGGTCGCGGATACTTCATGCGTCTGCGGCGGATTGCCGTCGCGCCCGGGAGGAACATAGGCCGAGCCTATCTGGGTGAGGCCGGTCGGCGCCTTGGTGACCGGGTCGATGCCGGTGTAGCGATACCACTGGGTGGTGGTCGACCGCGCCTGTGCCACGCCGAAGCTGAAGTTGGACGGCATCGACAGCGAGTACCTGCCCAGGTTCGCGCCGACCTTGAGGCTGGAGTCGCCGTTGACGTCCCAGGACAGGCCCAGTCGCGGCGAATACATCGGGAACGAGAACAAGCGCCGTTCCAGGGCATCCTTGTTGACGTACTTGTCGTAGCGCAGGCCAGCGTAAACCATGACGCGATCGCTCAGCTGCCAGTAGTCCTCGATATAGGCCGCCTGGTTGACCGAGAACATCCGGCCGAACTCGCGATTGAGGAAATGCTGCACGTACTTGCCGTTGACCCGCTCGCCGTTCTGCAACTGCACGGTGTTCGGCCGGTTGTAATAGGTGTACCAGCCGGCGAACGGCGTGTGCCAGTCCTGGCCGAGGTAGTGCACGTAATGCTCCAGGCCGAACACGATCTTGTGGTCCTGGACGTTCCAGGTCAGATCGCCTTTGTAGCCGCGGCGCCAATAGTCGTCGGGACGGAAATTGACGGTGCGCTCGTTCGCGCCGATGTTGACCGTCTTCTGGGTGGCGCTGTTGTACTCGTCGACATAGGGAATGTCCTCGGAGCCGTGGGCGCGATCGTTGATCTGGCCCAGGTAGCCGCCCATCAGCCGCAGTTGCAGGTCGTCGGTGATGTTCCAGTGGTAGTTGCCGATCAGCATCCGCTGGCGGGCCGGGGAATGCGAACTCTGCGAAAACGCGCCCCGTTCGGTGGTGTAGTTGCCTTTCAGCAAGTACGTGTCCGTATCCGACTCGTTCCAGTCGCGCGAACCGATCAGGTTGAAGGTCTGATCGTCGTTGATGTTCCAGGTCAGGTTCACCAGCGCGTTCTTGTTGCTGCTGGTCGTGGTCGTTGCGCGGTTGATGGTGTAGCGGTAGCTCTTCCAGGGCGAGGTCTTGCCCAGCAGGACGAACGCGAACAACTTGTCCTTGATCAGCGCGCCCGAGCCCCAGGCATACTGCGTCGCGCTCGAATCGCGGTGATTGTTGGACACGTACTTGTAGTAGGAGTCGTCGCCGCCGTAGATGTCCTTCTCGCGCGGGTTCAGCAGGCGCGACGTCGGCGGCGTCAGGTACAGCGAATAGCCCGCGCGAAAGCTGTTGCTGCCCTGGCGCACCGTCTGCGCCATGATGCCGCCGGTGGCGTTGGTCCATGAGGCGCCGAAGCTGCCCGCTAGCACTTCGGTGTCCTGGATGGCTTCCCGCGGCAGGCGGTTGGAGCCGAGCGAGGTTCGGTCGTTGGTCGTATCGAACTCGTTCAAGTAATAACGATTCTCGGCCGGCGAGGCGCCGCCGAGCTGCACCAGACCGGTGGTGTTGGAGTCGTGGCGTGCGTTGGAGCGCAACAGCGCGATGCGTTCGGGAGTCGCCGACGGAGGCAGGGGCAAGCCGTTGATGAGTTCGCGGCTGTAATGATTGGTCAGTTCCGGGGTCGACACGTCGATCGGCGTGACTTCGGTCGCCATCGAGGTACCGGTCACGACGACGGTATCGAGCTCGGTGGCCGCGTTCTGCGCACTCGCCGCGGCGACGGCGGTGTCGCTGTTCGGCCGCACGCTGATCCGGTTCTCGGAAAGCAACTGCCCATCGCGGCTGATTTTTACCGTGTAGCCGCCGGGGTTGAGGCCGGAGGCGGTGTAGCGGCCGTTCGCATCGACTTTGAGTTCTCTGCGGAAGCCCGTTTCCGGGTTTTCGACCAACACGCTTACCTGGCCCTGCGTCGGCGCGTATCCGTACAGGCCGCCGGTGATCGATTGGGCCTGCGCGGTACCGGCGCAGGCCATCACGGCCATGAGGCTCCACGCGAGCCGGGACCGCTCGATCTGCACGCGCCGCTTGTTCGCTTGCTGCTGCAACTTCATTACGCCCTCCCCCTTGCTGACTGCTGATCGGATCTAGTTCTATTTATCATATATAAGTACTTATTCTTTTTTGAGTCAAGTACCGCTTATCGATCCTTCGATCCATCTGTCATTGAGTGAGTGTCGTGGCGCATTACGGCAGCACTGGAACGATTCGATGTTGCGCGGCAACATCCATGTCGTGCGTTCAGGGGACGGCACGAAGTACTGTTCGAGAGAGAATCGTCGGCGCTGTGGCGAGTGCAGATGCGATGCGTCGGTCGCCGAAAACGCGCGCTCGTTCGCATGATGCCGAGCGTTTCAGGTGTTCGACGCCATGGGGCGGTGCCCGACGGATGCGCTGCGTTGCGTCGTCGACTAGTGTGTTAGATGTAACAATAGAAACTCATACGCGCGACGCCGCTGTTGCGCGACCGAATGCAAGGGATGCTCTCCGTTGAAGCCTGTTTCCATTCGCAACTTGCACAGCCAGGTGGTCCAGGAACTGGGCAGGCAGATCGTCGGCGGCGCGCTGAAACCGGGCGAATTGCTGCCGCGCGAGGAAACCCTTGCAGAGCGCATGGCCATCAGTCGGACTGCGTTGCGCGAGTCCTTGAAGGTGCTTACCTCGAAAGGCCTGATCGAGACGCGGCAGAAGACCGGCACCCGCGTGCGCGAAAAGCAGTATTGGAACCAACTCGATGCCGATGTGCTGGCGTGGCGATGCGAGACGATGCCTACCGACGACTTCGTCGAGAAGCTGTCGGAGATGCGCGAGATCATCGAGCCGGCCGCCGCTGCCGCCGCGGCGAAGCGGCGCGACCGGAAGCAGTTGGCGCGAATCAAGAGTGCGTACGGCGCCATGGATGCGGCGCAGGATCTGAAAGCCTGGACCCAGGCCGATCTCGAGTTCCATCAAAGCGTGCTGGAAGCGACCAACAACGAGTTGATGGTGTCGCTGTTCTCGGTCGTCGAGACCGCGCTGGCGACCTACTTTTCCCTGTCGGCGAGCAAGGTGGTCGACTTCAAGTATTCGCTGCCGCGGCATTTCGCCGTGCTCGAGGCGATCCGGCTGCAACGGCCGGTCGCGGCGCGCGAGGCGATGCTCGGTATCGTCGTGGATTCGCGAGCGAATATCGGCCGCATCAAGCGCTGAGCGCGTTGCCGGCAAGATAGGGGCACTGTGCTGGAGTATGCGAAATCGCGCTCGTATCGGCGAGGAAGGGAGCGCGTCGCGTTACAGTCTCGCCAGGCGCCCGCCGCTGACTTCCAGGCTCGCGCCGGTCACGAACCGCGCTTCGTCGCAGGCCAAAAACAGGACCGCCCCGGCGACGTCGTCCGGCGT
The DNA here is from genome assembly GCF_019970005.1 of Lysobacter sp. ESA13C. Taxonomy (NCBI): domain Bacteria; kingdom Pseudomonadati; phylum Pseudomonadota; class Gammaproteobacteria; order Lysobacterales; family Lysobacteraceae; genus Lysobacter; species Lysobacter sp. ESA13C. The sequence goes on along the minus strand of NZ_JAHXYK010000007.1, from coordinate 102,113 downwards.
GCCGATGTCTTCGGCGGAGATGACTTCGGCGCCCGATTGCAGATTCGGGTTGGACCATAACATCGGGGTGTCGATCGCGCCGGGCACCACCGCGTTCGCGCGCAGGCCCTTCGCGGCGCCCTCGATCGCGGCGCTGCGGGTCAGCGACAACAAGGCGGCCTTGGCCGCGGCATAGGGCGCCACCATCGGCGTCGTCATCGAGGCGTGCACGCTGGCGATATTGACCATCGCGCCGCCGGGCGCGGCATGGCGCAGCCATTCGCGGGTGAAATGCACCGGCCCGAGCAGGTTGACGCCGAGCAGTCGCCGCCACTCGTCGCTGCTGAAGTCTTCCAGCGGCTTGAACAGCATCAGCCCGGCGGTGTTGACGACGATGTCGTGGCCGCCGAGGCGCTCGCGCACGGCGCCACAAGCGGCATCGACCTGGCCTTCATCGGATACGTCGCAGGACAGCACGACGACATGCGCCGCTCCGGCGGCGCGGCAGGCCTCGGTCGCTTTGCTGTGACGATCTTGGCGAAAGTCGATCAGGGCGAGACTCGCGCCTTCCGCGGCGAAGCGCTTCGCGCACGCCAGGCCGATGCCCCCGAGGCCGCCGGTGATCAGCACGGTGCGGCCTTCGAAACGTCGTGCGGAACTCACCATTCGCGAATGCTCCCATCGGCGCCGCGCCAGACCGGGTTGCGCCAAGTGTGCGGTATGCGCGCGGCCTCGCGCACCCTGGCCTCGTCGATCTCGATGCCCAGGCCCGGGCCGGAGGGCACATCGACATAGCCCGCACGGATGTCGAACACCTGCGGATTGCTCAGGTAGGTCAGCAAGTCGTACTCGGCGCTGTTGTAGTGAATGCCCAGCGACATTTCCTGAATCACGAAGTTGGGCGTGGCGGCGGCCAACTGCAGGCAGGCGGCGAGGGCCAGGGGGCCGAGCGGGCAGTGCGGTGCGATGGCGACATCGTAGGCTTCGGCCATGGCGGCGATGCGCCGGCATTCGGAAATGCCGCCGGCATGACTCAAGTCCGGTTGCAGGATATCGACCGCCGCCGCCTGCAGGAACGGCTTGAAGTCCCATCGGCTGTACAGCCGCTCGCCTATCGCGATCGGCAACTTGGTGAACTGCGCCAGTTGCGCGAGGGCCTCGGGATGCTCCGACAGGACGGGTTCTTCGATGAAGAGCGGGCTCAGCGGTTCCAATGCGCTGATCAGCGAGCGCACCATCGGCCTGTGCACGCGGCCGTGGAAATCCAAGCCGACGTCCAGCCCGAGCGCCCGCACCGCCGCAACGCGTTCGAGCACCGGGTCCAGGTCGCGCGGACGGGCCAGCCAGTCCAGGTCCTCGGTGGCATTCATCTTGACGGCGGTGAAGCCCTGTTGCTGGCGGACTCGGCTGGCCTGTTCGACCTCGCCGGGGCGATCGCCGCCGACCCAGGCATAGACGGCGATGCGGTCGCGCACCTTGCCTCCCAGCAGTTGCCACACGGGAAGCCCCAGACGCCTGGCCAACAAGTCCCACAGAGCGTGATCCAGGCCGGCCAGCGCCGACATCAGCACCGGCCCGCCGCGGTAGAAACCCAGGCGATAGGCGACCTGCCATATGTCTTCGATCCGATCCGCATCGGCGCCGACGAAGCGATCGCGCAGCGCTTCATAAGCGCCATCGACGGCCTCGACATGCCCCTCCAGACTGGCTTCCCCCCAACCTACCGCGCCATCGGTCGTTTCGACACGCACGAACAGCCAGCGCGGCGGCACGCGGAAGGTTTCTATCCGGGCAATGAGGCTCATAGGCAGTCGGCGAAATGATGGCGATGGACAGGCTGCACTTTTATCATATATAAGTACTTTAAACCATCGTTCGGCAGGCGACAGAGGCGCCATGACGCCGCCGGATGAGCCGGGGATGAGTATTCCCAGGCGCAGTACCCGCTCGACCATGCAGGCTGGAGCAGCGATCAGATGCCGTCCCAAAGTCACGCAACGCCGTTCGTCATAGCGATCCTGCGCGGAATTACCCCGGGCGAAGTGCTTCGCATCGCCGAGGCGCTCGTCGAGCGCGGCGTGGGCGGAATCGAGATTCCGCTCAACTCGCCCGATCCCTTCGTCAGCATCGGGCTGCTGCAGCGGGCTTTCGGTCGCGATTGCCTGTGCGGCGCCGGCACCGTGCTCGACCTGCGCCAGGTCGAGCAGTTGCACGAGACCGGAGGGCGCCTGCTGGTGGCGCCCAACACCGACGCCGCGGTCATACGGCGCGCCCTGGAACTGGGCATGGTGCCGATGCCGGGCGTGGGCACCGCCAGCGAGGCTTTCGACGCGATCGCTGCGGGAGCGACCCGGCTCAAACTGTTCCCGGCTTCGACCTATGGCCCCGCCCATTTGCGCGCGCTGCGAGCCGTGCTCCCGGCCGGGGTGAGCGTCTGCGCCGTCGGCGGCGTGGACGAGCACAACGCGGCGCATTGGCTTCGTGCCGGGGTCGATGGTTATGGCCTCGGAAACAGCCTGTATCGGCCCGGGATGACCGCGGCCGAGGTCGCCGCCCGTGCCGATGCCTTCATGGCGGTCATCGCGGCATACCGCAAAGACGCAAGCGCGGTGGATGCATGACATTGTCGACGCTCGATCTGGTCATCATCGGCGTCTACGCCGTCGCGATCTTTGGCCTGGCGCATTGGGTCGCGCGGGAGAAACACGGACGCAAGAAAAACAGCAACGACTACTTTCTCGCCTCGCGATCGCTACCGTGGTGGGCGATCGGAGCCTCTCTGATCGCCGCGAACATCTCCGCCGAGCAAATCATCGGCATGTCCGGTTCCGGGTATGCGCTGGGGCTCGCCATCGCATCCTACGAATGGATGGCGGCCGCGACCTTGCTGATCGTGGGCAAGTGGATACTGCCGATCTTTCTGCACAACCGCATCGTCACGATGCCGCAGTTCCTGGAGCAACGCTACGGGTCCGGCATCCGCAACCTCATGACGGTGTTCTGGCTCGCGTTGTACGTGTTCGTGAACCTGACCTCGATCGCCTGGCTCGGCTCGATCGCAGTGAACCAGATCGCCGGTATCGACCAGGGCACGGCGCTGTATCTGCTTGCCGCGTTCGCGCTGTTGTATCAGTTGTACGGCGGCTTGAAAGCGGTGGCGTTGACCGACATCGTGCAAGTGGCGCTGCTGGTGCTGGGAGGTCTGTTGGTGTCCGGGCTGACCCTCGACAAGATCGGCGACGGGGCCGGCATCGGCGCCGGTTTCCGGGTGCTGGTCGAGCGCGCTCCCGATCATTTCCACATGATCCTGAAGCCGGACAATCCCTTCTATCGGGACCTGCCGGGGTTGTCGGTGCTGATAGGCGGGATGTGGCTGGCCAACTTGAGTTACTGGGGCTTCAATCAGTACATCATTCAACGCGCGCTGGCCGCGCGCGATCTGGATCAGGCGCAGAAAGGGGTGATATTCGCCGCGTTCCTGAAGCTGCTGATGCCCATCATCATCGTGCTGCCGGGCATCGCCGCGGTCGTGCTGGCCCCGGATCTGTCCAAGCCGGACGAGGCCTACCCGACGATGATGCGCCTGCTGCCGCCCGGAGTGCTCGGCCTGGTGTTCTCGGCATTGATCGCCGCCGTCATCTCCAGCATGGCCTCCAAGATCAATTCGATAGCGACCATCTTCACCCTCGACCTGTTCGACAAGTATGCGACGGGCGCTCGCCGCGGCTCCGATTCGGACGATGACCCCGTCCGCCAACGCCGCCTCGTCAGGGTCGGAAGAATCGTCGCGACGGTGGCGGTCGTCATCGCTGCGATGACCGCCCGCCCCTTGTTGGGCAAGTCGGATCAAGCGTTTCAGTTCATTCAGGAGTTCACCGGATTCTTCACGCCGGGCATCACCGTGATCTTCCTGCTGGGCTTGTTCTGGAAGCGCGCGAACGAAGCCGGCGCGATCGCCGCGGCGACGGGCTCGGTCGCGTTCTCTTATCTGTTCAAGATGGTATGGCCGTCGCTGCCGTTCCTGGATCGCATGAGCCTGGTGTTTCTGGTCACCGGACTGCTGGCGATGGCGGTGTCGCTGCTCGTCCCGTCGCGGGCCGGGGTGAACCGCATCGAGGTCGAGGGCGTCAGCTTCCGCACCAGCGCGGGCTTCAACATCGCGGCCCTGGCGGTGGTCGCGATACTCGTGGCGCTCTATGCCACGTGGTGGTGAGCCGCGGTCGGTTCCTGCGGCGCCGCGCCGATTGCAGCGGATCGGCCGCGCTTGGGGCGCTTGCCCGGCCCTGTTTTGATACCGCGCAGCGATGCCCGCTTGCCGGCTTGCGTGGCTATTGCCGCAGGCCTCCGCGATAATGCTCCGGCATGGCGGAAGGCTCCGAGTTTGCAGGCATGACAGGCCGCGGCCTTATCGGGTTGGCCGGGCCTCGCCTCTTCGATGGCACGCAGGCCCTGTCGCGAGAGCCATTACCGGAGCTGACCGTATGAATCGATTGCCTCGTTCCGCAAGCCTGACCAGGCGAATCGTCGAATCTCTGGGCGAGGCGATCGTGACCGGTCACTACGGTCCGGAGCAGGCATTCCCGACCGAGGCCGAACTGTGCGTGCAGCTTCGCGCCAGCCGCAGCATCGTGCGCGAGGCAGTCAAGATGCTCACGGCCAAGGGTTTGCTCAGTGCGCGGCCGAAGCGCGGCACCATCATCGAGCCCGAGACGAACTGGAACCTGCTCGATCCGGACGTCTTGCGCTGGTTGCTGGAGCGCAAGTTCTCCATCGGCCTGTTGCTCGAGTTCACTCAGGTGCGGCTTGCGGTCGAGCCGATGGCGGCGATGCTGGCGGCGCAACGCGGCGATGCCGAAGCCATCGCCCGGATCGAGGCCGCGATCGAGCGCATGCGCGCCGCCGAGCTGGGCGAAGGGGATGCACTCGAATCGGACATCGCCTTCCATGTCGCGGTGCTGGAAGCCAGCGGCAACCGCTTCTATTCGCGCCTGCGCGACCTGGTCGATACCGCGTTGCGGATTTCGATCGGGGTCACCAATCGTTCCAAGGGCGTCGATCTGGCCAGCGTGGAGGACCACGCGCGCGTATACGAAGCGATCGCATCGGGCGATGGCGAGCGAGCCAAGTCGGCCATGCGGGGATTGCTCGACGAGGTGACGGCGTTGATCGAGTCGACGGCCGGCGGGTCGCAGCCCGACTGAACCTGCAGGGCGTTCGCCAAGGCGGTTGGCCCCCGGGCCATCGAGTCGGCCGCAGCCGGACTGTCGAGAAAACCCGGGTTGCCCATTTCTAGCCCGTCGTCAGCGGCCGGATGCTTGGGGGCGTGACCGGGCGATCGCTTACGAACGCAAGCCGCGCGGTGTCGGTACCGATTCCAGCCACGCTTCGTTGAAGGCCTGCGCGGTCGAGGCGACCTGCGGCGCGGTCGTGCCGGGCTTGTACAAGGTGCCGCCGATGCCGAAGCCGATCGCGCCGGCCTTGCGCCAGATCGCGAGCAGGTCGGTGTGGATGCCGCCGACCGGCAGCACCGCGGTGCCGGCGGGCAGCACCGCGCGCAGGGCGCTCAGCATCGCCGGGCCGAGTGCATCGGCCGGAAACAGCTTGAGCCCGTCGGCGCCGGCGTTGAGGGCGGCCAGGCATTCGCTCGGGGTCGCCGCGCCCGGCAGGGCGAACAAGCCGCAGGCCTTGGCGTAGCCGATCAGCGCCGGATCGGTGTGCGGGCAGACCATCAGGCGCGCGCCGATGCGGACCAGGGTGTCGACTTCGTCGGCGCGGCGCACGGTGCCGGCGCCGAGCAGGATCGCATCGCCGAAACGCCGTTGCAGGCGGGCGATGCTCTCGAACGCATCGGGCGAATTCAGCGGCACTTCGATGATGCGCCAGCCCGCATCCCACAGCGCTTCGCCGACCGGCAGGGCCTCGTCGGGGGTGATGCCGCGCAGGATCGCGACGAACGGCGACTGGACGAGCCAGGCCGGCAGCGTGCTCGGCAGGGGCAGGGACGTGGCGAGGGTCATACGAATCGGGCTGCCTTTGCGATGCGCCACAAGCCGCGGCAAAACGCGGTGTCGCCTTCGATGATGTAGTGGGGGATGCCGTAGCGGCGCAGCGCCAGGGCGTAGGTCGCGGCGAGCTTGGCGCCGCCGATCACCGCGACTTCGCCGCCGTCGCCGGGTTCGTTGTTGGCGGCCAGGCACTCGTAGCCGATCAACAGGCCGGACAGGAACGCCGGCAATTCCTCGACCGGCGCGGCGTCGCGGACGTTGCGTGCGCGCACGCCGAACAACTGGTGCAACCAGTCGGGACGTTCGCGCGCGGTGTCCAGGCCCTTGATGAAGCCGCGTTCCGACCAGGCCTCGGCCGGCAGGCCGCGCCCGAGCAGGCTGTGATGCAGCAACAGGGAATAAATCTCGCCGGTCGGATAGGTCGAAAACCCGACCACGCCGCCGCCGTCCAGGGTCAGCCATTTGCTGTGCGTGCCCGGTGCGGCTACGCGTCGCGTTCCGGGCGGCACGCCGAGCGCCTGGGTCTCTTCGCCGCGCATGACGTCGTCGAAGCCATCGCTGGCGCCGCTGACGCCGGGCACGATCGCGGCGCGGCGCTGCTTGAACGTCAGCGGCTGCAACGCTGAGGCGAGCGCATCGGCATGGGCGGGCAACGGCGCGTACGGCGCTTCCTGCCAACCGTTGCGCGCGCCGACCATGCCGGCCAGCAAGATCGGCGCGTCGCCGTCGTCGAGGTCGACGCTGAGCAGGTCGTCGAGCGCGGCGGCGAAGGCCTCGGGCGAATGCAGCGAGGCCATGCCGCGCGCGCTCTGGCGCGTGGCGATGATGCCGCCGAGCGCGTCGAAGGCGTGCACGCGCAGATGGGTGGAGCCCCAGTCGACGCCGATCAGGGCGATCGCGGTGCCGGTGTTGGGGGCGTTGCGGTGGAGCGATTCATCGAGCATGGCGTTCCTCCTCGCGGCGCAGGACGCGGCCGCGGCGTTCGCCGGTGGCGTGGGCATCGCGCAAGGCGCAGGCGCCGCCGACCCAGACCGCGCGGATGCCCGCGGCCGCTTGCTTGGGTTCGGCGAAGGTGGCGCGGTCGGCGATGGTGTCGGGATCGAACAGAACCAAATCGGCGGCGAGTCCGGGGGCGATGCGTCCGCGCCGTTTCAGGCCGAAGCTGTCGGCCGACAGCGAGGTCATGCGGCGCACCGCTTCGGGCAGATGGAACAGGCCCTGGTCGCGGCAGTAATGGCCGAGCACGCGCGGAAACGCGCCCCACAGGCGCGGATGCGGGTGGGCGTCGTGCGGCAGGCCGTCGGAACCGATCATGGTGCGGTCGTGGCTGAGCACGCGGCGGACGTCGTCCTCGCGCATCTGGAAATACACCGCGCCGGCCGGGTGCAGGCGGCGCGCGGCTTCTTTCTGGTCGACCCGCCAATCGGCGGCGATGTCGCTCAGGTCGCGACCGGCCTGTTCGGGGTGCGGCGTCGACCAGCTCACCAGGATCCGGATCAGCCCGTCGACGTAGTCCGGATCGAGCACGGTCGAGCCGGCGGTGTAGGGGTAGGCGTCGAGGCCGACCCAATGGCGGCGGCGGCGTTCGTCGATGCGCGCCAGGGTCTCGACGGTGCGGCCCCAGTTCGCGGGGCCGGCGCATTTGTGATGCGACAGCACGACCGGAGTGTGCGCGGCTTCGCCGGCGTCGACGGCTTCGTCGATCGCTTCGAGCACACCGTCGTATTCGTCGCGCAGGTGCGAGGCGTAGACGCCGCCGTGGGCGCCGCTCTCGCGGACGAGTTCGATCACTTCGCTGTTCGGCGCGGCCCGGCTCGGCTGGTAGAACAGGCCGCTGGAGAAACCGATCGCGCCGGCCTGCATCGCCTCGCGCAAGCGCGCGCGCATGCGTTCGATCTCGGCATCGTCGGCGGCGCGGCCGAGGTCGGCGACCTCGGCGATGCGCAGGGTCGAATGACCGACCATCGCCGCGACGTTGACCGCCGGGCGCGCCGCATCGACCGCATCGAGGTAGTCGCGGAAGCGTTCGAAACGGAAATCGGCCTGGCCTCCGATCAACGACAGCGGCGCCGGCGGTTCGCGGTCGGCGCGCCATGGCGCCAGGCTGATCCCGCAATTGCCGGCGATCACCGTGGTCACGCCCTGGCTGAGCTTGTTGAACACGCCGGGGTCGTCGAGCACCGCGCGGTCGTCGTGGGTGTGGACGTCGATGAAGCCCGGTGCCAGTGCGAGCCCGCATGCGTCCTCGCGTTTGCGTCCGTGCAGGCTGTGGGGCGCGCCGATCGCGGCGATGCGCTCGCCGTCGACGGCGACATCGGCGCGGTAGCCGGGGCCGCCGCTGCCGTCGAGCACCCAGGCGTCGGCGATGACCAGATCGAAGGTGGCTGCCGCCGGTGCGAATCTCGCGCTCATGAGCGGCCGGGAACCTGGGTGCGTTCGACTTCGGCCTTGGCCCGGCGCGCCTTCTCCAGCACGCCCGGTTCCTGGCGCAGCGCGACTGCGATCGCCAGCATGTCGATCACGGCCAACTGCATCAGCCGCGACACGCCGGGCGAGTATGGGGTCGCCGCGCTCGACGGCGGCAACAGCAGCGGCACGTCGGCGTCCCAACCCAGCGGCGCGCCGGCCTGGGTCAGGGCGATGATGCGCGCGCCGCGCTGCTTGGCGATGCGCACGCTGTCGTTGACCTCGGGGCTGCGGCCCGACAGAGAGATCGCGAACAGCACGTCGTTGGCGTCGAGCATGCCCGAGGCGAGCCGCTGCAGATGGCCGTCGCTGTGCGCGGTGGCGGCGATGTCCAGGCGCAGGAAGCGCAGGAAGGCGTCCTGCGCGACCACGCCCGAGCCCGAGCCGACGCCGATGCAGCACACGCGGCGAGCGCCGGCGATCAAGCCGGCGGCGGCGTCGAGCGCGGCCGGGTCGGTGCGCTCGCGTACATCGTGCAGGGCCGCGGAGATGCTGTCGCAGACCTTGTGCACCAGGGTCGCGGCGTCGTCGTCCTTGTCGATGGTGACGGTCTGATAGGGCACGCCGACGGCCAGGCTGTGGGCGAGCTGGACCTTGAACTGGCGCAGGCCTTCGCAGCCGATCGCGCGGCAGAAGCGGGTCACGCTGGGCTCGGACACATTGGCGCGTATCGCCAGCGCGCCGATGCTGGCGTGGATCGCGAAGTCCAGGTCGGCCAGCACGGTCTCGGCGACCTTGCGTTCGGCCGGACGCAAGGTGTCGAGCGCTCCGCGGATCTTGGGGATGAGGTTGTCGGACACGATGGGGTCGTTCCTCGGAAGATTGTCGATCGCGCCGATCATGCGGCGATTAGGGGGTATCGATCGCGTCGGTGGCGCGGCGAGCGGGTATCGATCGCGCCGATGGCGCGTTCAGAAGAAAGTATTGATGGCGCCGGTGACGCGATAACCGTCGTCGACCGTCAGCAGCACCTGCCATTTGTCGAACGTGGTGCAAGGGTGCGAAATGCCGGTGGCGACGAGATCGCCGACCTGCAGCGGATGATCGTGCGGCAGTTCGAGATAGGCATGCTGGTCGTTCATCTTGGCGATGCGCGCATCGCGCATGGGCGCCGGCGCCGGCTCGCCGGGGCGGTGCCAGCACAGGGGCTTGGGCAGGTCGATGTCGTAGGACGCATCGCGCTTGCCGAGGGTGAGCAGGGCCAGACCCGGCTCCGGGCGCGACTGCACCGCCGCCCACACTTCCAGCGCCGGTTGCAGGCCGTGGCGGAAGCTGGCGTCGTGGCGGGTGCGCATTTCCTGTTGCAGGCCGTGATAGAAGCCGTGGTCGGAGGTGAGGTAACACCCCGAGCGCAGCACGCGTCGCAGGGGGCGCGTGGTCGCGCCGACCGTGGCGAAGGCGTCGGCGACGAAATCGAAATACGCCGAGCCGCCGGCGCTGATCAAAATCTCCTCGCCGTCGAACAGGCCCTCGCCATCGCAGCGGCGGGTCAGCTCGACCAGCTCGGCGAGCAGGCCGCGCACGCGTGCCAGGTCGCTGTCGCGATCGGCGCCGACCCACAGGCCTTCGTAGCCTTCGATGCCGGCCAGGCGCAGCGCGGGGCTCGCGGCGACTTCGCGCGCGAGCGCCAGCGCGGCGTCGAGGCCGCGCACGCCGGTGCGGCCGCCTTCGGCGCCGAGCTCGACCAATACCGGCAATCGACGTTGCGGTGCGAGCCGCTGCATCACCTCGGCGAGGCGTCGGGCGCCGGCCGAGGAATCGACCAGGACCCAGGCCTCGAAACCGGGGTCGTCGCGCAGCAGCGCGGCCAGGCTTTCGATGTCGGCGATCGCGACCGGCTGATTGGCCAGCAGCACCCGGCGCACGCCGAACCGATGAGCGATGCGCAACTGCGGGACCGTCGCCAGGGTGATCGCCCAGGCGCCGGCATCGAGTTGGGCCTGGAACAACTGCGGGCTCATCGTGGTCTTGCCGTGCGGCGCGAGCAGGGCGCCGGCCCGTTCGACGAAATCGCGCATCCAGGCGATGTTGTGGGCGAGGGTGGACTCGCGCAGCACCGCGACCGGATACGACAGGCTGCCGTCGAGAACATGCAGGCCGAGCCCGCCGATCGCGTCCTGGCGCGTGGCCTGTTGCAACGGCAATCCCTTGACGCCGGGCAGCAACAGGTTCTGTCCGAGCTCGCGCAGTGCCGCGTTCATAGGTACGGCCCCAGTCATCAGTACGGCTCCAGGGTGAGTTCCGAAGCCATCACCCGGTTGCCGGCCATCAGGCCGCCGTCGACCGGCAGCACCGCGCCGCTGATCATGCGCGCCTGCGGCGAGGCGAGGAACCAGGCGGCTTCGGCGATGTCCTCGGGCGTGGCGAAGTCGCCGAGCGGATACCACTTCTTCAAGTCCTCGAACACTTGCGGATGCTTGTCGGCGCGCGCCTGCCAGGCCTGGGTCTTGACCGTGCCCGGGCAGATCACGTTGGCGCGCAGGCCGAGCCGGCCGTATTCGATCGCGATCGATTTTGCGTAGCTGATCAAGCCGGCCTTGGCCGCGCTGTAGGCCGGATGGCCGAGTGCGGCGAGGCCGTTGACCGAGCCGATGAAGACGATGTTGCCGCGGGTACGTTTGAGCCCGTCGAGCGCCGCTTCCACCGTGCAGTAGCCGGCGTTCAAGTTCACATCGACGTCGCGCTGCCACGCGCCCGGCGCGGTGCCGGCCAGGCTCAGTCCTTCGGCGCTGCCGGCGTTGGCGATGACCGCGCCGATCGGGCCGTGCGCCTGGGTGACCGGCGCGAGTGCGGCACGCAAGGCATCGAGATCGGACAACTCGGACGCCGCGGTCAGCACCTGCCCGGGCGCGAAATTCGCGGCCAGCGCGGCCAGCGCATCGGCATCGCGATCGTGGGCGAGCACACGATCGCCGCCGACGACGAAACGGGTGAGCAATCCTCGGCCGATGCCGCCCGCGGCTCCGGTGATCAAGGTCAAACGGCTTTGGCTCATGGACGGATCATTCCTTCAATGGGGGCGCCCGCAGCGTCGGACCGAGCGCAACGAGGCGATCGGGAACCAGCGGGTGATGACGGTAGACCGGAATATCGCCGATAGCGGAGGTTTTGGGTGTGCCGAGCGAGGCGTCGGCACACTTATCTGCGCGAGGCGGGATCGTGCGAATCCATGTGTCCCCGTCGTGGCGGCCGCGCGGCGAAGGCGCGATCGTTGCGCAGGATTTCGGCCGCAGTTCGACGGCGAAACGGCGCAGGCACGGGCCCGATTGCGTGCCGGTCGCGTGCCGGTCGCGTAGCTCCGGCGCACGGCCGGACTCCCAGGAGCGGGGTGCGGCGAATGGATCACAGCGCGGTTCCCCTGGTCATCCGATCATTCCTGTAAATTTCAAACACAGATGGCTTGGCGGGCAATGGAAATGTAGCAGAGGCCCTGATAAACCGCCATGGTGCAGTGCAAAATGCATCGTGAAAGTTTGTAAGATACTTTCACGTCGGCAACGGGAAGGCCTTGAATGTGCCATCCGACTCCGAGCGCCGCCGCCATGCTGCCCGCGATCTGCGAGTGGCGCGGCGGAGCACGCCGGTCGTCGTAGCTTCGCTCTTCCCGTTCCTCCCTATGCAGAGAGTCCATCCATGAGCGATTCCAATTCCATCGTCCGTTACGGCCTGGAGCCCAGCGGCGCCGGCGGCCAACAACTGCCGTTCTCGCCGGCGGTGCGCGCCGGCGACTTCGTCTACATCTCCGGCCAGGTCGCCATGAACGAGCGCGGCGAAATCGAACAGGGCGGCATCGAGGCGCAGACGCGCCGGACCATGGAGAACGTCAAGAAAGTGCTTGGCCTGGCCGGCTGCGACTTGAGCCACGTGGTCAAGATCACCGTCTGGCTCGACGACACCCGCGACTTCTGGAGCTTCAACCGCGTCTACCGCGAGTACTTCGGCGAGCAGCCGCCGGCGCGTTCGTGCGTGCGCTCGCAAATGATGGTCGATTGCAAGATCGAGATCGAAGCCATCGCGTATCACCCGCTGAGGGGCGCGTAGGGGCGAGGGGCGATGGGCGAGGAGCGAGTAATAGCGAGGAGTGAGTAAAGAGGGCGAGCGGCGGATGCTGCCGCAGTTCGCGTGGTCTCGACTCGTTCCCAGTGCCTCACCTTTCACTCCTCACTTCTCACTCCTCGTTCCTCACTCCTCGTTCCTCACTCCTCACTTCTCACTCCTCACTCCTCACTTCTCACTCCTCACTCCTCACTTCTCACTCCTCACTCCTCACTCCTCACTCCTCACTCCTCACCCGCCCCCTACCCACCGAGGCACCTGCATGAACCGACGCGACTTCCTCGCTACTTCCGCGACCGCGGGCACCGTATTGGCCAGCACCGCGTTCACGCCGGCCTTCGCCCGCAAACGCTCGAAGTTGCGCCTGGGCCTGATCGGCACCGGCATGCGCGGCCAGGTGCTGCTCAAGGAACTGGTGCGTCGCGACGACGTCGAAGTCGTCGCGCTGTGCGACGTCGAGCCGATCATGCTCGGCCGCGCGCTGAAGATGATCGAGAAGGCCGGCCGGCCCAAGCCGACGACCTACGGCGAAGGCGGCGACAACGACGCCTACCGCAAGATGCTCGACAAGGGCGGCCTCGACGGCGTGATCATCGCCACGCCCTGGGAGTTCCATGCGCCGATGGCGATCGCGGCGATGCAGGCGCGCATCGCGGTCGCCTGCGAAGTGGTCGCCGGCATCACCCTCGACGACCATTGGCAGGTATTGCGCACCCAGCAGAAGACCGGCACACCCTACATGCTGCTGGAGAACGTGTGCTATCGCCGCGACGTGCTGGCGGTGCTGAACATGGTGCGGCAGGGCCTGTTCGGCGAGATCGTGCATCTGCAGGGCGGCTACCAGCACGACCTGCGCGCGGTGAAACTCAACAGCGGCAACCCCGAGCGCGCCACCGGCGGCGGTGTCGAGTTCGGTGCCAAGGGCTGGTCGGAGGCGCGTTGGCGCACCGAACATTCGGTCCAGCGCGACGGCGAGCTGTACCCGAGCCACGGCATCGGCCCCTGCGCGATGGTCGCCAACATCCATCGCGGCAATCGCTTCACCTACCTCAGCTCGTTCTCGAGCAAGGCGCGCGGCCTGCACGACTACATCGTCAAGCAGGCCGGCCCGGACCATCCGAACGCCAAGGTCAAGTTCAAGCTCGGCGACCTGGTCACTACCCAGATCGCCTGCGAGAACGGCGAGACCATCCTGCTGCAGCACGACACCTCGCTGCCGCGTCCGTACTCGCTCGGCTTCCGCGTGCAGGGCACCGACGGCCTGTGGATGGACATCAACGATTCGATCCACATCGAAGGCAAGACCACGCCGCACGAGTGGGACAAGGCCGAGGCCTGGCTGGAGAAGTACGACCATCCGCTGTGGCAGCGGTTCGCCGAGACCGCGGCCGGCGCGGGCCATGGCGGCATGGACTACTTCGTCGTGCATGCCTTCATCGAGGCGCTCAAGGCCGATGCGCCGATGCCGATCGACATCTACGACGCGGTCGCCTGGAGCGCGATCACCCCCTTGTCGGAGCAGTCCATCGCCGAGCACAAGACCGTGGAGTTCCCGGACTTCACCGAAGGCAAGTGGAAGAACCGCAAGCCGATCTTCGCCTTGAACGACCGCTACTGAGATCCTGCCTGGCCACGCAATACGCCGCTCGCCGTTGCTCCGGCGGGCGGTCGTCAAGCGAGGCATGGCATCGTCGCGTAACGCTCTCTCCGTTTCCGACCTCCACCCGGCGCAAGCCGGGTTTTTTTGCTGCGTTCCCGGTCGCAGCGCTGCAAGAGCAGGGGCGGCGGATCGGAAAGCTAAGACCACGGCCATGAATGGGCGGGCAGGCGGCGCCGTCTGTCTGTAACCTTTAAAACGGTGTTGACAGGTTCGATAGGGTGCGCATAACCTCTAAAAACACATTCAGAGGTTATTCGCATGCGCCTCGCGATCGGACCTACCGTGCTCGGCGCGGCCTTGTCTTCGCTGCTGCCGGCCTGCGCGCAGCCTCCCGCTGCGACGCCTGCAGCCTTCAAGTCGGACCCAGCCGCCATCGTCGTCATCGATGCGCCCAGCAACCTGGGCTTGCGCCCGCCGGCGCCGGGTGTCGAGCCGGGCGTGCGTAAATTGCCCGAGGCCCTGCGCGCGACCGGGCTGCTGCAGCGCCTGCGTGCTCACGATGGCGGCCGCGTCGATGCGCCGCCTTATTCGCCCGCTGCCGATCCCGCGATCGGCTTTCGCAACGGCGCCGCCCTGCGCGACTACAGTCAGACCCTGGCCGACCGCCTGATGCCGCTGCTGGCCCAGGACCGGTTCGTGCTGGTGCTCGGCGGCGATTGCAGCGTGCTGATCGGCAGCGGTCTGGCCCTCAAGCAGCACGGCCGCTACGGCCTGGCCTTCATCGATGCTCACGACGATTTTTCCTTCATCCGCGACCGCCGCCGTTACCACGGCTTGTTGACCGCGGCCGGGCTCGATCTCGGCCTGGCGACCGGGCATGGCCCGGCGGCGCTGTCCGACCTGCGCGGTCGCTCGCCTTATTTCCGCACCGGCGATGTCGTCCACCTCGGTCTGGTGGTGGCCGACCAGGACCGTATCGACTACGAGGTCGAGAGTTTCGAGCGTTCCGGCATTCACGCCATCGACGCCGAGGCGATCCGCCGTCTCGGCGCCGAACGCGCCGGCCGCGAGGCGCGCGCGCGGCTGGAGGCGATGCCGACCGACGGTTACTGGATTCACCTCGACGCCGACGTGCTCGCCGAACGGGTGATGCCGGCGGTGGATTCGCCGAACCCCGGCGGCCTCGACTTCGATCAGTTGCGCGCCGTGCTCGCCCGATTGCTCGCCAGCCCGAAAGCGGTAGGTATGGAGCTGACGATCTTCGATCCCGACCTCGACCCCGACGGGCTCCTCGCGCGGCGCCTGGCCGACACCGTCGCGAGCGCGTTCGAAGACAGCGGCCGTTGGCCGCGGCAAGGCGCTGCAGCCACCGCATCGTCCGCGCCGGCACGCTGAGGCGTCACCGTGCAGCGACGCAGCTTCCTGCTGACCAGTGCCGCCGCGATGACCTGGCTGTCGCGGCCTGCCGCAGCGCCGATGCCGGGACACAAAGTCGTCGATGAAACCGCGCCGTGTTCGCCGACCGCGCCCGACGGCGAATCGATCCACGCCGCGCAACCACACCCCATCACTGCCGCGACCCGGCTGCTGTTCGTCAGCGGCCAGATCCCGGTCGACGCGCAGGGCGAGGCGCCGCAGGATTTTTCCGGACAATGCGCTCTCGCTTGGGCCAACCTTGAGACGCAGCTGCGCGCGGCCGATATGGACCTGCAGCACCTGGCGAAGCTGACCGTCTTTCTCGCCCGTTCCAGCGACCGCAAGCGCGAACGCGAGATTCGCCGCCGCCTGTTGGCCGGCCGTGCCGATCCCGCGGTCAGCGTGGTGGTGACCGGTATCTACGATGAAGCCTGGCGCATCGAGATCGAGGCGATCGCGCTCGCCTGAACACGCCAGCGGCGTCGATCAGGCGTCTTCGCCGCCCGCGCTCCAACGACCGCTGCGCTGCAAGGCGCGGTACTCGCGCGGCGTCATGCCCACAGTGGCCTTGAACTGGCGCGCGAACGCGCTCTGGTCGGAGAAGCCGCAGGACTGGCCGACCTCGGCGATGCTCGCCTCTTCCTGCAGCAACCTCATTGCCGCTTCGATGCGGATCTTGGTCAGGGCCTGTTGCGGGGTCAGCTGGAACACGCGCTGGAAATGGCGTTCCAACTGCGCGACCGACAGCTTGGCCAGTTCGGCCAGCGCGGTCACGCGCAGCGCGCCGGCGAAATGCGCCTGCATGTGTTCGGTGACCCGGCGCAGGCGTTCGTAGGTCGGGTGATGGCCGTCGGGCGCGCCGAGGTCGCGCGACAGGCCGACCAGGCCTGTGCGGCCGTCGGCCAAAGGCAACGGGCGCTTGCCGGTCAGGCACCAGCCCGGTTGCCGGTTCGGGAACAAATGCACTTCGAGCTGGTTCTCGATGGTCTCGCCGTCGAGCACGCGCCGGTCCTGGATCGCATAGCGGCCGCCGAGGCGGGCCGGAAACAGCTCGGTGACGTCGCGGCCGATCACGTCCTCGCGCCGCTTCAGGCCGAGCCGGCGCACCAGGGTCAGGTTGGCGTGGCTGTAGCGGCCGGACGCGTCCTTGGCGAAGAACACCACGTCGGGCAGTGCGTCGCACAGGGTCTGCATGAGGTCGGCGGGAATCTGTAGGGACATGGCGGCCTGCTCCGGGCGGTTCCACAACGATAGCCCGATTATGCCGAATTCCGCATCCATGACCGGCAAGGATTCCTAGACGCGCGAGGCCGCCGACGCGAGCATGGCGGCATGCACAGCCTAGACATCATCGACTCCCACACCGGCGGCGAACCGACCCGGGTCGTGGTTGCCGGCTTCCCCGATCTGGGCGCCGGCAGCCTGGCCGACAAGCGCGAGCGCTTCCGTGCCGAATTCGACCACTGGCGCCAGGCCATCGCCTGCGAGCCGCGCGGTTCCGACACGGTGGTCGGCGCCTTGCTGCTGCCGCCGAGCGAGCCCGAAGCCGCCGCCGGAGTGATTTTCTTCAACAACGTCGGGTACCTGGGCATGTGCGGCCACGGCACCATCGGCCTGGTGCGCACCCTGCAACACCTCGGCCGGATTCAGCCGGGCCGGCACCGCATCGAGACGCCGGTCGGCACGGTCGGTGCGGAGTTGCACGAGGACGGCCGGGTCTCGGTCGACAACGTAGAAAGCTGGCGCCATCTGGCCGGCGTACGCGTGCAGGTGCCGGGCTACGGCGAGGTGGTCGGCGATGTCGCCTGGGGCGGCAACTGGTTCTTCATCGCCCGCGTCGCGCGGGTGATCTCGCTGCTGCACCAGCGCGAGCTCAGCGATTATTCCGAAGCGATCCGGCATGCGCTCGAAGCGGCGGGCGTGACCGGCGCCGACGGCGCGCCCATCGATCACATCGAACTGGAAACGCCGTCGACCACGCCCGGTGTCGACGCGCGCAACTTCGTCCTGTGCCCGGGGCTGGCCTACGACCGTTCGCCGTGCGGCACCGGCACCAGCGCCAAGCTGGCCTGCCTCGCCGCCGACGGCAAGCTCGCGGCGGATGCGGTGTGGCGCCAGGAGAGCGTGCTCGGCAGCGTGTTCGAAGGGCGCTATCGCCCGGGCCCGCGCGGCGTCCTGCCGACCATCACCGGCAGCGCCCACATCACCGCACACGCGCAGTTGTTGATCGACGAAGCCGACCCCTTCGCCTGGGGCATCGCGGCGAAGTGACCGGCATGAGCGCAGCGCCTTCCAACAGCTACGACCTGATCGTGATCGGTGCCGGCATCGTCGGCAGCGCCTGCGCCGAGCGTGCCGTGCAGGAAGGGCTGCGGGTCGCCGTGGTCGAGCCCGGCCCGGTCGGCGGCGGTGCCACCGCGGCGGCGATGGGGCATCTGGTGTCGATGGACGACGACCCGGCCGAGTTGGCTTTGTCGCGGTATTCGCTGGCGCTGTGGGAACGCTTCGCCGATCTGCCCGAAGCCGAATTCAGCCGTTGCGGCACCTTGTGGGTCGCGCGCGAGGCGCGCGAGTTCGACGGCGTCGCCGCGAAGATCGCGCGCCTGGCCGCGTCCGGCGTTCGCGCGCAACGAATCGACGCCGACGAGTTGTACCGACTCGAGCCCGGCCTCACCCCGGGGCTGTGCGGCGGCATGTTGGTCGCCGACGAGGCGGTGGTGTATCCGCCGCGCGTCGCCCAGCATCTGTTCGAGCGCGCCCTGCAGGCCGGCGCCACGGCGTTCCTGGGGCGTCGTGTCGTCGAGCTGAGCGCCAACGGTGCGCGCCTGGACGACGGCAGCGAATTGGTCGGTCCGGTCCTGGTCGCGACCGGTTGCGCCGTGCCCGAATTGTTGCCGCAGTTGCCGATGCGCGCACGCAAAGGGCATCTGGTCATCACCGAGCGCTACCCCGGGCGGGTGCGCCATCAACTGCTCGAACTCGGCTATGCCGACAGCGCTCACGGCGATGCCGACAGCAGCGTCGCCTTCAACGTGCAGCCGCGTCCGACCGGGCAGATCCTGATCGGCTCCTCGCGCGAGTTCGGTGTCGAGGATCGCGCGGTGTCGCTGCCGATGCTGCGGCGCATGCTCGACCGCGCCTTCGCGTTCCTGCCGATGTTGCGCGAGTTGCAGGCGCTGCGGGTCTGGACCGGTTTCCGGCCGACCACGCCCGACGGCCGACCCTACATCGGCGCGGTCGCCGACCGGCCGCGCACTTGGGTCGCGGCCGGCCACGAAGGGCTCGGCGTGACCACCGCGCTGGGCACGGCGCAGTTGTTGCTCGATCAGATGCTCGGCCGCGCGCCGGCGATCGATCCCGCGCCCTTCTTGCCGGAGCGCGCGTTGCGATGAAACGTCCGAGCGTGCAGTTGTCGATCGACGGCATCGCCGTCGAAGTGCCGGCCGGGGCCAACGTCGCCGCGGCCGTGGCCCAACTCGGTCTGCGTTTTCGCCGCTCGCGCAGCGGCGAGGCGCGTGCGCCGCTGTGCGGCATGGGCCTGTGTTTCGAATGCCGGGTCAGCATCGATGGCGTCGCCCATCAACGCGCCTGCGTGGTGGTGGCGCGCGACGGCATGCAGGTGCAGCGCGATGACTGAGCCCTGCGACGTGCTGGTGATCGGCGCCGGCCCGGCCGGGCTGGCGGCGGCGCGCGCCGCGGCGAGCCACGGCGTCAACGTCGTGCTGGTCGATCTGCAGGCGAACCCGGGCGGGCAGGTCTGGCGCCACGACGTGCGCAAATCCGCACCGGCCGCCGCGCGCCTCGCAGTGGCGGAGATGCGCGCGCGCAGCAATCTTCACTGGCTGCCGCAGGCGCAGGTCGTCGCGACCGCGCCGGGCCGGGTGCTGATCGAAGAAGCCGGCCTGGTGCGCGAAATCGAATACGGTGCCCTGGTGCTGGCTACCGGCGCGCGCGAACTGTTATTGCCGTTCCCGGGCTGGACCTTGCCCGGCGTCACCGGCGCCGGCGCCCTGCAGGCCCTGGTCAAGCAAGGCTGGCCGATCGCCGGCAAGCGCGTGCTCCTCGCCGGCAGCGGCCCGCTGCTGTTGGCCTCGGCCGCGACCTTGCGCCGACACGGCGCGCAGGTGCTGGCGATCTGCGAACAGGCGCCGGACGCGGCGCTGATGGCGTTCGCCTCGCAGTTGTGGCGCTGGCCGGGCAAGTTGCTGCAGGCCGCGGCGTTGCGCACGCGCCTGGCCGGCGTGGCCTATCGGCGCGCGAGCTGGGTGCGCGCCGTGCACGGCGACGAGCGGGTGCGCGAAGTCGAGATCGCAAGCGCGCGCGGAGTCGAACGCATCGCCTGCGACCAGGTCGCGGTCGGCTACGGCCTGGTGCCGAACACCGAACTCGCCGCGCAGCTGGGCTGCGCGCTCGAACTCGACGGTCGCCATCCGCGCGTGCGCGTCGACGAGCGGCTGATGACCAGCGTCGACGGCGTGTACGCAGCCGGCGAAGCCTGCGGCATCGGCGGCGTCGATGTCGCGCGTGTCGAAGGCGCGATGGCCGGTCACGCCGCCGCCGGCGCAGACGATGCCGCGCGTGCGCTGCGTCCGCGCCGTCGCCACGCACGCGCCTTCGCCGCTCTGTTGCCGCGTTACTTCGACCTGCGCGACGACGTGCGCAAGCTCGCCGAGCCGGCCACGCTGGTATGCCGCTGCGAGGACGTGGCGTTGGCGCAGTTGCAAGGATATTCCGACGCGCGCGCGGCCAAGCTGGCCACGCGTTGCGGCATGGGCAGTTGCCAGGGCCGCATCTGCGGCACGGCGCTGACCGAGTTGGGTCTGCTGGTGCCGGCGACGCGTGCGCATGTCGCGCGGCCGCCGGTTTTTCCCACCCGGCTGGCCAGTTTGGCCGCAGCCGGCTCTTGTTCCGATCGTACTTTCCTTACCGAATCCAAAGGGTCTGTCTAATGAGCAATGCTTCGTTCTGGCGTGGCGTCATCCCCGCGATCACCACCCCGTTCCGCGCCGACGGTGCGATCGATCACGCCTTCCTCGCCGAACACGCGCGCACCTTGATCGATGCCGGCTGCGTCGGCATCGTGCCGCTGGGTTCGCTCGGCGAAGCGGCGACGCTGAGCTTCGAGGACAAGCTGGCGATCCTGCGCACCCTGGTGCAGGCGCTCGACGGCCGCGCGCCGGTGATCCCCGGCATCGCCGCGCTGTCGACCGACGAAGCCGTGCGCCTGGCGCGCGAGGCCGCGGCGATCGGCTGCGCCGGCCTGATGGTGCTGCCGCCGTACGTGTATTCGAGCGACTGGCGCGAAATGAAGGCGCATGTGCGCGCGGTCATCGAAGCGACCCCGCTGCCGTGCATGCTCTATAACAATCCGATCGCCTACAAGACCGATTTCGTGCCCGAGCAGATCGCCGAACTCGCCGCCGAACTGCCGAACCTGCAGGCGGTCAAGGAATCCTCGACCGATGTGCGCCGCTTCGCCGCGATCCGTTCGCTGCTCGGCGAGCGCCTCGATCTGTTGGTCGGCATGGACGATGCGGTGGTCGAGGGCGTGGCGATGGGCGCGACCGGCTGGATCGCCGGCCTGGTCAACGCCTATCCGAAGGAATCGGTGCAGTTGTTCGAACTCGCCCGCGACGGCGGTGCGCGCGCCGCGGCCGATCTCTACGCCTGGTTCCTGCCGCTGTTGCGCCTGGACACCGTGCCGAAGTTCGTCCAACTGATCAAGCTGGTGCAGGAGCGCGTCGGCCTGGGCAGTGAGCACGTGCGCGCGCCGCGCATGGTCCTGGTCGGTGCCGAGCGCGACGCCGCGCTCGCCGTGATCGAGCGCGCCATCGCCGCGCATCCGGGCCGCTGAGATGGGCGCGCGCGAACCGGTACTGATCGAA
The DNA here is from genome assembly GCF_019970005.1 of Lysobacter sp. ESA13C. NCBI lineage: Bacteria > Pseudomonadati > Pseudomonadota > Gammaproteobacteria > Lysobacterales > Lysobacteraceae > Lysobacter > Lysobacter sp. ESA13C. Next base: position 80,706 of record NZ_JAHXYK010000007.1, on the reverse strand, counting down.
GGGCGTTGGCAGGCCTCGCGCGATGCCGGCGGCGATTTCCGCGCCTTCGATCCGACCCGCGGCACGCCGTTCGGACCGGCGTTCCCGGTGTCCGGCGCGGCCGACGCCGAGGCCGCGCTGGCCTCGGCCTGCGCCGTCGCCGACGAACTGGCCGCGGCCGATCCCGAACGCATCGCCGATTTCCTGGAGGCGTATGCGCTCGGCATCGAACACGACGGGCCGGACCTGGTCGCGCTCGCGCATCTGGAAACGGCGCTGCCGATCGAACCGCGTCTGGCCAAGGTCGAATTGCCGCGCACCACCGGGCAGTTGCGCCAGGCCGCGCGGGCGGTGCGCGAGCGTTCGTGGACCCAGCCGATCATCGACACCGCGGCCGGTCTGCGCAGTCATCTCGCGCCGCTGCACAAACCGGTGCTGATCTTCGGGCCGAACAATTTCCCGTTCGCCTTCAACGCGGTGGCCGGCAGCGATTTCGCTTCGGCCATCGCCGCCCGCAACCCGGTCATCGCCAAAGTGCATCCCTCGCACCCGGCGACCAGCCAGCGTCTGGCCGAACTCGCCCACCGCGCCCTGGTCGAGGCCGGCTTGCCGGCCGCGGCCTTGCAGGTGCTGTATCACCTCGACCCCGCGCACGGGCTGGCCCTGGCCGGCGATGCGCGGCTCGGTGCGCTCGCCTTCACCGGCAGCCGCAACGCCGGCCTGGCGCTGAAGGCGCGGGCCGACGCGGCGGGCGTGCCGGCCTATCTGGAACTGTCCAGCGTCAATCCGGTGTTCTTGCTCGAAGGCGCGCTGCACGAGCGCGGCGACGCGTTGGCGCAGGAGTTCTTCGCGTCCTGCACCATGGGCACCGGTCAGTTCTGCACCCATCCCGGCATCGTGGTGCTGCCGCGCGGCGCCGACGGCGATGGCTTCGTCGCCGCAGCCGCGGCTTTGTTCGCGCAGGCCCCGTCCGGGGTGATGTTCTCGCGCGGCGTGCTCGATCATCTGCAGCAAGGGCTCAGCGATTGGCGCGAGGCCGGCGCGGAACTCGTCGCCGGCGGCGCCGTCGCCGAAGGCGAGGGGTATCGCGTGCAACCGGCGCTGCTCAGCGTCGATGCGGCGACGTTCCTCGCCGACCGGCGCTTGCAGAGCGAGGCCTTCGGGCCGGTGAGCCTGGTCGTGCGCGTCGACGGTATCGAACAGGCGGTGGCGATCGCGCAGGGGCTCGAAGGCAATCTGACCGGCACCATCTATGCCGGCGAACCCGACGCCGCCGACGAGGCCCGCCTGGCGGCGAGCCTGCGCCCGCGCGTCGGCCGCCTGATCGCCAGCCGCATGCCGACCGGCGTCGCAGTGAGTCCGGCCATGCACCATGGCGGGCCCTACCCGAGCACCGGCCATCCCGGCTTCACTGCGGTCGGGTTGCCGGCGGCGATTCGCCGCTTCGCCGCCTTGCATTGCTACGACCACGTGCGCGACGAATTGCTGCCGCTGGAGTTGCGCGACCGCAATCCAGGCGGCATCGCGCGTCAGGTCGACGGCCGCTGGACCTACGACGACCTTGGAGCTGCGCCTTGAATCAGATCGGTGGTTTGACCCTCGAGCAGGCGCGTGCCGGCCTGCAACCGTGGAGTGAGCGCGCACCGGCGATCGGCGCCCACGAGTACGCGCAACGCATCGAGCGTGCGCGCGAGCTGATGCGGCGCGAGGGCTGCGAGGCCTTGCTGATCACCGCCGGCACCTCGCTGCGTTATTTCACCGGGGTGCCCTGGGGCGCCAGCGAGCGCTTGGTGGCGATGCTGCTGACCCTCGACGGCGACCCGGCGGTGATCTGCCCGGGCTTCGAATCCGGCTCGCTTTCGCACGTGCTCAAGATCCCGGGCCAATTGCGCCTGTGGGAAGAACACGAAGACCCCTGCGCACTCGTCCTCGACACGATGCGCGCGCGCGGCGCCGCCCGGCTGGCGCTCGACCCGGGCGCGCCGTATGCGGTGTTCACCGCCTTGCGCGCGCTGGCGCCGACGCTCGACATCGTCGATGCGAGCGCCATCGTCGACGGTTGCAGGGCACGCAAGACCGAGGCCGAACTGGCGTTGATGAAGCAGGCCACGGCGATGACCCTGCAGGTGCACCGGCTCGCCGCCGGCCTGGCCGACGAGGGCGTGAGCACGGCGACCTTGCGCCGTTTCATCGACGAGGCGCATCGTGCGTTCGGCGCCGACAACGGTTCGACCTTCTGCATCGTCCAGTTCGGCGAAGCGACCGCGTACCCGCACGGCATTCCCGGCGAGCAGACCCTGCGCGAAGGCGAACTGGTGTTGATCGACACCGGCTGCGCGGTGCAGGGCTATCAGTCCGACATCACCCGCACCTACATCTGCGGCCGTGCCGGCGCCGAGCAAAAGCGGATCTGGGACCTCGAACTCGCCGCGCAACGGGCCGCGTTCGATGCGGTGCGCCCCGGCGTCAGCGGCGAAGCGGTCGATCAGGCCGCGCGCACGGTGCTCGAACGCGGTGGCCTGGGCCCGGACTATCGTCTGCCCGGCTTGCCGCACCGCACCGGGCACGGCTGCGGCATGAGCGTGCACGAGACGCCGTATCTGGTCCGCGGCAACCGGGTCGGGCTGGAGCCCGGCAACTGCTGCTCGAACGAGCCGATGATCGTGGTGCCCGGCCAGTTCGGGGTGCGGTTGGAGGATCACTTCTACGTGACCGAGAACGGCGCGGCCTGGTTCACCCCGCCGTCGCTGGCGATCGACCGGCCGTTCGCCGATTGAGTCGCCGGCGGCGTTGAGTCCGCTGGCGACCACCGGGCTTCCTCTGCACGGGCCGCCTGCCGCGCCGGTATCGGCGGTCCCCCCGGGCGGCCCGTTCAGAGGGGGAAGCCATGGCGCGGATCGGCATCGGCAGACACTTCAGGCACATCCGCGTTCGCGCGGATTGCCGCATGATGGCCCGCATCCGTCCGAATCCCGAACGAGTCCCGCGATGATTTCGATCCGAACTGCTCCGCCGCGCGCGCCCCTGGCCGCTCTGACTGCCGCCTTGTTGCTCGGCCTGAGCCTGGCGCCGGCTTTCGCCGCCGAACCGCCCGCCACCGCGGCGCCGTCCGCGTCCGCGGCCGATGAGGCGAGTGCGCGCGACAGCGAAGCCGGCGTGCGTTTCAAGGCGCTGTACACGCGCGAATGGAAATGGCGGCAGGCGCAGTTCGCCGGCGGCGACGACGAAGACGTGCAGGGCCAGGCCTCGAGCCGTCTGCCCAAGGTCGACCTCGCCACTCAGGCCGAGCGCGAGCGTTATTGGGCGCAGGTGCTGAAGGAACTCGACGCGATCGACAAGGCGCAGCTGCGCGGCGAAGACCCGGTCAACTACGAGGTGTTCCGCCAGCAGATCCAGAGCCTGCTCGCCAACCAGCGCCTGCGCGGTTGGGAGATGCCGTTCAACAGCGACAGCGCGTTCTGGACCAACCTGGGTTTCACCGCGCGCCGTCCGATCCGCGACGGCGAAGGCTATCGCCGTTACCTCGGCCAGCTGCGCGACATCCCGCGTTATTTCGACGAACAGATCGACAACATGCGCGCCGGTCTGGTGCGCGGCTACAGCGTGCCGCGCGTGACCCTGACCGGGCGCGACGCCTCGATCAAGGAAGTAGTCGACGCCAAGCTCGACGACAACCTGCTCTACACCCCGTTCAAGCAGATGCCGGCGAACATGCCCGCGGCCGAACAGGCCCGCTTGCGCGCCGAGGCGGCCAAGGCGATCGACGAGCAGGTGCTGCCGGCGTATCGCAAGCTGTTGGCCTTCATGCAGGACGAGTACATGAAGCAGGCCCGCACCACGCTGGCGGCCGAGGCCATGCCCGACGGCGAGGCGCTGTACCGGGCCAAGATCCGCGAATACACCACGCTCGACTTGCCGCCCGCGCAGATCCACAAGATCGGCCTGGAGGAAGTGGCCAAGATCCGCGCGCAGATGGACCAGACCATCGCCAAGACCGACTTCAAGGGCACGTTCCCGGAATTTTTGCATTACCTGCGCACCGATCCGAAGTTCTACCCGAAGACCGGCGACGAACTGCTGATGCGCGCCTCGTGGCTGGCCAAGCGCGTCGACGGCCAGATCGGCAACTACATCCGCCTGCTGCCGCGCCAGCGTTTCGCGATCCGGCCGGTGCCGTCGGACCTGGCGCCGTTCTACACCGCCGGACGCGGTGGGCGCGACGTGTACCTGCTCAACACCTACGACCTGCCGTCGCGGCCGCTGTTCAACCTGGCCGCGCTGACCCTGCACGAATCCGCGCCGGGGCATTCCCTGCAGACCTCGCTCGCCGCCGAGCACGAAGGCCTGCCGGACTTCCGCCGCTACACCTACATCTCCGCCTACGGCGAAGGTTGGGCTTTGTACTCGGAGAAGCTCGGCATCGAGATGGGCCTGTACGACACGCCCTACGACTACTTCGGCTATCTGACCTACCAGATGTGGCGCGCGAGTCGGCTCGTGGTCGACACCGGCATCCACCACCTCGGCTGGAGCCGCGAACGCGCCCAGGCCTTCCTGCGCGACAACACCGCGCTCAGCGAACACGAGATCCAGACCGAGGTCGACCGCTACATCGGTTGGCCGGGCCAGGCGCTGTCGTACTACCTCGGCCAGATGAGCATCGAGCGCGCGCGTGCGAAGGCCGAACAGGCGCTCGGCCAGGACTTCGACATCCGTGCCTTCCACGATGCGATTCTCGCCCTGGGTTCGGTGCCGTTGCCGGTATTGGAGCAGCGTGCCGATCGTTTCATCGAGGAGAGTCGAGCGAAGGCGGCGCAGCGGGCGAAGACCGCCGCCGCGGCGGCTGCGAAGCCTTGATCGGTCGTTGTATCGATTAGCGGCATGGGTACGTCGCTTCTCCTGTAGGAGCGGCGTGAGCCGCGATAGGAACGCGCAGAACCCGCACTGCCGTTGCCGCTGATCGAAATCTCGAAACTATCGCAGGGTAGGAGCGACGCGAGTCGCGACTGCGCGGTCTCCCGCTGCGGCGTTTGCTGCCGCAGACTCGTAAAGCAAAATCTAAAGCTTCCGTCCGCTGACGCGGCCGGGTTACTTTCTTTTGCTAAGCCCAAAAGAAAGATAACCAAAGAAAAGGGCTTTCCTTGACGAAGCTCCCCTGCGAGTACTTAGCTTGCGCTGGGATTTTCCGATAAGACGTCCCTGTCTTATCGGAAAACGCCGCACGTCCTGTGCGGCGCCCTCCGGGTCTACGGTTGCATCGCAAGTTTGGAACTGCGCCAAGCTTTCACCGCAACAGCAACAGCAACAGAAATCATCAGGTGGTGCTTCTGCTTTGGGGTAGGAGCGGCGCGAGCCGCGACCGCGCCATGGCGACAACGACGCGGCGATCTGGAGGCACGGTCGCGACTCACGTCGCTCCTACACGGGGTGGTGTCGTCGCATATAGCTGTGGCTGTGCGTCGCCGAGTCCTCGCGAAGGCAATGGAAGACCCGAAGGGCGGCGCGCAAGGATGCGCGCCGTTTTTTCATCGGGACAGGGATGTCCCGTATGTAGATCCCTGCGTCGGCATCGAACGTGCGGGCCTGTGATTCAAAGAAAAGCAACTTCTTTGGTTACCTTTGGCCGAAGGGAATCCAGACGGACTTTTGGGCCAGCAAAAGAAAGTAACCCGCCGCTTTGGAAGCGGGAGCTCTTGGCGTTTGATCTTGATCTTGCTTGAACGAAGCGTGGCGAGACCGCAACAACGCGGTCGCGGCTCGCGCCGCTCCTACCCTGGGTGGCACCGCCACAGCAGATTCACCGCGACGTTTTAGCGGCGGAAGCTCTTGGCGTTTGATCTTGATCTTGCTTGAAAGAAACGTGGCGAGACCGCAACAACGCGGTCGCGGCTCGCGCCGCCCTTACCCTTGGCGGCGCCGCTGCAGCAGATTCGCCGAGACGATGCCGCAATCGGTCTGCGACACGACAACGCTGCCCTCAACGCCCCGCCGGCTCCGGCAATCCCCAGGCCCGCCAATGTTGCGCGTACTGCGCCTGCGGCAACAGCACGAACACCGGCTGCGCTTCGGGCTTCAGCCACGCCAGCAAACGGTCCATCTCGCCCTCATCCATCGCGGTGCAGCCGGCGGTGGCTTCGCCGGGGGCTTTCCACAGGTGGGCGAAGATGCAGCTGCCCGCACCGGCGACGCCGGCGCGGTTGTGTTCGATCACGAAACCCTGGCGATAGCGTTGATCGCCGCCGGCGTGCAGGTCGCGGCGCATCGGTTCGGTGGAGCCTGCGACCGCGGCCTCGCCGACGGTCTTGGCATCGACGATGCGGTTGTACAAGGGCGAGTCGCTGACGTCGATGCAGTAGTCCGACACCGTCATCGCGCTGTAGGGCAGGGCGGTGGCGGCACGGTCGGCGTAGCCGAAGGCGGTGCCGATGTGGAACAGGCCGGCGGGGGCGCGGCCGTCGCCTTCGCGCTTGACCGGGCCGTCTTGCTGCGCCGGATGCAGGCCGAGGCCCCAGGCCGAACCGGCGCGGCCGATCGTTACCTCGGCCGCATCGCCGACCGAGCGCCACTGGCCGTCGACGCGCTCGAAGCGCTGTAGCCGACCCTGGTTGGCGTCCCAGTCGGCCGTGGTCACCACCACCAGTTGCCCGGCCTGACTGGTTTCGCCGCCGTAGCGGTCGCTGCCGGTCGTGGCGCAGCCGGCCAGCATCAGGGCCAGTCCCGCCGCGATGAGGCCGGCGCAGCGACGCAGTCCCGAGGCGGGCTTGAACTTGGCCTCAGGCTGGGCTGGAGATTCGCGCCCGGACGAGAGCATGCGGAAGGACGGGGGCATGGGCATTCCTCGCGGCGCATCGCGCGGCATCAGGTGTCGAGCATGTCCTGGATGCGTTCGGCGTTGCTGTCGAGCTGGCTGAGCCGGCCCTGGCCGCGTTCGCACAGCAGGATGAAGATCAGGTCGAGCAGGTGCTGCAGCGCCGACTGGTACAGCAGCGGCTCGACATGGGCGCGCTCGTCGTGGGCCGAGACCAGCAGGGAGAAATCGGCATGGGCGCGCAGCGGGTTGGGGGTGTGGCGGGTCACCGAGACGACCTTGCCGCCGGCTTCGCCGAAGGTGCGCGCCAGGTGGCACAGCGCGGTCTGCTTGCCGAGCTCGGAGAACACCAGCAGCAGGTCGCTCTGGTTCGCGGTGGCGGTGCTCGCGGTCATCAGCACCGGGTCGAAATGGTGGACGCTGAGGATGCCGATCATCGCTAGCTTCATCGCCAGGGCGCGGGCCGGGATGCCGTCCTCGCCCAGGCCGATGATGAACACCCGGCGCGCGTCCTGGATCAGCTCGGCGATGGCGTCGATGCGCTCGGCCGGGTTGATCAGCCGGGTTTCCTCCTCGGCGCGGGCCTTGCCGTGCCACAGGCGCTCGGCCAGGGCGGCATGCGGGTCGGCGTGGACCGATTCGACCGCGTGGGCGTCGTCGTGGCCGTGGCCGCGCGCGACCGCCTCGCCGATCGAGTACTTCAGGTCCGGATAGCCCTTGAAGCCGAGCTTCTGGCTGAACTTGACCACGCTCGACTGGCTGATGCCGAGCGCGTTGGCCAGCTGCTGCGAGGAATAGTCGCGCAGCAGGTGCGCGTTCTCGAGCAGGTAATCGGCGATCCGGCGTTCGATCGCCGACATCTGGTCGCGTTCGGAGCGGATCTTGAGCAAGGGCGACATCGGCGGGTCCAGTCCTGTACGGCTAATCCTGTGGCGAAACCGGAGCCGCGGCTCAGACGTCGAGCGGTTCCAGGCCGCGGATCTCGCGGATGCCCAGACCCGGCGCGTCGGTCACCGTGATCTCCGATTCGTTGAAGATAACTCCCCCGTCGACCGGATTGAACGCGCACAGCGAGGGACCGTCCAGATCCACCTTGGTGATCACATTGGATTTGGCCACCGCCAGGTGGACCGCGGCGGCGACGCTGATGCTGGTCTCGATCATGCAGCCGATCATGCATTCGACCCCGTACATGGCGGCGATATCGGCGATCTGGATGGCCTTGGACAGGCCGCCGGTCTTCATCAGCTTGATGTTGATGATGTCGGCGGCGCGCATCCGGATCAGGTCGATGACCTCGGCCGGGCCGAACACGCTTTCGTCGGCCATGATCGGGGTGTGGACCCGATCCGTGACGTACTTCATACCGTCGAGGTCCTGGGCCTTGACCGGCTGCTCGACCAGTTCCAGGCGCACCCCGGCGTCTTCCAGGGTCTGCAGGGCATACACCGCCTGCTTGGCGGTCCAGCCCTGGTTGGCGTCCAGGCGCAGCAGGGCGCGGCCTTCGACCGCGGCATAGATCGCCTTGACCCGCTCGATGTCGACGCCGATGTCCTTGCCGACCTTGATCTTCAGAGACTCGAAGCCGCGGTCGACCGCGGCGATCGAGTCGGCGACCATCTTCTCGATGTAGTCCACGCTGATGGTGATGTCGGTGGTGATGACCGGGTCGCCGCCGCCGAGCATCTTGTACAGCGGGGCGCCGTAAAGCTGGCCCCACAGATCGTAGACCGCGATCTCGACCGCGGCCTTGGCGCTGGAATTCTTCTCCAGCGCGCCCTGGATCAGGCCGGTGATGCGGTTGAGGTTGGCGATCTCCTCGCCGATCAGGCGCGGCGAGATGAACTTGCGGATCGCCTCGACGATCGAACCGTGGGTGTCGCCGGTGATCACCGCCGTCGCCGGCGCTTCGCCGTAGCCGATGTGGCCGGTATCGGTGTGGACGGTGACGACGATGTCCTCGACCACGTCGACCGTGCGCAGCGCGGTCTTGAACGGGGTCTTCAGCGGGACCCGCAGCATGCCGAATCGGATGTCGGTGATCTTCATGTGGTCGGTAAGGTCTTGGTTCGTTCGGCGTGTTCGGTGGTTGGGAGGGTGGCGGCGCTCGGCGACGCTACTTCGGATGGGGTCGACGGCGGTGTGAAGTCGGCGACCGCGGCTTGGGAGAGGATCGCTCTCCGGCGTGGATGGCCTCGCTCATGGACGAATACGTTGAATGCTGGTGATCCGGTCCACGGTCGGCTGCTCGCGGTTGAACAGCAGCGGCACCAGCGGCGTCACTGAGACGCCGTTGAGGTGCACGCGCGCCAGTTCGCCGGTGCGGTCGCGGAAGGTGATGCCGGTGGTGTCGTGGATCACGTAGGGCCAGCCGTCCTCGTGGCCGACCACCATCATCACGTGGCCGGGGATGTAGATCAGGTCGCCCACTTCCAGGGTCTTGAGGATCTTCAGGCGGTCCTCGTGGCCGACATCGTCGGCCAGGTCGATGCGGTTGTAGGCCGGGCTGACCGCCTGGTCGCGAGTATTGCGCGGCAGCTGCACGCCGAAGCTGCGGTAGATCTCGGAAACGAAGCCGCTGCAGTCGCGGGTGTTGTAGGAATGCCCCCAGCCGTAGCGTTCGCCGAGGAACTTGAAGCCCTGGCGGACCAAGTTGGCTTGCGTCAGCGGCAAGTAGTCCGCGGCGGTGTCCGCGGTGCGCGGCAGCAGCGCCGGGGAAAACTGCAAACGCCCCGCTCCGTCGCGATACGGCAACTCGATCACATGCGAGGCGTAATGGTGTTGGCCGTTGACCGGGCGCTCGGCCGGCCAGTCGGCGAGCAGCGGCACGCGCACGCCCATCTCCAACTGCACGTCCGACACGCCGGGCTGTTCGGGCGCATGCACGGTGCGCGCGGTCGCGCCGGTGACGACCAGGTAGGGCGCCTTGCGGGTGTAGGCGAAGATCGGCTTGGCCTCGCCCTCGGCGATGCGGTCCTTCTCGACCCAGGCCGCGTACAGCTCGCTGACCACGAACCAGTACTGGCCGTCGAGGCTCTCGTGCACGATCGCCACCGGCGTGCCCGGGAACAGCGCGCTTTCCTGGTAGCGGTCGATGTCGGTGTCGCCGCGCGCGGTGAACACGCGCAGCCGGGTCGGGAAGGTGCGCAGGTCGGCGCGGCGCACGACCATGCCGTAGCGGGTGTCTTGTAGCGCCGGGATGGCGTCCAGCGCCAGGGCGTCGCCGAGTTGCTGTAAGGTCGGCGCCGGCACTTCCTCGCCGCGCTCGTCGTACAGGGTTTCCTCGCGCGCCTGCGACAGCGCCGCGATCCACTCGCGGACCTGCGCACGTCGCAGTTTTGCCGGCAGATGTTCGATATCGTGCACCGACGGGTCGAGCCGATGCAGGCGCTGGTTCTGCGCGTCGATCGCTTTGCGGTCGAGTATCGTCGTGTCGGGCTGGGTCTGCTGGCGTATCCAGTAGTCCGCGTTCAATTGCCCCTCCTCGATGCCGATCACGCCGGTCGCCGGCGTGCGCGCAGTCTCGCGTGCGAAGGCCGGCACCGCGCCCAAGGGCACGGCTGCCAACAACGCCGCGATCAACAGCGCGGCGCGGCCATGGGAATGCTGCGGGTGGCGAGTGTCGCTACGCATCGCTTCATGCTCCGGGCGCGCTGGGCCGATCCCGCGCGCCGTCACAGGCCCGATGCCGGTCGTCCGGCACCCACCCGGCTTCGACGAACGCGCGACGTCGGGTCGGTCCGCAGAATACATACTTCCTACAAAAAATAGATAGAGAATAATTTATTGACCGGGTCCGCCCTTCATGTTACACAGCCATGAATCGATGGCCCCCGCGTGGGTGACACCAGGTATGGATCCCGTGACTGACCTGCTGTTTATCGCTCCCCGCGCGAGGGCCATCGTCTTCTTCGCTGGGAGTTGGCGGGCGGCCGTGCTGGCCGCGGCGCTGGCCGTGGCCGCGCCGGGCTGGGCCCACGGCGCGGCCACGGACGACGCCGGCGAACGCCTCGCCGCCATCGTGGCCCTGGTCGACACCGGTCATTTCGAAGGCGCCCGGGCCCGCATCGCCGAGGCCCTGGCCCGCCCCGGGGTGACCGCGCCGCAACGCCAAGCGCTGGAGTTCGAGCGCGAGCGCATGCGTCGCATCCGCCTGGACTTCACCCTCGACGAAGCCCAGGCCCAGGCCAAGCTGCGCGAGCAGATCCCCGACCTGCGCGCCGACGAGTTCGCCGCCTGGGACCGCGCCGGCCTGCTCGAATACCTCATCATCGACGGCGACAAGCGCTATTTCCAACGTGCGCCGTCGAACCTGTTCCGGCTCAGCGAGCAAGCCCTGGCGCGACGCAAGCCCGGTGCCAAACCGCTGAGCCATGGGCCGATGGAAGTGCTCAACGCCCATCACGCCGAAGTACGCGATGCCGCGCTCAAGAGCGGGCTCGCCCATGCCGCGCCGCGGCGCGTGCGCGTGACCCAGTCGTTGACCGTCGAGGCCGATGCGGTGCCGGCCGGCAAGACCGTGCGCGCCTGGCTGCCGTATCCGCGCGCCTTGCCGCGGCAGCAGGAAGGCATCCGCTATCTCGCCAGCACGCCGGCCGGCCATCGCATCGCCCCGGAGTCGGCCCTGCAGCGCACGGTCTATCTGCAACAGACCGCGAAGGCCGGGCAGCCCACCAAGTTCCAGGTGCAGTACGAACTGACCGTCTATGGCCAGTACCGTGCGATCGATCCCGACAAGGTGGTGCCGGCACCGGTGAACCAGGACACCCGGCCTTATCTGGGCGAACGCGCGCCGCACATGGTCTACACCGACGCGCTGCGCAAGTTCTCGCGCGAGGTGGTCGGCGACGAAACCAATCCTTACCGCATCGCCAAGAAGCTCTACGCCGCGGTCGACCGCATTCCCTGGGCCGGCGCGCGCGAGTACTCGACGATCTCCAACATCAGCGACTACGCCCTGCACGCCGGCCATGCCGACTGCGGCCAGCAGACCCTGCTGCTGATGACCCTGCTGCGCCTCAACGGCATCCCGGCGCGCTGGCAGTCGGGCTGGGTCTACGGCGACGACGGCTACACCAACATGCACGACTGGGCCTGGATGTATTTGGCGCCCTACGGCTGGATGCCGGTCGACGTCACGACCGGCCGTTTCGATTCGTCCGACGCGCAGCTCGCCGATTTCTACTTCGGCGGCTTCGATGCCTATCGCATCGCGTACAACGACGACTACGGCCGCGACTTCGTCCCGGCCAAGACGCACGAACGCTCCGAAACCGTGGATTCGCAACGGGGCGAGGTCGAGTGGGAAGGGGGAAATCTCTACTTCGACCAATGGGACTACGACTACGAGACACAAGTGCTGCCCGCCAAGGCTTGAGCAGGCGGAGCGGCGTCCATCATTCTGGGGAGGAAGTGCGGTATGAACGGCAAGACCTTGCGTAAGTCCGGGCTGTGCATGGCGATGGGGATCTGCCTTGCTTCGATGGCGCTGCAGCCGGCGCTGGCGGCCAACACCGACGGCTCGCTCGCCGGCCGGGTGACCGCCGGCGCCGAGGTCACGGTGCGCAGCACCGAGACCGGCTTCACTCGCACCGTGAAGGCCGACGAGAGCGGCAACTACCGCTTCCCGTTCCTGCCGATCGGCACCTATCAGTTGCAGGCCAGCAAGGACGGCGCCGCGGTCGGCGAGCCGATCGAGGTGGTGGTGAGCCTGGGCAACGAGGCCAACATCAACCTCGGCGACGCGACCAATCTCGGCGCAGTGCAGGTGATCGGCTCGCGGGTGATCTCGCCGGTCGACGTGCGTTCGACCGAATCGGCGACCAACGTCACCAAGGCCGAGCTCGAACGCGTGCCGGTCGGCCGCGACGCGCAGTCGGTGGCCTTGCTCGCGCCCGGCGTCATCCAGGGGCAGTACGGCGGCGCCTCGTTCGGCGGCTCGTCGGTGTCGGAGAACGCGGTCTACATCAACGGCCTCAACGTCACCGACTTCTACAAGCGCGTGGGCTTCTCTTCGGTGCCGTTCGGCTTCTTCAAGGAGTTCCAGGTCAAGACCGGCGGCTACTCGGTCGAGTACGGCCGTACCACCGGCGGCGTGATCAATGCGGTGACCCAGTCGGGCACCAACGAATTCCGCTACGGCGCCGAACTGGTGTGGGAGCCGGCTTCGCTGCAGTCTAAGGGCAAGAACCACTACGACGCCGACGGCAATCCGTTCCGCATCGCCAGCAAGGATCAGTACGACCGCACCAACCTCAACGTCCACGCCTCCGGTCCGATCGTCAAGGACAAGCTGTTCTTCTACGCGATGTACGAGTTCCGCGACTACCAGCCGGAAAGCACCAACGACGCCGGCAGCACCTTCTTCAAGGGCAAGTCCGACAAGGGCTTCTGGGGCGCCAAGCTGGATTGGCAGATCAGCGACAAGCACCTGCTCGAATTCCTGGCCTTCTCGGACAAGAACGAGACCACCACCGACAATTATCTGTACGACTTCGACGCCGGCCAGCGCGGCAACCGCTCCAACACCCAGTTCAACGAGGCCGGCGGCACCAACTGGGCGCTGACCTACACCGGCTACCTCACCGAGAACTTCTCGATGAAGGCCTTGTACGGCGAGAACAAGCGCGACCGCATCCAGAGCAGCCTCAACGATATCGCCTGCGATGCGGTGCAGGACCGCCGCGTCGCCGGCCTGCCGCAGATCAGTTGCGTGTCCTCGGCGCAGATCGAGGTCGGCCTGGACAAGCGCGAGGCCGCGCGCCTGGACTTCGAATGGCAGCTCGGCAACCACCTGCTGCGCTTCGGCATGGACCGCGAGGTCAACACCTCCGAGAACGAGAGCTTCTACCCGGGCCCGTCGCGCAAGTTCTTCCAGATCTACCCGACCCGTCCCGGCACCACGCTGGAGAACGGCGGCGTCGTGCCGGCCGGCGTGACCGCCTACGTGCGCGCGCGCCAGCAGGAAGTGCGCGGCAACTTCGAGTCGATCAACTCGGCCTACTACCTCGAAGACAACTGGCAGATCACGCCGGACTTCATGCTCAACGCCGGGGTGCGCATCGAGGGCTTCGACAACAAGAACGGCGAGGGCAACACCTACATCAAGATCGACGACATGGTCGCGCCGCGCCTGGGCTTCTCCTGGGACTTCAAGGGCGACGGCCGCTCCAAGGTGTTCGGCAACGTCGGCCGCTACTTCCTGCCGATCGTCAACCAGATCAACGTCAAGCAGGCCGGCGCCTTCCTCGACGAGCGCACCTTCTACGTGTTCAACGGCCTGGAGCCGTTCCAGTACAACGGCTCGACCTATTACCGCCCCATCCTGGGCGCGCAGATCGGCGCGGTCGACAACAGCCAGGGCGACGGCACCGTCGGCGACCTGCGCAGCGAGGTCGACGCCGACATCGACCCGGTCTACCAGGACGAGGCCATCCTCGGCTTCCAGTCGATGATCGACGACACCTGGTCGTGGGGCGTGCGCGGCATCTACCGCCGCCTGCACAACGCCATCGACGATATGGAGATCACCTCCAACGGCATCCTGTGCGGCGGCGAACCCGGCAGCATCGGCTACGTCATGGCCAACCCGGGCAAGGACGTCACCCTCTACACCGACACCAACTGCGACGGCAGCAACGACGGTTTCGTCACCATCGATACCTCGCGCGCCGGCTGGGCCTTGTACGACGATGACGGCAACTACGTCGGCGAGCGCGGCTGGGTCAAGCCCAAGCGCACTTACCGCGCGCTGGAGTTCATGCTCGACCGCGCCTGGGACGACAAGTGGGCGTTCAATGCCTCGTACACCTGGTCCAAGAGCGAGGGCAATGCGGAAGGGCCGTCGAACTCCGACTTCGGTTTCGACAACACCGGCCGCACCGAGTCCTTCGACGACCCGTTCGTGAACTTGAACGGCAACGGCCCCTTGCCGAACGACCGTCGCCACCAGATCAAGTTGCGCGGCGCCTATGCCTTCGACGACCACTGGTCGGTGGGCGCGACCTTGAACGCGCAGTCGGGCCGGCCGATCAATGCCTTCGGCAAGGGCAACCCGTTCGACGACACCAGTTACCACAGCTTCTACGTGTGCGTGTCCAACTGCACCGCCGACGCCTCGCAGCGCGTGTACGAGCTGCGCCGCCGCGGCTCCGGCGGCCACCTGCCGTGGACCTTCGATATCGGCGCCAGCCTGACCTATCAGCGCTCGATCGGTGCGGCCGACCTGCGGGTGAAGCTGGCGGTCTACAACCTGCTCAACAACCAGCGCAAGCTCGAAGTCGACGACGAGTTCGAGACCGGTATCGGCGTGCCGAACGAGTTCTACCGCTACGGCACCGGTTACCAGAGCCCGCGCTACGCCCAGCTGACCGTGTCCGTGGATTTCTGATGGTGTACCCGTTGGCGGCCCTGGGATGGGGCCGCCTTTCTTTCCCGCAGGACCGTCCGATGCGACACAGACCCCGTTCGCCGGTCCTGATTTTTATGCTTGCGCTGCTCGCGACGCCCCTGCCGGGCGCGGCGGCGGATCGCGTCGATGCGCCCGGCGCCGGTGACGCGAACCGGCGAGCGCTCGACCGCATTTTCGACGACGTCATGGGGCGTTACCGCCTGCCCGGGTTCGCGATCGGCGTAGTCGAAGACGGCGTGGTGACGTACGAGCGCACCGCCGGCGAGTTGGTGGCCGGCGAGGGTACGGCGATCACGCCCGACAGCGTGTTCAAGATTGCCTCGAACACCAAGTCGATGACCACCGCCCTGCTGGCGCGCCTGGTGGATGCCGGCAAGCTGCGCTGGGACGACCCGGTGACCCGGCATCTGCCGGGTTTCCGCATGCACGAGGATTGGGTCACGCGCGAGATGCAGGTGCGCGATCTATTGATCCACAACAGCGGCCTGCGCGCCGGTGCCGGCGACCTGATGCTGTGGCCGGAGCCGAACACCTTCACCCGTGGCGACATCCTGCACGGCCTGCGCTATCTCAAACCGGTGCACAGCTTCCGCTCGCGCTACGACTACGACAACCTGCTCTACATCGTCGCCGGCGAAGTGGCCGCCGCGGCCGGCGGCGCGCCTTATGAAACCCTGCTGCGGCGCGAAGTGTTCGCGCCCTTGGGCTTGTCGCGCTGCCAGATCGGCGATTGGAGCCGCGATGCGATTGGCGATGTCGCGCAACCGCATGTGCAACGCGACGGCCGCAACGTCGCGGTGCGCCGCGATGGGGCGCAGATCGCGGCGGCGACCATGGACCCGGCCGGCGGCGTGCGCTGCAGTCTGCGCGACATGACCGCCTGGATCGGTGCCTGGCTCGACCCCGGGCGCGCAGGTGCCGACGGCAAACCCTGGCTGTCGCCCCAGCAGCGCGAGGAACTTTGGCGGCCGCAGATGGCGATGACGGTGTCGAAGCGGCAACGCGAATGGAGCCGGACCCATTTCGCCGCCTATGGCTACGGTTGGCGGCTCAGCGATGCCGACGGCCTGCTCAAGGTCTCGCACACCGGCACGCTGATGGGCATGCACTCGTTGGTGACCTTGCTGCCCGAGCGCCGTAGCGGTTTCGTCGTGTTGATCAACGGCGACGCCGGACAGGCGCGCAGCGTGCTCGACCAGGTCTTGAGCGAGCGCTACACCGCACCGGCGCGGGCCCGCCCGGTCGCCTATTACGCCGATACGCTGGAGCGCGAAGCGCAGGCGCCGGCGGCGAAGCGCGCGCCGGACACCTCGAAGCGCATGGCGATACCCGCTTCGGCGCTGCGCGACCGCCTGGGCGTCTATCGCGACCCTTGGTTCGGCGAGGCCTCGGTCTGCGCACGCGACGACGGCGTCGAGTTCGCTGCGCGCAAGTCGCCCTTGCTCGCGGGTAAGATCGTCAGCGTCGGCGAGCGCCTGTTGCTCGACTGGACCGCGGACGAGGTCGATGCCGAGGCCTGGCTCGATTTCGCAGCCGCGGCCGACGGCGCCGTCACCCTGACACTGGCGAAGGTCGATCCCGATGCGGATTTCAGCTACGACTACGAAGACCTGGCGTTCGCGCGCGTCGGCGACTGCCCCATGGGCGAGGGCCGCCCTTGAGTTGAGCCTCGTTCTGGTGTTGAGCGCCTGCGCCGCCGCGCCGCCGCTCACGCCGCGGCCGAAGCCGCAGAGCGTCGCCCCGACGCTGTCGTCGGCGACCGATGCCGTCGCCGCGGGCATGGTCGAGATCCGCTCGCTGGTGCCGGACATCTCCCTCGACATCCGTTATGCCGGCGCCGACAACTTTGTCGGCCGCCCGGTGAAGGGATACGAGGCGGCCGGCTGCTATCTGCACGAACCCGTCGCCCATGCTTTGGCCCGGGTCGAACGCAGCCTGCGCCCGCAGGGCTTGATGCTGCGGATCTACGATTGCTACCGGCCGGTGCGCGCGGTGCAGGACTTCGTCGCTTGGGCCGGCGACCTCGATGATCAGCGCAGCAAGCCGCAGTACTACCCGAACCTCGACAAGCGCGTCCTGCTCGGCGACTACATCTCGCCGACCTCGGGCCATAGCCGCGGTGCGACCCTGGACCTGGGTCTGCTGGAACTGCGCGAAGACCGCTTCGAGCCGCTGGACATGGGCACGCCCTTCGACTTCTTCGACGAGACCGCGCACACCGCCTCGCCGAAGGTCAGTGCGAAACAGCGCTCCAATCGCGAGTTGCTGCGCTCGGCGATGCGCCGCGAGGGGTTCGAGAACTATCCGCTGGAGTGGTGGCATTACACCTACAAGCCGGAGCCCACCCCGCAAACGGCGTTCGATTTTCCGGTGAGGTGAACGCAGGCCGGGACTTCGGCTTTCGGCGTTGCGCTTCGGCCTGGGCGTCCGCATTGCCTGTTTCCCCTCACCCCAACCCCTCTCCCGTAAACGGGAGAGGGGCCAAGAGCGGATGGCTTTGAGTCCCCTTTCCCGTTACGAGAGAGGGCTAAGAGCGGACGGCTGTGAGTCCCCTCTCCCGTTTACGGGAGAGGGTTAGGGTGAGGGCGTCGTGCTGCGCGGCCTCAATCGAACCTCAACGTCCCGCGCCTGCGGCATCCGGCAAATACAGCTCCGCAATCCGCAAGGCCAGGCGATAGGGCTCGGGGTCGTTGCGATTGCTCAGCAACACCACGGTCAGGCGCCGCTGCGGGTAACGCACGATGACGTTGCGGAAGCCGATGCTTTCGCCGGAATGCCACAGAGTCTCGCCGGTGATGCGCCAACCGTAGCCATAGGCGACATCCGCCAAGTCGGTGGACGTATGCGGGCTGAAGGCCAGGCGTCGCGATGCGTCGCTGAGCAAGCGGTCGTCGTACAGGGCCGCGTCCCAGCGGGCCAGGTCGTCGATCGAGGAATAGATGCCGCCGTCGCCGAGCACCGCGCTGGTCGGGCTCTGGTCGGTGCGGGTCCAGCGGCGCTGCTCGAAGCTGTAGCCGTAGGCGCGGTGCGCGACTTCGGACAGGCCGCGCTCGTAGGCGACGGTGTGGCGCATGCCCAGCGGCAGGAAGATGCGCTCGCGCAGGAAGGCGGCGAAGCTCTTGCCCGAGGCTTTTTCGACCGTCAGCGCGAGCAGGGCGTAGCCGCTGTTGCTGTAGCGATACTCCTGGCCGGGGATGAAGTAGGTGCGGTTCTGGCCTTCGAGGACGCGCAGCACGTCGCGGTCGTGCATCTGCCGATCGCGGTCGTCGAACTCCGGCGGCATGACGTCCTCGTAGTCGATCAGGCCCGAGGTGTGGCTGAGGATCTGGCGGAGGGTGATGGCATCGGCGGCCTTCGGCAGCGACGGCAGCCAACGTTTGATCGGGTCGTCCAGGCCGAGCTTGCCGTCCTGCGCGAGCAGCAACACCGCGGCGGCGGTGAACTGTTTGCTGATCGAGGCCAGGCGGTAGTTGGTCTGCGGCGTCGCGGCGGCGCCATCCTCGAGCACCGCCCGGCCGTAGCCGCGGCGCAGCACCGCCTGGCCGTCGTGCAGCACCAGCAACGAAGCGCCGGGGCCGTCGCCCGCATAGTCGCGCATCAAGGCCTCGACGCGGTCGGCCGTGGCCGGGTCGGCGTTCGCAGGATCGGTGGTGGAAGAAACCGGCGCGGCGGCGCAGCCGGCGATCAGGGCGGACAGCCCCAGCGTCAGGGTGATCGTTCGCATCGGCCGATAGTGCGGCAGGGTGGGGCGCGGCTGGAAGTGTCTTGGTTATGGTGGGGAGGGGGCGGCAAAGGCGGGCTCCGCTTTATTTCGGCGGAGCCGAATACCCACGGCTTCACTGAGGCATGACTCTTAAGTCTCTGGATCTCCGCCTTCGCGGAGATGACGGCTGCAGTAGCACCGCCCGGGATTCGATCCACCACTGGAACACTCCGGGACCGGATTCGGCGCCTGTCAGTGCTTGCTATTAAATAGCGCGCCATGTAAATTGAGCCCCATGAAGAAGCCCGCCGCCTCCGCCAAATCGCCGCAGCCGACCCTGCTGCTCGACGACCAGCTGTGCTTCGCCCTGTATTCCACCAGCCTGGCGCTCAACAAGGTCTATCGCAAGCTGCTCGCCAAGCTCGGCCTGACCTATCCGCAGTACCTGGTGATGATGGTGCTGTGGGAGCGCGACGAGGTGACGGTGTCGGAGATCGGCGAACGGCTGTTCCTCGATTCGGCCACCCTGACGCCGCTGCTGAAGCGGCTCGAAGCCGCCGGCCTGGTCACCCGGACCCGCGCCGCCAGCGACGAGCGCCAGGTCATCATCGAGTTGAGCAAGGCCGGGCGCGCGCTCAAGACCAAGGCCCAGGGCATTCCTCAGGGCGTGTCGTGCGCGGTCGAAGGTTGCTCCTACGAGCAACTGGCGCTGATCAAGCGGCAACTCGAAAGCCTGCGCGAAAGCCTGATCCGAAACGCTTGATCGATGCCGGCGGTCGCTCGCCGGAGGCATCGTTCGATTCTGTAAATAGTGTGCGATTAAATAGTCATCGATTCATTTCTGGCGGGCTTGCCGCCCGCCGTCACCACCCCACCGGAGCCTCACCATGTCCATCGAAAAAGTCCTCTACACCGCCCACGCTCACGTTACCGGCGGCCGCGACGGCCGCGCCGTCTCCTCCGACAACGCGCTCGACGCCAAGCTGACCACGCCGCGCGAACTCGGCGGCGCCGGCGGCGACGGCACCAACCCGGAGCAGTTGTTCGCCGCCGGTTATTCGGCCTGCTTCATGGGCGCGCTGAAGTTCGTCGCCGGCCGCGAGAAGATCGCGCTGCCCGCCGACGCGGCGATCGACGGCAGCGTCGGCATCGGCCAGATCCCGACCGGTTTCGGCATCGAAGTCGAACTGAAGATCTCCCTGCCGGGCCTGCCGCGCGAACAGGCGCAGGCGCTGGTCGACAAGGCCCACGTGGTCTGCCCGTACTCCAACGCCACCCGCGGCAACATCGACGTGACCTTGACCCTGGTCTGATCGGCGCGGCGATACCGCGTCGGCCCACGATGTGGCCCATGCGGGACTGCGAGCGATGACGAACGGCCCGGTTGCGCATGCAGCCGGGCCGTTTCCGTTCGAGCGCGGCACTGCGATGTTCGCGGCAATAGTCGATATCTTCCGCACGGCCTGTGCAGGCTGCACGGTGAGTTTCGGTGAGCTACATACAGCTGCCTGAATACGGGTGAGCGAACGTGAGTTCGCAATGCAGGCCGATCAATAAACTGCTACGCGATCGCACAGACTCGCCATGGCGTTTCGTTCTCTGCTGTCGCGAATCGAGGCACCCGCTGCACGTTGTCGATCGCCGCTGTCGTTCGTAACTGTCGAAACAGGATCTCGTCGTTGTCGGATGGCCGGGCCAGCGCCCGGCCTCGTCGTTGGCACGGGCGTGACGCCGTTGTAATCGAAGGTCCTCGTCCTTCGACCGTCCCCGTCGTGCCAGCTTTGGCTAACGGAGGAACGGTCATGCCCGCAGATGCGCGTCGTAGTCTTCGCCTACATCCCCTCAGCCGCGGCATCGCCCAGGCGATCCCGCTGCTGATCGCCCTGCAGATGTTCGCCGGCCAGGCCCGCGCTGCGTGCACGCCGGCCGTGCCGACCGACGGCGCCACGGTCAGCTGCACTGGCGTGCCGATCCTGCTTCCGCCGAATCCGAACAGCTTCCTCAGCAACGCCAACAACCTCGACGTCACCGTTCAGGCCGGCGCGATCATGAGCACGCTGCCGGGCGGCACCGCGATGACCTTCGGCGGCAACGGCCTGACCCTCAACAATCTTGGTGCGATCGACGCCAATGCCGCCGGCTCGCTGGTGCTGGCGCGCGCGCTCGCGGTCGGCAACCTGGTCGCGCCGGCCAGCGGCAATGTCGTCATCAACAACCAGGGATCGATCGAAGGCACCTTCGACGGCACCTTCGGCCTCGGCGGCACGGCGATGCTGGTGGCCAACACCGGCACCACCGCGATCACCAACAGCGGTTCGATCGGGATGAGCGCGTTGGGTCTGTTCGATCCGGTCAATTCGGTCGCAGTCGCCATCTACGGCGGCGGCAACGTCAACTTCACCAACACCGGCACGATCACCGGCCGGGTCGCGTTCTCCAGCCCCGGCAGCGGCGGCAATGTCTTCGTCAACGCCGGCACGATCAACGGCAGCGTCTCGCTCGGCACCACCCTCAGCAACGACACGTTCATCGCGGTCACCGGCTCCTCGCTCGGCAATCCGCTGATTCCCTTGCCGCCGGTGACCGTACCGACGCCGTCGGTACCGCCGAGTTTCCTGACCTTCGCCGCGACCGGTACCGTCGATGCCGGCGTCGGCGGTCTCGACACCCTGGTGCTGCAGAACACCGTCGCCGGCCCGGGTTCGGGCAGCGGCGGCAGCGGTTCGATCTCGGCGCTGCAGTACCTCAACTTCGAAAACCTGACCGTCAACAGCGGCACCTGGACCCTGAGCGGCGCCGTGGTCAGCGGCAGCGCGACCCTCAACGGCGGCTTGTCGATCTTCGACAACGCGCTGTCGTTCGGCAGCGGCGCCTTGACCGCGAACGGCGGCGCGATTCAGGCCTCGCTGCCGGGTCTGACCCTGGCGCAGAACGTCGATCTCACCGGCGGCTTGATCGTGCAAGGCCCTAACAGCCTGAACCTCGGCGGCACCGTCAGCGGCGCCGGCGGCCTGATCAAGAACGGCACCGGCACGCTGTCGCTGCTCGGCAGCAACAACTTCAGCGGCGGCCTCGCGCTCAACGCCGGCGGTCTCACTCTCGGCAGTGCCGGCTCGCTCGGCACCGGTTTGTTCCTGGTCGGCGGCCCGGCGACGCTCAACGCCGCCTTCACCGGCACCTTGACCAACCAGGTACAACTCAACGGTGCACTGACCCTCAACGGCGCCGGCACGCTCACCCTCGGCGGCAACATCAATGGCGCCGGCAGTCTGACCCTCAACAGCGGTGCGCTGGCGCTGACCGGCAGCAACAACTACAGCGGCGGTACCGTGCTGCAGGCCGGTTCGATCGATGTCGGCAACAACAGCGCGCTCGGCACCGGCACCCTGACCGTCAACGGCGCCGGCTCGCTCACCGGCGCAGCCGGCGTGACCCTGACCAACAACCTGGTGCTCAACAACACCCTCAACTTCGGTGCCGGCGGCGGTGGCGGCGCGTTGACCCTCAACGGCACGATCAACGGTGCCGGCGGTCTCAGCCTCGCTGGCGCGCCCGGGCTCACCCTCAACGGCAGCAACAATTTTTCCGGCGGCTTCAATCTCGGCGGTGGCGCACTGACGGTCGGCAGCAACACCGCTCTCGGCAGCGGCGCGGTGACCGTCAGCGGCGCCGGCACCCTGGAAGCCAACACCGCGGTCAGCCTCGGCAACAACTTCAATCTCAATGCCGGGCTGGGCATCCTCGGCAGCAACGACCTCGCCCTCAACGGCAGCCTCGGCGGCCTCGGCGGCCTGACCAAGAGCGGCGCGGCGACCTTGAGCCTGGGCAACGCCAACGCCTTCGCCGGCGGCATCAACCTGCTCGGCGGCGGACTCAGCGTCGGCACCAACACCTCGCTCGGCCTCGGTACCTTGAGCGTCAACGGCGCGGCGAACTTCAGCTCCACCGCGGCGATCAACCTCGGCAACGCAGTGGTGCTCAATGCCGACCTCGGCATCGGCGGCAGCAACGACATCGGTTTCGGCGGCCTGATTTCCGGCGCCGGCGGATTGAACTACGGCGGCAGCGCCACCTTGAGCCTCAACGGCGCCAATGCCTTCGGCGGCGGCGTCGACTTGTCCAGCGGCAGCCTCAGCGTCGGCAACAACCTCGCCCTCGGCACCGGCGCGCTCGACGTCAGCGGCAATGCCGGCTTGAGCGCCGGCGTGCCCGGCATCGCGCTCGGCAACGCGGTCAATCTCGCCACCGGCACCACCCTCGCCCTGAGCGGCGCCAATGCGCTCGCGCTCAACGGCACCATCGCCGGCGACGGCGGTCTGTCGATCAACGGCAGCGGCGCTTTCACCCTCGGCGGAAGCAACAGCTTCGGCGGCGGCGTGTCGCTCGCCGCAGGCAATCTCCTGCTCGGCGCCGATGCGTCGCTCGGCACCGGCACGCTCGACGTCGCCGGCAACGCCAGCCTCGCCAGCACCGGCGCGGCCTTGAACCTCGGCAACGCGATCAACCTCGGTGCCGGGGCCGGGCTCACCCTCGGCGGCGCGGCCGACCTCAGTTTCGGCGGCACCATCGGTGGCGCCGGCTCATTGATCAAGACCGGTGCCGGTGCAGTCTCGCTCAACGGCGCCAACAACTTCGGCGGCGGCTTCGACCTGCAGGCCGGCACCCTCAATCTCGGCACCGCTACCGCGCTCGGCAGCGGCGCGCTGTCGGTCAACGGCGCGGCCACGCTCAATGCCAGTACCGCGCTGAGCGTGAGCAATGCGATCAACCTCAACGCCGCACTGAGCATCGGCGGCGCCAACGATCTCGCCCTCGGCGGCACCATCGGCGGGGCCGGCGGCTTGAGTTTCAACGGCCCGGCCACGCTCACGCTGAGCGGCGCCAACGTCTTCAACGGCGGCGTCGCGCTCGGCGGCGGTACCCTCGCGGTCGGCTCCGACCTCGCGCTCGGCGGCGTCGCGCTCAACGTCGGCGGCAACGCCGGCCTGACCGCAAGCGCGCCCGACATCGCCTTGGCCAATGCGATCAATCTCGGCGCCGGTACGACGCTCGCCATCAGCGGTGCCAACGCGCTCTCGCTCAACGGCAGCATCGGCGGCGCGGGCGGCCTGGCGATGAACGGCATCGGCACGCTCGAACTCGGTGGCGCCAACCTGTTTGGTGGCGGCGTTGCGCTCAATGCCGGCACGCTCGGCGTCGGCAACAACCTCGCGCTCGGCAGCGGCACGCTCAGCGTCGGTGGCGATGCCGAACTCACCGCGACCGCGCCTGCCATCGCCCTCGGCAATGCGATCACCTTGGCGGGCGGCGCGCAGTTGGGCATCGGCGGCACCAACGATCTCGCCCTCAACGGCAGCATCGGCGGCGCCGGCGGTCTGGCCTTCGACGGCAGCGGCACCCTGACGCTCGGCGCCGCCAACACCTTCGGCGGCGGTTTCGACCTCGACGCCGGCACGCTCGCGCTCGCCAATTCCACCGCGCTCGGCAGCGGCGCGCTCAGCGTCGGCGGCAACGCCAACCTCAGCGCAGCGATCGCCGGCATCGATCTGGCCAACACCGTCAATGTCGACGCCGGCACCGCACTCAGCGTGATCGGCAGCAACGGCCTGACCCTGAGCGGCACGGTCATGGGCAGCGGCACCCTGATCAAGGCCGGCAGCGCCGCGCTGACCCTCAGCGGCAACGTCTCCGGTTTCGCCGGCGGCCTGTCGGTGCAGGGCGGCACCCTCAACGTCAGCAATCCGATCGCCGCCGGCTTCGCTTCATCGGCCGGTACCAGCGCCAACTTCAGCGGCGGCGTCGACCAACTCAGTGCGACCGGCGCGATCGCCGGCGCGGTCGATCTCGGCGGTGGCGACGACCGTTTCTACAGTAGCCTGGCGAACCTCGCCGGCATCACCGGTTCGATCAACGCCGGCATTGGCAGCGACACCTTCGCGGTCGGCGGCAGCGGCGAGGGCAGCTTGCCCTGGGCTTCGTTGATCGGTTTCGAACAACTCAATCTCGCTGCCGGCGGCAGCCTGATCCTGCCCGCCGGCGGCACCGCCAATTTCGCCAACAGCGCCATCGCCGGCAACCTGGTGCTCAACGGCACGCTCGCCGGCAATGCCGCGATCGCGGCGGGCGGCGCACTGATTGGGGACGGCGCGTTGACCGGTGCGTTGACGCTCGGCGGTACCCTCGCGCCTTCCGGCCTGGCCGGGGCGACGGGTGCGGCCGGCGGCAACGGATCGGTCGGCGCGTCGCTCAATGTCGCCAGCCTCATCGTCAATCCCGGCTCAACCCTGCAAGTGCGGCAGACCGGCGCAGGCGTCACCGACAGCGTGATCGTCGCGGGCACAGCGACCTTGAACGGCGGCCAGGTCGTGGCGATTCCGCAGGCCGGCAGCTACGCACCGGTTACCGACTATCGCATCGTCGATGCCGCGGCGATCAGCGGCGCTTTCACCGGCGTCTCGCAAACCGCCTTGCCCTTCCTCGATGCGACCCTGGTGACGATCGGCAACGACGTGTTCCTGCGCTTGAGCGAACACGATGTCGGCGGCAGCGGCATCCGCTTCAATCAGTTCCCCGGCCTCAGCGGCAATCAACAGGCGGTGGCCAACGCCTTGCAGACGATCGCAGACGCCAACAGCGGTCAGTTGCCGACCCTGATCGCGGCTGCGCGCGGCCTCACCGCGGCGCAGGCGCCGCGCGCCTTCGATACGCTCAGCGGCGAGACCTACGCCTCCATCGTCAGCGCCCAGCGCTACAACGCCGAGCAACTGCAACGCAGCGTCGCCCGCCAGCTCGACCGCGTGCGCGATGCCGGCGTCGAGGACGAGGACACCCTCGGCACCTTGTGGGCGTCCGCGTACGGCGGCCGCGCCGAGTTCGACGGCGAAGGCCTGGCCGGCATCGACAACTCGCTCGCCGGTTTCGCGATGGGCCTGGAAGGTTCGCCCGGCGCGAACTTCCGTTTCGGCGGCCACGTCGGCATGGCCCACTCGAAGATGGAGACCGACCGTCGCGACGACCGGGTCGAAGCCGATCTGTTCAACGTCGGCATCCAATGGTTGTATGCGCCGGGTGCGTTCTGGACCCAGGGCGCGGTCGGCTACAGCTACGCCAGCTACGACGCCGAACGCGAGATCGCGGTGGGCAGCTTCAACGCCCGCACCGATGCGCATTTCAGCGGCGACGGCGTGTACGGCATGCTCGAAGCCGGTTGGCGCTGGGATGGCGCGAGCCTGCGCATCGAGCCCTTGCTCGGCGTGTACTACAGCAAGCTCGAAGCGATCCGTTTCAGCGAGCGCGGTGGCGGCGACGCCAACCTGGTCGTGAGCAGCGACAGTTTCGACGCCACCACCGCCGGCATCGGCGTGCGTTTCTCGGGCCTGCCCGGTCAGGGCGCGCGCAAGTGGCGGCCGACCGCGGACATCCGTTATCTGCACGACCTGCAGGACGACCGGCCGTTCGCGCGCAACGCTTTCGCCGGCGCGAGCGTGCCTGACTTCGCCGTCAACGGTTTCGCCGCCGAGCGCAATCGCTGGAACGTCGGCCTGGGCCTGTCCTACCAGCTCAGCCCGGTCAGCAGCGGCTTCATCGAGTACCGCGGCGACATCGGCAGCGACGATCGCGCGCATTCGCTCAACATGGGCCTGCGCCTGGGCTGGGGCGGTACCCCGGCGGTCGCGGTCGCGCGCGCGGCGCCGCGGGCCGATGCCCAGACCGATGCGGGCGGCGGCGATCCGGCAGCGCCGGCTACGACGAGCTCGACTGCGAAGGCGGCTTCGTCGATGCCCGTCGTCGCGGTCGCCAGCGGCGCGGCCGCGGCCGTGTCGGCACCTTCGAGCGCAGGTACGACTGCGCAAGCGGTTGCGGCGCCGGCGCGTCCCGGCTATTGCCCGATTCGGCCCGCTGTTGCCTCCAAAGCTTCGGGCTCGATCGCGAAGGCCAAGGCGCGCGCTGCGCGGCCGATCTCCAAGAACAAGCGTGTCGCCTCGCGCGGCACCGGTATCAAGGCGAAGCCGCGTCGCAGTGCGACGCGGGTCGCCGCCCAGACACCGCCTCCCGCCCCTCCGTCGGGTGCGGTGGCCCTGCCGTCGCACTGGTGCGACGAGGCTTCGGCCCGGGTCGACTAGACCGGACCGATGCATCAGCGTCCCCGGCAGGGGGCGCTACTGGCTCCGGTACGCTGGACCGGAGCCAGTAGTCGCTTTTATCGTCACCTTTGTACCGCGCAAGGATCAGCGCAACGCGGCCTGTAGACGCGGCAGGCGCGCGAGCAGCCAACGGTCGAGTACGAACACGAGCAGCAACGAGGCGCCCAGCAAGGGGAACAGCAGGCCGCAGCCCGCCGCGATGGCGACGACGGTCTTCGCTTGGGTCGGCGTCGAGGTGCGCGGCGCGCCGAGGCGGCCGCGTGGGCGCCTCCGCCACCACATCCACACGCCGCTGAGGCATAAGCCGACTACGCCCAGGCAGGGCAGCAGCATGACGAACTGGTTGGCGCGGCCGAAGTAGTTGCCCATGTGCAATTGCACGCCGACTTCGACCGCCTGCGCCGCCCAGCCGTAATCGGCGAAGCCGGTGTCGCCGGCGACGGTGCCGCGATAGCGGTCGATCTGCACGCTGCGCTGGCCTTGTGGCCGGTCCGGATAGGCCACCGCCGAGTAAACACCGTCGACGCTCTGCGGCAAGGACAGGCGGTAGTCGGCGACGAGTCCCTGCGCGGCGAGTGCGCGCACTGCGGCATCGATGCCGATGTCGCTCGCCGGCGCCGGCGAAATGCCGGCATGCCCGTCGTGATGCGCGTGCGCGGATACCGGCATCGGCACGTCGCGCAAGGTCCACGGTGTTTCGCCGATGGCCTGCGCCATGGTCGGCGCGGCGCTGGACTTGGTCGGGCCATGGTGGCGATGCTGTTCGGGATAACCGATGCCGAGCGACTGGGTGCCGGCGCGCAACAGATCGCCCCATACCCCGGCCCAGGGCAGGCCGGTCAGGATCAGGAATACGATCAGCGCCGAGGTCCACACCCCGGCCGCGCCATGCAGGCTGCGCCAGAAGCCGCGTCCGCGCGCACGCAGATCGGGCCACAAGGCGCGATACCAGGCGGGGCCGGACGGCCACCACAGATACAGGCCGGTCGCGATCAACAGCAGCGCCCAGCACGCGGCCAGCTCGACGATGGCGTCGCCGACGCGGCCGAGCAGCAGCGAGCCGTGCACGGTGTCGGCGAAACCGACCAGGGTGCGGGTGTAGACGAAGGCGCCGTGGACGCGGGCAGTGCCGGGGTCGACGAACACCCGCAGCGGTGCGCCCTGGGCCGGCGTCACGAACACCTGTGCGGTGCGGCGCGGCTGCGAGGGCAGGTCGATGCGCGTCACCGTGCCCGGATACGCCGCCTGCACGGCCGCGATCAGGCGCGACGGCGGCAGCGAGGCGCGGCGTTCGGGCGCGAAGCGCAAATCGGCGTGGACCGTGTCCTCGATTTCGTCGTTGAACAGATAGATCGAGCCGGTGATCGCCAGGATCAGCAGCAAGGGCGCGACGAACAGGCCGGCATAGAAATGCCAGCGCCATACCGCGCGATAGAGATCGTGACCGGCCGCGGCCATGTCAGAACGAGTGCGAATAGGTCAGCTCCAGCGTGCGCGGCGCGCCGAGGTAGATCTGGGTTGCGCTGTAGCCCGACCACTGCGCATAGAAGGCGTTGCCGAGATTGCGCAGGCGCAGGCTGTAGCGGCTGGCGGACGAAGGTTCCCAGGCGACCGAGGCATCGGCGACGGTATGCGAACGGACCCGATAGGCGTTGGCGTTGTCGGTGTAGAAATCGCCGACGTGGCGCAGGCCGAGGCCTAAGCTCAGGGGCAAGCCTTCGAGGCGATACCAAGCGTCGAGGCTGGCGCTGCGCTCGGGCACGTTCGAGGGGCGATTGCCGCTGCGGTCGATGCCGCCGGCTTCGAGCAGGCGGTCGAAACGCGCCGACAGCAAGGACGCGCTGGCGTCGATGCGCAGTCGCGAGGTGGCCTGCGCCGACAGCGAGAGCTCGACCCCGCGCGAGGACTGACGGCCGTTCTGCACGGTCAGTGCCGGCTGCAATGGGTCGCGGGTCAGGATGTCGTCCTGGCGCAAGCGGTAGGCGGCCGCGGTCAGCTGCAGGCGATCGTCGAACCATCGGGTGCGCAGGCCGATTTCGATCGAATCGCCTTCGCTGAGCTCGAAGGCGTTGTGGCGCTGGTTGATGGTCAGGAACGAGCTGACCGGCAACACCGCGTTGCTGTACTGCGCATACAACTGGGTGCCGGGGCGCAGATCGAACACGCTGCCGAGCCGCCACGAGGTGGGGTTGAAGCGGCGGCGGAAACCGCTGCGCAGGCCGGTGTCGAGATCGATGCCATCGCGATCCAGCGAGATGCGCTCGTGGCGCAATCCGCCGACCAGCAGCCAGCGCGGGCTCAGGTTGATCGCGTCTTCGACGAATAAGGCGGCGACGTCGACGCGGGTGCTGAAATCGTTGCGGCCATTGCGGAAATTGGCGGCGGTGTCGGCCGGAAAGCGGCCTCGCTCGTGCGCGGCCAGGTCGACCGGTGCAGCGCGACCGAAGCGGCGCAGGTTGAAGAAGTCGGTATCGCTGTATTCCACTCCGGCCGCGAACACGTGCCGGCGCCCACCGAGGCGGCCGTCGTGGCGCAGGCTGAGGCGCTCGTTCCAGACCCGCTGCTCGTGGTGGATGCGGGCGCTGCTGCGGTCGAGCAGGCCGCTGGCGGCGTTGTAGCTGAAGTCTTCGGTGTTGTCCCAGCGGCGCCGTGCGTCGTAGACACTGAACTCGTTGCTGAGCGACCAGTGCTCGTCGATGCGGTAATCCAGGCGCGAGCGCAGCCAGGTCGAATGCGCATCCATGCGGCCGTCGCCGACGTTGTAGTTGCGCGCGCGCGCGGCCCGGTCGATCGCCAGGCCGAAGGCATTGTCGACCAGCCCGCTCGGTGCGCTCGCCACCGAGCGCGGCACCAGCGGCGTGCCGAAGTAAGCCGTGTCGAAATCGTCGCGCTGATGGTCGAGGGCGAGGGTGGCCGACAAGCGCTCGTTCGGGCGCCACAGCAGCGAACCGCTGAACGCCAGCGCCGCCGAGTCGGTGTCGTCGACGTGGCCGCTCGAACGATTGGCGCTGAGCACCCCGCGAACCGCCAGGCGTTCGTTGAGCGGCAGGTTGCCGTCGAGGCCGAGGCGGGCGCTGCCGTGGCTGCCGTAGCCGAGCAGCAGTTCTCCGTTGCGCTCGTCGAGTTGCGCGCTCTTGGGCACGTAGTTGATCGCACCGGCGAGCACGCCCTCGCCGTACAGCACCGAGGCCGGGCCCTTGAGTACTTCGATGCGCTCGAAGTTGAAACTGTCCCAGTTGCGCGAGGAGAAGCCCGAACTGGTCAGGCGCACGCCATCGAACAAGTACGAGATCGCGCCGCTGGCGAAGCCTCGCATCGAGGCCACGCCGGGCTGCCCCGGCAGATTACCGGCCATGACGCCGGGCATCGCACGCAGGGCTTCGACGCTGTCGCGCAGACCCCGCGCCTGGATGTCGCGACGATCCAGCACGTCGAGGGTCGCCGGGATTTCCTCCGGGTCCAGGCCGAGCCGGCTCGCGGTGGCGACCGAGCGCGCCGGCGCTGGCGCGGCGACCACGCGGACCGCATCGAGGTCGACCGCCGCGGCATCGGCGTGGGCGAGTTGGGGCGTGTGCGCCGCGGCGAAGCAAGCCAGGGCGAGGCGGAAGCGGCGGTGGTGAGGGGGCATCTGCGGGATCGGGACTCGGAACGGCGGAGGCGCGGCCGCACGGCAAGGGTGGCGGCCACGGTCGCGGTGGATAGGGGGAGGCGGCGCTTGCAGCCGCCGGGCGCGCAGATGCTAGGCGAGGCAGTGGCGCAGCCGGCTGCGGCAAGTTGCCGCACTGCGCCTTCCGACCTGCGGTCGCGGCGCTCGCCTCTGCTGCGATGCATTCCGGCCTATGCTGGCGGCCCGCGCTGCAGGACTGGCGCGGTTCGCCCCGGCCTCGCGCCGCCCCGTTTGCCCGCCACGGTGACGCCATGACCCGAAAGATCGAAGGCCCCTTCGACGTGAAACTCAGCCCGGAGCCGGTGCACGACGCGGCCACGGGGAAATTCGGACGCATGGCGATCGACAAGCGCTTCCATGGCGAACTCGATGCGGCCAGCCGCGGCGAGATGCTCGCGGCGATGACCGAGGTCAAAGGCTCGGCCGGCTACGTCGCCCTGGAAAAAGTCGAGGGCCGCCTGGACGGGCGCAGCGGCAGCTTCCTGTTGTTGCACCGCGCCCTGATGGTGCGCGGCACGCCCGACCTCAGCATCGTGGTGGTGCCGGACTCGGGCACCGGCGAACTGCTCGGCCTGACCGGTACGATGGGCATCGACATCCGCGAAGGCGGCGCGCACTTCTATCGCTTCGAGTACGCGCTGCCCGAAGCCGAATAGGCGAACGACGGACGCTGGTTTGAATCGTCGTGCCGGCGCGCCGCCGGTCCGGCCGGCATACCGCGCAAAGACGCCCGCGCGCGTCTCAAGCACCATCGACGGGACAATCCATCGCGGCCCTGCGAACGCCGTCGCGGCGCTTCCGTGCGAACGTGTGCGCCGATCCTCCTGCCTCGCCGGCCCCGCAGAGCGGGCGCCGCGACGCTGCATGGATCGGCGCTTGCATACGCATCGCACCGCCTCGTCGCCGCCCTTCGGGCCAGGTCGCTCCGTCCGTTTCGTTCGTCTCGATAGTCCTTCCCCATGCGCCAGACCGCTGTCCTGCTTTCCGCTCTGTTGTTCGCTTCCGGCGTGCACGCCGCCGGCCGCGAGGCCTGCACCAACGGCCACACCCGCCTTCCGCCCACGGTCAATCTGCGCCTCGACAACGATCTGTTCGGCGGCCAGGACCAGGGCTATAGCAACGGCATCCAGCTGACCCTGGTCTCGCCTAACCTGGCCGACTACACCGACGACCCCTGCATTCCGCGGCTCGCGCGTTGGGTCAACCGTCGCCTCGATGCGCTGCAGCCCGAAGGCTTCGAACAGCGCAACATGATCGCGACCTTCGCCCAGGGCATCTTCACCCCGACCGACTACATGCGTCGCGACTTGATCGAGGACGACCGGCCGTACGCGGCGGCCTTGTTGGTCGGCTTGGGTTATAACGCCCGCAACGGCGATTACCTGCAGACCACGCAGCTGCAGTTCGGCCTGGTCGGGCCGTCTGCGCTGGGCAAGCAAGTGCAGAACGAAGTGCACAAGATGCTCGGCGACGAGACCTTCCGCGGCTGGGACCACCAGCTGCACGACGAACCGGTGTTCCGCATCGTCCACGAACGCATGCACCGATATTCGGCCGGCGACGCCCACAACGGCCGTTGGGGCTGGGATGCGATCGGCCATTACGGCGGCAGCTTCGGCAACCTGGCGACCTATGCCAACGCCGGTGGGGAACTGCGTTTCGGCCTGCGCTTGCCGGACGATTTCGGCAGCACCCCGTTGCGTCCGGCCGGCGAAAACACCGCGCCGACCCAGCACTACAACACCGGCAACCGCCGTTTCGGCGCGCACCTGTTCATGACCTTCGATGCGCGCTGGGTGTTGCGCGACATCACCCTGGACGGCAACACCTTCCGCGACAGCCACAGCGTCGACAAGCGGCCGCTGGTGGCCGATGTCGGCTACGGCCTGGCGGCGATGCGCGGGCGCTGGAAGTTCGCCTTGGCGCGGTATCACCGGACGCGGGAGTTCGAGGGGCAGAGGCAAACGCCCGTGTTCGGGAGTTTTACCGTGAGTCGGGCGTTTTGACTCACGGGGTGCAGTTGCCTCCACTGTAGGAGCGGCGTGAGCCGCGACCGCGGGACGCGCAGAGACAACAACGCCGATGTTGCAGCATCGAAGCGGTGCACCGTCGCAGGGTAGGAGCGGCGCAAGCCGCGACCGCGCTGCAACGGGTTCGCGGCGTTTCGCTCAAGCAAGATCAAGATCAAACGCGAAGAGCTTCCGCCACTAAAGCGGCGGGTTACTTTCTTTTGTCATAAGCAACAAAAGAAAGGTAACCAAAGAAAAATGCTTTTCTTTGAATCACAGGCCCGCACGAGCGGTGCATCCGCAGGGATTTTTCATACGGGACATCCCTGTCCCGATGAAAAACGGCGCGCATCCCTGCGCGCCGCCCTCCGGGTCTTCTATGGCCTTCGCTAGTGCGAGGCGACGCACAGCAACAGCAAAATCTTTACGGCAATGGCAATGGCAATGGCAACGGCAACGGCAACGGCAACCTGAGGGCCGCTCCGGCCCTGGCCGTTGTTTTTCTTGCCTGGCGTAGCCACGACCTTGCGAGAACGCCTGGAGACCCGGAGGGCGCCGCACAGGACATGCGGCGTTTTCCGATAAGACAGGGATGTCTTATCGGAAAATCCCGGCGCAAGCTGCGTGCTTGCAGGGGAGCTTCGTCAAGGAGAGCCCTTTTCTTTGGTTAGCTTTCTTTTGGGCTTAGCAAAAGAAAGTAACCCGGCCGCGTTAGCGGACGGAAGCTTTGCTGTTGATGTTGCTTCGCTGTCCTCCAGCCGGAGACGCGGGAGCACGACAGGACGCGGTCGCGGCTCGCGCCGCTCCTACCCTTTAAAGCTGTCTGAGCTGCGGCGTCGAGGCGCCTCGCCTCACTCCAAGGTAATCCCCGCCGCCGCCGGCGTGCGGTCCTTCAGCGTTTCGCTGGCGCGCGCCCACCATTCGCGGTGCTCTTCGCTGGCGCAATACTCGGCATAGGACAGCTTGGCGATGGTCGCCAGGGAATAGTCGGGACGGCCTTCGGCCAGCATCGCGCTCATCGCGCGCAGCAGGGGCAAAGAAGGCAGCAGGTCTTCGATGAAGAGGAATTGGCCGGCCTGGTTCACTTCGAGGAAATGCGCATCGCCGTTGCCGTCGATGGCCAGGTCGATGCAGCCGAACACCAGGCCGAGTTCGCGCATCAGCGCGGCGAGCTTGGCCTGGTCGGCGGACGAGAGCTCGCCGACTTCGGCCTGCAACCCCTGCGTGTTCTGGGGGACGCGCCAATCGACGAAGCCGTCGTCGTGTTGGGTGTACAGGCGAGCGGCGAAGTAGCGGTCGCCGATCGCGGTCACGCGCAGGTCGTAACGTTTGTCGACGTAAACCTGGTAGATGCCGGGGCAGTGCAACAGGCTCTGGTCGTCTTCGAGCATCGCCGGTTCGACGATGCGCGCATAGGTGCTGAACATGCGGCCGGTCTCGGCGTCTTTCCAGGTGTGGGTCAGGAAGGGTTTGTAGACCACGCGGCCGTGGCGCTGGACGAAACGGCGGATCTCGGCGGGGTCGTGCGAGACCAGGGTCGGAGGGAAGCGCAGGCCGCAGTGATGGGCGGCGCGCAATTGTATGAGTTTGTTCTCCGCCATCGCCGCGGCAGCGGGGCGATTCACCCACAGCCGGTCGGCGCCTTGATCGGTGAGTGCATAGACGTTCTTGAGGAAACGCCCCCATTCGCCGCGCAGAAAGGGCTGGTCGCCGGCCTGCGCGCGCGGGAAGGATTCGGGATTGCGCGGCCGCCGATACCAGACCGTGCCGACGCTGGCGTCGTCGAGAGGGCCGCTCATGCGCAGGCCGAGGTCGGGGTCGCAATGCAGGGACATCGCGCCAAGTTCGGCTTCGGCCAGCGAGCTCAGCCAGGTTGCGTCGATACCGCTGGCGCGCAAAGCCCAGCGCGCGGCGGAAGCATGGATGTCGTGGGCCAGCGAGGACAGGATCAGCGGACGGCGGTGAGCGGGCATGGAAGCGTTCGTGTTTTCAGGGCCATTGAAAACGGCACGCCCCGTCGGACGGGGCGTGCCGGGTCATGCGTGGCGGCGGGGTTTACGCGCACGTCGCTCGCGCGCGGGTCCACCCTGCCTGGTGCATGGACTGCATCCGATCAGATCGAGCGGAAGTCGAGGCGATTACAGGAAATCGGGATCGCCCGGATCGTCGCCGTTCGGGCCGGTGGCGTGGGTGCTGTCGCCCTTGCCGCCGGAGATCGCTGCGATCTCGTCCAACGAAAGTTCGCGCGCTGCGATGCGGGCGAGCGGGCGGGCGGCTTCGTCCTGAGGCAGAGCGTTGTTGCTGTAAACGTCTTGCTTACTCATGGAGCGTTCTCCTAAACCGTAGAGTGCCAGGATGAGTTAAAAGGCCGTCCCGGCGTCGGCACGAGCATCGATGCTAACAACTATGAAAGTCGCGGTTTGCTAATCGCGATCCCACTTTCGCCCTGAATGCGCGAAGCGATGGGGATTGCAAACTCGGGCGTTGTGATCTGTTCACTGACGCCGTCGCGCAAGGCGACGACGCGGTCTGCGCTGCGGATCGTATCGGGCCTGTGCGCGATGACGATGCGGGTCATGCGCAAGGCGGAAATCTCGCGATTGATCTCGTGCTCGCGGGCGACGTCGAGGTGGCTGGTGGCCTCGTCGAGCAACAGGATCGCCGGCGAGCGATACAAGGCGCGCGCCAACAGCACGCGTTGTTTCTGTCCGCCCGACAGCGACGAACCCAAGTCGCCGACCAAGGATTCGTAACCCATCGCCATCGCCGCGATATCGTCGTGGATGCGCGCCGCGCGCGCCGCCGCTTCGATGCGCCCGGGGTCGGCGGCGTGGTCGAAGGAGGCGATGTTCTCGCCGATCGAGCCGGCGAACAGCACGTCCTCCTGCATCACCGCGCCGAACAGTTCGCGGTACGCGGCCAGGCCGTAGTCGTGAATATCGACGCCGCCGATGCGGATCGTGCCCGAGCTCGGGCGCAGCAGGCCGAGGATCAGCTTGGCCAGGGTGGTCTTGCCGCAACCCGAGGCGCCGACGATCGCCACCGATTCGCCGGCTTCGATGTCGAAACTGCAGTCGCGCAGGATCCACGGCTCGTCGTCGGCGTAGCGGAAGCTGAGCCGCTCGATCTCGATGCGCGGCGCCGGCACCGGGCCGGCGTAGTCGGTGTGCACGTTCGCTTCGGGCGGCTCGAAGGCGATGTCGGCGATGCGTTGGCCGTGCAGGCCGAGCAGGCGCAGGTCGACGAGCTTGTCGATCAGGCTGCCGGTGCGGGTAGCGAACAGGTCGGCATAGGCGACGAACACCACCATCATGCCGGCGCTGAAGCGGCCCTTCAGGGTCAGCCAGGCGCACAGCCAGATCAGCAGCACGCGCTGGGCGCCGAACACCAGCTTCGACAAGGCGGAGAACACCGCGGTGGTGCGGGCGATCGCAGCCTCGCGATTGGCCACCTCGACGCTGGCGTTGGCGATGCGCCCGCGACGGTCGTCCTGTTGATTGCCGAGCTTGATCGTCTGCACGCCCTGGATCGACTCGATCAACAGGCTCTGCTGCTTGGCGACGTGGATCAACTGCTCCTCCTTGAGCCGCCACAGCCGCCGGTACGCGGCCCAGCGCACAATCGCGTAGACGGCGAACGCGGCCAGCACCAACGCCGTCAACGGCGGGCTGTAGAACAGCAGCAGCGCCAGCACCAGGGTTACGGTAAGGCCGTCGAGCAGGCTCTCGACGAAGCTGCCGGTCAAGGTCTGCTGGATCGCCTGCACCGAGACGAAACGCGACATCACTCCGCCGACATGGCGCTTTTCGAAGAAATCCAGCGGCAGCCGCATCAGGTGGCCGAACAGATTGGCCAGCCATTGCGAGTTCAAGGCGGCGCCGAGGTCGGCGACCAACCAACCGCGCATCGCCGTGAGCGTCGCCTGGAACACCACCACGACCAGGAAGCCGATGCCGAGCAGGTTCAACAAGCCGATGTCGGCGGCCACCAGAACGCGGTCGATCACCCACTGCATCGCCAGCGGCAGCAGCAGGGTGAACACCTCCAGGCTCAGCGCCAGGATCAGGATCTGCGCACCGGCGCGGCGCAGGCCGACGATGCGGCCGGCGAGCCCGCGCAGGCTCAGGCGCTGGCGTTCGCGCATCGGCACGAAGTCGGTCTTGGGCGACAGTTCCAGGGCGATGCCGGTGTAGTGGCGGCCGAACTCGGCCAGCGGCAGGCTGACCGCACCGCGCGCCGGGTCGTGCAGTTCGGCGCGGCCACGGGCGATGCGCTTGAGCACGACGAAATGATTGAGGTCCCAATGCAGCACGCAGGGCAGGCGCAGATCGGCGAGGTGTTCGATCTCGGCCCGCAAGGGGCGGGTGTCGAAGCCGAGCGCGCCGGCGATCTTGATCAAACGCGCCAGGGTGGCGCCGCGTGGCGACACCGGGAAGCGCCGGCGCAGGCTGCTCAGATCGATGTCGTGGCCATGGTGGACGGCGATCATCGCCAGACAGGCCAGGCCGCACTCGGCCAATTCGTTCTGCTGGATCACCGGCACGGACTTCGCGCTCATGAGCCCGTCCGATGCGCGTCGGGTGCGGCCTCGGTGTTCGACAGCGGCGCCAACACGAACTCGTAAAGACGTCGTTGCTCCAATTGAAGCTCGGCATCGACTCGCATACCCGCCTGCAATGCCTGCGTGCCGATGCGCTGGCGATCCAGCTCGACCTGCACCGACCAGACCGGCGCGTCCGGGCGCAGGCCGCTGCGCCGGTGGACCTCGTCGGGCGATGAGGCCGCGGCGGCTATCGCGACCACGCGGCCGTGCTGCACGCCGTAGCGCTGATACGGGAAGGCGCGGTAGCGCAGGACTGCCGGCGTGCCCTGGCGGATCGCGGCGATGGCGCGATCGGGCACCCACACCTGCGCCTGCAGGGGCGATGGGCCGCGCGGTGCGGCCTGCGCTACCAGCACGCCGCCGACACGTTCGCTATGGGTGTAACGGCCGAATGCGAGCAGGGCTGACAGTGCGAGCAGACCGAGCAGGCCGAGCGCGGCCATCGGCCAGCCCAGGCGCGAGATCGGCAGGCGGATGCTGCCGAGCCAGCGTTGTTTCCTGGCTTCGAGCATTTCGCGTCTGAACAGGTCTTCGTGCACGTAAGCCTCAGACGCGTGGCGAGGATCGAAGGGTGCCGTTCGGCGAACCCATGGCGATCGCGGTGCGTCTGTCGTCTCCTGCCGTTACGACTCGGTCGCTGAGTGTCGTACAAGGCCGATGGCGTTTCCAGGTCGCTATTGTCGAACGCCGTCACGGTTCGCGGGGATTGCAACAAATCGTTCAGCCCTGTTGCTGTCGGCCATGCCGCGATGCGCAGGCGTTCGAGACGCAGCGCATGCTCAAGCGGCATCGCGCACGGGTTTGCGCCAGCGCGGCCAGGTGCCGAGGGTGATCGCGCGCAACAGCCATTCCATCGGGCCATGGCCGTGACGCTGCATCCACGAGGCGCTGAGGCGCAGTTGCGCGCCGAACAGCAGGACCGCGAAAGCCAGTACTGCGAGCGGCGAGACGCGCCCCATCAGGCCGAGGCCGTAGCCGGTGAACACCAGCGCGGCGGCCGCCGATTGCAGCAGGTAGTTCGACAAGGCCATGCGTCCGGCCGGGGCCAACCATCGCACGAGTCGCGGGCCGGCGCGGCCGGCGAAGCCGCTCATGGCCAGGGCGGCATAGGCGCCGGTCAGCAAAGGCGCGGTCAGCAGGCTCAAGGCCAGCGCCGCCAGTTCGAGCGCGCCGCCGGGTTCGAAGGTGGAGACGCCGGCATAGAACGCCGCCGCCGGCAGGCCGATGCCGAAACCCCAGCGGCGCAGTCTGCGCAGCAACGGTCGATAACGATCGAGGCGGGCAAACACTTCGCGACGGCCGGCGACCCGGCCCAACAGGAACATCGCCAAGGCGCATGGCGCCTGCATGAAGGCGAGCACGATCCCGGTCGACGCCAGTTCGCTTATGCGCTGGGCGACGACCGCGCTGGGCGGACCGGTGAAGCCGGCGAGGGTCGCCTGCGCTTCGGCCGCGGCGCTGCGGGCATCGACGGCGCCGGTTTCGCCACTGAGCAAAATCAGCAAAGCCAGCCCGGCCCAGGCGGCGGCGGTGGCCACGATCAGGGCCAGGGCGCAACGCAACGCGGCGCGCTCCGACAGCGCGCGCATCGCCAGCAGGGCCAGGCCCATCGCCGCATAGGTGCCGAGGATGTCGCCGTGAAACAGCAGCACGGCATGGGCCAGGCCGATCAGCCACAGCCCGAGCGAACGCCGCAGCATGCGCGGCACGAAGGCCTCGCCTGCGCGCTGCGCCGAATCGAGCTGCAGGCTGAAGCTGTAACCGAACAGGAACGAAAACAGCAGGTAGAACTTCATCTCGAACAGGCCGGCAACGAGCAGGCGCACCGCGCGGTCCAGCCCTCCGTCGTAACCCGGATCGGGCAAGCCCAGGCCGTAGTAGGGCGAGGCGAACACGCCGAGGTTGACGACCAGGATGCCGAACAGAGCGAAGCCGCGCAGGGCGTCGAGCTGTTCGATGCGTGGCGGCACGATGCGGGCGGATGCGGTCATGTGGGCGGCACGAACGGGGGAGCGTGGATGCTGCGCGCGGCGCCGTGGCGATCGCATCGGGCCGGCGACGGGAGCCAACCGGGACGTTTGGCGGATTCGCCGCGCGCGGAAACTGGAATACTGGCGGCATGAGCGAAATCCCCGCCGCACGCCCGGTGCCGGCCGCGCGCGCGCCGGCGCGCCGCTGGTGGAGCGGGCTGTTCTGGAAATGCCTGCTGTCGATGCTGATCGCCTCGTGGATCAGCACCGCGCTGCTGTCCGGCCTGGACCTGTACCTGTCGCGCACCGAGGTGCGCGAGGCGATGGCGCCACCGATGCTGCAGGGCGCGATGCAGCGCGAATTGCAGCAGTTCGGCGCATTGCCCGACCTGGCCATGACTTCGCACGCGCAATGCGAGGCGATCCTGCAGGCCTTGCTGGTGCGCATCGTCGGCATGGACTCGCAGGAGTGGATGAACTCGCACAGCTTCGCCGGCAGCACCCACGACGGCCGTTTGTCGATCCGCTATCGCGACCGCGACGGCCGCGTATGCCGCTATCCCGCGCAGGCGAGTCCGCCGCTGGCGCAGATGCTGGAGGAGATCGAGCAAGAAGCGGTGTCGTCGCATGCGCCGGTGCCGCGCCGCCACGAGCGCGAAGGCGACTGGATAAGCGCGGTGGCCTTGCCGCTGGCGCGGACTCCGGGCGCGACCCTAAGCGTCGGCCAGCACGCCGGCGGTTCGCTGGCGACCTTCATGCACATGGATTCGGGCGACATCGAAAGCCTGGCGATCTATCTGGTGCTGATCAGCGCGATGTCGGCGATCGCCGTGGCGACCCTGCTGACGCGCCGGATCGGCCATGCCGAGCGCGCCGCGGATGCGTGGGCCGCGGGCGAACTCGGCGCGCGCATCCACGATGCCGGCCGCGACGAGTTCGGGCGCTTGTCGCAGCGTTTCGACCGCATGGCCGATGCGCTCGGCGAAGTGATCCAGGTGCGCCAGGCGTTGGCGGTATCGGAGGAGCGCAACCGTCTTGCCCGCGACCTGCACGACACCGCCAAGCAGCGCAGCTTCGCTCTCGGCCTGCAGCTCAGCGTGCTCGATCACCTGAGCCAGCGCGAGGGCGGCGAGCAGGACCCGCGCCAGATCACCTTGATCAAGGCCGCGCTCGGTCTGACCGGGCAACTGCAGCGCGATCTGGCCGACGTGATCCAGCGCTTCTCGGCACCGACAGTGGCCGAGCAGGGCTTGCGCAAGGCCATCGAGGACACCTGCTCGCATCTGCTCGCCGGCAGCGAGATCGAGTGGCGGCTGTTGCTCGACGGCGTCGCCGAGCGCGGCCTGGGCGCGTGGCCGCAGCATGCCGGTCAGCTGTTGATGATCGCCACCGAGGCGGTCAGCAACAGCCTGCGCCACAGCGGTGCGCGCCGCATCGAGGTCGTCCTCAACAATTCCGGCAACCGCTACGGCTGGACCATCCAGGACGACGGCTGCGGCTTCGTCCCCAACGAACACGAGGCCACCGGCATGGGCCTGGCGAACATGCGCTTGCGCGCACGCACGCTGCCGGGCGGGCGTTTCCGTCTCGCCAGTTCTCCCAGCGGCACGGTGGTGACGGTGTCGTTCACGCTGGAATCGCAGGGAATCCAGGCATGAGCACATCGGTATTGCTGGTCGACGACCACGAGGTGGTGCGCAAAGGCATCCGCAGCCTGTTGATGCTGACCGACGACTTCGAAGTCGTCGGCGAAGCCGGCGGCGGCGCCGAGGCGATCGCGCTGGCGCGCGAACTGGCGCCGGACCTGATCGTGATCGACCTGATGATGCCCGACGTCGACGGCGTCGAGGCGATCCGCGCGATCAAGGGCCTGAGCCCGCGCAGCGCCATCGCGGTGCTGACCTCGACCGACCAGGACGACCTGGCCTTCGCCGCGATCGAGGCCGGCGCGCAGTCGCTGTTGTTCAAGAGCATGCTCGGCGACGAGCTGCTGGCGACCTTGCGGCGCATCGCCGGCGGCGAGGCGGTGATCCATCCCTTCGTCGCCCAGCGCATCCTCAAGGCGGTGCGGCGCAAGCGCGAGCCGCGCGAGGACCCCTTCGCCTGCCTGACCGAACGCGAGTTGGACGTCTTGCGCAAGCTGGCCGAGGGAGGCAGCAATGCGCGCATCGCCGCGGCCTTGAACATCGGCGAGAAGACGGTGAAGTCGCACCTCGGCAACGTGCTGGCCAAGC
This sequence comes from Lysobacter sp. ESA13C, assembly GCF_019970005.1. NCBI lineage: Bacteria > Pseudomonadati > Pseudomonadota > Gammaproteobacteria > Lysobacterales > Lysobacteraceae > Lysobacter > Lysobacter sp. ESA13C. The sequence continues at coordinate 39,179 of NZ_JAHXYK010000007.1, read as the reverse complement.
TGCACCTGGCCGACCGCACCGAGGCGGTCGCGTTCGCCTGGCGGCGCGGCCTGATGTCGGCCGAATCCGAGCACGGCGGCGGCTGAAGGTTTCGCGACGCCTCTCAAAGCCGTCATCCCCGCGAAGGCGGGGCGCATGGATGCGCTTGCGGGCGACTGACTCGCGCACTCATGAACGCCAGGGCGTTATGCGCCCGGGCCGGGGGAGAGACTTCACAGCGATGCCTCGGTGAAGCCCTGGGTTCCCGCCTACGCGGGAACGACGGTAGAGAGGTCTCGCTGCGCCTCTCAAAGCCGTCATCCCCGCGAAGGCGGGGATCCAGAGACTTCAGAGCGACGCTTCGGTGAAGCCCTACGCCCCGGCCTTGCGCGGGGGCGACGACAAATAATTCTCACGGCTTCTCAAGCATCCGCGCGCTTTGTCGTGGCGTCTGGCGCCAGATTCGGCAAAGTCGAATCGATCGTTTCCGTCGCCTCACTATCCGCGCAAGCGTCGTTAGTCATGCCTGCCGAATGGCACAACTGGGTAGGGAGGCACACGTGCCCTTGCGTTTGTGATTCACACAGGTCGCACGAAGATCGACCGAACACGATGCCGCGATAGGCATCGGACCACTGCTTCAAGCGCCGCCACGCCGCGCTTTCGACACGATAAGGGACTACTGACCGATGCAAGGCATTACCCGCACCACGCGTAATCGCGTTACCCGCATGCATTCCCGTTCTCTGCTTTCGCTCGCCATCGTCGGCGGCCTGCTCGCCGTTTCGGCGTCGGCCGCGGCGCAGAACGCGAACCCGATGGGCCAGCTCGGCAATCCCGACAGCTGGCGCAGCGACGAATTCAAGGCCGATTGGGGCCTGGCCACGATCAACGCCCAGTACGCCTATGCGCGCGGCCTGACCGGCAAGGGCATCCGTCTGGGCGTGTACGACAGCGGCACGGTGTTCGGCCATCCCGAGTTCGCCGGCAAGGACCACCGCGCCGTGCACATGGCCGACGTGCTCGCCGACGGCAGCGTTTGCACCAATACCTCGATCATCGGAGGCGCCGGCGCCTGCTTCACCTCGCGCGGCGACCAGGCGCAGATCCGCTACGTCGGCTTCAACGCCAACGTGCCCGAGAACATCCGCCGCATCATCCAGTCCGGCCCCTACGTGCAGCCGGGTTGGGAGTTCAACACCCACGGCACCCACGTCGGCGGCACCATCGCCGCCAACCGCGACGGCAGCGGCATGCACGGCGTCGCCTTCGGCGCCGACCTGACCGCGGCCAAATGGTCGTTCAACAGCGTGCGCGAGTGGGCGCGCAGCGCCACCGGCGGCTACAGCGTGGTCAGCATCGGCGGCGTCGGCCCGGAAGACGCGACCGTCGCCGGCATGTACGCGCAAATGAACGAGCAGGGCGTGCGCGCGGTCAACCACAGCTGGGGCTTGGCCAACGAGCCGAGTACCCTGGCCCAGCTCGACGGCTATCTGTTCGATCCCGACAACGCCGCCTATTTCGACACCTTCGCCAAGGGCTCGCTCGACAAGGGCATGCTGCAGGTGTGGGCGGCGGGCAATCACAACGTCGCCGGCACGACCCCGCAGACCGCGCCGCAGGCCGGTCTGTACGCGAGTCTGCCGCGCGGCCGCGCCGAACTCGAGCCGTACTGGCTGACCGTGGTCAACGTCAATCAGAACCTGGTGCTCAGCGCTTCGTCGATGCGTTGCGCGCAGACCGCGAACTGGTGCGTCGCCGCACCGGGTTCGACGATCAACTCGACCGTGCTCGGCGGCGAGGAATCGCTGCAGGGCGGGTTGGTGCGCAATCCCGACGGAACGATTTCCTTCGACATCACCGCCGGCGCGCCGACGTTCGAGTACGGCAACCTCAGCGGCACCTCGATGGCGACGCCGCACGCAGTCGGTTCGCTCGGCCTGCTGATGGAGCGCTTCCCCTATCTCGCCAACACCCAGGTCCGCGACATCCTGCTGACCACCGCGACCGATCTCGGCGCGCCGGGCGTGGACGAGGTTTACGGCTGGGGCTTGATCGATTTGAAGAAAGCCATCGACGGCCCGGGCCAGATCCGCGTCGACACCGATGTGGTGATGGACCGTCCGGGCGGCGGCGCCAAGGTGTGGGACGGTAAGGCTTGGGACGATTGGCGCAACGACATCGGCGGTTCCGGCGTGCTGAGCAAGTCCGGCCTCGGTTGGTTGCGCCTGAGCGGCAACAACAGTTTCGGCGGCCTCAAAGTCAAGGATGGCGTGCTCGAACTGACCGGCCACAACACCTACGCCGCGCAGGTCGAAGGCGGCACCCTGGTCGTCAACGGCAGCCTGACCACGGCTTCCTTGCCGGTGCTCGCCGGCGGCGCGCTCGGCGGCAGCGGCCGCATCGTCGGCGACGTGCGCATCGAAGGCGCGGTCTCGCCGGGCAATTCGATCGGCACCCTCAGCGTGCAGGGCAACTACGTGCAGGCGGCGGGTTCGACCTATGTGGCCGAGCTGTCGGCCGGCGGCGCCTCCGATCGCATTGACGTCAGCGGCCAGGCCCGCCTCGAAGGCGGCAAGTTGGTGGTGCTGCATGCGCCGGGCCAGTACATGCTCGGCCAGTCGTTCAACTTGATCAGCGCCGCCGGCGGCGTCAGCGGCCAGTTCGCCTCGCTCGACCAGACCGCGTTCTCGCCGTTCCTCAAGTTCGGCCTCAGCTATGCGGCCAACCAGGTCGGCGTCGACGTGACCCGCGGCGCCTCGCTGGCGGCGAGCGCGCAGACCGACAACCAGCGTGCCGCCGCCGCCGCGGCCGACCGCCTCGCGATCGGCCAGGGCATTCCGCAGCCGCTGACCCAGTTGTTCCCGGAGCAGGCGCTGGCCGCGCTCGACGCGCTCAGCGGCGAGGCCCACGCCAGCCTGCGTTCGATCATGGTCGACGACAACCGCCATGTGCGCGATGCCGCCTTGGGCCGTGCGCGCGCCGGTCGCGGCGATTTCGCCGCCGACAGCGCCGGCGAATCCTCGCAGGGCGCCTGGGTGCAGTTGCTGAAGTCCGGCGGCACCCTCGACGGCGACGGCAATGCCGCGCGCAATGAGTACAACGGCTCGGCCACCTTGCTCGGTTACGACTACCGCTTCGACGGCGGCTGGCGCATCGGCGTGCTCGGCGGCAGCGGCCGCAGCGACAACAACGATGCCCGCAACGACAAGGGCCGCATCAAGACCCGTCACCTGGGCCTGTACGCCGGGCAGAACTGGGGCGGTTTCGGCCTCAGCGCCGGCGTCGCGTTCGCCCGTCACGACGTCGACCTGGATCGCGGCATCGCCTTCAACGGCTTCAACGATCGCGCCCGTTCCAACTACGACGCCGACAGTAAGCAGGGCTTCGTCGAAGGCGGCTACCGCTTCGACGCCGGCGCCTGGGCGTTCGAGCCGTATGCGCAGTTCGCCCAGGTGCGGGTGAAGAGCGATGGCTTCCAGGAAAGCGGCGGTGCCGCGGCGCTGACCGGCCGCGGCGCCGACAGCCGCGTCAACCTGTCGACGCTGGGTCTGCGCTTCAACGTCGACCTGAAGGGCTCGCAGCAGGAGCAGAGCTGGCTGAGCCTGCGCGGCGGCCTCGGCCGTCGCCATGCCAGCGGCGACCTCAACCCGGCGACCTCGGTGGCCTGGCGCGGCGGCGACGCCTTCCAGGTCCACGGTGCGCCCCTGGCCGACGACGCCACCTTGCTCGAAGCCGGCATCGCCGCACGCCTGAGCGCGAACGGTTTGTTGGAACTGAACTACAGCGGTCAGCTCGCCGACGAGGCGCACGACCACGGAGTCAACGCGCGGTATTCCCTGCGCTTCTAACCCCCCGCCCGAAGGGGGAGCCCCCGAAGCCGCAACGATCTAGGTCGTTGCGGCTTCTTTTTTGGGTTCGTCTGGGGGTAAAAGCAAGAGCAAGAGCAAATCCCCCCTGGCCCCCCTTTTTCAAAGGGGGGACTCGTTCGAGTGAGATCGGATGCTTTCTGTTCCTGAGCGAGGCAGGTGTAGGCATGAGGGAGGCAAGTGCAGGTAGTCGTAGAGCCATAGGCAAAGCCGAAGCCAAAGCCAAAGCCAAAGCCAAAGCCGAAGGTAAATACGCGTGCCGGCCGCGTTGCGCATCCGGCGAACGCTCCACCTGGCTACGCGTCTCCCCGACCACCCCTAGGCACTCCCCCCTTTGAAAAAGGGGGGCTAGGGGGGATTTGCTCCGGCTCTTACGACAACGAACCGCCGCCATCACCCGCGGTCCGAGACTCACCACTCCGACCATCACCATCCACCACCCCCCAGCGTTGCGCCACACCCGCTTATGCCGGTCGCCGCATTCGGCGATGATGAGGCCCCGCCGCCATTGCCCCGTGCATCGCGCCGGTCCCCCACGACTCCGGAGATGCGCATGTTCGAGCTGTCGGCACTCTTGACCTTCGCCGGCCTGGCCCTGGTCATGGTCCTCACCCCGGGGCCGAACATGATTTATCTGGTCTCGCGCTCGATCTGCCAGGGCCGCAAGGCCGGGCTGATTTCGCTGGCCGGGGTCGGCGTCGGCTTCTTCTTCTATCTGTTCGCCGCCGCCTTCGGCATCACCGCGCTGTTGTTCGCTGTGCCGTTCGCCTACGACGCGCTGCGCATCGGCGGCGCGATGTACCTGCTGTGGATGGCCTGGCAGGCGGTGCGGCCGGGCGGTCGCTCGCCGTTCCAGGTCCGCGACCTTGCCGCCGACAGCCCGCGCCGCTTGTTCACCATGGGCCTGCTGACCAGTCTGTTGAACCCCAAGGTGGCGATGTTCTACCTCGCCCTGCTGCCGCAGTTCATCGACCCGCAGCGCAGCGTGATGCTGCAGTCGTTGCTGCTGGGCAGCCTGCAGATCGCGATCAGCGTCGGCGTCAACGCGTTGATCGTCGCCGGCGCCGGCGGCATCGCCAACTTCCTGGCCGGACGGCCGCGCTGGGTGACCGCGCAGCGCTGGGTCATGGGCGGGGTGTTGTCGGGGCTGGCGGTGCGCATGGCGGTCGACGCCCGCCGCTGAGGCTCAAGGCGCGCGGCCGGCCGCCTGGTCGCGCGCGCGCTGGATGATCGCGCGGACCTGGGCGCGGTCGCGATGGCGCGAAATCGCCACCGCGCCGAGCGCGATCGCGCGTTCGCGCATCTGCGCGGTGACGTCGTAGTGGCAGCCGCTGGCCTTGTCCTGGAACGATTCGCGGCGCTTGCCGAGCCGCGCCGCGAAAGCGTGCAACTCGTCGAGGCGGTCTGCCATCAGATGCGCCCAGCGTTCGCCGCGCCAGGGCCACACGGCATCGTCGACGTACACGGTCACCGCATTTCTCCAGGGAATGAATCCAGCCGCGTCGCGGACGATTCTGTCACGACGCGTGGCTGAGAGCCGCGCAGGCGACAGGCTGTGCCCAGTATCCGACAATCGCGGTGTCGCGGGCGTCTTCCCTCGCTCGCAGGAGCCGTCATGCGGATCTCGGCCATCCACCACGTCGCGATCATCTGTTCCGACTATCGACGCTCGAAGCACTTCTACACCCAGGTGCTCGGGCTGAGCGTGCTCGCCGAGGTCCATCGCGAGGCGCGGCGTTCTTATAAGCTCGATCTGGCCTTGCCCGACGGCGGCCAGATCGAACTGTTCTCCTTCCCCGATCCGCCGCCGCGGCCGTCCTATCCGGAAGCCTGCGGCCTGCGTCATCTCGCTTTCGCGGTCGACGACATCGACGCCTGCGTCGCCGAGCTGCAGGCGCAGGCCGTCGCGGTCGAGGCGGTGCGCGTTGACGAATACACCGGGCGCCGTTACACCTTCTTCGCCGATCCCGACGGTTTGCCGATCGAATTCTACGAACGCGGCTGAGGCGCCGCGCGGCCGCCTCAGGCGTGGGCGACGAGGTGGCCGTGCTCGCGCCAGGCCTCGAAGCCGCCGGCCAGCGGGCGCACGCGCTTGAAACCGCGCCGGCGCAGTTCGCGCGCGAGGGTCGCGGCCGAGGCTTCGTTCGGGCAATCGCAGTAGACGATGACCTCATCGCGCCGCTCCAAAGGAACATCGGCCAGGGACACGTCGGCCAGCGAAGCGACGAATACCGCACCGGGTATCCAGCCGGAGGCGTCGCGTTGCGGCTGCGAGCGCACGTCGAGGATCATCGGGCCGTTGCCGTCTTCGAGCAGCCGATAGAGCTCAGGCACGGTGATCCGCGCCATCCGCAGTTCGCGCAGGAACAGGCGGCGCTTGAGCAGCTTGTAGCCGACGAAGGCGGCGATGGCCGCGGCCACCAGCAGCAGGCCGTAGCGGCCGAGCGTCTCCAGGCTGTCGAGCACGTCGTTGACCGCTTCATGGAAGACCGCGCCGACCGCCACCGCGAGGCCGGCCCAGAGCAGGGCGCCGATGCCGTCGTAGAAGGCGAAGCGGCGCGCGCTGGTGCCGGTCTCGCCGGCCAGGGTGGTCGCGACCGCGGCGAAGCCGGGCACGAACTTGGCGACCACCAGCGACGGCGCGCCCCAGCGCGCATAGACGCCGCGGGTCATCAGCACGCACGAGTCCGGCGACAGCGAGACCTTGCACATCAGCCGCAGCAAGGCCGCGCCGATCCGGCGCCCGCCGAGATACCACAGGCTGTCGGCAAGCAAGGCGGCAAGCGCGGCGATCAACAGGATCGGCCACAGGCTCTGCTGCTGGTCCACCGCAATCGCGGCGGTGACGATGATCGGCGGATAAGCCGGCACCGGCAGCCCGCCCTGATCGAGGAACACGCTGACGAAGACCACGAGCAGGCCGTAGGTCTGGATCAGATGCAGCAGGGCGTCCATCGGTCGGTCCTAAGACCGCGTCACGCGGTCGGAAACATGGCAATGCCGCGTCACGCGGTCGGGAAACAGAGCAAGCCGCGTCGCGCGGTCGGAAAAATTAGTAAGCCGCGCCGGGCGGTCGGGGACACGTGGGCAAGCCAACGTGGCCAGGCCGCCTCGCACGGCTGGAAAGCCATCGGCAGTTTCCGCCCGCGCCGCGTCCGCTGCAATCGCATGGCGGCGACGGATCGTTGCGGACCTGCCGTCGGCGCTGCGGTCGCCGGACCGCCGGGTTCGAGCCCGATGCGGGTCCAAACTGCGTTCGCCGTAGCCTTGGGCGTCACATCGGCGGTCGCACAATGACCCGTGACAGGTCGATGCGGCCGGTCGTCACGGGAGTGTTCGATGCGCCTGGAAGGCAGTCAGGAAACCTTGTTGATCACGCTTTATGCCAAGGCGATGGACAACCGCGCCACGCCGTCGATCCTGCGCGACGCCCTGGCCGACGACCTGGTCCGCCACATCGACTACGATTTCGAACGCTTCGGCCTGGGCCCGTCGGACATCCGCGGGCTGGCGCTGCGCTCGCGCATCATCGACGGCTGGACCCGCGCCGCGCTGCAAGCGCGCCCCGACACCCTGGTGCTGCATCTGGCCTGCGGCCTGGACTCGCGCGTGTTCCGGGTCGATCCGCCCTTGGAAGTGGATTGGATCGACCTCGATTTTCCCGAGGTGATCCGCCTGCGCGAGGCGCTGCTGCCGCAACGCGCCGGGCGCTACCGCACCTTGCCGAGCAACGTCATGGAGCCGGACTGGATCGAGCGCCTCGACAACCAGCGCCCGGTCCTGGTGATCGCCGAGGGCTTGTTTCCCTACCTCGACGAGCGCCGCGCCCGCGAACTGGTGCGGCGCCTGATCGAACGGTTTCCGCAGGGCGGGCAATTGCTGTGCGACCTGTACAGCCCGCTCGCGCTGCGCCTGCTCCGCCACGCGACCATGATCCGCGCGACCAAGGCCCGCATCGGCGATTGGACCCGCGCCGAACCGCGCAGCCTGGAAGCCTGGCATCCGCGGCTGCAGTTCGTCGACGAGCCGCGCCTGAGCGAAGTCGTCGAGGTGGCGGCCCTGCCGCGGGCGCAGCGCTGGCTGTTCAAGCTTTACGACCGCTCCGAATGGCTGCGCAACCTGGGCCGCGTGGCCCGTTTCCGCTTCTGACCAGCGAGCAGTCCCGCTTCCAGTAGGAGCGGCGTGAGCCGCGACCGCGGCGGCACCCTGCATATCGCCGCGTCGAGGCCTCTGTCGTACGGCCCGTCGTTACCGCCCTGAACGGCGCGCTCCGCTCATTCCGCCAACGCCGGGTCCGGTTTGCGAAACGCGATCGCCAGCCGGTTCCAGGCGTTCATCGAGATCGCGGCATAGGTCAGGGCGACCAGGTCGTGGTCGCCGAACTGCGCGCAGACCTCGGCATACACCGCATCCGACACAGGCGCTTGGTTGACCGCGGTGATGGCTTCGGCCCAGGCCAACGCGGCGCGTTCGCGCGCCGTGAACGGGCCCTCGGCCCAGACCCGCAGCAGGTGCAGACGGCGATGGCTTTCGCCGCGCCCGACCGCCTCTTCGGTGTGCACGCGCAGGCAATAAGCGCAGCCGTTGATTTGCGAGATGCGCACATTGACCAGGTCGATCAACGAGCGCTCCAGGCCGCTTTTGTCGACATAGCTTTGCAGGCCGGCCAGGGCGCGGGTGCCCTGCGGGTCGACGGCGTTGTAATCCAGGCGGGCGGACATGGCGGTCTCCATCGGATGAGCGTCGTGCGACGCGATGGCGCCACGTTAGGATGTTCGTTCCTGAAAGGCATTCCGCCACGGATGCAAATCGAGATTGCATGAATGAACAATCCCTGGGCTGGGACGACTACCGTTTCGTCCTCGCGGTCGGCCGCGCCGGTTCGCTGAACGGAGCGGCCAAGCGCCTGGCGGTCAGTCATCCGACCGTGTTCCGGCGCATCAACGCGATCGAGCGCGCGCTCGGCGCGCGTTTGTTCGAACGCGCCCGCGACGGCTACACGCCGACGCCGACCGGCGAGGAAGTGATCGCCGTGGCGGCTGAGATCGAAACGCGCATCGCCGCGACCGAGCGGCGCCTGGCCGGCTTGGACGCGCGCCTCAGCGGCCGCATCCGCGTGACCACGGTCGAGCCGGTGCTGTACGGCCTGTTGCCGCCGCTGCTGGCGAAATTCCGCCGCGAGCACCCGGGCATCGTGCTGGAGCTGGTCGCCGACAATGCCGTGCGCGACCTCAGCCGGCGCGAGGCCGATGTCGCCCTGCGCCCGGGCGGCAAACCGCCGGAAGGCCTGATCGGGCGCAAAGTCGCGCGTTTGGCCGCGGCGGTGTACCGGCCGCGTACGCTGCGGCTGCCGCGCGGCGCAGGCCCCGAGGCCCTGGCCGACTGCGACTGGGTCGTGCCCGACGACAGCCTGGCGCATATCGGCATGGCGCAATGGCTGCACCGACAGCGCTACGACGAACGCGCGGTATTGCGCGCCAACAGCCTGTTGGCCTTGCGCGACGCGGCCGCGCACGGCATCGGCCTGGCGGTCTTGCCTTGTTTCCTCGGCGACGCCGACCGCCGCCTGGCGAGGGTGGGCGAGCCGCTGGAGGGCCTGACCGCGGATCTGTGGTTGTTGAGCCACCCGGACCTGCGCCGCACCGAGCGTATTCGGGTCTTCAGCGAGGCCATGCGCGAAGGATTGGCCCGTTTGCAGCCGATGCTGGATGGCCGACCGGCCACCGCATAGGCCCGTGGACGGGCGGAGGCGGACGCTGGCACCCGCATCCGTGAAGCCGGTCCGTCCAGATCGTCCGGCACAAAAAGTCCACAGTTACTTTTGAAACCTGTGACTGAACGCACATCACATTAGGAAAAATCCTACACGCTTAGGGGTGTTCCGACGACGGTTTACTGTTCACGCAAGACGCATCTTTTGATTGCTCCGACGGCATCCGGATACAGATTCGCCCTGAGGCGAACTTCCCCCCACCGCGCCGGCTGAACTTTTACAAGGATGAACCATGTTTCGCGTCGAACTGAAGCAGCGTGATGGCAGCGACGACAGTGCGCTGGCGGTAGCGATTGCAGAGATCGCGCAGGAATACCGCAGCGCCGAAGCGGCGTTGCGCGCAGTACTGCCGCAGGCCAGGAGATACGCCGCGCACGCCCCGAAGGGGTTGTGGCTGCGTATCTACGATGCCGATTCGCAGCCCGTGTTTGGCACGTTGGTTCCCTAGGGCCGACGTGCGGTTTGCGCCGCCCGGCTGACAGGGAGTCTGGCCGGGCGGCGCGGGCCTCCTTGCGTCCGCAGCGCGGGCGCCGAGCGAGTGCGTCCGCCGGCTCGGCTCAGGCCTCCTCGATGCGGCTCGCGCAAGGCCCATGGCCGAATTTGTCGCGCTCTTGGGTAGGAGCGGCGCGAGCCGCGACCGCGTCCTGTCCGCTTGCGTCGTAGCTGTGGCTTCGCGGTCGCAGCTTATGACCCACGGGTTCCCTGTGGGACGCAGCTCCTACAGGGGCTCCGGTGAGATTCGTCCGCGCTCTTGGGTAGGAGCGGCGCAAGCCGCGACCGCGTCCTATCCGCCGCGCCGTAGTTGCGGCTTCGCGATCGCAGCGCCTACAGCGGCTCTGGCGAGATCCGCGTGCCGTTTGGACGCAACGGTCGGGTTCGGCTTCTGCTTCCCCTACGGCGCATCGATCCAACCTCGCGCCGTCGCGGCGATCAGATCCGCGGGGGTGTCGAGGTCGTGTTCCAGCTCCGGGGCGTGCAGCCGCCAGACGGTCTCGATTGGCAGGCGCTTGAGCGCCGCGCCGAAGCCGCGGTCGCCGCGCAGTTGTTCGACCTCGCGCCAGACCGCGGCGGCGATCACGGCCGGGATGCCGAGGGCATCGCCATGTGCGGTCGCGGCGCATCCGGAGGCGGCTTGCGCGGCGCCCTCGAGCAAGGCCTGCAGATGCCCGGCCTCCAGCGCCGGTTGATCGCAGCCGAGCACCAGCACCGGAGCTTCGATACCGACATCGCCCAGCGCGCGCGCGGCGGCGCGCAGGCTGCTGGCGAGGCCTTCCTGCCAGGCGTCGTTGTCGATGCACTCGACCGCCAGATCGGCGACGGACGCGGCCATCGCGCCGCTGCGCGCGCCGAGCACGACCAGAACGCGTTGCGCTCCGGTCGAGATCGCCAAACGTGCGGCACGGTGCAGCAAGGTCTCGCCGTCGCGACGCAGCCCTTGCTTGGGCTGCCCGAGGCGGCGGCTCGCGCCGGCGGCCAACACCACGGCGACATGCCTCATCGCTCAGGGTTCGCCGTGGCGGTGGGTCTGCAACTGCGCGGCGATGCTCAGCGCGATCGCTTCCGGACCCTCGCCGCCGAGCTTGAGCCCGATCGGCGAATGCAGGCGCGGCGCCAGCGAGGTTTGCGCCGAGGCCGGCAGCACGCGGAACAGGTCTTCGCGCCGCCGCACCGGGCCGAGCAGGCCGACGAAACCGATCTGCTGGCCGTTGGCGCTTTCGGCCAGTTGTTCTAGCGCCTCGCGGTCGAGATCGAAATGGTGGTGCATCACCAGCGCCGCATCGTGCGGGCGCGCGGTCGCCAAGGCCTGCGCCGGACTGCGTTCGATGGCGTGGTCGGCGAGCGCGCCGGCCGCGCTCCATCGCGAGCGCCGTTCGACCAGGGTGGTCATCCAGCCCAGGGTGCGCAGCAGCGGCAGCAGGGTCGGGGTTTCCGGACCGGCGCCGAACACCAGCACCGACGGCGGCGCCGGGATTTCGAGGTTCCATTGCGCGGCTGCGGCCGACGACCACGGCGGGGTGTTGACCGCGAGGGTCCAGCGCATGCGTTCGTCGCCGACCGAGGCGGCAAGGGCGCCGTGATTGCGTAGGTCCAGGTGCAGGTCGCCGTGGCCGCGCCGCCACTCGTCGATCAAGGCCGGCCATTCGCGCAAAGCCGACAGCGGCAACAGCGCCAGGCGCAGGCGGCCGCGGCAGCCGACCGCGGAACCGGCGAACAGGTCTTCGTCGCTGCGGGTGTCGATGTCCATCCACTCGATGCCCTGCGACTGCGCGGCATCCTGCGCGCGCAGTTCGATGTCCGGCTCGATGCAGCCGCCGCTGAGCCAGCCGACCTGGCCGTCGCGCGCACCGAACAAGGCCATCGCGCCGGGCCGGACATAAGTCGAGCCTTCGGTTTCGAGCACGACCGCCAAGGCGGCCGGATCGCCGCGCGCGGCCGCGGCGGCGCTGGCCTCGAGCACCGCGCGCGGACCGCCGGGCGCGCTGCGCTTCGGAAACGAGGGGTCCGGCGAGTCGGCCATGCGTACGCCCAGGGGCGGAGAAGCTTCGAGTCTAGAGCGTTCGCGGCATCGGCGGCGTTGCGCTGCATCACGCCGGCCGGAGGCGGCAGTTTTGGGCAAGCCGCGATCGAGGCCGGCGCACGAAAAATGCGCGGACGTGTCGCATCGCTCGCCAGCGCGGCGCGGACTTGCGTCGCAGCATGCGCAGCAAGGCTCGGAGAATCCGGCAAGCGCCCTGTTTTGGCGCTTCATCTTGGTATCGAAGGCGATCTGGCGGCGGCCAATTTTGAGGAGTAGGCTCGGACGACCCCAGCCGCCGCGAGGGAACCATGAAGCTTCTTGTCAACGGCACCGAACACGAGGTTGCCGCGCCACCGGACATGCCCCTGCTGTGGGTGCTGCGCGACCTGATGCACCTGACCGGCACCAAGTTCGGCTGCGGCATCGCCCAGTGCGGTGCCTGCACGGTCCATGTCGACGGTGCGCCGCGACGCGCCTGCGTGACCCCGGTCGCCAGCGTCGAAGGCAAACAGATCACCACCATCGAAGGCCTGTCGCAGGACGGCAGCCATCCGGTGCAACGCGCCTGGGCCGAGATCGACGTGGTCCAGTGCGGTTACTGCCAGTCCGGCCAGATCATGTCGGCGGCTGCCTTGTTGACCCAGATCCCCCAGCCGACCGACACCGACATCGACCAGGCCCTGTCCGGAAACATCTGCCGTTGCGGCACCTATCCGCGCATCCGCGCGGCGGTGAAGCGCGCGGCCGAAATCGGCAAGGCCTGATCGCGTCATCCCCCCGACGTCATGCTCGCAGCGCCGGCACCTTGGGCGCTTTAGGAGGTCGATGTGAATACCGTACCGGCGCCATCGCGGCGCCAGTTCCTCAAGACCAGCGCGCTGATCGGCGGCGGTCTGGTGGTCGGCTTCGTGGTGCCCGGCGCCAAGCGCTTCGCCCACGCCGATCCGGCCGCGGCTGCGGCGGTGTCGAGCGGCTTCGTACCCAACGCCTTCCTGCGCGTGGGCGACGACGACACCGTGACGGTGTTGATCTCGCATTCGGAGATGGGGCAGGGCGTGTGGACCGGCCTGGCGATGTTGATCGCCGAAGAACTCGACGCCGACTGGTCGAAGATCAAGGTCGAACACGCGCCCGCCGCGCCGGCGTATGCGCACACCGCCTTCGGCATGCAGATGACCGGCGGCTCGACCAGCACCTGGTCGGAATTCGATCGCTATCGCCAGGCCGGCGCGACCGCGCGCGCCTTGCTGGTGGCGGCCGCGGCGCAACGCTTCGGGGTGCCGGCCGATCAGGTCCGTACCGAGAACGGCGTGGCCATCGCCGGCGACAAGCGTGCGCGTTACGGCGAGCTCGCCGCCGACGCGGCCAAGCTGCCGGCGCCGACCGCGCCGCAGACGCTCAAGGAGGCCAAGGACTGGAAGATCATCGGCAAGCCGACCAAACGCCTGGACTCGCCGGAGAAAATCACCGGCAAGGCGAAGTTCGGCATGGACGTGCAGTTCGACGGCCTGTTGACCGCGGTGGTTGCGCGTGCGCCGGTGTTCGGCGGCACGGTCAAGTCCTTCGATGCGGCGCCGGCCAAGGCCGTGCCCGGCGTACGCGACGTGCTGCAGGTGCCCAGCGGCGTGGCGGTGATCGCCGATCACTACTGGGCGGCCAAACAGGGCCGCGATGCGCTCGTCATCGATTGGGACCTCGGCCCGAACGCGGGCCTGGACACAACGAAGCTGCGCGAAGACTTCCGCAAGCTCGCCGCCACCGAAGGCGCGGTCGCGGCGCAGGCCGGCGACGTCAAGGGCGGGTTGGCGAAGGCCGCCAAGACCATCGAGGCCGAGTACAACGTGCCCTATCTGGCGCATGCGCCGATGGAGCCGCTGAACTGCACGGTCAAGATCGAAGCCGACCGTTGCGAGATCTGGACCGGCACCCAGTTCCAGACCGTCGACCAGCAGGTCGCGGCCAAGATCACCGGCCTCAAGCCCGATCAGGTGCAGATCCACACCATGTTCCTCGGTGGCGGCTTCGGCCGCCGCGCCACCCCGACCGCGGACTTCGTCACCGAAGCGGTGCACGTGGCCAAGGCCGCCGGCAAACCGGTCAAGACCGTGTGGTCGCGCGAGGACGACGTGCGCGGCGGCTATTACCGGCCGATGTATCTGCAGCACGCGCGCATCGGCATCGATGCGCAGGGCATCCCGGTGGCGTGGCAGCACGTGCTGGTCGGGCAGTCGATCATCGCCGGCACGCCGTTCGCCGGGGCGATGATCAAGAACGGCATCGACGCGACCTCGGTCGAGGGCGTCGCCGATTCGCCGTATCTCAAGGAGATCGCCGACTATCGCGTCGACCTGCATTCGCCGAGCACCGGCATCCCGGTGCTGTGGTGGCGCTCGGTCGGGCACAGCTACAACGCCTTCGTCATGGAAAGCCTGATCGACGAACTGGCCCATGCCGCCGGCAAGGATCCCGTCGAGTACCGCCGCGCGCTGCTCAAGCAACATCCGCGGCATCTGGCGGCGCTGAACCTGGTCGCCGACAAGGCCGGCTGGGGTACGGCCCTGCCGGCAGGTCGCGCGCGCGGCGTGGCGGTGCACGAATCCTTCGGCAGCTATATCGCCCAGGTCGCCGAGGTTTCGGTCGAGCCCAAACCGGGCGGAGGCCAGGGCATTCGCGTGCACCGTTTCGTCTGCGCGATCGACTGCGGTCTGGCGGTGAATCCCGACGGCGTGCGCGCGCAGATGGAATCGGGCATCAACTTCGGCCTTGGCGCGGCGCTGTACAGCCAACTGACTTTCAAGGACGGACGGGTGCAGGAGTCGAACTATCACGACTACCGCGTGCTGCGGTTGGACGAGGCGCCGCAGATCGAAGTGCACATCGTGCCGAGCACCGACAAGATGGGCGGCGCCGGCGAGCCCGGCACCGCGCCGGTCGCGGCGGCCGTGGCCAACGCGGTGTTCGCACTCAATCAACAGCGGCTGCGCGAACTGCCGCTGCAGTTGCCGGCCTGAGGAGACGACGATGCGCGCATTGATCATCGCCATGGCGGCCCTCGCCGCTACCGCTTGCGGCCCGAAGGTCACCCCGGAGCAACGCGAGCAGGGCATCGCCGCGTTCGCGACCGTGCAGCAGGTGTTCCAGCATCCGCGTTGCCAGAACTGCCATATCCCCGGCGACCAGCCGCTGCAATTCGATGCCGGCCTGCCGCATGCGATGGGCGTGGTGCGCGGCCCCGAAGGCAAGGGCGCGGCCGGCCTGCCGTGCTCGACCTGCCACGGCGAAGCCAACCTGCCGGCGAGCTATGGCCCCAATGTACCGCCGGGCGCGCCGCATTGGCAACTGCCGCCGCCGGATCACAAGATGGCCTGGATCGGACTGCCGGCGCCGAAGCTGTGCGAGATGATCAAGGACAAGAAGAGCAACGGCGGCCGCGATTTCGCCGCGCTGATCAAGCACGTCAGCGAAGACAAGCTGGTGCTGTGGGGCTGGGCGCCGGGCGGCGAACGTAAGCCGGTGTCGGTGCCGCACCCCGAGTTCGTCGCCAAGTTCAAGACCTGGGCCGACGCGGGCGGGCCGTGCCCGGCGTCTTAGCCGGGCGCGCGAATCATCGTGTCGATGCGGTTGATCTTGAGGAGTAGGAGCGGCGCGAGCCGCGACGGCGAAACCGCGCTTGCGTCGCAACCGGGAGGTCGCGGATCGCGCCGTTCCTACCCTTGAAGCGGTCTTCAGTGACTGGGTGGATCACAAGCCACGCTCTCGATCTGCAAGGTGCAGTGCTCGATGCCGTAGCGTTCGTCGAGTTGCCGCGCCAATTCGCCGCGCAAGGCATCGGCATCGACGCCTGCGTCGACGACCAGGTGCGCGGTCATCGCCGGAGTGCTCGACCCCAGCGACCACACGTGCAGGTCGTGCACGTCGCCGACGCCGGGCGTTGCCGTCAGGGTCGCGCGCACCGCGGCGAGGTCGATGCCGCCCGGCACGCCTTCCATGAGCACGTTGCCGGCCTCGCGCAGCAGGGTCCAGGTACGCGGCAATACCCACAGGCCGATCAGCACGGCCAGGATCGGGTCGACCACGGTCCAGCCGGTGAAGCGGATGACGATGGCGCCGGCGATCACCGCGACCGAGCCGAGCATGTCGCTCCACACCTCGAGGTAGGCGCCTTTCATGTTGAGGCTTTCGCCGCTGCCGGCCTTGAGCAGGCGAATCGCGACCAGGTTGACGGCCAGGCCGAGCGTGGCGATCACGAGCATGCCGGTGGTCGCGATCTGCGGCGGTTCGCTGAAGCGGCCGGCCGCTTCCCACAGAATGTAGGCGGCGACCGCGAACAGCATCAGGCCGTTCGCCATCGCGCCCATGGCTTCCATGCGCGCGTAGCCGTAGCTGCGTTTCGCATCCGCCGGTTTGCGGCTCAGCCGCACCGCGGTCAGCGCGATCATCAGCGCCAGGGTGTCGGTGCCCATGTGCGCGGCGTCCGACAACAGCGCCAGGCTGTTGGTCAGGAAGGCGCCGACGACTTCGGCGATCAGGAAGCCGCCGGTCAGGCCGAGCGCCCACCACAAGGGGCGCTCGTGGCGGATCGCGGTGCTGCCGTGGTCGTGTCCGCTGCTCATATCGATGCTCCTGTTTGCGTCGTAAGCGGATCGCCCGCGGGCGATGCCCAGGATCGAGGCGGGCCGCGCGAATGCGACCCGCCATGCTGCCGCGTCAGTGGGCGGGCGAGGGCTCGGCCGCGGTCGGCGCCGGCGGTGGATCGAGCTTGCGCTCGCCGGCGTCGTTGCGGTGCAGCCAGCGGTACAGCACCGGCAGCACCAGCAGGGTCAGCAGGGTCGAGGAGACGATGCCGCCGATCACCACCGTCGCCAGCGGCCGCTGCACTTCCGAGCCGGCGCCGACGTTGAAGGCCATCGGGATGAAGCCCAACGAAGCCACCAGCGCGGTCATCAGCACCGGCCGTAAGCGGCCCAGGGCGCCGTCGACGATGGCGTTGTCGAGTGGGTCGCCTTGTTCGCGCAGCTTGCGGATGAAGGCGATCATCACCAGCCCATTGAGCACCGCCACGCCGGACAGGGCGATGAAGCCCACCCCGGCCGAGATCGACAGCGGAATGCCGCGCAAGGCCAGGGCGATCACGCCGCCGGTCAGCGCCAGCGGCACGCCGCTGAAGACGATGGCGGCGTCTTTGGCCGAGCCGAAGGCCATGAACAACAGGGCGAAGATCAGCACCAGGGTCACCGGCACCACTACCGCCAGGCGCTGGCTGGCCGAGATCAGTTGCTCGAAGGTACCGCCGTAACCGATCCAGTAACCCTCGGGCACCTTCACTTGGGCATCGAGTTTCTGCCGCAGCTCGGCGACGAAACCGCCGAGGTCGCGGTCGCGCACGTTGGCGGTCACCACGATGCGGCGTTTGCCGTTCTCGCGGTTGATCTGGTTCGGGCCGAGGATCGAATTGAGCTTGGCCACTTCGCGCAACGGCACCGTGCGCGGCGCACCCGAACTCCAGGTAGCGTCGCGGCTGGATTCGTCGCGGTCGCCTTCGCTGCGCGCAGGCAGCGGTATCGGTAGGTCGGCCAGCGCCGCGGTGTCCTGGCGCAGGCGTTCGGGCAGGCGCACGACCAGGTCGAAGCGGCGGTCGCCTTCGAACAACTGCCCGGCGACTTCGCCGCCGACCGCGGTCGCCACGGTGTCCTGCACCGCGGCCGGGTTGAGCCCGTACACGGCCAGCGAGCGGCGGTCCGGTTCGACGCTGAGCATCGGCAGGCCGGTGACCTGCTCGGCCTTGACGTCGGCCGCGCCGGGCACCTGTTTGGCCGCCGCTTCGATCTGCCGGGCGATCTTGAGCAACTGCTGCAGATCGTCGCCGTAGACCTTGATCGCGACGTCGGCGCGCACGCCCGAGATCAACTCGTTCATGCGCATCTGGATCGGCTGGGTGAACTCGAAGTTGTTGCCGGGCAGGGTGCGCGCCACCGCTTCGATGTCCTCCATCAGCCTGGCCTTGGTCTTGCCCGGGTCGGGCCAGCGCTCGCGCGGCTTGAGCATCAGGAAGGTGTCGGCGACCGAAGGCGGCATCGGATCGTTGGCAACCTCGGCGGTGCCGATCTTGCTGAACACCCGTTCGACTTCCGGCATCGCCAGAAACGCCTGTTCCATGGTCTTCTGCATGGTCACCGACTGGGTCAGGCTGGTGCCGGGAATGCGCATGGCTTGCACCGCGACATCGCCTTCGTCGAGGCTCGGCACGAACTCGCTGCCCATGCGCATCGCCACCGCGCCGCTGAGGATCACGAGCACCGCGGTGCCGGCCAGCACCGTCATGCGGCTGCGCAGCGCCCAGGCCAGCACCGGCTCGTAGCGGCGTCGCAGCCAGGCCATGGCGCGGTTTTCCTTTTCGGCGACCTTGCCGCCGAGGAAGGTCGCGACCGCGGCCGGCACGAAGGTCAGCGACAGCAGCATCGCGCCGGTCAGCGCCAGCACCACGGTGATCGCCATGGGGTGGAACATTTTTCCTTCGATGCCGCTGAGCGCGAAAATCGGCAGGTACACCGCGGCGATGATGCCCAGGCCGAACAGGCTGGGGCGGATGACCTCGGCGGTGGCCGAGGCGGTGAGGTCGTGGCGTTCGTCGTCGCTCATCTCGCGGCCGAGCGCATGCTGGGCTTCGCCGAAACGGCGCAGGCAGTTCTCGATGATGATCACCGCGCCGTCGACGATCAGGCCGAAGTCGAGCGCGCCCAGGCTCATCAGATTGCCGGACACGCCGCCGCGGACCATGCCGGTGATGGTGAACAGCATCGCCAGTGGAATCACCAGGGCGGTGATCAAGGCGGCGCGGAAGTTGCCGAGCAGCAGGAACAGCACGACCACCACCAGCAGCGCGCCTTCGACCAGGTTCTTCGAGACCGTGGCGATGGTGCGGTCGACCAGCGAGGTGCGGTCGTAGACCGGGTTGGCGCTGACGCCCTTCGGCAGGCTGGCGTTGGCCTGTTGCAGCTTCGCCGCCGCCGCCTGCGAGACGTCGCGGCTGTTGGAACCGACCAGCATGAACACCGTGCCGAGCACGACCTCGTGGCCGTTCTGGGTCGCCGCGCCGCTGCGCAGCTCGGGTCCTTCGCCGACCGTGGCGACATCGCGCACCCGGATCGGCACGCCGTCGCGGCGGTCGAGGACGATCTCGCCGATCGCTTCGATGCCGACGATCTGCCCCGGCACGCGCACCAGGAACTGCTCGCCGTTGCGTTCGATGTAGCCGGCGCCGACGTTCTGGTTGTTGGCGGCGAGCGCGGCGACCACGTCGCGCTGGGTCAGGTTCAAGGCCACCAGCCGCGCCGGGTCCGGAGTGATGTGGATCTGCCGCGCGTAGCCGCCGATGGTGTTGACCTCGGTGACGCCGGGCGTGTTGCGCAACTGCGGGCGGATGACCCAGTCCTGCAGGGTGCGCAGGTCGGTGGCGTTGTACGGCGTGCCGTCGGCCTTGCGCGCTTTCGGCTCGGCATCGACGGTGTATATGAAGATCTCGCCGAGGCCGGTCGCGGTCGGGCCGAGTTCGGGTTCCAGGCCGGCCGGGATCTGCGATTTCACCTGCTGCAGGCGCTCGGCGACCTGTTGCCGGGCGAAGTACAGGTCGGTGCCGTCCTTGAACACCACGGTCACCTGCGACAGACCGTAGCGCGACAACGAGCGGGTGTAGTCGAGTTTCGGCAGGCCGGCGAGCGCGGTCTCGATCGGGAAGGTCACCCGCTGCTCGGATTCCAGCGGCGAGTAGCCCGGCGCCTGGGTGTTGATCTGCACCTGCACGTTGGTGATGTCGGGGGTGGCGTCGATCGGCAGTTGCCGGAAACTCCACACGCCGATGGCGATCAGCGCGCCTGTCAGCGCCAGCATCAGCCAGCGGTGGCCGATGGCGAAACGCAGGATGCGTTCGAGCAGGCCCGAGCGCTCCGGCGCCGGCCCGGTCGTCGTGTCAGTGCTCATGCGAGGCTCCCGATTTTTCGATGTCGGCCTTGATCAGGAAGCTCTGCTCGACCACCACCTGTTCGCCGGCGCGCAGGCCGGACAGCACTTCCATGCGCCGCGCGTCGCGGCGGCCGATACGAACGGGTTTGGCGATGTAACGCTCGCCTTCGCGCACGAACACCACGTCGCGTTCGTCCATGCGTTGCAGCGCGGTCAGCGGTACCGCCAGCGATACCGGCTGCTGTTCGACGGTGACGCGTGCGCGCACCGCCGAACCGGGCCGCCACAGGCCGTCGGCGTTGGCGATCGAGGCGCGCGCGACGGTGCTCTGGCTCGCAGTCGCGGTGCCGGGGAGGATGCGGTCGAGCGTGGTTTCCACGCCCTGTTCTTCGCCCATGCGCATCACCGTCACCGGCACGCCAGGACGCAGATGCGAGGCGTCGGCGCCGAACACGTGCAGATCGACCCACAAGGTCGACAGGTCGGCGACCTCGAACAGGGTCGTGCCTTCGACCGCGACTTCGCCGACCGAGGCGTTGCGCGCCAGCACCACGCCGGTGATCGGCGAGGCGATGGCGTAGGTGGTCAGGCTGAGGTTGCTGTCGACCGTGGCCAAAGTCTGGCCGGCCTTGACGCGGTCGCCGACGTTGGCGCGCAGCGAACGCACCGGCCCGGGATAGCGCGCGGTGATGTTGGCTATGCGGCCTTCCAGCGGCGTGACCAGGCCCTGCACTTCGTGTTCGTCGGCGATGGTGCCGGGGCCGGCGGCGGCGACGACGATGCCGGAACGCTGGGCGATCGCGGCCGGGATCGCGGTGCTTTCGGCTTCCTCTTCGGCCTCGCTTTTGTCGCCATGGCCGGCTTCGCCCTCGCCGTGGCGGTGCTCGTCGCTGGCTTCGTCGGCATGCGCTGCGTCGGCCTTGCCGGCATCGGCCGCGGGCGCCTCGGCGGAACCGCCGCAGGCGCTCAGGGTCAGAGCCAACAGGCCCGCGGCGATCAACAGTTCGGGCTTCATGGGGCGGCTCCTGCGGGGGCGGACGGTGGGGCGAGGAAGGATTCGCCGGTGAGGCGCTGGATTTCGATCAGCGCCAGCTGCGCGTCGAGCGCGGTGTCCAGGCGCTGTTTGCGCACGGCCACGCTGTCGGCCTGCAACAGGGCCAGTTCGAGATAACTGATGGCGCCGGCGCGGTAGGCGTACTCGGCGGCGTTTTCGGCCCGGCTCATGCGCGGCAGGACCTCGTCCTTGAGGCGCGCGACTTCGAGTGCGCCGACCCGGTAGCGGCCGTGCGCTTCGACCAGGGTCGAATACAGCGACAAGCCCTTGGCTTCGCGCTCGGTTTCGAGCACGGCCAGTTCGGCCTGGGCGCCGCGGATGCCGGGTTCGGCGCGGCTGCGTGCGCCGAGCGGCATCGACACGCTGCCGATCAAGGCGGTGTCGCCGCCGTCCTGCAAGCGGCGCACGCCGATCTGCCAATCGATGTCGGCGCTGGCCTGGCTCTGCGCCAGGCGCACGCGTGCTTCGCCGATGCGGCGCGCGTCGACGAACCGGGTCAGCTCGGGGCTGCGGTCGAGCAAGCCCGCCAAGGCGGTGGCTTCTTCGATCTTCGGCAAGGCATAAGGATCGCCGGCGACCTCGGCGAAACCCGGGTCGCGTTCGCCCCACAGCGCGGCCAGGTGTTGGCGCGCGGCGAGCAGGCTTTGCTCGCTGCGCGCGCGATCGAGTTCGGCGCGCGCCAGCGCGGCCTGTGCGGTCAACAGGCCGGACTCAGGCGACGCGCCCGCGACCAGGCGCTGGCGCGCGGCGGCGACGGTGCGCTTGCGCTGGCCGATGTCGAACTGCGCCAGTTCGATCCGGCGTTGCGCGGCGACGATGCCGAGATAACGCCGCGCGGTCTCGGCCAGCAGGTCGAGTCGGCGGCTTTCGCGATCGACCGCGAGCGCATCGATGCGGCTCTGGGCGAAGGCGCGGCGCGCGTCGAGCTTGCCGCCGCGTTCGAACACCGAGGCCAGGCTGAGGGTGATCTCGGCCCCCTTGACGCCGCTGACCGCGCCGCTGCCGAAGACGTTGTCGACCGCGGCGCCGGCGATCCAGGCCGGACGCTGCGCGGCGAGGTCGCGCTCGGCTTCGAGCACCGAACGCTGGCTGCCGAACAGACCCAGGTCGGGGTGGGCGTCGCCGATGCGCGCGAAGGCGTCGTCGAGAGTGAACACCGAGGCCGCGCGCGCGGCCCCGGTTGGGGGGGGAGCTGACGTGCCGGAAGTAGCAGGACCGGCAGTGGCCGGGCTTGAAGCGGCGGCAAGGGGAGGCCGCGCCTGTGCCGAAAAGCACAGAGCGGCCGTCAGGACGGCCAGGGCCGCCGGACGCAAACGCATGGGATGTTCTCCTGAATCTCGAAAGACGCCGGGCGCGAACGCAGCGCACGGCGACGAAGACCCGCGCAGGCCGACGCGGCGCCGCAGGGCGCGTGCGTGCGGCCGGCTCAGGCCGGCATCGGGATCAGGCGGAGATCGGTGGGCGGAACGGGACCGCGGTCGGGGTCGGCACGAACGCGATCGAGACGGCCGGCACCGGGGCGGCGGCGCTGGCTGCGAGCAGGCCGACCTCGAAGCGCGGCAACAGTGCGGCTTGCAGGGCGCAGCAGTGGCTCAGGTGCCAGCGGGCGTCGCCGCAGCCGTCCGGGTCGGCGTTGTCCGGGGCGGCGCTGTCGCCGGCGGATGCGCCGGCATGCTCGTGCGCCAGCGCCGCGACCGGCCCGGCGAGTTCGCCGATTTCGGTCGCGAAGGTCAGCGTCGGCTTGACCAGCATCACGGCGATCAGCACGCCGAAGACGAGGTAGCGGAACGCGGTCGCGATGGCGGAGGGGCCGGGCATGGCGGGCATCTTAGGAGCCGCCGACCCCGCTATACAATTTCAGGCCCCGCGCCGCCGTTCATGTGCGGCCGTAGCGCATCGCCACTGAATGCCGGCCGCCGCGGCCCGGCCGCGGTTCCACCCTCGCTCCCGATTGCGGCGATAATCGCGCCGCGCAACGGACCTGCGGAACCGCGGGCAGGGACACCCAGACAGCAGTCCGGACAGGATCGGCAATGACGGTGCCTCGGCGCCGTCATATCGTTTGCCTAGTCTGCGCACGTATTCGGTAGTGGCGGTACAGGGGGTTTGGCAGTGAAGGTTGTTGTGAAACCGGTGTGTGAGTTTCCCGCCGGTCGTTGGTCGAAAGCCGGTGCGCGCGCGATCGCCGGTCTGGCCCTGGGCGTCGCCCTGGGCGGTTGCGGTTCCGAAGCTCCCCACAGCGCCGCGTCCCCGGCGCCGGTTGCCGATGCCGCGCTGGAGTTGCCGGCGCCGCTGGACGAACTCGATATCGAAGGGTTGCGCGCGCGCGCCACCCAGGCCCTGCGCGAGCAGCGCATCCACACCCCGGCCGGCGACAGCGCGGTCGACTATTACCTGGCCCTGCGCGACAAGGAGCCGGGCCAGATCGACGTGATCGGTGCGCTCGACGAGTTGCAGCCCTATGTGGTGATCGCCGGCGAGCAGGCCTTGCTCGACGACGATCTGGCCGAATCGCACCGTTTGCTGGACTTGCTGGCGCGCATGGACCCGCAGGCGCCGGCCTTGCCGCGCATGCGCGAAAGCCTGCGTGTCGCCGAGGCCAGCCGCGAGCGCAAGACCCGCGAGGAAACCGAACGCCTGATGGCCGAGCGTACCGACGCGGCGACCGTGCTGTCGGCGCGTCGCGAGGCCGCGCGCACCGCCAATACGGCGTCGGCGAACGCGGCGATGAAGGCCGATGCGGCCGCCAGCGCGCTCGCCGCCGATGCCGCCGCGGCGAAAACCGGCAGCGCGTCGGCGGCGCAACCGGTGGCGGCGTCGGCCGCGACCCCGGCAGCGTTGCCGGCCATGACCTCGGCGAACGCCGCCTCGCCGGCGATGCCGCGCCTGCTCGCCGATGCCAGCCCGCGTTATCCGCTGCCGGCCTTGAACCGCAAGATCGAGGGCAGCGTCGAGATCAGCTTCACGATCCTGCCCGACGGCCGCGTCGGCGCGCCCAGGCTGGTGTCCTCGGAACCGGCCGGGGTGTTCGACGCCGCCGCGCTGGCGGCGGTGGCGCGCCTGCGTTTCGAGGCCAGCGGCCAGTCGCATACGGCCCGCCGCACCCTCAATTTCCGCCTGCCTTCGCGCTGAAGCCTGCGGCGGCGAGAGCGGCCGGCCTTTACATGGCCGACTGCGGCGGCCGACGGCGACGACCGATTGCGACGGCGGACACGTCCGTCGGGGCGGGAGCTTGGCGGTCCGCGCGCTGTGCCGCCACAATGCGGCGATGGAGACTTCCGCACCCCCCGCCTTACTCGAAACCGTCGAACGCGAGACCGGCCCGGCGCCGACCTGGAGCGTGCTGTGGCTGCACGGCCTCGGCGCCGACGGCCACGACTTCGCCCCGATCGTGCCCGAACTGCTGCGCCGCGATTGGCCGGCGCTGCGCTTCGTGTTCCCGCATGCGCCGGTGCGCGCGGTCACGATCAACAACGGCGCGCGCATGCGCGCCTGGTACGACATCCGCGACATCAGCGATCTGGCCCAGCGCGCCGACGAAGCCGGCGTCGATGAGTCGGTGCAGCAGGTCGATGCGCTGATCGAGCGAGAAATCGAACGCGGCGTGCCGGCCTCGCGCATCCTGCTGGCCGGCTTTTCCCAGGGCGGCGCGATCACCCTGGCCACCGCATTGCGGCGCAAGCAGGCGCTGGGCGGGCTGATCGCCCTGTCGAGCTATCTGCCGATGCCCGAGCGCCTGGTCGCCGAGGCGACTGCGGTCGCGCCGAGCCAGCCGGCCTTCATGGCCCACGGCCGACACGACCCGATGGTGCCCTACGCCGGCGGCGAAGGCGCCGCGGCGCGCCTGCGGGGCCTGGGCTTCCAGGTCGACTGGCATGCCTATCCGATGGCTCATCAGGTCTGCGCCGAGGAGATCGACGCGCTCGGCGACTGGATGTCGCAACGGTTCGCCGCCACGGCATGAGCCGGCTCTGACCATGCTCGAGTCCGCCGGCGAACACGAACCGTGGCTGCCGGACTTATGCCGTTTGCCGCGGCTGGTGGTCATGCTGAGCATGGCCGAGCTGATCGTGATCGTGCTGGCGCTGGCGCCCGACGGTACCCGCTGGGACCTCGGCCGCTTCGTGTCTTCGAGCGCCTTCGCGCTGTGGCTGGCGCTGGCGATCTCGGTGCTGCTGTGCGTGTCGCGGCGCCAACTGTCGCGTTTGCCGCCCGGCGTGGGCGGCTTCATCGCCACCGCGACGGCGGCGGCGATCGCCGCGGCGGTCGCGGCGGTCACCCACATCATCGACAGCGTCACCGGCATCGGTCTGGTGCCGCCGGGGATCTCGTTCCAGCGCTTCGTCGGCGGTACCGCGGCGGTGGCGATCCTCGCCGTCGGCGTGGTCCTGCGCTATCTCTACGTCAACGACAGCTGGAAGGCCCAGGTCCGCGCCAACGCCCGCGCCGAAGTCGATGCGCTGCAGGCGCGGATCAAGCCGCACTTCCTTTTCAACAGCATGAACACCATCGCCGGCCTGGTGCGCAGCGACCCGGTGGTCGCCGAGCGCGCGGTGCTGGACCTGTCGGACCTGTTCCGGGCCGCGCTGGGCGCGTCCAAGTCCGATTCCAGCCTGGCCGAGGAGGTCGAGCTGGCCGAGCGCTATCTGGCGATCGAGCAACTGCGCCTGGGCGAGCGCCTGCGGGTGGTCTGGCGCAAGCGCGAGCCGCTGCCGTGGCGGATGCCGCTGCCGCGCCTGGTCCTGCAGCCCCTGGTCGAGAACGCCGTGCTGCACGGCATCTCCCGGCTGCCGGGCGGCGGCGAGATCGAAATCGAGCTGACCGAGCTCGCCGACGAGCTGCTGCTGCGCATCCGCAACCCGGCCCCGCCCCCGGCCGACGGCCGCAGCGGGGCCCGCCACGCCCACAGCAGCATCGGCCAGCGCCTGCGTTATGCCTATGGGCCGACGGTGCGGATGACCGCGGGCTGGAACGAAGGCTACTATCTGTGCGAACTGCACGTGCCGACCGGGGTGGAGGCGCATAGCCGATGAAAGCGACGAGGCCGGCCATGAGAGTGGTGATCGCGGATGACGAACCGTTGGCGCGCGAGCGCTTGCGCAGCCTGTTGGCCGAGCGCGACGACGTCGAGGTCGTCGCCGAAGCGGCCGACGGCCAGCACGCCTTGCACGCCTGCGCCGAGCACCGGCCGGATCTGGTCCTGCTCGACATCGCCATGCCCGGCATCGACGGCCTCGAAGCCGCGCGCCATCTGGCCGCGTTCGAGCCGCGCCCGGCGGTAGTGTTCTGCACCGCCTACGACGCCCACGCCTTGTCGGCGTTCGAGGCCGAGGCGATCGACTACCTGGTCAAGCCGGTGCGGGCCGAACGCCTCGACGCCGCGCTCGAACGCGTGCGCACCTTCGCCGCCGGCCGCGAGCGCCACGTCGGCGGCACCGAGACCGCGCCGGGGCAAAGCCGCAGCCACCTGTGCGCGCGCCTGCGCGGCAGCCTGCGCCTGATCCCGATCGAGGACGTGCATTACCTGCACGCCGAAGAGAAGTACGTGATCGTCCATCACGCGCGCGGCGAAGACCTGATCGAGGAATCGCTGAAATCGCTGGAAGACGAATTCGGCGAACGCTTCGTGCGCATCCACCGCAATTGCCTGGTCGCGCGCCACGAGATCGTCGAACTCAAGCGCGACTCCGAAGGCCACGTCCAAGCCGTGCTGCGTCACGGCAAACAACCCCTGGAAGTCAGCCGCCGTTGCGTGGCGGCGCTGCGCGAGACCCTCAAGCATTTGTGAGGCTTTGGGATTTGGGATTTGGGATTTGGGATTCGGGATTAGGGATTAGGGATTGGTCATTGGGGATTAGGGGATTAGGGGGTTCGGGGATCGACTCGTCCGGAGCTCGCCGAACCAAGGGTAGGAGCGGCGCGAGCCGCGACCGCGCTGCCTCAATCTCGCGCTGCATCCGGCCGTAATCCCCTGTAGGAGCGGCGTCCCACTGGATTTCCTCCGGTCATAAGCCGCGACCGCGTAGTTGCCGATTGTTGCGTTTCTGGCCGCAGGGCGGTGAAGCAACATCAGGATCTAAAGCTTCCGTCCGCTCACGCGGCCGGGTTACTTTCTTTTGCTAAGCCCAAAAGAAAAGTAACCAAAGAAAAGGGCTTTCCTTGCAAGGGCACAGGCCACGAGTGCGATGCTGTCGCCGGGATTTTTCGATAGGACATCCTTGTCCTATCGAAAAACGGCGCACGTCCTGTGCGCCGCCCTCCGGGTCTCCACTTGACCGGTAAAGCGGCAAAGCAGATCAAAATCTCGGCAACGGCAACGGCAACGGCAACGGCAACGGCAACGGTCTGTGGCGCCTTGGGATAGGGCGGCCTTCCTTCGGTCACTGGCCGCCACTGCGTTCCCCCCGGGTCCCCATCCGTTGCTGATTTAGCAACCGATACGCCCCCCGGTGGCCCGCCCAGGCAGCTTTTGATGCCGACCCCCGGCAGCGGCGATAATGCCGGCATGAAGACCCTGCGCATCGCCACCCGTAAGAGCCCGCTCGCCCTGTGGCAGAGCGAGCATGTCGCCGACCGGCTGCGCGCCGCGCATCCGGGGCTCGAGGTGAGCCTGGTGCCGATGAGCACTCGCGGCGACGAAGTGCTGGACCGCTCGCTGGCCGCGATCGGCGGCAAGGGCCTGTTCCTCAAGGAGCTGGAGCTGGCGATGCTGCGCGGCGAAGCCGACTGCGCGGTGCACTCGCTCAAGGACGTGCCGATGGAACTGGAGCCGGGCTTCGCCCTGCCGGCGATCCTCGAGCGCGCCGACTACGCCGACGCCTTCGTCAGCAACCACCACGACGGCATCGACAGCCTTCCGCTCGGCGCCCGCGTCGGCACCTCGTCGTTGCGCCGGCAGGCGCAGTTGCGCGCCTTGCGCCCGGACCTGCAATTGCTCGATCTGCGCGGCAACGTCAATACCCGGCTGGCCCGGCTCGATGCTGGCGACTACGACGCCATCGTCCTGGCCTGCGCCGGCTTGCAGCGTCTCGGCTTCGACGCGCGCATCCGCGCCCGCCTCGAATCGCCGTATTGGCTGCCAGCGCCGGCGCAGGGCGCGATCGCGATCGAATGCCGCGAGGACGACGTCGCTGCGCGCACGTTCTGCGCCGCGCTCGATCACGCCGCCACCCGCACCTGCGTCGAAGCCGAGCGCGCCATGAATCGCGCCCTGCATGGCAGCTGCCATGTACCGGTGGCCGCCTACGCGCGCCTGGACGGCGAACACCTGCGCCTCGACGGCCAGGTCGGCTCGGCCAGCGACGGCCGCGCCGTGCGCGCCCACGGCGAAGGCCGCGGCGACGCCCCGGACTGCCTCGGCATCGAGGTCGCGCAACGTTTGTTGGAGCAGGGCGCGGGCGAGTTCATCGCCGATTCGCTGGTGGATATCGACGCGGATTGATTCGGGCTGTGGCTGCCCAACGTCGTTGGCGTTCTACGCTGTCGTTGATTTGCGCGACCTCAGTTCAAGCCTTCGCCTTCGTATGCGATCGTCTTTGCCTTGGGGTAGGAGCGGCGTTCTGCTGGATTCTCTTTGGTCACAAGCCGCGACCGCGGGACGCGCAGAGTCTGCAACGCCTTCGCCATTGATCGGAGGCATGAGTTGGCGCGAGGGTAGGAGCGGCGCGAGCCGCGACCGCGCTGCGACGGTCTCGCGGCGTATCGCTCCCGCTAGACCGGGATCAAGATCAAACGCCTAAAGCTTCCGCCACTAAAGCGGCGGGTAACTTTCTTTTGTCTAAAGCAACAAAAGAAAGTCACCAAAGAAAAATGCTTTTGTTTTGCATCACAGGCCCGCACGAGCGATGCCAACGCGGGGATTTTTCATGCGGGACATCCCTGTCCCGATGAAAAACGGCGCGCATCCCTGCGCGCCGCCCTCCGGGTCTTCGGTTGCCTTCGCTAGTTCGAGGCGACGCACAGCAAGGACAAAATCCCGACAGCAGTGGCAACTTTGCTGGTGCTGTTTCTATTGCTATTGCTATTGCTATTGCTGTGAAGAGCTTGGCGCAGCGACGAACTTGCGAGAACACCTGGAGACCCAAAGGGCGGCGCACAGGACGTGCGCCGTTTTCCGATAAGACAGGGATGTCTTATCGGAAAATCCCCGCGCGCGCTGCGAACTCGCAGGGGAGCTTCGTCAAGGAAGGCCTTTTCTTTGGTTAGCTTTCTTTTGGGCCAGCAAAAGAAAGTAACCCGGCCGCGTCAGCGGACGGAAGCTTTAGATTTTGCTTCACCGCTCTGAGGTGAGAAACGTCGACGTGGCAAGCAGCGCGGTCGCGGCTCGCGCCGCTCCTACCCAAAAGCAGAGGAACCGCCAACCTGTCGGCGCCGCAGCGGAGCAAAAGAAAGTAACCCGGCCGCGTCAGCGGACGGAAGCTTTAGATTTTGCTTCACCGCTCCGAGGTGAGAACGCCGACGTGACAAGTAGCGCGGTCGCGGCTTGCGCCGCTCCTACCCTTCGCGACAACACGCCGCTTCGATGAATGACATCGGCGTCACGGTCTATGCGCATCCCTTGGTCGCGGCTCGCGCCGCTCCTACCCAAAAGCAGACGAACCGCCAACCTGTCGGCACTGCAGCGGAGCAAAAGAAAGTAACCCGGCCGCGTCAGCGGACGGAAGCTTTAGATTTTGCTTCACCGCTCTGAGGTGAGAACGCCGACGTGACAAGTAGCGCGGTCGCGGCTCGCGCCGTTTCTACCCTTCGCGACAGCACGCCGCTTCGATGAATGACATCGGCGTCACGGTCTATGCGCATCCCTTGGTCGCGGCTCGCGCCGCCCCTACCCAAAAGCGGACGCGCCGCCAACCGTAGGCGCCACAGCGGGCCAAAAGTAAGCGACCCGGCCGCTTTAGCGGGCAAACGCTGTGGTGCTTCTTTCAATGCTCCGGATCTTTCAATGCCGCGGATCGCAAAGCTCGATCGAGCGGAATCAAAACCGCCGAATCAACTCGATCGAACTTTCCGCACTCTCGCTGCCGCCACCGCCGTTCGAATCGTGACGGATCGCGAAGTCGGTTTCGAGTTTCCAGTACGGCCACAGATCCACGTCCAAACGCATCGACTGTTTGACGAAGGTGTCGCCGTGCCCGCTCTCGAACTGCACGCGCTGGCTCCAGCGCGCGCGGTCGCCGATGCGCTGGCCGATGCTGACTTCGCCGCGGAACACGGTGCCGGGACGGTTGATGCCGTCGTCGTGGAGCGGGGCGAGGCGGTAGCCGGCGCCGAAGCTCAGGCCGACCTGGGTCGGGCCGTCGCGCAAGGCCTGCACGCCGTAGCGGGTGCCGATGCGGTAGTCGTTGGAGTACATGGCGCGACTGGTGCGCGAGGTCGCCGGCGCCCTGACCCCGCCGACGTGGCGTTGCGAGCCGGGCAGCAGCACGGTGCGCAGCGGCGGCAGATCGAGCGGGTCGATTTCCGGGCCCTTGGCGCGCCCGGACGTGGCCAGTCGCCATTCCTCGTCGCCGCAGCGGGTCGAAAAACAGTACAGACGCATCTGTGCCGGATCGCTCGCAATGGCGATCAGCGTCGGGTCGCCGCCGAAGGCGGGGGTCGGCAATGTCACCAGGGGCGCGCCCAGGAGGGCGAGCCCGATCGCACCGAGCATCGTCTTGGCTTGGGGCCGGAAGAGGCTGGGATGATGCCATGAAACCGGTTACAGACACGAGACCGCGGACACGCCGGGATAGGTCCGATTCACCCGTCGGCGTATCCTTCCGCAACCCTGAAAACGCCGCCTGGCGGGGCTTTGCGAAGAATTGCGGCGTGTTCCGGCGTATTTTGGCGCGAGCGGTCGTGGCTCAGTAGTACAGCGTCACCAGATGCCGGGCCTCGGCGAAGAACAGCCAGCGCTCGACCAAGGTACCGAGCAGCAGCGACAAGGTCGCGAGCGGCATCGCGAGCACGGCGACCGCCGGCAGCGCCAGCGCGATGATGCTCAGCACGACCGGCGCGACGGCGAACAAGGCCAGCGCGATCCGGCGCAACTTGCGCGAGTGCTTGCGCGCCAACACGTAGCCCATCTCGCGGGTGAGGTAGTTGTCTTCGGTGTGCGGGCGCTCGAACACGTCGAGTTCGCGTTGCGGCAGGCCGACCGCGTCGCCGCGGGTGACGGTGAGCGGGGTGCGGTCGATGTCGCGCCAATACCTGAGCTTGATCGCGGCCGTCAGCAATGCGAGCAGCAGCAACGCCCCCGACATTGCACGCCCGGCCGCGAACTCCCCGGGAATGGCGGCGAGCAGGGCCGCACCGCCGAACAAGGCGAAGAGCAGATAGCCGGGCACCACCAGGCGATGCCGCCAGGCGGGAATCGGTGGCAAGGAGGCGTAGATCATCGCCGTGCAGGCGACCGTGATCATCGAGCAGATCGCCAGCATGGCCGCCAGCGCCGCCGGTAGGATCGCGCCGGCATCGCGCAGCGGACTCGACGGCCACAACCACAGGCCTAACGCGAGCGCGGGCAGGTAAGTGACGACCGCCATGACGCCCTCGCGCGACAGCCAGGAGGTGCGCCATTGCGAGAACGCACGCCAGGCACGCGCTGGTTTGCCCAAGTGCAGCATCGAGCTGAGCAGGCCGACACTGACCAGTGCCAGCGCGGCGATCAGGGCGAAACCGATCGTCCTGTCGGACAGCGACTGCGGCGATCCGCTCAGCGCGTGCTGCCAGAACACGAATACGCCCAGCCAGGCCATCAGGCCGTAGCCGGCCCCGGACAAGGTGGTAAAGAAAATGACCGAAAACGCGGGATGCATATCAGCCTGCGAGTAAGCGACGAACGAGCACGGAGCCGGCAACGGTCCGATCCGCGCGAGCGGTACCGGTGCAGGCGCATTTCGGCGGCTGGGTTTCGCAGGGCTTCATCGCGACAGCATCCGGTCCAGCCAGCGCAGCGCCGACGGCAATTGCTTGGTGTCCAAGGCTTCCTCGCGCGGTGGGGCTTCGGCCGGTCCGGCGCGGCGCGGACGCGGCGGCAGGTATTTGTTGGTCGGCTGATAGCCCAGTTGCGCCATCAGGTCGACGCCGCCGCGTTCGGCGACGAGCTTGGAGACTTTGGACTCGGGGTCGCCGAGGTCGCCGAAATGACGCGCCCGGGTCGGGCAGGCCTGCACGCAGGCCGGCTGACGTTCGGACTCGTCGAGGTTCTCGTTGTAGATGCGGTCGATGCACAGGGTGCATTTCTTCATCACGCCTTCGACCGGGCTGTACTCGCGCGCGCCGTAGGGGCAGGCCCAGGAACACAGCTTGCAGCCGATGCATTTGTCCTCGTCGACCAGCACGATGCCGTCTTCGGCGCGCTTGTAGCTGGCGCCGGTCGGGCATACGGTCACGCAGGCCGGTTGTTCGCAATGCAGGCACGAACGCGGGAAGTGCAAGGTCATCGCCGGTTGCGGCGCCGCGACCTCGCCGCAGCCGCGCACCGGGTCGGCCAGCGGCATCGCTTCGGCGCGCGCGGGTGCGGCCTCGCTCGCGGCGACTTCGTAGCTGTGCACGCGGTTGAACCAGATGCCGGACGGATCCTTGCCGTAGGGGCGCTCGTCGGTGAGCGGCGCAGCGAAACCGCCGGCATTCCATTCCTTGCAACTCACCGCGCAGGCATGGCAGCCGACGCAGGTGTCCAGGTCGATGACCAGACCGAGCTTTTTCTTCGACGGCGGCGGCAGATCGGTCATCGTTTTTTCTTTCCGGTAGCGAGCAACCACAGGCCCAGCGCGAACACGGTCAAGCCGATCGCCACGCTCGGCATCAGCGCGATCAACACCGGCGTGGCCGAAGTCGCGTGCGCGGCGGCGTCCCGGGTCGGGTCCAACACGCCGAGCCCAAGCAGGACGATCAGGCCGAAGCCGAGCGCGATGCACAGCCAACCGGCGAACAGGCGTGCGGTCCTCATCGGCGATGCTCCCTGCCGGTTTCGACGACGTTCGCGCAGCGAGGCATCGCCGATTCAATCCTGCTCATGCTTGCCTCCCGCGCGGCGAGCGCGAAATTCCGCGCCGTAGCGCAAGGGACCGGGTTCGGCCTGGGCGAACGCGAGCGGGGCGAACTGCGGTTCGGATTCGCCGCGCGCGTTCTGCGCCGCATCAGCCTTGCGGATCGACACGCGCAGATCGAACCACGCCGCCTGCCCGGTGACGGGGTCGGCATTGGCGTAGTCGCCCTTCGGGGTGATGTCGGAGATCAGATGATTCATCAGGAAGCCCTTGCGGCTTTCCGGGGCGTCCTTGTCCAGCCGCCAGGCGCCGCGGCGCTTGCCGATCGCGTTCCAGGTCCAGACCGTGTCGGCCTGTACGTTGGCGGCGAAGCGCGCCTGCACGGTGATGCGGCCGTGGTGCGATTCCATGGTGATCCAGTCGGCGTCGGCGATGCCGTGGCGCGCGCCGGTGTCCGGATGCAGATACAGGTAATTGCGCGCGACGATCTGGCGCAGCCAGGCGTTCTGCGAACCCCAGGCGTGGTACATGAACATCGGCCGCTGGGTCACCGCGCTGAGCGGGAATTTCGCGTCGACCTGATCGACCTGGGCGCCCTCGAAAGGTTCGTACCAGATCGGTAGCGGGTCGAAATAGGTCGCCACGCGTTCGCGGTGCTCCGACGGCGGTTGCTGCGGGCCATGGCCCTGCGCGGCGAGGCGGAACTTCTGGATCGTCTCCGAATACAGCTGCAGCACGATCGGGTCGGCGTGGCCGATGAAGCCCATCTTCTGCGCCCAGTCCAGATAGCCGCGATTGGCCATCTTGTAGTAGCGCGCCGACTCCGGCACATGGCTGCGCCAGAAGCCGCCGTTATCGATGTAGCGCTGCAACTGCTGCGGGTTCGGCGGGCCCTTGGCTTCGAGTTCGCCGCGCTCGCCGCGCCAGCCGGCGAGCAGGCCGACGCCGGGCGCGCGCTCGTGGCGGACGATGTAGTCGGCGTAGTCGCGGTAACGCGGGCTGCCGTCGTCGTGGACCATGCCGGGCAGGCCGAGGCGCGCGCCGAGTTCCAGCAGCACCGACTGGAAGCCGCGCACGTCGCGGCCTTCGCGCTGTTGCGCGGCGTCGACCACTGGATGGCGGATCGCGTCGCTGGCCGAGTCGGCATCGGAGATCGGCCGGTCGAGCAGGCTGATCGCGTCGAAGCGTTCCAGATAGGTGGTATCGGGCAGGACCAGATCGGCGTAGGCGGTCATCTCCGAGGCGTAGGCATCGGCGTAGATGATGCGCGGGATGCGGTACTCGCCGTCTTCGCCGCGATCGGTCAGCCAGCCGATGGTCTCGCCGGTGTTCATGGCCGAGTTCCAGCTCATGTTGGCCATGAACATCATCAGCGTGTCGATCTTGTACGGGTCGCCGGCCCAGGCGTTGCGGATCACGGTGTGCATCATGCCGTGCGCCGACAACGGATAGGCCCAGGAGAAGGCGTGGTCGATGCGGCGCGGCTGGCCGTCCGCGTCGACGACCAGGTCCTCGGGGCTATGGACGAAGCCGAGCGGCGCGGCGTCGAGCGCGCCGTTGGGCTGGCGCGTCTTGCCGGGCCGGTTCGGCGGCGGGATCGGTTTCGGGAACGGCGGCTGATAGCGGAACGAGCCCGGCGTATCGACCGCACCGAGCAACAACTGCAACACGTGCAGCGCGCGGCAGGTATGGAAGCCGTTGCTGTGCGCGCTGATGCCGCGCATGGCGTGCATGCTGACCGGGCGGCCGGTCATTTCGGCGTGCTGGCGGCCGTAGGCGTCGGTCCAGGCGATCGGCAGGGTGATGGCTTGTTCGAACGCGGCCTCGGCGAGTTCGCGGGCGATGCGGCGGATGGTCTCGGCGGGAACGCCGCAGCGTTCGCTGACCGCATCGGGTGCGTACTGCGGGTCGAGGTAGCGTTCGGCGACCAGATGGAACACCGGTACCGCGCGACGGCCGTCGGGCAGGCTGTATTCGCCGACCACAGCCGGCGAGATGTCGATCGCGTCGGCGGGGTGGGCGCAGCCTTGGCTCGCGCCGTCAGGCAGACCACGCGTCCAACACAACGCACGCCCCTCGCCGTCGCGCGCGAACAGGCCGTCGTCGGCGCCGCCGGGAT
This sequence comes from Lysobacter sp. ESA13C, assembly GCF_019970005.1. NCBI lineage: Bacteria > Pseudomonadati > Pseudomonadota > Gammaproteobacteria > Lysobacterales > Lysobacteraceae > Lysobacter > Lysobacter sp. ESA13C. The sequence goes on along the minus strand of NZ_JAHXYK010000007.1, from coordinate 3,936 downwards.
TGCGGATCACCAGCCAGTGCGCGTTGGTGTAGCGCACCAGGTAGTCCAGGTCGATGCGGTCGGCCTTGAGCAATTCGTGGATCAGGGCGAACGCGAACAGGCCGTCGGTGCCGGGGCGGATGCCGATCCATTCGTCGGCGATCGCGCCATAGCCGCTGCGCACCGGGTTCACCGCGACGATCTTGGCGCCGCTGGCCTTGAGTCTGCCCAGGCCGAGCTTGATCGGGTTGGAGTCGTGGTCTTCGGCCACGCCCCACAACATCAGATAACGCGAATGCTCCCAGTCGGGCTCACCGAACTCCCAGAACGAACCGCCCAGGGTGTAGAGGCCGCCGGCGGCCATGTTGACCGAGCAGAAACCGCCGTGCGCGGCATAGTTGACCGTGCCGAACTGCTGCGCCCACCAACCGGTCAGCGCCTGCGACTGGTCTCGGCCGGTGAAGAAGGCCAGCTCGTCGGGGTTGCGTTCGCGGATCGGCGCGAGCCAGTCGGCGGCGATGCGCAGCGCCTCGTCCCATTCGATCTCGCGGAATTCGCCCTTGCCGCGCTCGCCCACGCGCAGCAAGGGCTTATCGAGCCGCGCCGGCGAGTAGTGCTGCATGATGCCGGCCGACCCCTTGGCGCACAGCACGCCCTGGTTGACCGGGTGATCGGGGTTGCCCTGGATGTAACGGATCCGGCCGTCGCTGAGCCAGACCTTGATGCCGCAACGGCATGCGCACATGTAACAGGTCGTGGTCTTGACCTCGTCGCCGGGCGAGGGCGACAAGTCGATGGCTGGCTCTTGGGGAGCGTGCTTTCGCATGGCGGCATTGTGCCTACCTGGGCGTGTCGCCGCGAGCTTGCGCGAAATCCGGGCTTGTGCGTTGTAGCGCCATCGCACTGCAACATTGTGCAGGTCTTGTGATCGGGCTTGGCGTCGCGGCCGTCGGCGGGCTCGCACAGTCGCAACCGTTGCGACCGCATGGGTGTCTAATGTCACTACTGCGCCGGCGCTCCGATCCAGATACTGCTTCCGACACCGGCTCTCGATGCCGGCGTCGTCGTAACCTCATCCGGTCGAGGGGAGTCGCTGCCGGTGTTGCCGGCCGGCGACCCGCTCGAGCTGTCGACGGCTCGTCCTCGTGCGCAACTGCGCGCAGGCGTTCGCGCCGGCGCGATGAGGCTCGGCGAAGCCGGCCGCGGCCCCGGGCGGTCCGCTCCGGCGGCGCTCCGGCCTGGCGGGCGCCGCGGTCAGCCCGGTAAACGCGGCGCCGGGGGCGGCGTTGCGGATATTGCGGGCTCGATCACGTACGATCCCCAAGTTCGATGGTGGCGGCCGGACAGCGGCCGGTGCCATGCTAGTTGCGACCCCACCGAATCCACTAGACATCGCCGACATGGAACGTATCGAACGCATCCACGCACTGCACCGGATTCTCACCGCAGCCCGGTATCCGGTCACAGTCCAGCGCCTCCAAGAGGATCTGGAGTGTTCGCGCGCGACTGTCTACCGCGACCTGGCCTACCTGCGCGACTACCTGATGGCGCCGGTGGTCGGCAACGGCGAGGCCGGTTTCCGCTACGACACCAGCGAAGGCGATCGCTTCGAGCTGCCCGGCCTGTGGCTGAGTTCGGAAGAGCTGCACTCGCTGTTGGCCGCGCAGCAGTTGCTGATGCGCAGCGGCGGCGGCGTGTTGTCGAACGCACTCGCGCCCTTGCAGCAGCGCATCGAAAAGCTGCTCGACGAACATGCCGGCGGCCGACGCCTGCCGGTCGAGCGCGTGCGGGTGATTCCGCACCGCACCCGGCGCCTCGACGAGACCGCGTTCCGCGCCGTCGCCACCGCCGTGCTCGACCGCAAGCAGTTGACCTTCGAATACCGGGCGCGCTCGACCGACCAGCGCACCCGCCGCAGCGTGTCGCCGCAGCGCCTCACCCATTACCGCGAAAACTGGTACCTCGACGCCTGGGATCACGAGCGCGATGCGCTGCGCAGTTTCTCGGTCGACCGCATCAGCGCGGCCAAGATCGGCGAAGACACCGCGCGCGACGTCGCCGACGACGAACTCGACCAGCACCTGGCTTCGAGCTACGGCATTTTCTCCGGCGCGCCGAAGGGCTGGGCGACCATCGTCTTCAGCGCCAAGGCCGCGCGCTGGGTCGCCGACGAGCACTGGCATTCGCAGCAGCAGGGCCGTTTCCTGCCCGACGGCCGCTACGAGCTGAAGGTGCCGTACAGCGCCGGACGCGAGCTGCTGATGGACGTGATGCATTACGGCAGCGATGCCGAGATCGTCGAGCCGGTGGTGCTGCGCGAACAGGCCAAGTCGATGCTGGAATTGGCGCTGAGCAACTACGGACGCTGATGCCCGGCGCCGACGCACCGCATATTTCCCGCGACGAACCGGTCGCCCTGGTGCTCGGTGCGGGCGGTGCCCGCGGGCTGGCGCAGATCGGCGTGATCGAGGCCTTGCAAGCGCGGTCGATGCGCATCGTCGCGGTCGCCGGCTCGTCCAGCGGCGCCCTGGTCGGCGGCCTGTTCGCCGCCGGCAAGCTCGAGGTCTACCGCGACTGGCTGTACGGCATGAGCCGCACCGCGATGCTGCGCCTGCTCGACCCCGGCCTGGGGCAACCGGGCCTGTTTCGCGGCGAGCGCCTGATGCACGCGCTGCGCGAACTGACCGGCGAGCCGCGCATCGAAGACCTGGAGATCGAGTTCACCGCGGTCGCGGTCGACTTGATCCGCCAGCGCGAAGTCTGGCTGCGCGAAGGCGACCTGTGGGACGCGGTGCGCGCGTCCATCGCCATCCCGGGCGTGTTTCCGCCTTATGAATTGCACGGCCGCGAACTCGTCGACGGCGGCCTGTTGGCGCCGTTGCCGATCGCGGCCACGCGTTTGTCCGATGCGCACCGTTTGATCGCCGTCGACATGCACGGCTGGCCGGAGCGGCCGCCGGGCGCGCTCGCCCAGCAGAACGGCGCCAAGGCGCCGGGCAGCGAGGTGGCGGAGTCGAAGCCTTCGATGCTGATGCGCTGGTTCCGGCGCGGCGCCGACGAGGCCCAGAACGGCGAACAACCGCCGCACGAACTGGGTTTCAGCGAACTGATGGCGCGTTCGCTCGACATGATGCAGGCCCAGATCGCTCGCGTGCAGTTGGCCCTGGACCCGCCGGAGCTGGTCATCCGGATTCCGCGCGACGCCTGCCAGTTCTACGAGTTCTGGCGGGCCAAGGAACTGATCGCGCTGGGCCGCGAAGAAGCCGAGAAGGCGCTCGACAAGGCCGGTTACTGAGCTTCGGCTCGGGGGCGATCGCGCTTGGGTAGGAGCGGCGCAAGCCGCGACCGTGACCCCCCCGGGCGACGCGACCGCGGCCGCTGCGCTTTGTCGCGGTCGCGCTCGCGCCGCCGCCTCGCGCATGAGCCCGCGGCCCTTCCGCCATGGTTGCGAGCGAATCTCCGGCGTTTTGGTTCGCGGCCATGGGCCAGCCGCCCGCTCGAGTCGCCAGACCCGGCACAGCGTAAAGCCGACGTGCCGCACGGGCGGCGCGCCGATGAGCGGCAAGGAAGATCGCAGCCTCTGAGACGGCGCGGCGAGATGGTGGGGTCACCGACACTTACGCCCGCTTTCCGGAGCCTGGACATGACCGTCAGCACGTCTTCCGACCATTTCGCCGATGCCGTCCGCGCGGACCTCGACACCGCCCTGCGCTACGCCCTCGCCATCGGCAGCCTGTTGGTGCTGATGCTGCCGGCCGCGCGCGGCAGCCATGGCGCGATCGGCTGGTTGCCGTTGTGGCTGGTGGCGATGCCGGCGGTGGCCTGGTGGGCGCTGCATCGGTTCCGGCTGCCGGCCTGGGGCCAGGCCGAGGACGCCGAGGCTACGGTGGCGCCGCGCCGGCGCCGTCGCGGCGCGGTCCAGGCCCGCCGCCGTGGCCGTGCGGCGGTGGTCGCGCG
>NZ_JAHXYK010000006.1:0-359096 GCF_019970005.1 Lysobacter sp. ESA13C | reverse complement strand
CCGCTGTCGACAACGCCGCTGCCGCGACCGCCGATGCCGCTGCCGACGCCGCTGCTGGCGCCGCCGACGCGACCGCCAAGGCTGCCGACGCCACCGCCGACGCCGCTGCCAAGATCTCCGACAAGGCCGACGCCGCAGCCGACAAGGCCAAGGAAGAAGCTGCCAAGCACTAATCCGCTTGCGCTGACGCTGCTTCGAGAGGCCCGCGCAAGCGGGCCTTTCTTTTTGCGCCGAAGGCTGCGCGAAACGCCGGCGCGCGGCGCTTGCCGCATTGCGCAGTACTGCACCGCATCGCCCAAAGTGATTGGCCGCGAACGACGCTTTGTGTTTTCATGCCGCGTCCAAGAACCAGGCCGCCGTGCAATGCCCGCGATCACTTCCCAGCTCGACCCGCGCTCGCAGGATTTCCGGGACAACGTCGCCTACCACCAGGCGCTGGTCGAAGAGCTCGATGCGCGCCTGGCGCGCGCGGCTCACGGCGGCGGCGACAAGGCCCGGGCCAAGCACACCGAGCGCGGCAAGCTGCTCGCACGCGACCGCATCGCCGCCCTGCTCGATCCGGGCTCGCCGTTCCTGGAAATCGCCCCGCTCGCCGCCGAAGGCATGTACGACGACGCCGCGCCCGCCGCGGGCATGGTCGCCGGCATCGGCCGCGTGCAGGGGCTGGAGGTGGTGATCGTCGCCAACGACGCCACGGTCAAGGGCGGCACTTACTTCCCGATGACGGTGAAGAAGCACCTGCGCGCGCAGGAGATCGCCCGCGAGAACCGCCTGCCCTGCATCTACCTGGTCGACTCGGGCGGCGCGTTCCTGCCGCTGCAGGACGAGGTCTTCCCCGACCGCGAGCATTTCGGCCGCATTTTCTACAACCAGGCCCGCCTGAGCGCCGAGAACATCCCGCAGATCGCCGTGGTCATGGGCAGTTGCACCGCTGGCGGCGCCTACGTGCCGGCGATGTGCGACGAAAGCATCATCGTCAAGGAACAGGGCACGATCTTCCTCGGCGGCCCGCCGCTGGTGAAGGCGGCGACCGGCGAAGTGGTCGATGCCGAAGCGCTCGGCGGCGCCGAAGTCCACACCACGGTGTCGGGCGTGGCCGATCATTTCGCCGAGGACGACCGCCACGCGCTGCAGATCGCCCGCGAGATCGTCGGCAACCTCAACCGCCGCAAGACCCTGCCGGTGACCGTGCAAGCCTCGCGCGAGCCGCTGTACGCCGCCCAGGAGCTGTACGGCATCGTCCCCAAGGACACCCGCCGCCCGTTCGACATCCGCGAGGTCATCGCCCGCATCGTCGACGGCAGCGAGCTGCAGGAATTCAAGGCGCGCTACGCCAAGACCCTGATCACCGGTTTCGCCCACGTCCACGGCTATCCGGTCGGCATCGTCGCCAACAACGGCATCCTGTTCGCCGAAAGCGCGCTCAAGGGCGCGCATTTCATCGAGCTGTGCAACCAACGCGGCATCCCGCTGGTGTTCCTGCAGAACATCACCGGCTTCATGGTCGGCAAGAAGTACGAAAACGCCGGCATCGCCAAAGACGGCGCGAAGATGGTCACCGCGGTGGCGTGCTCTCACGTGCCCAAGTTCACCGTGGTCATCGGCGGCAGCTTCGGCGCCGGCAACTACGCCATGTGCGGCAGGGCTTATGGGGCAAGATTCCTGTGGATGTGGCCGAACGCGCGCATCAGCGTGATGGGCGGCGAACAGGCCGCCTCGGTGTTGGCGACCGTGCGCCGCGACGGCATCGAAGCCGCCGGCAAGGTGTGGACGCCGGACGAAGAGGAAGCCTTCAAGGCGCCGATCCGCGACCAGTACGAAAGCCAGGGCAACCCCTACTACGCCAGCGCGCGGCTGTGGGACGACGGCATCATCGATCCGGCCGACACCCGCCGGGTACTGGGACTGGCGCTGTCGGCCAGCCTCAACGCGCCGATCGAGGACCGCACCCGCTTCGGCGTGTTCCGCATGTAATCCCGCTGCAAAGGACTGCTAGGCATGATCGTCGGCATCGACCTCGGCACCACCCATTCGCTGATCGGCGTCTACGGGCCCGACGGCCCCCGTCTGATCGCGAACGCATTGGGCTCGCTGCTCACCCCCTCGGTGGTCAGCGTCGGCGACCACAACGAGGTCATCGTCGGCCGCGCTGCGCGCGAACGCCTGGTCTCGCATCCGCAGCGCAGCGTCGCCGCATTCAAGCGCTGGATGGGCACCGACCGCGTCACCGCGCTCGGCAAGCACCGCTTCCGCCCAGAAGAATTGTCGGCGCTGATCCTGAAGTCGCTGATCGCCGATGCCGAGGCCGACCTCGGCCATCGCGTGGAAGAGGCGGTGATCAGCGTGCCGGCCTATTTTTCCGACAGCCAGCGCAAGGCCACGCGCATCGCCGGCGAACTGGCCGGGATCAAGGTCGAACGCCTGATCAACGAACCCACCGCGGCGGCCCTGGCCTACGGCTTGCAGCAGCGCGACGGCGGCGGCCGCTATCTCGTGTTCGACCTCGGCGGCGGCACCTTCGACGTGTCGATCCTGGAGCTGTTCGACGGGATCATGGAGGTCCACGCCAGCGCCGGCGACAATTTCCTCGGCGGCGAGGATTTCTCCCAGGCCCTGCTCGACGCCTTCCTCGGCGAACACGGCCTGGCCGCGAGCCAGTTGGCGCTAACCGAACTGGCGATCCTGGAACGCCGCATCGAAGCGCTCAAGCACGACCTGGCCCGCGGCAGCGAAGTCGCGTTCGAACTGAGCCTGGCCGGCCAGCCGCGCGCCTGGCGCGTCGACGAGGCCGCCTTCGCGCGGATCTGCGAGCCGCTGGTGCAGCGCCTGCGCGCGCCGCTGGAACGGGCGATGCGCGACGCCAAGCTCAGCCCCGGCCAGCTCGACGAGATCGTCCTGGTCGGCGGCGCCTCGCGCATGCCGCTGAGCGCGCGCCTGGTCTCGCGCATGTTCGGCCGCTTGCCGCTGCGCCACGTCAACCCGGACGAAGCCATCGGCCTGGGTGCCTGTGTCGCCGCCGGCATGAAGGCGCGCGACGAATCGCTCGAGGAAATCATCCTCACCGACGTGTGCCCGCATACGCTCGGCGTCAGCACCAGCCGCGAAACCCACGGCCGCTACACCACCGGCATCTTCTCGCCGATCATCCACCGCAACAGCACCGTGCCGGTGAGCCGGGTGGAGCGCTATTTCCCGACCTACGACGAGCAACGCGCAGTCGAGATCGAGATCTACCAGGGCGAGAGCCCGCGGGTCGAGCACAACGTCCGCCTCGGCATGGTCTCGATCGAGCTGCCGCCCAAGCGCCGCGACGAGAACCCGATCGACGTGCGCTTCACCTACGACATCAACGGCCTGTTGCAGGTCGAGGCGGTGGCCCTGTCGACCGGGCTCAAGCGCGAAGTGGTGCTGGAAAAGAACCCCGGCGTGCTCAGCCAGGACGAGATCCGCGAGCGCCTGGCGGCGTTGGCGGCGATCAAGGTGCACCCGCGCGAGCAACAGGAGAACATCGCCCTGATCGCGCGCGCCGAACGCCTGTACGAAGAACTGCTGTGGGCGCGCGAACAATTGCAGGATGCGCTGGTGCAGTTCCGCGGTGCGCTCGACATGCAGGATCCCGAGCTCATCGCCCATCACCGGGCCGAGTTCGCGCGCTACCTCGACGCGGTCGAAGCCCAGTCCTGAGCATGACGCCGTTCGCCCGCCTGGGTTTGAGCCACGACGCGGACGAAAGCCAGATCAAGCGCGCGTACGCGCGCGAACTGCGCAAGACCCGGCCGGACGAAGATCCGGTCGCGTTCCAACGTTTGCACGAGGCCTATGCGCAGTGCCTGGAGTGGGCACGCCGGCCACGGGCCGAGGCGGCGACCGCGGTGTTCGAGGATCTCGACGAACTGCTCGGCGACGACGCCCTGCCCTCGCTGAGCGTGCGTGCCGACGATGCCGCGACGGCGATGCCCGTCTTCGATGGCACGACCGTTACCGGCAGGGCCTTCGACCGTACGCCCTTCGACAGCGCGACCTTCGACAGCGGTGCCTTCCTCGACCGGCTGCTGCGGATCGCGCGCGAGAACACTTCGCAGGAACTCCAGCGCTGGCTGCGCGAGCACCCGGACCTGTATTCGGTCGAACGCAAACAGGCGCTCGCTCCGCTCCTGATCGCGCGCCTGCAAGACGAACCCTCGCTGTACATCGCCCAGCTCGACATCGTGCTGGCGTTCTTCGATCTCGACACCGTGCATCCGCGTACCGCCTCGCTGCAGCCCGCGGTCGCCGACCTGCGCGCTTATTCTCAGGCGCGCGGCGCGGATTTTCGGGGGTTGCAGTTCGACCCCGACCCTCGTCCCGGCAAGCGCGGCCGGCACCCGCTCGCTCTGTCGCCGAGCGTGTTGTTCTTCCTGTTGATGCTGCTCGCAGCGATCGCGCGCGTCATCAAGGCAGCGAATAGCGCATGAATCCGTTCGAGCGCCTCGGCCTCGCCGCCACCGCCGACGAGCGCGAGATCAAGCGCGCCTATGCGCGCGAGCTGCGCCGCACCCGTCCGGACGAGGACCCGGCCGGGTTCCAGGACTTGCACGATGCCTACCAGCACTGCCTGGCCTATGCCGAGCATCGGCGCTGCGTCGGCGAGGACGAAGACGACTCCGGGTTCGAGCCGGAACACGAACACGACGAGAGCGGCCAGGCCGATGCGTTGCAAGCCCACCCGGCCGACGCGGAAACCTACGCGCCAAGTTCATCCCTGGAAGAGCGCCCGCCGTCGTCGCCCGACGACGACGGCGCCCGCGAAAACGAAGCCTTCGACGGCCGCGCCTTCCTCGACGAGTTGCTGGAACGCGCGAGCAGCCAAAGTCCGGCCGCATTGGAGCGCTGGCTATCGGAACTCGAGCCGCTGTATTCGCTCGACCTCAAACACGCCCTGCGCGCGCCGGTGGCGCATGCGCTGGCCGTGACCGACCCGCCGCTGTCGTCCGAATCGGTGCGGACGATCGCCGTCTTCTTCGCCCTCGACAGCGTCGGCCCACAGGACGACTGGCTGCAGGAACGAGTGCATCAGGCGCGGCGCCGCGCCGAGGCCGCCGACGAGTTCGAGCAGACCGTCGCGCTGATGCAGTCGCCGCGCGTCCGGCCGGTGGATCGCATGTTGATGCGCGAACTGCTCGGCCCCTTCGTACCTTGGCGCCGGGTATTGATCGCGCTGGTCGCGATGTTGCCGACGCGCTTGATGAGCCTGTGGTCGAGCCTGCAACAGATCGACCCGCAACTGGCGGCGGCGCGGCTCGACCCGGACAGCATCGACTTCTGGGTTCGGGCGACCGACCGTCAACGCATCGATGTACGGCGCGCGCTGCTCGCGGCGGCGCGCATCGTGCTGTATCCGCTGTTGCTGCTCGGCTTCTTCGCCGCCTTCGGCCCGCGCAATTCCCTGCTCGGGGATCTGCCGAGAGTCTGGTTCATCGGCGGCGCGGCCTGGTTGCTGCTCGCCTGCCTGCGCATGTTGCTGCCGCTGTTGCCCAAGGACGGCGATCCCGGTGTGCTGTCCTATCGCGACCGTCCCTTGATGTCGGTCACTGCGCTCGGCATCGTCGCCATGTTCCTGGCGCCGCTCACGACCGACCTGACCGCTTTGTGCCTCGTCGGCATGGCCGCGATCTGGATGATCGCGCGCGGCGTCGGCCGCATCTATCGCACGGTCTGGGCCGTGTTCGCCGGGCTCGTCGTCGCGGTATGCCTGCCGGACTGTTTCGCGATCCTGTTCGGCACGCCGGCCGAACAACTGCGCAGGCCGCCGGACGCATGGCTGCCGTTGTACCTGCTCGCCGGCGTAGCGACGCCGATCCTGCAGGACCTGCACTACGCGAGCCTACATCGCACCGACCTGCGGACGGCGCGCGAGCAAGCGAGCTGGCTGCGCCCTTTGCTGGCGGTCGCCGCGCTGCTGCTGATCGTGCGGGGCGTATTGTCGGCTTGAGCGCACCGCTGGCCTGTTCATCGGCCTGAAAGATTTCTGAACTATTTTTGCCATCGGGGATACCGTCCCGTTTCGCTGAATGCGCGCGCTTCCGAGTCGTTTCGCATTTGCGCGAACGCTTGCGAAAACTGAATCCGAGTCGCGGTTTCCTGCAACTCCGATTGGTGAGATTCATCACAGTGGGTGCGTCGTATCAGCGTGTTAGGCTCCGAAGTTCACGCGTGTCATCACCTGATCCCCCGACCTGAGGAACACCGCGTCATGGCCATCTTCAATCAGCCTGCTCCGCCCAAGCGCGACAATCCGGTACCGCCGTTGCAGCCGGAAACCGCGCTCAAGAAAGAACCCGACGCGGCCACCGAATTCTCGTTTGGACAAGCTTCGCCCACGCCCGCTCCCTACGCGGCCGCACCGACGCCGGCGCCCGCTCCGGCCCCGCGCGCGGTCGAACGCGAAACGGTCAAGGAGTCGCTGATCGCCTCCGACCTGTCGATCGAAGGCAAGATCCAGGGCTCCGGCCACATCCGCATCGCCGGCCGCTTCAAGGGCGACGTCCAGGTCGACGGCGACCTGACCGTCGAACTCGGCGCCAAGCTCAACGGCGGCGTGCGCGCTCGCAAGGTCGTGATCGCCGGCGAGCTCGAAGGCAACATCGAATCGGCGCAGCGCGTCGAACTGCTCGACAGCGGCGCGATGATCGGCGACGTCAAGGCGGCGGTGATGACGGTCGCGGCCGGTTCGCGCATGCGCGGCCAGGTCGAGTTCGGCTGGGACGACAAGGACGCCGCCAAGCCCGCCCCGCGCAACGAGAGCGGGCGCAACGAAGGCGGCAAGAGCGACAAGAACGGCGCCGCCAAGACGGAGACCGGCGCCGACTCATGAGCGCCGTCCGCCAGGGCCTGCCCGGGGCGACGCGCATTTGTCCGCATTGCAAGGCGACGATCCTCGAAAGCGCGAGCGTCTGTCCGGCGTGCCGGCATCACTTGCGCTTCGATTCGGACGCATCGCAACAGACAGCGGCGAGATTCTCGCCGCTGCATGTCGAGGGCACGATTCGGCATCCGCCGAGCGACGGCGCGTGGGAGTACTCCATGGTGCTGTCGATCCGCAACGACCGCGGCGAAGAGATCACCCGCCAGGTCGTCGGCGTCGGCGCCCTGCTCCCCGGCGAGGAACGTACTTTCACCCTGGCGGTCGAAGCGTTCGAAGCGGTCGGCTATAAGGCCGCGAACAAAGGGCGCCTGCGACGCTGAGGCGTCTGCGCGTCGGTAACAGGAAAGGACCCCTTTCGATGTCGCAACCCGCTTCGCTGTACGCGAGATTCACGCTGAGCCACGAGCAGTACGAAGCTTTCATGAATTCCACGCCGGCGCGCCCGGTATCGTTCGACGATTGGCAGTCCTGGTTCGACCGTCACGCCGTCCGCGGGATCGGCAAGGCCGCGGCCGAAATGCTCGCCGACCTGGATGCGCCGACGGTGGCCGACCTGATCAAGGCCTGGCGCCAGGACGAATGGACCGGCACGCCGCCGGTCGAGTACGACGAGATCAACCGCACCCTGCACATCGCGATGCTGCGGGTGTCGGAAAACCTCACCGAGCGGCTGCGCATCCTCAGCCCCTTGCGCGCCGCCGGCGCCTTCAACGAGCCGGCGGCCAACGACTTCATCGCGATCTTCGACTTCCTGCGCGACGACGGCAGCGTTGCCGCCTACGTGCAACTGCACGAGGGCAAGAGCCGCTTCGGCAGCGAACTCGCCCCGGCCCACCGCAAGGAAGCCGAGACCTATCTGCAGGAAGTGCAGGCTTACCTGCGCAGCCGCAGCAATTGATGGCCGCACGTCTCCAGCCCGAACGACGTCATGCACGACCGCTCGCTGACGCCGGCGATCGATTTCACCCAGTCGATGAAGGACGTGGCACGGCCGGAGATCAACGTCTCCTACAAGTTCGGCTCCGACGGCAAGCACCCGCCGCAGGTGCAGGAAGTCGCGCAGGCGCAGGGACAACAGCAGCAACAACAGCAGGCCGCGTCCGGACAGGAACCGCCGCAGTTGCCGCGTTCGAAACTCTGAGCGGCCTCGGGTTCCAATCGGCGTAAACAACGAAGCCCCGCTCATGGCGGGGCTTCGTTGCGTTTGATGCCAGCGGATACTGCGGGCTCAGTCCGACGGCCCGCAGTTGTCGCAACCGGCGCAATTCGGCCCGGCCGCGCGCGGCGCCGGCGCAATCGCCTTGCCGATCCGGCGCAGCCACGGCGGCCGGCCGTCGCGCACCAGCGGCAAGGCGCAGGCCACGCGCAGGCGGCGCACGCCGCCGGGGAACTGTTTGCGCGCAACGACCACGGCGCTGGCGAGCACCGCGATCGCGATCACCACGTACTGCGCGAACAGCCCGGCGTCCATGGCTCAGCCCGCTCCCAAGGCGACGGCGACCTGGTAGGTCAACAACGAGGCCAGGTAGGCCAGCGCGAACAGATAGCCGGCGCTGATCGCGACTTGCTTCCACGAATTGGTCTCGCGGCGGATCGTCGCCAGGGTCGACAGGCACTGCGGCGCGTAGATGAACCACACCAGCAAGGACAAGGCGGTCGCCAGCGACCAGGTGTCGGTGATGATCGGGCTCAGCGCCTGCGCCGCGGCTTCGTCGTCGGCCGCCGACAAGGCGTACACCGTCGCCAGCGAGGCCACCGCGACTTCGCGCGCGGCCATGCCCGGGATCAGAGCGATGCAGATCTGCCAGTTGAAACCGATCGGCGCGAACACCGCGGTCATGGCGTGGCCGATGCGGCCGGCGAAGCTGTAGTCGATGGCCGGCATGGTCGCGCCTTCGGGCGCGCCCGGGAACGACAGCAGGAACCACAGCAGGATGGTCAGCGACAAAATGATGCCGCCGACCCGGCGCAGGAAGATCCAGGCGCGCTCCCACAGGCCGATCAACAGATCGCGCGGATGCGGAATGCGGTACGAGGGCAGCTCCAGCAACAAGGCGTGTTCGCTCTTGTCGCGGCGCCACTTCTTCATCACCCACGACACCATCAGCGCGCTGAGGATGCCGGCCATGTACAGGCCGAACAGCACCAGCCCCTGCAGGTTCAACATGCCCCAGACCTCGCGCTGCGGAATGAACGCACCGATCAGCAAGGCGTACACCGGCAGGCGCGCCGAACAGGTCATCAAGGGCGCGACCAGGATCGTCGCCAGGCGGTCGCGCGGGTCCTGGATCGACCGCGTCGCCATGATGCCGGGGATGGCGCAGGCGAAGCTCGACAACAAGGGGATGAACGAGCGCCCGGACAGACCGGCGCTGGCCATCATGCGGTCGAGCAGGAACGCCGCGCGCGGCAGATAGCCCGACTCCTCCAGCGCCAGGATGAAGGCGAACAGGATCAGGATCTGCGGCAGGAACACGATCACCCCGCCGAGGCCGGCGATGATGCCCTCGACCAACAGGCTGCGCAGCGGCCCTTCCGGCAGGGCCGCCTTGACCCATTCGCCGACCCAGGCGGTGACCGCCTCGATGCCGTCCATCAACGGCGTCGCCCAGGCATACACCGCCTGGAAGATCAGGAACATCACCACCGCCAGGGTGAGCAGGCCCAGCACCGGATGCAGCAGCCAGCGGTCGAGCACGTCGTCGACCTTGGCGGTGCGGGTGGGCATGGTCACGGTCAAGGCGAGCAGACGGCGGGTTTCGGCATGCAGGTCGGCGCCTTCGCCGAGGCGCACGCGCGGCTCGTGCGGTTCGCGCGGCTCGACCGCGATGCGATCGAGCATGGCGACCAGCGCGTGGGCGCCGTCGCGCTTGACCGCGACCGTCGGCACCACCGGCACGCCGAGCTCGCGCTCGAGCGCGGCCAGGTCGATCTCGATGCCGCGGCGCTTGGCCGCGTCCATCATGTTGATCGCCACCACCATCGGCCGGCCGAGTTCGCGCAGCTCCAGGGCGAAACGCAGGTGCAGGCGCAGGTTGGTGGCATCGACCACGCACAGCAGCACGTCGGGCGCGCGCTCGCCGGGATAGAAGCCGCGCACCAGGTCGCGGGTGACCGCTTCGTCCAGGCTCGCCGCCTGCAGGCTGTAGGCGCCGGGCAGATCGAGCACGGCGTAGGTGCGGCCCGAAGGCGCACGCAGCCGGCCTTCCTTGCGCTCGACGGTGACGCCGGCGTAGTTGGCGACTTTCTGGCGGCTGCCGGTCAGCAGGTTGAACAGCGCGGTCTTGCCGCAGTTCGGGTTGCCGACCAGGGCCACGCGCAGGGGTTCGGCGACGGCGGCGGTCATGAGCGCGGCTCCGCGTCCAGCAACTTCACCTGCACGCGCGCGGCCTCGCTGCGGCGCAGGGCGAAGCGCGTATAGCCGACCTGGACCAGCAAGGGCTCGGCCGAGAGCGGACCGGCGGCCACTACTTCGACCCGCTCGCCGCTGACGAAACCGAGTTCGCGCAGGCGTCTTGCGATGGTGTCGTTGGCAATCTGGTCATCGACGGACTCGACCGTGGCCGCGGTGCGGCGCGGCAGTTCGGACAGCTTCAAAGGGTGGCTTCCACGAACGGTGGCGTCCCAAATGGGAATTGTTCTCATTCTATCACCGCCGACCGTACAGGAGCGGACGCGGCAAGCTGAACGGTATCATTCGCCAACTCCTACAAACTCCTCATCCCCCATGTCGCATCCGCTGCTGAGCCTGCGCGAGGGCCCCGTCGCCCGCCTGCGCCTGAATCGTCCGGAGTTGCACAACGCCTTCGACGCCATCCTGATCGCGGCGCTGACCGGTGCGTTGGAAGCCGTCGCCGGCGACGACGAGGTGCGCGTGGTGGTGATCGAGGGCGAAGGCGCTTCGTTCTCGGCCGGCGCCGACCTCAACTGGATGCGCGGCATGGCTGCGGCCAGCGAGGCGGCCAACCGCGAGGACGCCCTGGCCCTGGCGCGCTTGATGCGCACCCTCAACGAATTGCCCAAGCCGACCATCGCCCGGGTCCATGGCGCCGCCTTCGGTGGCGGCGTCGGCCTGGTCGCCTGCTGCGACATCGCCCTCGCCGCCCCGGCGGCCAAGTTCGGCCTGACCGAAAGCAAGCTGGGCCTGCTGCCGGCGGTGATCTCGCCGTACGTGATCGAGGCGATCGGCGCGCGCGAGTCGCGGCGCTGGTTCGCGACCGCGGAAATCTTCGACGCCGCCACCGCCCTGCGCATCGGCCTGCTCCACGAGGTGGTCGCCGAGGACGCCCTCGACGCCGCGGTCACGCAGCAGATCGCGCTGTTGCTCAAGGCCGGCCCGCACGCCGCCGCCCAGGCCAAGACCCTGGTCCGCCGCGTCGACGGCGAACGCGACGGCGCCCGCCTGGACGCCGACAATGCCGCGCTCATCGCGGCGCTGCGCGTATCGTCCGAGGGCCAGGAAGGTCTGTCGGCCTTCCTCGACAAGCGCAAAGCCCACTGGTGCCCGTAAAGGCCCGTGCGCCAAGGAGCGTCCCATGCTCGACCATCTCGGTTTGTCCGCCGCCGACCACCTGCGCAGCCGCGACTTCTATTTGCGCGCGCTGGCTCCGCTGGGCTACGGCCTGGTAACGACGATCGGCAAGGAAATCACCGGCGGCGACGAGGTCTTCGGTTTCGGCCCGCCGCAGCGTCCCGCATTCTGGATCAGCAAGGGCAGCAAGCCCTCCGGCGATACCCACGTGGCCTTCAGCGCCGGCAGCCGCGCCCAGGTCGACGCCTTCCACGCCGAGGCCCTGGCCGCCGGCGCCACCGACAACGGCGCACCGGGCGTGCGTCCGCACTACCACCCCGACTACTACGGCGCCTACGTGATCGACCCCGACGGCAACAACGTCGAGGCCGTGTGCCACGCACCGGCCGCCTGATGGCGACCGCGCAGCACCGCATCGCGGTATTGCGACGGCGTGCCGCGAGCGGCGCCGTGGCACAGATATCCCAACCGCCCCACCGCGCCGATGCTTAGGCGAAAATACGCAGACCGCGCGCGACCCGTTCGCAGCGCGGCCTCCTTCCACCCTGCGCTGCGGCGCCCGATCGGCGTGCTCCTTCATGTTTGAAAAAATCCTGATCGCCAACCGCGGCGAGATCGCCTGTCGCGTCATCCGCACTTGCCGCACCCTCGGCATCCGCACCGTCGCGGTGTATTCCGAGGCCGACGCAGACGCCCAACACGTGCGCCAGGCCGACGAGGCCTATCCGATCGGCGGCCCGCGCCCGGCCGACAGCTATCTGCGCGGCGACGCGATCATCGAGGTGGCGCTGCGCTGCGGCGCCCAGGCGATCCATCCCGGCTACGGCTTCCTCAGCGAGAACGCCGACTTCGCCGACGCGGTCGAGGCCGCGGGCATCGCCTTCATCGGCCCCAAG
The DNA here is from genome assembly GCF_019970005.1 of Lysobacter sp. ESA13C. Taxonomy (NCBI): domain Bacteria; kingdom Pseudomonadati; phylum Pseudomonadota; class Gammaproteobacteria; order Lysobacterales; family Lysobacteraceae; genus Lysobacter; species Lysobacter sp. ESA13C. The sequence continues at coordinate 346,765 of NZ_JAHXYK010000006.1, read as the reverse complement.
GCCGCCTCGATGCGCAAGATGGGCAGCAAGGCCGGCGCCAAGGAACTGATGCAGGCCGCCGGCGTGCCGGTGGTGCCGGGTTATACCGGCGAGAACCAGGACCCGGCGCTGCTGCACGGCGAAGCCGACCGCATCGGCTATCCGCTGATGATCAAGGCCGCGCACGGCGGCGGCGGCAAGGGCATGCGCATCGTGCGCGACAGCGAAGAATTCCTCGCCCTGCTGGAAAGCTGCCAGCGCGAGGCGCGCAACGCCTTCGGCCGCGACCGCGTGCTGCTCGAACGCTATGTCGAACGCCCGCGCCACATCGAGATCCAGATCTTCGGCGACCGCCACGGCCAGGTGATCCACCTCAACGAGCGCGAGTGCTCGGCCCAGCGCCGCTACCAGAAGGTGCTGGAAGAATCGCCGTCGCCGTTCCTCAGCGCCGAACTGCGCGCGACGATGGGCGCGGCGGCGGTGTTGGCCGGGCAAGCGATCGACTACGTCAACGCCGGCACCGTCGAGTTCATCGTCGGACAGGACGGCGGTTTCTATTTCATGGAAATCAACACCCGCCTGCAGGTCGAGCATCCGGTCACCGAGCTCGTCACCGGCCTGGACCTGGTCGAGTGGCAGTTGCGCGTCGCCGCCGGCGAAGCCCTGCCGCGCGCGCAGGACAGCATCGGCCAGCACGGCCACGCGATCGAAGTGCGTTTGTATGCCGAAGACCCCGAAGCCGGCTTCCTGCCGGGCTCGGGCAAGCTGGAGCGCTTGCGCCTGCCGTCCGCCGACGCCCATGTGCGCCTGGATTCGGGCGTGATCGAAGGCGACACGGTGACGATCTTCTACGACCCGATGATCGCCAAGCTGATCGTGTTCGACCAGGACCGTCCGCGCGCGCTGGCGCGCCTGCGCGGCGCGCTCGCCCAATGCGAGATCGCCGGGCCGAAGTCGAACATCGAATTTCTCGAACGCCTCGTCCGCCATCCCGCGGTAGTCGAGGGCCGTATCGACACCGGTTATCTGGATCGTCATCTCGAGGAATTCATGCCCTCGGCGCAGGTCGACGCCGCCGGCGACCGCGACCTGCTGATCGGCGCGACCGTGGTCCAGCTGCTGGCGCAGGAACGCCGCAGCCGCGATAACGCCGCCGCCTCCAACGACCCGGATTCGCCGTGGGCGATCGCCGATGGCTGGCGCCTCGGCCACGGCGGCCGCCGCAGCCTGGCCTTCGTCCAGCGCGACGAGCGCCTGGAGTTGCAGGCGCACGGCAGCGGCGGCGATTACCGCATCGAGATTCCCGCGCTCGCCGACGTTCAACACCAGGTCCAGGGTGCGCGCCTCGACGGCGCCGAACTGAGCCTGCGCATCGACGGCCGCGCCCGTCGCCTGACCGCGTTCGGCGACGGCCTGACCGAGAACGGCGGCCGCGTGGTCATGCACGACGGCCAGCGCCGCCTGCGCCTGGAATCGGTGCCCATGTACCGCCACGAACACAGCGCCGCGTCCGGTTCCGGCAACAACGTCACCGCGCCGATGCCCGGCCGCGTGGTCGTGGTCAAGCTCGCCGCCGGCGATGCGGTCGAGGCCGGCCAGGAAGTGATGGTGATCGAAGCGATGAAGATGGAGCTGAGCCTGAAGGCGCCGCGCGCCGGCATCCTCGCCGAAGTGCGCGCAGTGGCCGGCGATTTCGTCGAAGCCGACGCCGTGCTGGCGACGCTGGAAACGGCCTGAGGCTACGCGGCGGGGACTTTGCGCTGCGGCTGGAGTTGCAAGAGCAAATCCCCCCTCCCCCCCTTTTTCAAAGGGGGGGAGCAGCACGGCATAACGGGACTGCGCGACAGCCGAAGAATGGCGGATCGACGGGAAATTGCCCCCTTTGCAAAGGGGGCGGCGCGCAACGCAAGTCCGATGCCGCTGTGAACCCCATCGCGCGGGGGATTTGCTTTGCGCTCCGGGACACTTCGGTCGGGACGTGCGGAGCAAATCCCCCTACCCCCTTTTCCAAAGGGGGAATACCACGGGATAGCGGGAGTAGCAGGCGCGTAGTGGGGGGACGGCACGGGCATAGAGGCGCAGCCCGCGGCCGCAACCGGAAAACCGCGGTTGCAATAGCGCAACCCGGGCTCCCGCTTGAGCTTTGCCGCTTTCCGGGCTCATGATGCCTTTCGCAGCGGAGCTCTCACGCCCGATCATTCGGTCCTACCGCCATACCCAACGGCCCTCGATGAAAGCGCCCCCGCCCGATCACGCCCCGCCCTCGTCCGCGGCCATGCCGCGCCGGCGCGGCGCGCTGCTCGGCGCCCTGGCGGTATCGCTGGGCCTGCTGGGCGGCTGCGTCGCCTTCGAGCGCTCGCCGGTGACCGAACGCAGCTGCGACCCGGAACTGCCCGGCGAGTGGAACCTGCGCGCCGACGGCATCGCCAAACGCATCCGTATCGACGCGCGCTGCCACACCGAGGACTGGCCCGGCCTGCGCGAGCAACCGGTCGCACTCGACCTGACCGGTTTCAAAGTCGGACGCGACCGCTACATCGTCCTGACTCCCGCCGATGCCGAGCGTGCGATCGGGGCCGAGCAGAAGCAACTCAGCAAGACCGCGCCGGCCGGCGCCGTATTCCTGGTCCTGTACCGCATCGAAGGCGACCAAGCCAATGCCTGGTTGCCCGACTCGCAACGCGCGCTTACGGCGATCGCCGCCGGCAGCCTGCGCGGGCGCAAACTCGAAGACCGCTTCGCCCTGGTCGAGGGCACGTCGCAACAACTGCGCGACACCCTCGAAGAGCACGCCGGTCTGCTCTACGACACCGACAAGAAAGCCATGGTGCTGCAACGCGCCACCGCCAAGGACACACGATGACCCAGCCCGCTTCCGTACGTATCGTCGAAGTCGGTCCGCGCGACGGACTGCAGAACGAGAAGACGCAGATCGCCACCGCCGACAAGATCGCCCTGATCGATCGCCTGTCGGCGACCGGCCTGCGCAGCATCGAAGCGACCAGTTTCGTCAGCCCGAAATGGGTGCCGCAGCTCGCCGACGCCGCCGAGGTCTTCGCCGGCATCCATCGCAAGCCCGGCGTGCATTACCCGGTGCTGGTGCCGAACGAACAAGGCTACGAACGCGCACGCGCGGTCGGCGTGGAAGAGATCGCGGTGTTCACCGCGGCCTCGGAAGCGTTCAACCGCACCAACATCAACGCCAGCATCGACGAGTCGCTGGCCCGCTTCGAACCGGTGATGGCGCGCGCCAAGGCCGACGGCGTCGCGGTGCGCGGCTATGTCTCGACCGTGCTCGGCTGCCCCTACCAGGGCGCGGTGCCGGTCGCCGATGTGGTGCGCGTGGCGCGCGCGCTGCATGCGATGGGCTGCTACGAGGTTTCCCTCGGCGACACCATCGGCGTGGGCACGCCGGGCAAGGCGCGAGCGATGTTCAAGGCGGTAGCCTCGGAAGTGCCGACCGCGGCCTTAGCCGTGCATTTCCACGACACCTACGGCCAGGCCCTGTCGAACATCCTGGCCTGCCTGGAAGAAGGCGTGGCCGTGGTCGACTCGGCGGTCTCCGGCACCGGCGGCTGCCCCTACGCCAAGGGCGCCAGCGGCAACGTCGCCAGCGAAGACGTGGTCTACATGCTGCACGGGCTCGGCATCGAGACCGGCGTCGATCTCGACGCGCTGGCCGAGACCGGACGCTGGCTGGCCGGCCTGCTCGGCCGCGAAACCGGCAGCAAGGTCGGCAAGGCCCTCGCCGCGTGAAGCCCGGCGCGCCCGCGGACACTCCGCTGCCATCGGCGCAAGCCTCGGTGGCGGATACGCTGGCGGCGCTCGAACGCGCACTGGACGACCCCGCCCTCGATCCGGGCTTGCGCCGCGTGCTCAACGATGCCGCCGAGGCCTTGCGCCGTGGCGGCAACGGCAGCGGACACGAAGCCGCCGGAGCCGATCACGCCTGCCTGTATCGTGCCGCCTTCGATGCGATTCCCGACCTGGTCACCGTGCTCGACGAAGAAGGCACCGTGGTCGAGATCAACCGCCACGGCACCCAGGAGCACCGGCGCATCCGCGACGAGATCCTCGGCCAGCCGATCCACATCCTCAATCCGGAACTGCCGCGCGATCATTTGATCCCGGTGTGGGAAACGCTGAACCGCGGCCAGAGCTACATCATCGAAGTCACCAACAAGCGCGGCGACGGCACGCGCTTTCCGGTCGAAGTGCATTCGGCCGGCTTCCTCCATCAGGGCCAGCGCCGCATCATCGCCATCGCCCGCGACCTCAGCAATCGCCAGGAAGCCGAGCTGCGTTTCCGCGAGTTGGTCGAACTGATCGATCGCGGCGTGATCGTGCAGGACGACAACCTGCGCATCGTCTATGCCAACAGCGCGGCGATGCGCCTGCTGTCGTTGCACAGCGGCGAAAGCATCGCCGACGAACTGCGTTCCGGGCAGTGGATGGTGATCGACGAGCGCGGCCACGAACTCAGCCGGGACCAGTATCCGTCCACGGTCGCCCTGTCGACCGGCCGCATCGTCGAAAGCACCGTGCTCGGTCTGTACCACCGCGACCGCCGCGAGCTGATCTGGCTGTCGGTGACCGCGGTGCCGCGCTTCCCGGCCGGCGGCGACCGCCCGCACCAGGTATTCGCGCTGTTCTCCAACGTCACCGCGCTCAAGCGCGACAGCGCCCTGTTCGACCGCGCCCAGGCGCTGGCGCACATCGGCGGCTGGGAATGGGACTCAGGCCGCGACCGTCTGTACCTGACCGACGAAGCCACTCATATCCTCGGTTACGACACGCCGCTGATTTCGATAGAGGAACTGCTCAACTGCCTGCGCCCGCTCGATCGCCACCGCCTGCGCAACGGGCTCGAACGCAGCCTCGGCAACGGCCGCGGCCTGGACCTGGAAGTGCAAGGCCTGCGCCCGGACGGCAGCAGCTTCTGGGTGCGCGTCATCGGCGACGCCGGCACCGGCGAGCCGATCGGCCAGGTCATCACCGGCACCCTGCAGGACATCACCGAGCGCAAGCTCGAAGAGGAACACCTGCGGGTACAGGCGCGCAGCGATCCGCTGACCGGCCTGCTCAACCGCGACGCCGTGCAGGCCGAACTCGAACAACGCCTCGATACTTTCCCGCAATCGCCCATCGCTGTGCTCTACATCGATCTCGACCGCTTCAAGGTCGTCAACGACGTGCTCGGCCATGCCGCCGGCGACCGCCTGCTGGCATCGGCGGCGCGGCGCATCCGCCAGGCCGTAGGCGAACGCGCGCAGATCGCCCGCTTCGGCGGCGACGAATTCCTGGTGGTCTGCTCGCTCGACGGCGAGCCGCAGCGCGCCGAACGCATCGCCGATTCCATTCTGGAAACCTTCGGCGACAGCTTCCGCGTCGACGGCGAGGAGTTCAGCATCACCGCGAGCATCGGCATCGCCCAGTCGCCGCTAGACGGCCGCACCGCCCAGCAGCTGATCCAGAGCGCCGATGTCGCCATGTACGACAGCAAGCGCCGCGGCCGCAACAGCTGGCAGGCGTTCACGCCCGAACTGGCCGAACAGCAACTGCATCGCCTGCAACTGGAAACCCATCTGCGACGCGCGGTGCACAACGACGAACTGCACCTGGTCTATCAACCGCAGGTCGATCTCAGCGACGGCAGCGTGATCGCAGTCGAGGCCCTGATCCGCTGGCGCAACCGCTCGCTCGGCGAGATGCGCCCGGACCGTTTCATCGGCCACGCCGAAACCACCGGCGACATCGTCGGCATCGGCGGCTGGGTCCTGCACGAGGCCTGCCGGCAGTTGCGCGAGTGGCGCGACCAGGGCCTGCGTATCGAGCGGGTCGCGGTCAACGTGTCCTATCGCCAGTTCCTCGGCGACGACCTCGCCAACAGCGTCACCGAGGCCTTGTCCGAGTACGGCCTGTCCGGCAGCGCCCTGGAACTGGAATTCACCGAGCGCGTGTTGATCGAGGACGCCCCCGACACCGTGCGCACCTTCGCCCGCCTGCGCGAACTCGGCGTAAGCCTGTCGATCGACGATTTCGGCGAAGGCTACAGCGCCCTCAACTACCTGCGCCGGCTGCCGATCCACGGCCTCAAACTGAGCCAGTTGTTCGTCCAGGGCGTGCCCGACAACCAGTCCGACGTCGCCGTCTGCCAGGCCGTCACCGGCATCGCCCGCAGCCTCGGCCTCGGCCTGGTCGCCGAAGGCATCGAAACCGAACGCCAGCGCGCCTTCCTGCGCGAACTCGGGGTCGCCATCGGCCAAGGCTTCCTGTTCGCGCCGGGGCTGGCCCCGAACGACCTGCGCGACTACTGCCTCGGCCGGATGCGGGGTTGAGGCGCGGCCTCCCCTCAGCTCAAGGCGGCCCTTGCACCGAGTCGGCCTCGTCGACGGGGTCGTAGATGTCCAGGATCAGCTCGATGCCTCGCTGGCCCAGCGCTAGCAACGCCTTCGGGGACAGGCCCAGACCGTCGTTGCCGCTGCGCATGAAAAGGCCGCAGAAAAGATCGGGTTCGTAGCGCGCCAGCGATTGCCAGATGCTCGGGTCGGCGGACAATTGATCGAGAATTTCGAACACCTGCGCTTCCAGATCCTCCGGCTCCCGGTTCGTCGCTCTCAATCTCCAACTGCCGGTCTTAGCGATCCGGGTGGCGCCATCGCCGCCTATTCCAACCGTTTCGCCCTTGCTTACCGCTGCACTCGGCTGCGCCCCCAGCAATGCGCTGATAGCGTCCGGAACGAGATCGTCACCGAACAGGCGCAGTGTCGCGAATGAATGATCCAAAGCGCCCATCGACTGTCCTTATCTTCATATGTCAGAGCATCCGAGGCAGTGAGCGATCGGTTACCAACGGCTATACGGGCGAACGCTGTCGTCGCGGCTATTCAACGAGCCAGCCTTGCTCGTCGAGCAACGCCATGATTTCCGGCAGGGTGTATTTTTGCCAGGGAATCGTACCTTCAGCATCGTGCGAACGACGATACTCGCCGCTATCGAAAGCGTGATAAATCCGGAGCACCAGACCTTGTATGTCCTGCCAGACGTAAGCGGCCAGATCGTTGATGGCGCAGTCGGCGTCGGCATAGGACAGCTCGCCCATGGCGAACTCGCAGGCGACGAAGCGCGCGAACCGGTGCTGAAACTGTTCGGGCGGAAGACCGTACCGCGTGCAGAACTCGGATACGACCGCCGGGGTCAGCGCGTTATAGGGGGCACGGGCGACGCTTAGCGCTACCAGGGCGCTCAAACCTTCTTGCATGAAACAGGCCTCTGCTCTGCTGTGGGCGGGAGCCGGATGGCCTGGCCGGCACGGCGGACGGAGCCGACATGCTGCCATACCAGGATTTCCGCGGCCTACCCAACCTGTATCTGCGACAGAACCAGAATGATTCGCCAAGCAGACAAGGCCCAGCGGCCGCGCGCATAAACGCAATCGCAGCGGCAATACGGACACGGGGCGTTCGGAGGCGCACGCCAGGCGGTTCCCTGCGCCCTCGGCCAGCCTCAACATCTTCGCAAGCGCCCCGACCTGAGCGAGGATGTAGCCCGATCCCTTCGAAGAGTTCCGCCCGCATGACCTTGCCGCCCGGTGTCGTAGTGCGTCCGATCCTGCCCCGCGACGATGCCGCGCTGGCGGCCATCGCCCGGCAGGTGCAGGCGGAATTCGGCGCCGGCTCGGTCAGCGACCCGGAAGTGGATGCGATGCAGCGCTTCTACAGCCGGCCGCGCAGCGCGTATTTCGTGGTCGAACGCGACGGCAAGCTAGGCGGCGGCGCCGGCATCGCGCCCTTGCTCGGCGGCGACGACGGCACCTGCGAGCTGCGCAAGTTCTACCTGCTGCCGTCGGTGCGCGGGCTGGGCCTGGGCCAGGCGCTGCTGGACAAATGCCTGCTGACGGCGCGCGGCTACGGCTTCGGCCAGTGCTATGCCGAGATGCTGGACCGGATGAGCGAGGCCCAGCGCTTGCTGCAGGGCAACAGTTTCCAGCTGCTGGAGGCGCCGATGGGCTACGGGGAACTGCCCGGCAGCCACACCTGGTATCTGCGCTCGGTTTAGGTTTGCAAGGCGTGGTGGGCCCGACCGGGCCACAGGGACTGCAGCGCCCTGCCCCGACGCCGGCCCGGCGGGTCCTTTAGAATGGCGCCCTTTCCGCCTTCAGGACCGCTCATGCAACTCGACAACGTCCGCGCCGTGATCACCGGCGGCGTTTCCGGCCTCGGCCTGGCCGTGGCCCAGCACCTGGTCGCCCGCGGCGGCAAGGTCGCCCTGTTCGACGTCAACGACGACAAGGGCGCGCTGGCCGTCGCCGAACTGGGCGCCGACAAGGCCCGCTATTTCCGCACCGACGTGACCGACGAAGCCGGCGTGGCCGCCAACCTCGGCGCCGCCAAGGAGTTCCTCGGCGGCCTCAACGCGACGATCAACTGCGCCGGCATCCTCGGCGCCGGCCGCGTGCTCGGCAAGGACGCGCCGATGGCGCTGTCGCAGTTCCAGACCACGGTCATGGTCAACCTGGTCGGCAGCTTCAACGTCGCCAAGGCCGCGGCCAACCTGATGCAGCACAACGAAGCCGGCGAAGACGGCGAGCGCGGCGTGATCGTCAACACCGCCTCGGTGGCCGCCTACGAGGGCCAGATCGGCCAGGCCGCGTACTCGGCCTCGAAGGCCGGCGTGGTCGGCATGACCCTGCCGATGGCGCGCGAATTTTCGCGCTTCGGCATCCGCGTGATGACGGTCGCCCCCGGCATCTTCTGGACCCCGATGGTCGACGGCATGCCCGACTCGGTGCAGCAGTCGCTGAGCGCTTCGATCCCCTTCCCCTCGCGCCTCGGCCGTCCGGAGGAGTTCGCCGACCTGGTCGCCTACATCCTCGGCAACCGTTACCTCAACGGCGAGACCATCCGCCTCGACGGCGCGACGCGGTTGGCGCCGAAGTAAAGCCGGGAATCGGGATTCGGGATTCGCACAGCGATCCGCGCCCGCTCCCAACCTCCTCGGCTCCCTGGTTCTTTCTAATCCCGAATCCTCAATCTCGAATCCCTAACGCCCATGAAAGCCTACGACGTAAAAAAAGGTAACGTAATCGAGCACAACAACACCGTGTACCAGGTGCGCGACATCGAACGCAGCTCGCCGCAAGGCCGCGGCGGCAACGTCAAGTTCCGCTTCACCATGTACTCGGTTCCGGGCGGCACCAAGTTCGACCTGAGCGTCGGCGGCGACGACGAGCTCAAGGAAGTCGAACTGACCCGCCGCCAGGTCACTTACTCGTACAAGGACGGCGACGCGTTCGTGTTCCTCGACGACGAGGACTACACGCCGTACACGCTCGATGCCGATGTGGTCGGCGACGACGCCGGCTACATCGTCGACGACCTCAGCGGCTGCTACGTGCAGATCATCGACGATCAGCCGGTGGCGCTGCAGTTGCCCGCCAGCGTCGCCCTGGAAGTAGTCGAGACCCCGCCGGAACTCAAGGGCGGCACCGCGACCAAGCGTCCGAAGCCGGCCAAGCTGCAGACCGGCATCGAGATCATGGTGCCGGAATACATCGGCAACGGCGAGCGCGTACTGGTCAATACGGCCACGGGCGAATTCGCCGGCCGCGCCGACTGATCGTGGCGCAAGGCTCCGACTATCGCTTCGCAGCGGCGACCGACGCGGACCTTCCGCGTCTGTTGCCGGTGCTGCGCGAGTTCTACGAAGTCGAGCACCTGCCCTGGAACGAAGCCGCCCTGCGTCGCGCACTGACGACGCTGGTGGCCGACGCCACTACCGGCCGCCTGCGTTTGATCGAACGCGACGGCGAGATCGCCGGCTATTTCGTCCTGGGTTTCTGTTTCAGCCTGGAATTCGGCGGCCGCTACGGCCTGCTCGACGAGCTGTTCGTGCTGCCCGCGCACCGCGGCGGCGGCCTGGCCAAGCGCGCCTTGGCCGAGATCGAAGCGCTATGCCAGGCCGAGGGCCTGGATGCGTTGCGGCTCGAGGTCAACGACGACAACGCCCATGCGCGCGGCATTTACGAACGCGCGGGCTATGCGGCGCATCCGCGCCGGCTGATGACCAAGTGGTTGCGAGATTGAGCAGCGTCCGTCCCGCTCCGGGTAGGAGCGGCGCGAGCTGCGACCGCGAAACCACGGCTACGACGAAACCCTCTGCGCAACATGGGTCGCGACTTTCGTCGCTCCTATCCCAGGCGCATCGGCTCTTGTAGGAGCGGCGTGAGCCGCGACCTCGAAATCACGGCTACGACGAAAACCCTCCGCGCAACGTGGGTCGCGACTTGCGTCGCTCCTGCCCCTGGTGCATCGGCTCTTGTAGGAGCGGCGTGAGCCGCGACCTCGAAATCACGGCTACGACGAAAACCCTCCGCGCAACGTGGGTCGCGACTTGCGTCGCTCCTGCCCCTGGTGCATCGGCTCTCGTAGGAGCGGCGTGAGCCGCGACCTCGAAATCACGGCTACGACGAAAACCCTCCGCGCAACATGGGTCGCGACTTGCGTCGCTCCTACCCCTGGTGCATCCGCTCTTGTAGGAGCGGCGTGAGCCACGACCACGAAACCGCGGCCACGACGAAATCCTCTGCGCAACGTGGGTCGCGACTCACGTCGCTCCTACAGAAGACCGCCAGCGCCGGGTAGGAGCGGTGTGATCCGCGAAAACGAAAGCAAGCCCTCCACGAATCTTTCGATCGGGTGATCGCGACTTGCATCGCTGCTGTCCCTGGCGCGTCGGCTGCTTGCATCACCCCGAGAAAACGCCTCAAAACGCTGCAATTTTGCGCATATACCTCCCGGCATGAGCGCAACGAAAGCATCGCCGAATCCGCACGCCGCGATGACGCTCACATAACTTCCCCTGTCGATCGCCCGCGCGCGCTTGCGAAAACGTGACCCGCCCCGCTGGCGCGACGCTGCCACAAACCTGCAATCTGTAACGCTCAGGCTTATCTTTTCCTGCGGCGATACGCCGCCACGCCCAGCACCGGAGCCAGGCCTTGACCGCATCCACCCGTCGCGACTTCCTCAAACTCGCCGGCGCGTCCGCCGCGCTGGGCCTGCTGCCTCCTTCAATCCGCGCTGCGCTCGCCACGCCGGCCGCACGCGTCAGCGGCACGATCCAGGACGTGCAGCACGTGGTGATCCTGATGCAGGAAAACCGCTCCTTCGATCATTACCTCGGCGCGCTGCGCGGGGTCCGCGGCTTCGACGATCCGCGCCCGATTCCGCTGCCGGGCGGCAAGACGGTCTGGCAGCAGCCGAAGTCGACGACCAACTCGCAGGCCGTGCTGCCGTTCCATCTCGACACCCGCAGCACCGCCGCGCATTGCATGGCCGATATCGACCACAGTTGGAAGGGCTCGCACACGCGCTGGAAGGACTACAACGCCTGGGTCGCGACCAAGGGCCCGATGTGCATGGGCCATTTCACCCGCGAGGACCTGCCGTTCTACTACGCGCTGGCCGACGCGTTCACGGTGTGCGACGCCTATTACTGCTCGCACCACGGCCCGACCAATCCGAACCGCATGCACCTGTTCGCCGGCACCAGCGGCATGACCGTCGGCGATTTCGGACCCCAGGCGGTCAACAACGCCGACGACGGCAACTGGACCGCGGACATGGCGCTGGACAAGCCGACCTTCGTCGGCCATCGCTGGACGACTTATGCCGAGCGTCTGCAAAACGCCGGCATCGCCTGGCGGGTGTACCAGGAGCACGACAACTACGGCGATAACTCGCTCCCCTACTTCGCGAACTTCCGCAAGCTCGACCGTCAGTCCGAACTCTACAAACGCGGCCGCGCCTGGGCGCCGGGTTCCACCGCCGAGAACGCCAAGGCCTCGCGCGGCGAATACCTGATCGCCGATTTCGCCAAGGACGTGCGCGAAGGCACCTTGCCCGCGGTGTCGTGGATCGTGCCGCCTTACATCATGAGTGAGCACCCGGAAGCTACGCCGGCCTACGGCGAGTCGCTGACCGCGCGCCTGCTCGAAGCCCTGGTCGCTAATCCCGAGGTCTGGTCCAAGACCGTCTTCATCATCAACTACGACGAGAACGGCGGTTTCTTCGATCACGTGCCGCCGCCGCTGCCGGCGATCACCTCCAGCCTCGGCAAGAGCACGGTCGATACCGCGACCGAGAACTACAACGGCGTGCCGGTCGGGCTCGGCGTGCGCGTGCCGATGTTCGTGATCTCGCCGTGGAGCAAGGGCGGCTGGGTCAATTCGCAGGTGTTCGACCACACCTCGGTGCTGCGCTTCCTGGAAGCGCGCTTCGGCATCGCCGAGCCGAACATCAGCGCCTGGCGCCGCACCGTTGCCGGCGACCTCAGCACGGCCTTCGATTTCGCCAATCCGAATGCGCAGTGGCCGGCCCTGCCCGACACCGACGGCGCCATGTCCGGCGCCGACGCCAGCTGCAAACTGGCGACCCCCAAGCCGCCCGCGCAAGCGCGGATGCCGCGCCAGGAGCGCGGCCAGCGGCCCGCGCGCGCGCTGCCGTACGAGCTGCGCGTCGACGGCCGCATCGAAGCGAGCAGCGGACGTTATTGGCTGGATTTCGGCAACGACGGCATCGCCGGCGCCTGTTTCAACGTGTATGCCGGCAACCGCAGCGACGGCCCCTGGTACTACACGCTCGACCCGGACACGCAGTTGTCGGATTACTGGAGCGCCAAGCAGTACACCAAGGGCATCTACGATCTTTCGGCCTATGGCCCGAACGGTTTCCTGCGCGTGTTCCGCGGCGACCTGCTCAAGGCAACCGCGGCCCAGGGGGCGGACCCGGAAGTCTCGGTCCGCCACGACGCGATCGGCGAGATGCTGGTGCTCGAATTCGTCAACCGCGGCCGCGCCGCCTGCCGCCTGAGCCTGCGTGCGAACCGCTACAGCGACGCACCGGCGCGCCATTACGACCTGGCGCCGGGCGCGACCCTGCGCGACCACTGGCCGCTTGCCACGAGCAAGCGCTGGTACGACTTCAGCATCACCTCCGATTCGGATGCGGGTTGGCTGCGGCGCATCGCCGGCCATGCCGAAAACGGCACGGCCAGCGTCAGCGATCCGGCGATCGGGGTCTGAGCCCGCGCCGCATGCTACGACGCCGCTCTCGCTAGAGGGCGGCGGTAAGGCCGATCAAGACCTCGTAGTCGCAACGCCCCCGAACATCACGGTCGCGGCTTGCGCCGCTCCTACCCAATGGAGCGGCGCCGCTTTGGGGTAGGAGCGACGCAAGTCGCGACCGCCCGAAGACGGGATCTGCATAGGCAGCGCACGTCCACGAAGCCGGCGCACTCCGGCCATGTCTGTCGCATCGGGTGGAGGTCGCGGCTCACGCCGCTCCTACAGGGGGCGACGCTGCATCGAGTGTAGGAGCGAGGTAAGTCGTGCCCCCCGCAGCCAAGATCCGCAAACGCAACGGACGTTGCCGTTGCCGTTGCCGTTGCCGTTGCCGTTGCCGAGATTTTGATCTGCTTTGCCGGTCAAGTGGAGACCCGGAGGGCGGCGCACAGGACGTGCGCCGTTTTTCGATAGGACAAGGATGTCCTATCGAAAAATCCCGGCGCTAGCATCGCACTCGTGGCCTGTGCCCTTGCAAGGAGAGCCCTTTTCTTTGGTTAGCTTTCTTTTGGGCCAGCAAAAGAAAGTAACCCGGCCGCGTCAGCGGACGGAAGCTTTGCTCTTGCTTGAAAGTTACGCCGGAGGCCGGCAGAGCGTGGTCGCGACTTACGTCGCTCCTGCAGGGGTGTGCTCTGCTCTTGCCTGTGGTTTCTAAGAAACAAGATCAAACGCCAAGAGCTTCCGCCGCTAAAGCGGCGGGTTACTTTCTTTTGTCATAAGCAACAAAAGAAAGGTAACCAAAGAAAAATGCTTTTCTTTGAATCAAGGGCCCGCACGTTCGATGCCAACGCAGGGCTTTTTCATACGGGACATCCCTGTCCCGATGAAAAACGGCGCGCATCCCTGCGCACCGCCCTCCGGGTCTTCGATGTCCTTCGCCAGTGCGAAACGACGCACAACAAAAGCCACAGCAAAAACAGCCATAGCCATAGCAAAATCCAGCCTTAGCCAAGAAGGAAATCGCACGGGACAGGGCAACAGCATCGCGAAGACTGGTAGCACCGCCTGAAGCCCTGCGGTCGCGGCTCACGCCGCTCCTACAGGAAGCTGCGGCTGGTAGCGCCGCGAGGCCGGGACGGCGCGGTCGCGACTTGCGTCGCTCCTACCCTTTGGTACGCATCGCTCGGGCGGTATCGCCCGGCACCGCCAGCATCTTCATTGCGGCCGCCGCCTCAGCCACGATCCAGCCACTTGCGCGCCATGCGCCGCATCGACTCGTCGCTGCCCGGGTCCTCGAGCAATTCGGCGATCTCGCGCCAGGCCAGGTCCAGCGATTCCTCGCTGATCACGTAGTCCTCGTTGTCGCTCGCGCGCACGACGTAACGCAGGTCGTAATGCCAATGGCCGGGGACGTCGCGACGTTCCGGGATCCAGTGGCGGTCGAGGTCGAACAGCTCGGGCTCGACGCTGAGCCCGGTCAGGCCGGACTCCTCCTCGGCTTCGCGCAGGGCCACCTGGGCCAGGTCGCGGTCGCCGTCGGCATGGCCGCCGAGCTGCAGCCAGCGCTCCAGTTTGCGGTGGTGGGTCAGCAGGACCCGGGCCCCAGCCCGGTCGATCAGCCACGCACCGCCGGTGAAATGGCCGGCCAGGCGCTCGCGCAGGAAGGGGTCGCCGGGCGCCAGGGCGCCGTCCGGGGCGGTGCCGCGGCCCTGGGCCTCGTCGAGCAAGGCTAGAAACGCCAGCGTATGTTCGGCTTCCTGCGGCCAACGTCGGCCATATTCGATGAGATTGGAACGCAGAACTTCGACGACGTCGGAATGTTTCGCAGGCATGCGGAGTGAACACTGGCGCGCGACCGGGGGCGCGATTATGCGGGCAAAGCCCGTGACGGTGTGCGCTTGCCGCCCATTTCCACCCTGGGTTAAGGTGGCCCGCCGCTCCACTGAGGGAGGCGGTCATCGTCGTCGCCAGAACGACGGGTAGAGATCACTTCTTACGAGAGAGAGGGGAGTTCGATGTCGAGAGGCCTGTTCATCACCAAACCGGTGGCGCCGTCCGGCCACGTGGATGCCGGCGAGCCCGTAGAGGGCAGCCTCGAAGGCGAGGCAACGCTGAAGCGATCGTTGACCGCCACCCAACTGGTGATGCTAGGCATCGGCGCCGTGATCGGCGCCGGCATCTTCGTCCTCTCCGGTCACGCCGCGGCCGAACACGCCGGCCCGGCCATCGTACTGAGCTTCATCGTCGCGGGCATTACGTGTGCCTTCGCCGGTCTGTGCTACGCCGAGTTCTCGGCGATGATGCCGGTCTCCGGCAGCGCTTATTCGTATTCCTACGCCACCCTGGGCGAATTCGTCGCCTGGTTCATCGGCTGGAACCTGGTCCTCGAGTACCTGTTCGCGGCCTCGACCGTCGCGGTCGGCTGGTCGGGCTACCTCAACAGTTTTCTAAGCACGTGGGGCATGGGCCTGCCGGCCTCGCTGGCGGCCGCGCCGCTCAACGTCGTCGACGGCAGCATCGTCTACACCGGCGGCCTGATCAATCTGCCGGCGGTGGCGATCGTCGCCGCGCTCAGCGGCCTGTGCTATGTCGGCATCACCCAGTCGGCCTTCATCAATACGATCATCGTCGCGATCAAGGTGATCGTGATCACCCTGTTCGTGGCCTTCGCCGCCAAGTACATCAACCCCGACAACTGGGTGCCGTTCATCCCGGAAAGCCAGGGCCCCGGCAAGTACGGTTACGACGGCATCATCCGCGGCGCCTCGGTGGTGTTCTTCGCCTACATCGGCTTCGACGCGGTCTCGACCGCGGCCGGCGAGGCCAAGAACCCGCAGCGCGACATGCCGATCGGCATCCTCGGCTCGCTGGTCATCTGCACCATCATCTACATCATCGTGTCCGGCGTGCTGACCGGCCTGCTGCCCTACCACATGCTGAGCACGCCCAAGCCGGTCGCGACCGCGCTGGAAGCCTATCCGGCGCTGAGCTGGCTGAAGATCGCCGTCGAAATCGGCGCCATCGCCGGCCTGAGCTCGGTGATCCTGGTCATGCTGATGGGCCAGCCGCGCATTTTCTACTCGATGTCGAAGGACGGCCTGCTGCCGGGTTTCTTCGCCAAGGTGCATCCGAAGTTCCAGACGCCCTACGTCGGCACCATCATCGTCGGCATCTTCGCCGCGCTGCTGGCCGGGTTCCTGCCGATCGGCCTGCTCGGCGAGCTGGTGTCGATGGGCACCCTGCTGGCCTTCGCGACCGTCTGCATCGGCGTGCTGATCCTGCGCAAGACGCGTCCGGACTTGCCGCGCCCGTTCCGCGTGCCGCTGGCCGTGGTGATCTGCCCGCTCGGCGCGGCCGCCTGCCTGTACCTGTTCTGGAAGCCGTTCTCCGAGCATTGGCACCTGATGACCGGCTGGACCGCGATCGGCATGCTGATCTACTTCGGCTACGGCTACCGCAACAGCAAGCTGCGCAAGGCCGCCAACGGCGCCTGACCGGCACGCAGTCAGCAAGGCCGGCGGAACTTCCGCCGGCCTTTTTCCTTTTCACGTAACGCATCGCACCAGCGATCGGATTCGAGTCACCAGGCCCGGCGGCGTTTGACCGCCATCCCCGCGCAGGCGGGGGTCGAGCGAGTTCAAAGGTTCTCGCAGGTAAGGCCCTGGATTCCCGCGTTCGCGGGAATGACGAGCGGAAGGTCGCTGCACAGCCGCAAGCAGCACCAGGAAGAAACACATGCTGGGACAACTCTGGGCGACCAAACATCCGCATGCCGCCCACACCGACGCCGAAGGGCTGAGCCTGCACCGCACGCTCGGGCCCTGGGGCCTGACCGCGCTCGGCATCGGCGCGGTGATCGGCGGCGGCATCTTCGTCATCACCGGCAAGGCCGCGGCCGAACACGCCGGCCCGGCGATCATGCTGTCGTTCGTGCTCGCCGCGATCTGCTGCACCTTCTGCGCCCTGGCCTATGCCGAGTTCGCGGCGATGGTGCCGGTCTCGGGCAGCGCCTACACCTACACCTACGCCACCCTCGGCGAACTCGCGGCCTGGTTCATCGGCTGGATGTTGATATTGGAATACGGCGTGTCCGCGTCGGCGGTCGCGGTCAGTTGGACCGGCTATTTCCTCAGTCTATTGGAACATTTCGACATCACCCTGCCCGCGGCGCTGGTGCAGGCGCCGCTCGACGCCAAGCTGCGTCCGACCGGCGCGATCGCCAACCTGCCGGCGGCGGCGATCGTGCTGCTGCTGACCTGGCTGTGCTACGTGGGCATCCGCAAATCCTCGGCCATGAACATGGCGATGGTGTTGCTGAAATCTGGCCTGATCATCCTGGTGATCGTGGTCGGCTGGAAATACGTCGACCCGACCTTGTGGCAGCCGTTCATCCCCGAATCGCAGGGGCCCGGCAAGTACGGCTGGGAAGGCGTGCTGCGCGGCGCCTCGATGGTGTTCTTCGCCTACATCGGCTTCGAGGCGGTGTCGGTGGCGGCGCAGGAATCGCACAAGCCGCAGAAGGACATGCCGATCGGCATGCTGGCCTCGCTGGCGATCTGCACCGTGCTCTACATCGGCATGGCCGCAGTCATGACCGGCCTGGCGCCGTACAACCTGCTCGGCACCGACGAGCCGGTGGTCACCGCCATCGCCGGCCACCCGGAGCTGAACTGGCTGCGCCTGGTGGTCGAGATCGGCGCCTTGGTCGGCCTGTCTTCGGTGGTGCTGGTGATGATCATCGGCCAGCCGCGCATCTTCATGATCATGGCCCGCGACGGCCTGTTGCCGCCGATCTTCACCAAGATCCACCCCAAGTACCGCACCCCGCACGTCAACACGGTGATCACCGGCATCGGCATCGCCCTGCTCGCGGCGCTGTTCCCGCTCGACATCCTCGGCGACATGACCTCGATGGGCACCCTGATCGCCTTCGCCGCTGTCTGCGCCGGCGTGCTGATCCTGCGCCGCACCCAGCCGGACCTGCCGCGCCCGTTCCGGATCCCGTTCGCCTGGGGCATCTGCCTGGCCGGCATCGTCAGCTGCCTGGTGCTGCTGTCGACCATGACCGCGCACAACTGGATGCTGATGGGGGTCTGGACCGGCATCGGTTTCGCCATCTATTTCGCCTACAGCTTCCGCCACAGCCGGATGCGCAAGAACGGCTGAACGACCCGGCCGGCCCTTGATCGGCCGGACCAAGCCCATCGCGGCCCCGCGGCAACGCTGTGTTGCCGCCAGGACCGGCAATGACGCGGCGACCGGAGCGATCCGGTCGCCGTTTGTTTGTAAACTGCGACCATGAACAGTTCTCTGCCCTACGACCCCCAACGCCTGTCGCACTGTGCCGGCGAGATCATCGTCAACGTGCGCGAACTGGCGCTGCGCGGCTGGACCCCGGCCACGAGCAGCAACTTCTCCAGCCGCATCGACGCCGGGCACGTCGCCATCACCGTCTCCGGCCGCGACAAGGGCCGCCTGACCGAAGGCGACATCATGGTGGTCGACCTCGACGGCCAGCCGGTCGCGACCAGCCACCGCCCCTCGGCCGAGACCCTGCTGCACACCCAGTTGTACAAGCGCTATCCGCAGGTCGGCTGCGTCCTGCACACGCATTCGCAGACCCAGACCGTGGCCTCGCGCCTGTACGCCGGCATCGGCCACGTCCACCTGGAAGGCTACGAGCTGCTCAAGGCCTTCTCCGGCACCACCACCCACGAAACCGCCCTGGACCTGCCGGTGTATCCGAACACCCAGGACATGCCGACCCTGGCCGCCCAGGTCGACGCGACCCTCGACAGCCAGCCGATGTGGGGCTATCTGATCGACGGCCACGGCCTGTACGCCTGGGGCCGCGACATGGCCGAGGCACGGCGCCATCTGGAGGCG
The DNA here is from genome assembly GCF_019970005.1 of Lysobacter sp. ESA13C. NCBI lineage: Bacteria > Pseudomonadati > Pseudomonadota > Gammaproteobacteria > Lysobacterales > Lysobacteraceae > Lysobacter > Lysobacter sp. ESA13C. The sequence continues at coordinate 327,837 of NZ_JAHXYK010000006.1, read as the reverse complement.
TTCGAATTCCTGCTGGGATGCGAACTGGAACTGAGGAGACTGCAGCGATGAGTCGCCTGCGCATTTTCGTCGAGGACCAACCCGACACCCCGCAGCTGAGCACCTCCGACCAGGGCGAGATCGCGCGCGAGCTCGCCAGGATCGGCGTCGGCTTCGAGCAATGGCAGGCCGCGCAGCCGGTCAAGCCGGGCGATTCGCCCGAGACCATCATGGCCGCCTACCGCGGCGACATCGACCGCATCGTCGCCGAGCGCGGCTTCAAGACCGTCGACGTGGTCAGCATCGCCCCGGACAACCCGCAGCGCGACACCATGCGCAACAAGTTCCTCGACGAGCATTACCACAAGGAAGACGAAGTGCGTTTCTTCGTCGCCGGCTCGGGCTTGTTCACCTTGCATGTCGAGCCGAAGGTCTACGAGATCAAGTGCGAACAGGGCGACCTGATCTCGGTGCCCGACAGCACCCTGCACTGGTTCGATATGGGTCCGGAACCCAGCTTCGTCGCGATCCGCTTCTTCACCGAGCCGGACGGCTGGGTCGGCTACTTCACCGGCACCGACCTGGCGCAGCAGTTTCCGCGCTACGAGAAGGGCCAGGCGGGCTGAACCAGGAAACCAGCGAAGAGGAGTGAGGAGTGAGCGGGTTGCGCTCGGGCCCGATCCGCCTCGCTCGTTTGCCGGCCGCCGCTGGCGCTCACTCCGCGCCATAACGCCCAACGCTCACTCCTCACTCCTCTCCGCTCAAGACTAGTCTTATGCCCATCCGCGCCATCCTCACCGATATCGAAGGCACCACCAGCAGCATTTCCTTCGTCAAGGACGTGCTGTTCCCGTACGCGCGCCGCGCCCTGCCGGGCTTCGTCGCCGCACGCGGGCGCGAGCCGGCGGTGCGCAAATGGCTGGATGCGGTCGCGCTGGAAAACGGCGGCGTGTGCCAGGACTCGGTGGTGGTCGAGGTGCTGCAGGGCTGGATCGACCAGGACCGCAAGCACACCGCGCTCAAGGCCCTGCAGGGCATGATCTGGGCCGACGGCTACAAGAGCGCCGACTTCACCTCGCACATGTACCCCGACGCCGCACCGGCGCTGCGCCAATGGAAGGACCAGGGCCAGCGCCTGTACGTCTATTCCTCCGGCAGCGTGCCGGCGCAGCGCCTGCTGTTCGGCCACAGCGATGCCGGCGACCTGACCGAACTGTTCTCGGGCTGGTTCGACACCGAAGTCGGCGGCAAGCGCGAACGCGACAGCTATGCGCGCATCGCCGAATCGATCGGACTGCCCGCAGGCGAGATCCTGTTCCTGTCCGACGTGGTCGAAGAACTCGACGCCGCGCGCGAGGCCGGCCTGGCCACGGTGCTGATCGACCGCCTCGACGACTACCCGCAACCGCGCGAAGGCGAAGCCACTCACGGCCACACCCGCGCGGTGTCGTTCGCGCAGGTCGAGGTTTGAAGGCAAGTGACGGTTTCGCCGTCGTTTGAATCGCGGTCGCGGCTCGCGCCGCTCCTACCCAGGAGCGGTATCGCGCAGGGGTAGGAAAGGCGTCCCACAGGGATTTCCTGCGGTCACGAGCCGCAACCGCGAACCGACGACAGCGATCGAATCCACGGCCGCCCGTCACAGCGACGCGATGTCGGGGCGCGCGGCTTACGCCGCTCCTACAGGATCCCTGCGACGACGCTACAACCGGCTCAAATGCCGGATCCGCACTTCATCGCGCTCCACGCCGCGTTCGCTGGCGACCTGGCTGCGGATGCGCTCGACCAATTCGGCCGGATCGAAGCCTGCCGCATCCGGCGGCGCGTAATCCAAGGTGGTCTCGCCACGGATGCAGAAACGCCCGCCGACCAGGATCTCGTAATCGGCGAAATAGAAATGATGCTCGGACGCGGGGCTCATGAACGCGGCTCAGGTGCCGACGTGGACGTCGTTGCCGCTTTCGGCGCAGCCCAGATGCTCCAGGGCGATCGACAAGGCCAGGGTATAGCTTTGCGCGGCGTAGCCATGGACCAGGCGCAGGCGCGGGCCGCATCGCGGCGCGATCGACGGCTCCAGGGCGTTCATGTCGTCGTCGTGGACCTCGATGTAGGGCATCGGCAACCGCGCCAGTGCGCCGCGCAAGGCCTCGCTCGCCGGCACGCAGGCGCCGGGGTCGAGCAGCAGCAGTTCGGTATTCGCCGCGCGCATCGCCTGCAAGCATTCGACCAACTCGTCTTCGCTGCGGCAACTGCGCAGCGCGAGCGCCTTGCCGGCGATGGCGGCGCGCTCGACCAAAGTCGCGCGCACCGCGCCGGCCAGGGCCGGAGCTCTCGGATCAACCTCGGACACACCGCCTTGCGGGCCGCGCAGGATCAGGATCGACACGTCGGTACTCACGGCGCACTCGGAATGGCGCGCCTGCGGAGCACTGTAGGAACGGCGGGCGTAAAGGCGCCATTCGCTGCGCGGGCGGCGGCGTAAAACCGGCGTCAATTCGTGGTGGGTTCGCGGCGTACGGTTCGCCGGAAAGTTCGCTGATACGACGCTGTTTGCGTCGCGGTCTGCGTCTCGATGTCGCGGCTTGCGCCGCTCCTACCCAAGAGCCGCGCAGCAAAGGGGTAGGAGCGGCGCGAACCGCGACCGCGTCGCTGCAAGATCGCGGCGAAAACATCGGCAAGGGCGATCGTTCCGCGGCATCGGCAGCGAAGACGACCGCGCGCCCTCACCCGTGAATCTTCTCCCCACGCGCCAGCATCGCCACGAATTTCTCGATCCGGCTCGCGCGCGTCTCCGGCTTCTTCGCCGTCTGCACGCGCCACAGCACCGCGTAGCGGTTGGTCTTGTCGAGTTGCTCGAAGAACGCGCGCGCCTTGGGCTGCTTGGCCAACGCCTTGGCCAGGTCTTCGGGTACTTCGATCTTGCTGGCCGAATCGTAGGCCGCGTCCCAGCGCCCGTCGGCCTTGGCCGCCTCGACCTCGCGCAACCCGCCGGCGGCCATGCGGCCCTCGGCGATCAGCCGCTCGACCTTGCCGATGTTGATCTTCGACCACAGGCCCTTGGGTCGGCGCGGGCTGAAACGCTGCAGGAAGAAACAGGCGTCGAAGCTGCGCTTGAGTCCGTCGATCCAGCCGTGGCACAGGGCCACGTCGAGCGCCTGTTCGTAGTTTACCGTGACCACGCTCTGCCCTTTCTTGGCGATCTTCAGCCAGACGCCGGTCGCCTCGGGATGGGCGAGCAGCCACTGCTCGAAGGCGGCAGCGTCGTCGAAGACGATGATCGGCGAATCGTCGAGTGCGGCCATGGCCTCAGTCCTGTGCGGTGTCGAGCAAACGGTAGGAGGCGGACATACGCTGCTCGCCCTGCCAAGGATCGAAGACGCGTACTTCGACCTTGTGTTCGCCGGCGGCGGCATCGGTCGGCAGCGGCGCGTTCCACAGATGCGCCGAGGGCGTCGCGGTGGCGGCGCGGTCGTAGCCGCGCAGGCGTTCGGTCTCGTCGTCGCGCGCGTTCTCGGCCAACACCGCAGGGTCCGGCTGTTCGACCCGGCGCATCGGCTTCCAGTCGCCGTCGTCGAGGCGGTACTCGACCCGGCTGTCCTCGCGGCCCATGTAGACGTTGGCGAACACGCCACGGCTCGGATACGAACCGCGCCGCAGCACCTTCGGCAGGTACAGGCGCAGGTAGGGGTTTGCGACCTTATCGCTGTCGCTCTGGCGCGCCGGGAACCAACGCAGGCCATAGCCGGCATCGGCGCGCACCGACAAGCGCGCATAACCGTTCGGCGTGCCGTCGCTCATGGTCGTGTCCGGAATGCCCTGCGCATCCTTGACGCCGGACCAGAACGCGCCGCAGGCGGCGCCGACGTTGTATTCGTGCAGCGGCTTCGCGCCCTGCCAACCGCTGGCGGCATCGTGGAAGACGTGGCGCTGGGTGTGGCTGTGGCCGCTGAGCACCAGCAGGTTCGGAAAATCCTTCAGCAGCCCGAATAAGCGCTCGCGATCGGCGCGGCGGAAGGTCTCGCGGCCCGGCGCGGCATCGAACAAGGGGATGTGCATGGCGAGCACCAACAGGCGCTGCCTGGACACGCCCGCCAGATAACTTTCCAGAAAGGCGAACTGGTCCGGGCGCAGGCCGCCGATGTAGTCGGCTTTGCTGCCCGGCTGATAGACCACATCGTCGAGCACCACGAAATTCGCCTGCGCTTCCTCCCAGGCGAAAGTATCCGGCCCGTAGACGTGGCGGAAACTCAGCAGCGAATCCTCATCGCGGGTCGCGTCGAAATCCAGGTCGTGGTTGCCCGGCGCGTGCAGCCACGGCACCTCGAGGCTCGCGGTGACCGCATTGAGCTTCGGATACAGGGACAGGTCGTCGTGGGTGATGTCGCCCAGACTCAGGCCGAGGTCGGCGACGCGGCGGCCGGCGAGGCGGTCGGCGAGCAGGGGCTCGACGATGTCGCGTCGGTAGTAGTCGACGTCGGTCGCGGTCTTGGTCTGCGGGTCGGCGAACACCAGCACGTCGAGATCGCCGGCTGCCTTGCGACGTTCGGGGATCAGGCCGTAATCGCGGCAGCTCGTCGCGACCGGCATGCCGCCGTACTTCAGCGCCGGACCTGCTTGCAGGCGCACGTTGAGCCAATAATCCGGCAATCCGCTGGCCCGGTTCGCCAGCCGGTAACCGGCCGGTTTGATCAGGAACTGACTGCGGTTGTCGCGCAACGGCAGCCGATAGCGGCCCTGCGCATCGCTGACGACGATGCGCTCGCCATCGGAGACACGCTGCCCTTGTAGCCCCGGCTCGCCCGCATCGCGGCGGCCGTTGCCGTTGCGGTCCTCGAACACGCTGCCCCCGTCGCAGGGCGCCGCCTGGGCCAGCGCCGCGGCGGGAACGATCAAGGCGAGCAGCAAGGCGGCGACGGATGCGGATGGACGCATGGAGGGCTCCGGAGTAAGCACACATTATGCGTCGATCGGGCCCCGGACCGAGGCCGGCGGCACGGTGCGAGGATGGCGGCGGAGCGGTCCAGCCGCCCGGGCAATGGCTGGCCGTTCCTTGGGGATTCGGCAGTCGCGCGAATGCCTCGGCGGTTCGGGCAGCCGGGGGTTCATGCACTGAGGTTGGATGGATCGCAAACCCGATGCAGCATCGCTCGCTGCTTACGCCGCTCCTACAGGGCTGCGGCTGGTAACGCCGCGAGGTCGAGACGGCGCGGTCGCGGCTTGTGACCGAAGGAAATCCAGTAGGACGCCGCTCCTACCCAAAAGCGACCGCGTTGCCGTTGCCGTTGCCGTTGCCGTTGCCGTTGCCGTGATTTTGATCCGCTTTGCCGGTCAAGTGGAGACCCGGAGGGCGGCGCACAGGACGTGCGCCGTTTTTCGATAGGACAAGGATGTCCTATCGAAAAATCCCGGCGACAGCATCGCACTCGTGGCCTGTGCCCTTGCAAGGAGAGCCCTTTTCTTTGGTTACCTTTCTTTTGGGCTTAGCAAAAGAAAGTAACCCGGCCGCGTAGCGGACGGAAGCTCTGCACTTGCTTGAAGCTTCTAAAGAAAACAAGATCAAACGCCAAAAGCTTCCGCCACTAAAGCGGCGGGTAACTTTCTTTTGTCTAAAGCAACAAAAGAAAGTCACCAAAGAAAAGTGCTTTGTTTTGAATCACAGGCCCGCATGAGCGGTGCCTCCGCGGGGATTTTTCATACGGGACATCCCTGTCCCGATGAAAAACGGCCCGCATCCCTGCGGGCCGCCCTTCGGGTCTTCTGTGGCCTTCGCTAGTGCGAAGCGACGCACAGCAAAAACAGAACAACTGACAGCAACAGCCACAGTTGCCGTTGCCGTTGCCGTTGCCGTTGCCGTTGCCCCAGAGCTTGGCGTAGTACCGAACTCGCGAGAACACCTGGAGACCCGGAGGGCGGCGCACAGGACGTGCGCCGTTTTTCGATAAGACAGGGACGTCTTATCGAAAAATCCCGGCGTCGGCACCGCACTCGTGGCCTGTGCCCTTGCAAGGAGAGCCCTTTTCTTTGGTTACCTTTCTTTTGGGCTTAGCAAAAGAAAGTAACCCGGCCGCGTCAGCGGACGGAAGCTTTAGATGTTGCTTCACCGCACTGCGGTAAGAAACGCAGTGACCGCCAGTTGCGTGGTCGCGGCTCGCGCCGCTCCTACCCCAGGAGCAGACCGCCCGAGGCCGAGACCAACCCCCTAATCGCCCTGCGAACCCCGATGCGGCTTGCCATGCCGCTCGCGCAACACCGCCACCGCGTCGCCCAGCGACAGCCCGCGCGCGCGCAACAGCACCTGCAGGTGGAACAACAGGTCGGCGGCTTCGCCGCACAAGGCGGCATCGTCCTGGGCGACCGCGGCCAGCGCGGTCTCGACGCCTTCTTCGCCGACTTTCTGCGCGATCGAGCGCACGCCTTTCTCGAACAGCTTGGTGGTGTAGCTGCCGGCGGGACGCTCGCGTTCGCGCTCGGCGATCAGTTCATCGAGCTCGCCAAGAAACGCCAGCTCGTCTCCCGGCGCGCTCGGGAAGCAGCTGTCGCGGCCGAGGTGGCAGGTCGGCCCATGCGGACGCGCGCGCACCAGCAAGGTGTCGCGGTCGCAATCGGTCTCGATCGAGACCAGGTCGAGGTAGTGCCCCGAGCTTTCGCCCTTGGTCCACAAGCGCTGCTTGCTGCGGCTGAAAAAGGTGACATGGCCGCTGTCGAGGGTGAGCTGCAGGGCGGCACGGTCCATGTAGCCGAGCATCAACACGCGCAGGTTGACCGCGTCCTGGATCACCGCCGGCAGCAGGCCGTCCTGCTTGTCCCAGGCCAGGGCGTCGATCTGCTCCGCGCTCAGCGTCGCGGACGCTGCGGTGGAGGTATTAGTGGAGCTGTCGGACTGGGACACCCTGCTCTCGCAATGCTGCTTTCAAGGCCGGAATGCGGATGCTGCCGGAATGGAAGACGCTCGCGGCCAGGGCCGCGTCGACGTCGGCCTGCAGGAACACCGCACCGAAATGCTCGATCGCGCCGGCGCCGCCGGAGGCCACTAACGGCACCTCGCAGATCGCGCGTACCGCGGCCAGCTGTTCGAGATCGTAGCCGCTGCGCACGCCGTCGCTGCCCATGCAGTTCAGCACGATCTCGCCGGCGCCACGCTGCTGCGCCTCGACCACCCAGTCCAGGGTATGCCGGGCCAGAGCTTGGGTGCGCGAGGGGTCGCCGGTGTACTGGCGCACGCGCCATTCGCCGTCGGGGTCGCGCAGGCTGTCGATGCCGACCACCACGCATTGCACGCCGAACTCCTCGGCGATCTCGCCGATCAGCTCGGGACGCTCCAGCGCCGGGGTGTTGATCGAGATCTTGTCGGCGCCGGCGTTGAGCACCCCGCGCGCGTCGGCGACCGAGCGGATGCCGCCGGCGACGCAGAACGGGATGTCGATGGCGCGCGAGACGCGTTCGACCCAATCGCGGTCGACACTGCGCCCCTGCGGGCTGGCGGTGATGTCGTAGAACACCAGCTCGTCGGCGCCCTCGTCCCGATAACGCAGGGCCAGCTCGACGATGTCGCCCATGTCGACGTGGTCGCGGAAACGCACGCCCTTGACCACGCGCCCGTCGCGCACGTCCAGGCAGGGCACGATGCGCCGGCTCAGCCCGTTCAGCATCGGCGCACCTGACGCAGCGCGTCCGTCAGTTCGAAACGGCCTTCGATCAGGGCCTTGCCGAGCACCGCACCGGCGCAGCCGACGCCGTCGGCGGCGACGATGTCGGCGATGTCGCGGATGCCGCCCGAGGCCTGCAGCTGAACGTGCGGGGCGACCTCGTGAATGTGCCGGTACAGGTCCAGATTCGGCCCGGCCAGGGTGCCGTCGCGCGAGACGTCGGTGCACAGCAGGTGGCGCAGGCCGGCCTGGGCGTAGCGTTCGAGCAAGGGCTCCAGGCGCATGCCGCTGTCCTCGGTCCAGCCGGCCACCGGCAGCTCCCAGTCGCCTTCGCTGTTCTGGCGCACGTCCAGGGCGATGGTGATGCGGTCGGCGCCGAAGCGCTTGAGCCAGCCGATGACCAGATCGGGTTCCTTGATCGCCAGCGACCCGACCACGACGCGGTCGGCGCCGGCGTCGAGGATGGCCTCGACATCGGCCTCGCTGCGCACCCCGCCGCCGGTCTGCACGCGCATCCAGCTGGAGGTGGTGATTGCGCGCAGCAACGGCGCCAGGGTGTAGCCGCCGTAGCGCGCGGCGTCGAGGTCGATCAGGTGCAGCCACTTGGCGCCGGCCTCGGCGTAACGCGTGGCCAGGGCCAGGGGCTCGGTTTCGTAGCGGGTTTCCTGGGCGTAGTCGCCCTGGTGCAGGCGGACGACCCGACCGTCGCGAACGTCGATCGCGGGATAAAGCGTGCTGTTGCCCATGTTCACGCCTCCAGCGCCAGGAAGTTGGCGAGCAGGCGCGAGCCGACGGCCGCCGAGCGTTCCGGATGGAACTGGGCGCCGTAGCAGCGCCCGCGCCCGGCGACCGCGGTGAAACTGCGGCCGTAACTGGTGCTGGCCAAGGTGTCCGAGGTCAGCGGCGCGGCATAGCTGTGAACGAAATAGGCTTGGTCGCGCTCGCCGATGCCGGTCAACAATCCCGGGGCGCCGGTGGGCGTTTCGCATTTGTCGAGGAAATTCCAGCCCATATGAGGCACACGTACTCCTGGTCCTGGTTGCAGCCTGGTGATCCGGCCCGGAAGGAGTCCGAGGCACTCGACCTCGCCCTCCTCCGAGGACTCGTACAGCAGCTGCATGCCCAGGCAGATCCCGAGCAACGGCTGCTGCAAGCGGCGGATCGGATCGACCAGGCCCCGTTCCCGCAACCGCGCCATCGCGGGGGCAGCTGCGCCCACGCCCGGCAGGATCACGCGATCGGCGGAGGCGATCGTTGCGGGGTCGGCGCTCAGGATCGAACGCGCACCCAGCCGCTCCAATGCATAACGCACCGAGCCGATGTTCCCCCCACCCGAATCGACGACTACAACCCAAGACATCACAAGACCCCTTTGGTACTCGGCAATTCGCGACCTTCGCGGCGGATCGCCTGGCGCAGCGCGCGCGCCACGGATTTGAAGCAAGCCTCAACTTTGTGGTGATCGTTATCACCTTCCACGTTCAGATTCAGGTTCAGCCCGGCGGTTTCGCACAACGAACGGAAGAAATGCGCGACCAGTTCGGTCGGGAAATCGCCCACCCGCTCGCGCGCGAACGTGCCGGAGAAGACGAAATAAGGGCGGCCGGAGAAATCCAGCGCCGCACGCGCCAGAGTTTCGTCCATCGGCAAGACGACGGCGTGTCTGCCTAATGTGCTTTCTTGAAGTGTGCTTTCTTGAAGTGTGCTTTTTGCGGGTACAGCTTCCTGAAGTGTGCTTTCTTCGACTGCGCTTTCGGTGCCATCCGCGGCCACCGCATCGAAGCCGTAACGGCCGATGCCGCGCTTGTCGCCGAGCGCCTCGCGCAGGGCCTGCCCCAGCGCCAGTGCGCTGTCTTCGATGGTGTGGTGCTCGTCGATGTGCAGGTCGCCTTCGCAGCGCAGCTCCAGGGCGAAACCGCCGTGCTTGCCGATCTGTTCGAGCATGTGGTCGAAGAAGCCCAGGCCGGTGTGGACCTTCGGCTCGGCGACGCGGTCCAGGTCGACCGCGACTTCGATCCGGGTCTCGCGGGTGTTGCGCTGCACGCGCGCGGTGCGCGGGCAATCGGCCAGGGTGTGGGCGATGCCGGCCCAATCCCACTCGCCGCCGAACTGCTCGGTGCGCAACTGGAACGCGCGGATGCCGAGGTTGGCGGCGAAACCGTTGTCGGTCTCGCGGTCGCCGACCATCGCCGAGCGCGACCAGTCGATGCCGCGGTCTTTCAGCAAGGGCAGCGCCAGGCCGATGCCGGGCTTGCGCGTGGGCAGGTTCTCGGCCGGAAAGCTGGTGTCGATGAGCACCTCGCGGAAGACGATGCCCTGGCTTTCGAACACCTGCATCATCAACTGATGCGGGCCGTCGAAACTCCAGCGCGGATACGCCTCGGTGCCGAGGCCGTCCTGGTTGGTCACCATGACGAACTGATAGCCGGCGTCGCGCAGTTTCAGCATCGCCGGGATCACCCCGCGCACGAACCGCAGCTTGGCGTAGCTGTCGATCTGGAAATCGGCGGGTTCTTCGATCAGGGTGCCGTCGCGATCGACGAACAGGATCGGCGTCAAGGCGCTCATGCCGCCACTCCGCGCATCTGCGCAAGGCGGGTCAGCACTTCGATCACCGCCGCGTTCTGCTCCGGCGTGCCCAGGCTGATGCGCAGGGCGTTGCCGAGCTGCGGCGCGGCGCGCATGTCGCGCACCACCACGCCGGCATCGAGCAGGCCGTCGAACGCGGCCTGCGCGTCGTCGAAACGGGCGAGCAGGAAATTCGCCTGCGAGGGATAGACCTGCAGCACGCCGGGCAAGGCCTGCAGCGCGGCGAACAATCGCTCGCGCTCGCCGATCGCGGTGACCACGCGCGCCTTGGTGGTGTTGTGCGGCACCTCGGCCAGGGCGCGCAGGGCCAGGTTCACGCAGGGCGTGGGCAACGGGTACGGCGCCTGGCAACGCTGCAACGCGGCGATCAGCTCGGCGTCGGCGATCACAGTGCCGATGCGCGCCGCGGCCAACGCGTGCGCCTTCGACAAGGTCCGCAACACGGCGATATTGCGGCGCGCAGCGAGCAGGCTCACCGCCGAGGCGCCGTCGGCGAATTCGAGATAGGCCTCGTCGACCACCACCAGGGCGCGGCCGCGCAGCCGCAAGGCCAGCGCATCGATCTCGGCCAGCGGCAACAAGGTGCCGGAGGGGTTGCCCGGCGAGCACAGGAACACCAGCTTGGCGTTCTCGCGCTCGACCGCCTGCGCGACCGCGGCGAAATCGCAGGCGAAACCGGCAGGCGTGTCGCGCAAGGCGACTTCGACCGTGCGAGTGCCGTGCAGGCGTGCGTTGACCGCGTACATGCCGAAGGTTGGCGGCGTGATCACGATGGCGTCGCCGCCGGGACGGCACAGCGCGCGCACCAGCAGATCGATCGCCTCGTCGCTGCCGCGGCCGGCCAGCAGTTGCTGCGGCTCGCAGCCGTACAGCCCGGCCAGCGTTTCGCGCAGGCGCTGCGGCTGCGGGTCCGGATAACGGCGCACCGAGCCTTCGCCGTCGGCCACGCTCGGCCAGGCCGCTTCGTTGGCGTTAAGCCAGACTCGGCCGCTGCGCTTCTCGCTGCGCGCCGAGCTGTAGCCGGCGAAATCGCGCAGGTCCTCGCGCAACAGGTTCAGGGGGTTGTCGTCGTTCATTTCGATCGGACTCGATTCGTTCTCAGCACTCATGCCGCTGCCGCCCGCAAACGCAAGGCCACCGCCTCGCGGTGCGCATCCAGCCCTTCGGCCGTCGCCAGCTCGACCGCGCAGGGGCCGATCGCCAGCAAGCCGCGCGGCTGCACTTCCTGCACCGTGATCGCGACCTGGAAGCTGGCCACGTTGACGCCGCTGGCGTAGCGCGCCGCGCCGCTGGTCGGCAGGACGTGGTTGGTGCCGCTGCAGTAGTCGCCCAGCGCTTCCGGCGCCCAGTCGCCGAGGAACACCGAACCGGCCGCCTCGACTTCCGGCAACCACTCGCGCGCATCGCGCAGGGCCAGGATCAGGTGCTCGGGCGCATAACGGTTGCTGACTTCAAGCGCGCGTTCGATCGAATCGACCCGGATCGAACGCGAGCACTGCAACGCCGCACGCGCGGTGTCGGCGCGCGACAGCTTGGCCAACTGCAGGTCGAGTTCGAGGTCGACTGCATCCAGCAATGCCTCGTCGTCGCTCACCAGCAGCACCTGCGAATCCGGCCCGTGTTCGGCCTGCGACAGCAGGTCGGCGGCGACGAAATCGGCGCGTGCGCCGGCATCGGCGACCACCAGCACTTCCGAGGGGCCGGCCGGCAGATCGATCGCCGCCCCGCCCTCGAGCAGCGCGACCTGGCGCTTGGCTTCGGTGACGTAGGCATTGCCGGGCCCGAACAATTTGTCGCATTTGCCGATGCTCTCGGTGCCGAAGGCCATCGCGGCAATAGCTTGGGCGCCGCCGACCTTGAACACCCGGGTCACCCCGCAACGGCGCGCAGCGTAGAGCACCGCCGGGTCGGCGCTGCCGTCGCGGCGCGGCGGCGTGCACAAGGCGATCTCGCGGCAACCGGCCAGATCCGCCGGCACCGCCAACATCAGCGCGGTCGACGGCAATGGCGCCGAGCCGGCCGGCACGTACAGGCCGACCCGGCGGATCGGCCGCAGGATGCGTTCGCAGCGCACGCCGTCGGCGGTGTCGATCGCATACGGCTCGCTCATGCCGGCGTCGTGGAATACCGCGATGCGTTCGGCGGCCTCGTCGATCGCCGCGCGCAAGGCCGGCGTCAGCGAGGCTTCGGCGGCGTCGAACTCGGCGGCGTCGACAGCGAAGCGCTCGGGCGCGCCACCGTCGAACCGTTCGGCATACAGGCGCAATGCGGCATCGCCGTCGCGCCGCACCGCTTCGACGATCTCGGCAACCGCGGCCGCGGTCGAGGCCCGGGTCTGTTGCGCCGGACGGCGCAGCGCCTGTTCGCGCGCGTTTTCGTCGAGCGCATTCCAGTCGAGGCGTTGCATCTTCGCGCTCATGCCAGCATGCCCTCGACCGGCACCACCATCAGCCCGCGCGCACCGGCGCGCTTGAGTTCTTCGAGCCGCTGCCAGGTCACCGCGCCGTGGCACAGCGCCTGCAGGGCCACGCCGTCTCCGTTGTCCAGGCTCATCACCGTCGGCGGCTCGGCGTCGGGCAACAGCGGCAGCAATTCGTCGAGCAGGTTGCGCGGCGCCTGGAACATCAGCAGCTTGCTGTTGCGCACGCGCAGCGCGCCGTCGAGACGGCGCAGCAGCAGGTCGGCCAACTCGCCGCGCACGTCGTCGAAGCCGCCGGCCGGGCCGGCCAGCACCGCTTCGCTCTCGATCAGGGTCTGCACCGGCTTGAGCTGGTTGGCCGACAGGGTCGCACCGCTCGACACCAGGTCGCAGATCGCCTCGGCCTGGCCCAGGCGCGGGGCGATTTCGACCGAACCCGACAGCAGCACGACCTGGGCGTCGACGCCCTCGCCGGCCAGCCATTGCGACAGCAACGCCGGATAGCTGGTGGCGATGCGCTTGCCGGCCAATTGCTGCGGGCCTTCCCAGTGCCAGGCCTCGGGCACGGCCAGCGCCAGGCGGCAGCCGCCGAAACCGAGCGCGCGCCATTCGCGGAATGCCGATTCGCGGCCGTTGCTGCGGCGGTCGCCGTCCTGTTCGAGCAGTACGTTGCGCCCGACCACGCCGAGGTCGCAGACGCCGTCGGCGATCAGGCCGGGGATGTCGTCGTCGCGCACCAGCAGCAGGTCGACCGGCAAGGTTTCGCCGTAGCAGAACAAACGGTCGCGGCTCTCGCGCCAGCTCAGGCCGCAGGCGGCCAACAGCGCACGCGCCGGCTCGGCGAGACGGCCGGATTTCTGGATCGCGATGCGCAAGCGGTCACGCGCGGCGGCGCTGGCGGGAGGGCTCATGAACGGGTCTCGGATGGGGGGCGGTCGATGCGGGGACGAGGCGGCAGTCCGATGACGGGGTGTGCCGAGAGAGGCGCGGACTTGCGCGGTCTTTCAGGAATTCAGCGGTGTCGCGCGGCGCGCCGGTGCAGGGCCGCGCCGTAACCGCCGGTGCCGCGTTCGAGCACGCGGGCGACGCGCCCGATCGTGGTCACGCTGACCTGGGTGCGGTCGTGGATTTCGCGATACGGCACGCCTTCGTTGAGCAGGGGCACGACGCGCCAGCGGTCGCTCATCGCCTCCAGTTCGGCCGGGGTGCACAAGTCTTCGAGAAAGGCCCGCACCTGTTCGGCGCTGCGCAGGCCAGCCAAGGCCACCGCCAGGTCGGCGATCGCATCTTCGGTCTGCTCGGTGTCGTTGGCGCGGCGCTTCATTGCGGAGAACTCATGTCGGCGTGGTAGCTAGGTCGCTGGATCGGTTGCCCCGCCGGGCAGGCGGGGTTCGACGCCCGGGAATCCAACGCCTGGGGATCGAACCCAGGCGCGGATCATCGAACGCATTAATGTACTAACGCGTTAATACATTATCGATCGAGCCGGCCGCCGTCAAGCCGGCCTGTCGCAGTAAGGAATTGCGTTAAGACTCAGATGCGCCCGATCCCACGCCCCTGACCGGGGTCGAGGCGCCGCGACCGCTCCCCCGACGCCCCGCCACCGCGACGCAAAGGCCTGTGTCCGCCACCGCCACGGAAGATGAATACGAACCCTGCCCTCGCTGCCGTACCGAGTCGCCCCGCCTCGCCCCAGCGCCGCTGGGCCGGGTGGGCCCTGCTCTGCCTGCTCGCCGCGGCGTTGCTCGCACCGGCGTCCGCGCACACCGTGCTGAACCTCGAACGCAGCACCCGCGAGGTCGAACTCGCGCCGTTCACCGCCTACTACCACGACACCGGCGGCCGCCTCGATCTCGACGGCGCGCGGCGCGCGCTCGCTGAAAAGCGTTATCGGCCGCTGCCGAACGGCAACGGCTCGTTCGGCTTCCAGCCCGGCGCCTACTGGTTCCACATCGCCGCGGTGAACCGCAACGCCGAGGTGCCGCGCTGGCTGTTGGTGCAGCAGTTCGCGCTCAGCGACCGTCTCGATGTCTACACCCGCGCGCGCAACGGCGCTTCGACCCACCAGGTGGGCGGCGACAGCCAGTTGTTCGCCTCGCGCGCGATCCGCTACCGCCATCCGAATTTCTGGATCGACCTGCCGGCCGACCAACCCGTCGACATCTTCGTGCGCGTGCGCAGCGACAGCTCGATGCAGGTGCCGCTGACCCTGTACACGCCGAGCGCCTTCACCGAGCTCGCGCGCGACGCCCAGTTCGGCATCGGCATCTACTACGGCATCCTGGTCGCGTTGTTCTTCTACAACCTGGTGCTGTGGCTGAGCCTGCGCGACTCCAGCTACTTCTGGTACCTGTTCCATATCTGCGCGTTCGGCCTGGTGCTGCTGACCCTCAACGGCCTGGGTTTCGAGTACCTGTGGCCGCGTTCGCCCTGGCTCGCCGACCACTCGGTGCCCTTGTCGATCTGCCTGGCCCAGATCGGCATGCAGCAATTCGCGCGCAACTTCCTCAGCCTGCACCGGCGCTGGCGCCTGGGCGATTACGTCGGCCTGGGCATGATCGCGTTCTTCGTCCTGCTCGGCATCGCCGCGACCCAGCTGCCGTACCGCATCGCCACGCCGATCGCTTCGGCGGCGGTGTTCGTCAGCATCGCCTGGATCGCGGTCGAAGGCATCGTGGTGATGCGCCGCGGCTACAAGCCGGCGCGGCTGTTCCTGCTGGCCTGGTCGGCGTTCCTGCTCGGCACCGGCATGTTCGCGGCGATCGCCTTCGACCTGCTGCCGAAGATGTTCATCACCGAGTACGGCGTGCAGATCGGCTCGGCGCTGGAGATGCTGCTGCTGTCGGTCGCCCTGGGCTATCGCTACGCCTCGCTGCGCAACGAAAACGAACGCATCGTGCGCGAGGCCAAGGAGCAACTCGAACACAAGGTCGAGCAGCGCACCACCGAGCTGCGCAGCACCCTGGCCCTGCTCGAGGATGCCCATGCGCGCCTGCGCGAAACCAGCCAACGCGACGGCCTGACCGGCCTGCACAACCGCAGTCATTTCCGCGAGGCCTTCGAGGCCTTGCTGCACCGCTCGCGGCGCCAGCACCGGCCGCTGGTGCTGATGATGATCGACCTGGATCACTTCAAGCAGATCAACGACCACCACGGCCATCTGGTCGGCGACGAGTGCCTGCGCTGGGCGGCGGGCCTGATCGCGCAGATCCTGATCCCGCAGCACGCCCTGCTGGCCCGTTTCGGCGGCGAAGAATTCGTCGCCGTGCTGCCCGACCACGACCTCGATGCCGGCGCCCGCGTCGCCGAGGCCTTGCGCCTGCGCCTGAGCTCGCAGCCCTGCCCCAGCCGCAGCCACGACATCCCGGTCACCGCCAGCATCGGCGTGTACGAGATCACTCCGGACTCGGACATGGGCGTGGAAGCGGCGCTGCAGTTCGCCGACCAGGCCCTGTACCTGGCCAAGGCCGAGGGCCGCGATTGCGTGCGGGTGTGGGGGGCGGCCGTGCAGGCTTGAACCACTGCGCGACTCGCGCAGCGCGGACTCAGCTCGGCGCGTACATCACGTCCGAGCGCAGTGCGTACTTGACGCCTTCGAGCACCGCGGCGCCTTCGTGCCAGGTGTCGTGCACGAACAGCAGGCCGGCGCCGGTCTTCGGCACCACCTTGAACTGGCGGAAGTCGGTGTCGCCGCCGACGAAATCGTCGTTGAGATAGACCAGCAGGGTCAGCCTGCTCGACCGGCCGTCTTCGCTCCAAGGGCCGTCCTTGTGCATGCGGAAACGCTGGCCCGGCGAATATTTGTAGAAGCGCAGCGCCCGCGGCAGGCCGACCGCGCTTTCGCCGTCGAGCATGGGCAGCTCAAGCGCAGACAGCCGCTGCCATAAGCGTTCGACCCAGGCCGGCGACTCGAACACCACGCGTTCGTTGTTGCGCACGTGCTGCAGGCTTTTCTGCTGGCCCGAGGGGGTGCGCACGCCGGCGGATTCGAAGCCGTGGTCTTCGGCGAGTGCGACCAGTTGCTCGCACTCGGACGCAGTGAGCAAGCCTTCGATGCTGAAGACGCGGTCGTTGTGGAAGATCGTCTGCATCCTGGGCTCCTGCCGGGGAACAACGATGCGGTGAGTGATTCGGTGCTTGGGGCCGAGCGGCCCTTCACCCCAACCCCTCTCCCGCTGGCGGGAGAGGGGCTTTGACGCACGTGCCGCTTAGCTTTGCACCGCAGCGCGCGCCGCGGCGATCAGGGTGCCTTCGTGGACCAGTTGCACGGCGGTGGCGACTTCGCCGTCGAGCGCGCGGTCGCGGTCGAGGAAGGCGATGGCTTCGCGCAGCTTGGCGTGGGCCGCGGCGACCGCCTTGCCCGGACGGAACTCGTCGGCGGCGGCCAGTTCGGCGCGCAGGCCTTCGACCTCGGCGAGAAAGCCGGCGTGATCGGCACTGTCGCCGACCGGACCACCCGAGACCTTGCTCGCGAGCGTCTTGGCGTCGGCGCGGTCGGCCAGGTCGCGGGCGGCGTTGATCATGTCGCGTCGCAGGTCCAGCGCCTGGGCGGCGGTGTACAGCTCCAGCGCGAGCACCTTGCCGAGGTCTTCGGTCATCGACAGCACGTGACGGGCTTCGTTGGCGCCCATCGAGACGTGGTCCTCGGCGTTGGCGCTGGTCGGGATCGAATACACCGAGGCCGGATGCGCGCGGCTGGCGAGATCGTTGACGATGGCCGCGGCGGTGTACTGCACGATCATGTGGCCGGATTCGGTCGCGTCTTCGTTGCCGATCAAAAAGCCCGGCAGGCCGTCGTTGGTGGCCGGGTCGACCAGCTTGTTGAGGCGGCGCTCGGAAATGCTGGCGAGCACCGGGATCGCGGCCTTGACGTAGCTCATCACCAGGGCCAGCGGCATGCCGTGGAAATGGCCGGCCGAGATCACCTGCTGCTCGACGTGCTCGGCCTGCGCATCCGGGAACACGATCGGATTATCGGTCAGCGAATTGAGCTCGACTTCGAGCACGCGCGCGGCCTGGGCGATGGCGTCGCGCACCGCGCCGTGCACCTGCGGGATGCAGCGCAGCGAATAGCTGTCCTGCGGCTGGTGCTTCTTGCCGCCGCGGAACGGACGGAAGCGGGTGTAGAACTTCTCGCGGCCGTGGCGCTGGCTGAAAGGCACCCAATCCCAGCCGATGTCGAAGCTGAGCTGCTGCGCCTGTTCGGTGTCCCAGCTCTGCGGCAGCCAGGGACGGAAGCGCGGCACCAGGTGATAGGGAATATCGGCGAGGGTAGAGCCTTCGAGCAAGCGGCGCAGGTTGGCCGCGACCTCGACCTGGCCCGGGTGCGGACGCAGGTCGTGCACCGCCTCGGCGAAGGCGCCGAGACGGCCGGCGAAAGCGTCGATGGTCATCGCCGCGGCGAGGTCGGCGGTGTCGAGCAGGTCTTCGAGGCGGGCCAGCGCCAGCACGCCGCAGGCGAGCATCTGCGCGGTGCCGTTGTTGAGCGCCAGGCCTTCCTTGTAGGACAGCTTGACCGGGGTCAGGCCGGCGAGCTGCAACGCTTCCGCGCCGGGCATGCGCCGGCCGTCGTAGAAGGCTTCGCCGCCGCCGAGCAACACGATGGCCAGGTGCGACAACGGCGCCAGGTCGCCGCTGGCGCCGACCGAGCCGAGCTGCGGCACCACCGGCACGATGCCGGCGTTGAGCATCGCCGCGAGCGCCTGCAGGGTCTGCACGCGGATGCCGGAGTGGCCGCGCATCAGGGTGTTGATGCGGATGCACAGCATCGCGCGCACGATCTCCGGCGCGAACGGATCGCCGACGCAGACCGCGTGGGTAACGATCAGGTTGCGCTGCAGTTCTTCGTGCAGGGTCTCTTGATTGCGCTTGGCGCCCGGCAACTGGTCGCGCAGGTGGTGCGCGCCGAGCAGACGGTCGGCGTTGCTGCCGAAACCGGTGGAAACGCCATAGATCGGTTCTTCGCGGCGCACCTGTTCGGCCAGGAAGTCGGCCGCGCGGGCCACCGCGGGCAACTGCGCCGCGGCCAGTTCGACCTGGGCGCCGTAGGCCACGGCCACGAGTTGCGAACGCGTCAGCGAACGGCCATCGAGTTGGATCTTGTTCAAGTTGTAACCTCGCCTCGCACCCTGGCGATCATCTGAACGGCCGCGCTTACGCCGCGAACGGCGCAGCCCGGCCGAGCGTACTCGGGAGTCGGTGCGTCAATGAAACGATGGGAACCGCGGCGGCGTCATTGCGCCGCGGCGTGGAGTCGGCCCGCATCCGCGCCGGATCGCTATCCGGTGCGGGACGAACCAGAGAATCGGCCGCGCACGCGAACCCACGCGCCCGCCGCCGCAGACCCGCCGCACAGACGGCCGGCATGCGGATCGCGAGATCCGCCACGCCGGCACGGCCTGCACGGGTCGGGATCACTTCATGACCCGCGACTGCTCCAGTTCGACCCGCAGCGTGCGCGCCAGTTCGGCGCGCGACACCTCGAACTGGTCTTCGCGGCGCAGGTCCTTGACCGTCGCCGTGCCCTTGGCGATTTCGTCCTCGCCCAGCACCACCACGAAACGGATGCCGGCGCGGTCGGCGTACTTGAACTGCTTGCCGAGCTTGGAGGTTTCCATCACCACTTCGGTGTTGAGGCCGCCGTGGCGCAACTCGTTGGCCACCGCCAGGCAATGCGGCAGGTGGGCGTCGTCCATCTGCGTGACCAATACCTGCACGCTGCTGTCGGCGGTGCTGACCAGGCCGGCTTCCTGCAACTGCCAGAACAAGCGGGTCAGGCCGATCGAAATGCCGACGCCGGGCAGCTTGGACTTGGTGTAGTGGCTGGCCAGGTCCTCATAGCGCCCGCCCGAACAAATCGAGCCGATCTGCGGGAAGTCGTCGAGGGTGGTCTCGTAGACGGTGCCGGTGTAGTAGTCCAGGCCGCGCGCGATCGAGAAGTTGAGGGCGTAGTTCTTTTCCGGCACGCCCAGCGCGCGGATCAGTTCCAGCACCTCGCGCAGCTCGGCCACGCCTTCGCGCAAGGCCTCGTTGCCCTCGCCCAGCGCGGCCAGCTTGGCCAGCGCGTCGGCGTGCGAGCTCGAACGCACCGCGACGAAGTCCAGGATGGTCGCGACCGCGTCCGCGGCCAGGCCGAACTCGGGCCCGGTCAGGGTGTCGCGCACGTAATCGGGGCCGCGCTTGTCGAGCTTGTCGACCTCGCGCAGTACCAGCGCCTGCAGGCCGCCGTCGGCGACGCCCTGGGCCTCGAAGAAGCCGCGCAGCAGCTTGCGGTTGTTGAGCTGGATCGTGAACGGACCGATGTCGAGCTCGGAGAACACCGCGTAGATCGCCGCCGGCAGCTCGGCGTCGTAACGCACGCTGAGGCTGTCTTTGCCGATCACGTCGATATCGCACTGGTAGAACTCGCGGAAGCGGCCGCGCTGCTGGCGCTCGCCGCGGTACACGCGCTGCATCTGGTAGCGGCGGAACGGGAAGGCCAACTCGTGCTCGTGCTCGGCCACGTAACGCGCCAGCGGCACGGTCAGGTCGAAGCGCAGCGCCATCTCCGGCACCCCGCGCTCGCCCGATTGCGCGCTTTTCTCCAGCGAGCCGGTGGACTGGGCAAAATAGACCTGGCGCTCGGTTTCGCCGCCGGACTTGGTCAGCAGCACCTCCGACAGCTCCATGACCGGGGTTTCCACGGGCAGGAAGCCGAAGCGCTCGAAATTGCGCCGGATCGTGTCCAGCATGCGCTGGAAGGCGATCTGGTCGCGGGGCAGCAGCTCCATGACTCCCGGCGGGGTACGAGGCTTGATCAAGCGGAACTCCAATACGTCGGCCGCGCCGACAACGAGCTGTGGGGGTTGGAAAGCGCCACAGTTTAACGGCCGCCCCCGCTCCCTGCTCGTCCGATCAACAGACCCCTTGCGCCGGCCGGGGGTGAGTCGCTAGAATTTGCGGCTCAGCAGTCGGGGTGTAGCTCAGTCTGGTAGAGCGCTACGTTCGGGACGTAGAGGTCGCAGGTTCGAATCCTGTCTCCCCGACCAATGCTGAGAGTGTTTCTGACTAAGCCGGCCTTGCGCCGGCTTTTTCGTGTCTGCGCACCGCGGCCGCGAGGCCGCCCGGCCTGCGCCAGGCCCGGATGGGCCGGCCACGCCGCGATCCCTTCCCGCTCGCAATCGCGTATTCGACGGACCTCGGCATTCGGCTCGCGACTGCGCCCGGCGTTCCCGCGATGAGAGCGCCCGCCGGCCCGAGCGAGCGGCGACGACGCCGTCGCGGCCACGCCCGCCGGCCCGCGCGCCCGGCCCCTAGCCCTGCGGCACCCCGGTCATGTCGGGCAAGCGGTGGGCCACGCCCTTGTGGCAATCGATGCAGGTCTTCTCGCCGGTGCCCAGCCACAGTTTGTGGATCTGCGCCGCCCGCGTGCCCTGGCGGGTCAGGTCCATCGAGTCGTATTCGTGGCAGTTGCGGCATTCCAGCGAGTCGTTGGCCTTGAGCCGGGTCCACTCGTGTATCGCCAACTGCAGGCGGTGGTCGAGGAACTTCTCGCGGGTGTCGATGCTGCCGAACAGCTTGCCCCAGACCTCCTTGGAGGCTTGCATCTTGCGCGCGATCTTGTCGGTCCAGTCGTGCGGGACATGGCAGTCCGGGCAGGTCGCGCGCACGCCGGAGCGGTTGCTGTAGTGGATGGTGCCCTTGAGTTCCTCGAAGACGTTGTCGCGCATTTCGTGGCAGCCGGTGCAGAACTTCTCGGTGTTGGTCGCCTCCAGCGCGGTGTTGAATCCGCCCCAGAACACGATGCCGGCGACGAAGCCGGCCACGGTCAGAAAGCCCAGGCTGTAATGCACGCTCGGCGAACACAGGGTGTGCCACAGCGGGGCCAGGATCGCCTTGAGTCGGGTCCACATCGCCTAGTTCCTCGCCGGCGGGTTCAACAGGCGGTCGACGTCTTCGAAGGTATTGGCGACCAGCGGCCGCGCATCGGTCTGCACGATGTGGCACTGGTTGCAGAAATAACGCCGCGGCGAGACCGCGGCCAGGAACTGGTCGTCGCGGTCCATGTAATGAGTGACGCTGACCGGAGGCGCCTGGAACGTCGCCGCATTGGCGCGCGAATGGCACAGCAGGCAGCGGTTGCTGTTCTTGTCGACCTGATAGCCGTCGATGGCGTGCGGGATCGTCGGCGGCTGCATCGGGTAGGCGCGCACGCGCTTGAGGTCGGCGTTCTCCACCCGCGCCAGCGGCGGCGGCACGGCCTCGCCGCCGATCGGCACGCCGCGCCGGAGCGCGTCGAGCTGCATCCCGGCCGGACCGGCATCCGCGTCGTCTGCGGCGGCGAGCATCGGCGCGGACGGCGCTTCGGGCGCCGCGGACGGCACCTTGGCCGAACCGAACAGCCAACCGGCGATGAAGGCCATGGCGGCGAGGACCACCACCAGGCCCGAAGCGATCAACAGATATTTATTGCGCATACCGCCCGCCTCCTTAGGCCGCCTGAACCTTGACCGCGCATTTCTTGTAATCGGTCTGCTTGGAGATCGGGTCGGTCGCGTCCAGGGTGACCTTGTTGATGAGCTGGCCGGCATCGAACCAGGGCACGAAAATCACGCCGCGCGGCATCCGGTTGCGGCCGCGCGTCTCCACCCGCGACAGCATCTCGCCGCGGCGCGAGGCCACCCGCACCGGATCGCCGCGCTTGAGCCCGCGCGCCTTGGCGTCGTCGGGGTTCATGAACACCACCGCGGCCGGGAAGCTCCGGTACAGCTCCGGCACCCGCATCGTCATCGAGCCCGAGTGCCAGTGTTCGAGCACCCGCCCGGTCACCAGCCACAGATCGAACTCTTCGTCGGGCGATTCCGCCGGCGGCTCGTACGGCAGCGCCCAGATCACCGCGCGGCCATCGGGGTTGCCGTAGAACTGGAAGCCGCTGCCGGCCTTGACGTAGGGATCGGCGCCCTCGCGGTAGCGCCAGCGCGTCTCCTTGCCGTCGACCACCGGCCAGCGCAGGCCGCGGGCGCGGTGGTAGTCGTCGAACGGCGCCAGGTCGTGGCCGTGGCCGCGGCCGAAGGCGGCGTATTCCTCGAACAGGCCCTTCTGCACGTAATAGCCGAATGCGGCCGACTCGTCGTTGTCGTAGCCGGCCTCGATCTCGCTGCTGGGATAGCGGTCGACGTTGCCGTTGCGGAACAACACTTCGTACAAGGTCTTGCCCTTGAAGCCCGGGTTCGCTGCCAACAGCGCCGGCGGCCAGCATTCGTCGGTGACGAAGCGCTTGGAGAACTCCATCAACTGCCACAGGTCCGAGCGCGCCTCGCCGGGCGCTTTCACCAGTTGGTGCCAGAACTGAGTGCGGCGCTCGGCGTTGCCGTAGGCACCCTCTTTTTCCACCCACATCGCCGCCGGCAGAATCAGGTCGGCGGCCTGCGCGGTCACGGTCGGGTAGGCATCGGAGACGACGATGAAATTGGCCGGATTGCGATAACCCGGCAGGGTTTCCTGCATCAGGTTGGCGGCGGCCTGCACATTGTTGTTGACCATCACCCAATAGGCGTTGAGCTTGCCGTCGCGCAGGGCGCGGTTCTGCTCCACCGCGTGATAGCCGGGCTTGTCGTGGATGGTGCCTGGCGGAAGTTTCCAGATCTCCTCGGCCTTGCGGCGGTGTTCGGGATTGGTCACCACCATGTCCGCCGGCAGGCGGTGGCTGAAGGTGCCGACCTCGCGCGCGGTGCCGCAGGCCGAAGGCTGCCCGGTCAGCGAGAACGGACTGTTGCCGGGCGTGGCGATCTTGCCGGTCAGCAGATGCAGGTTGTAGACCATGTTGTTGGCCCAAACCCCGCGGGTGTGCTGGTTGAAGCCCATCGTCCAGAACGAGGTGACCTTGATCTTGGGGTCGGCGTAGAGCTCGGCCAGCTTCTCCAGCCAACCGCGTTCGACCCCGGTCATTTCCACGGTCTTTTCCAGGGTGTACGGGGCGACGAAGGCGGCGAACGCAGCGAAGTCGATGTCGTGGCCGCCGTTCGGGTCGTCGGCATGCTTGGCCTGGCGCTGCAGCGGGTGCTCCGGGCGCAGTCCGTAGCCGATGTCCTGGTTGCCCTGCTTGAAACGGGTATGGCGGCCGACGAAATCGCGGTCGACCCGGCCGCTGCGGATGATGTGGTTGGCGATGTAGTTGAGGATGACCAGATCGGTTTGCGGCTTGAACACGATCGGGATGTCGGCCAACTCGAAACTGCGATGCTCGAAGGTCGACAGCACTGCGACCTTCACCTGCGGATGCGACAGGCGCCGGTCGGTCACCCGCGTCCACAGGATCGGGTGCATTTCGGCCATGTTCGACCCCCACAGCACGAACGCGTCGGCCGCCCCGATGTCGTCGTAGCAGCCCATCGGTTCGTCCATGCCGAAGGTGCGCATGAAGCCCATGACCGCCGAGGCCATGCAATGGCGCGCGTTGGGGTCGATATGGTTGCTGCGGAACCCGCCTTTCCACAGTTTGTTGGCGGCATAGCCCTCGAAGATCGTCCATTGTCCGGAGCCGAACATGCCGACCGCGCCCGGCCCTTTGTCCTTGAGCACGCGCTTGAACTGCGCGGCCATGACGTCGAAGGCCTCGTCCCAACCGACCGGCTCGAACTCGCCGTCCTTGGCGTAGACGCCGTTCTTCTTGCGCAGCAAAGGCCGGCTCAGGCGGTCCTGGCCGTACAACACCTTCGACAGGAAATAGCCTTTGACGCAGTTCAAGCCGCGGTTGACCTCGGCGTGGACGTCGCCGTGGGTGGCGACGACGCGGCCGGACTTCACCGCCACGTTGACCCCGCAACCGGTGCCGCAGAAACGGCAAGGCGCCTTGCTCCACTTCAACCCGGTCAAGTCGCCCTCGGTGACCAGGTTGCTGCCGCCGCCGCTCAGGGGAATGCCGGCGGCGGCCGCGGCGGTGGCGATCGCGCTGTTGCGGATGAAGTCGCGTCGGGTGACGGCCATGGCCCTACTCCGCCTGCAAGGAAGATTCGATGGGTTGATCGAGCGCGGCAGCCGGCTCGGCGTGGTGATAGACCAACAACACGTTCAACACCCCGGGCATGTCCCGCAGCGTGTCGATGCGCTCGGTGAGTACCGTGCGCGCCTGGGATTCGCAGACCACCACGCTCGCGCTCGCGCTGGCCAATGCCAGTTCCAGGTCCGGATACGCGGCGACCGCGGCGGCGACCGTTTCGGCGGCACCGGCGCGGTGCTGCACGATGAAACTGGCGATATGCACCTCGCCTTCGCGGTTCGCCCTCGAATTCATGACGACGCCTCCGCCGCGCACTCGAAGCGCACCGCTGCGGCCGGGCAGACGCCGACACAAGCGCCGCAGCCGTTGCAACGCTCGGCATCGACCCTGAGGCCGCCCAGGCGCCCCGGGACGCGCACGATCGCCTGCTGCGGGCAGGCATCCTGGCAGCTGAAACACACCACGCCCTGGCGGCCCAGGCAGCGTTCGGACACGACGGCCCGCCAAGTCCACGGCGGCGCCGAAGGCTGCTTAGACAGCGCGCCGGATGCGCAGCTTTCCGCGCAGGCGCCGCAAAAACTGCATTCGCCCGAAGCCGGGTCGAACACTGGGCGACCGGTGGCGTCCATGCTCAGCACCCGCTCCGGGCAGGCAGCCACGCAGTCGCCGCAGCGGGTGCAGGCATCGGCGAACGCGCTCGCCGGCCGCGCCCAGGGGGGCCGGATCGACGGCTGCTGTGGTTTCGGCCCCCGGCCGAACAGGAGTGCGCGCCTGGACAGGCTCGTCGCCGACATCGCCGTCAGGGCCCCGTCGGCGGGCCGGTGAAGATCTGCCAGATCCACACCGCGAAGCCGTAGCCGGCGACGACCAACACCGCGAGCAGCGGAAACACCACCCCGGTCAGCAGCAGGAACGCCGCGCGTTCGCGCCGCTTGCTGCTGCCCGCAGACTCCGTCGGCCGGTCCATCCGTCATCACCTGTCATTGAGTGAGGCGATACCCGCCGGACGCTAACACAGCCTCCGGCCCCGCATTGCGACGCAGGCCGCAAGCGCGGGAGCGGGCGCAACAGTCGACAGCCTAGGCGCCCGCGGGCGGGCGGCCTTGATCCAGATCAAACCGCAGGCGTCCGCCGCGGGGAACGGATGCCGCGCCGGCAGGCTCCGGCGCGGCGTTGCTGTCGCCGCTTACCGCAGCGGGAACGGCAAGGGATTGGTGTGGTGCACGACAATGTTCACCACGCTCACCCGGCACTGATAGTGCAGCAGCGGGACCAGTTCGTTGGCGCCCGGATCCGGCCAGACCTGCGAGCGGTAGACATCGCAGACCGACTGCGCGAACGCGCCCTGCCCCCGATAGGCGAACAACATCGCGTTGTCCCACAACTGCCGGAAATACACCACCGAATCCGGAGACGGAGCCACCGCGGCGGCATTGCCCGCACTCATCAGCGTCGAGGCGCCGAGCGCCCCGGCCAACACCAGCTTCAATACATTCATTGTCTTGGTACTCCTTGTGATGGACGATGAAACGAACGACGGCACAGCGTCTGTATAGACGAGGCTGTGCGGCGGCATCCCTTACCTCAAACAGCGCCGGTCGCTGGTTCCACGATGCGCATCACAGGCGAAGTGCGGCGCCGAGTCGCCGAGGCCCGCCGTTTCGCGCTCTGCGCAGGCGGATTCGTGCCTGGCACGGTAAGCACCGCTGCCCGGCCAGAAGCCGCGGCCGGCGACGACATCGCGGAGAGGCGCTCGGGTGTATGGCCGGTTCGGTTCGAGCGGCTCGTTAAGCATTGAGTCCCCTCAACCCGCCAGGTGCAGGCTCATGACCGACCTTCCCGATACCCCGTCCGCCGCCGAGACCGACATCCGCGAGCACATCGAAGCGATCTCCGCGGCGGCCGAGCGCGCGATCGCTGCCTTGCATTCGGTTTCCGGGGATGCCGCCAACCAAGTCGCGCAATCTGCCGCGGCCTATTTCGACGGCGTCACCAAGATCGCACTCGCCAGCCAAGGCGTCTTGATGAAGCAGATGACCCAGGACCTGGTCGAACAGTCAGTGCAACAGTCTGCCGAAGACGCCCTGGGCCTGTTGGCCACCGACGTGCTGATGGGCGCGGCCGCCGCGGTCGCCGCCGCGGCCGCTGCCATGGAAGCCGAGTCGGCGGCTTTTGCAATCGACCGGATCGACCAAAGCATCGCCAAGTACTCGTCGATGATCCGGGACCGCATGCCCTGACTCCGACCGTCTGCATGCCGCTCGACCGGCGGCGATGCAACGGCCGCAGGCAGCAAGATGCCGCGCGAACCCGGCCTCCCTCGCGCCTCGGCGGCCGGCCCAAGCTCCGGCTATTCGAGGCCGGCCATATCGCGGTTCCGGCCGCCCCGAGCCTGCTCTATCCTGTCCACCGGCCGCGCACGATGCGCGACCCCATGCCATGCAAGGAGCTGCAAGCCGATGGGCCATTACTTAAAAATCTGGAACTGGATCGCGATCTTCGGGGTCTTCACCGCGCCGCTGTTCGGCGTGCGTTTCTCGCCGAGCAGCCTGCTGATGGGCCTGATCCCATTCGTGTTCGCCCTGCTCTCGGCCTCGTTGGTGCGGGCATCGTGGTTCGCCTTGCTGGTACGTCTGGGTTCGGGATTGTTGGCCTTGCTGGCAGCCGGCATGGTGCTCCGCTACGGCGCCGTCACGCCGCGCGTGGTGCGGGTGCTGTTGTTGTTTTCGGTCGTGCCGATGCTCAACGCGATCTACCTCGTCCCCTGCCCGCCCGAATTGCCGACCTTGCGTCCGCACCGCACGCCGCTGCCGCCGCGTCCGGTACCTAGCCAAGACCCGGATCGTCCGGCGCCCTGAGCCACGACGCCGTGGCCGCGGTAGCGAGGCTTTGGCTGCCTGTTCCAGGCTGCGCCGCATCCGCAGGCAGGAACTCGCCGACCCGCGCGAAGCCATAGCCTTGCCCGCGCAAGGCCGGCACCAGGCGACGCACGATGTCGACGATGCCGTGACGGGCGCGGCCGTGCTCGTCGTCGCCGTCGTGCAACAGCACGATCGCACCGGGGTGGATGCGCGCCAGTACCGACTCGACCACGCAGGACACGTAGCCGGGCGCCTCGGGTTCGAGCCAGTCGCGCGGGTCGACCGACCAGCCGACCACGGTATAGCCGAGGCGTCCGAGCGCATCGACCTGCCCTGGCGCGATTTCGCCGTAGGCCGGGCGGAACAGTCGCGGTATTTCACTTAGCCCTGCGTCGCACAGGGCCGCCGCGGCGGGATGAATTTCGCGGTCGATCCAATCCTCGACGCCGAAACCGCGCGCATCGGCATGACTCAGCGAGTGGTTGCCGACCTCGTGGCCTTCGCGAAGGATGCGTTCGATCAAGGCGGGCTGCGCGCGCGCGGCCTCGCCGACGCAGAAGAAGGTCGCGGCCACTTCGAGTTCGGCCAGCAAGGACAACAAGGCCGGCGTGGCGCGGCCGGGGCCGTCGTCGAAGGTCAGCGCCAAGCGGCGTTTATCCGGCAACCCGCGGCCGAGATAGGTGCGCGGGTGGTCGGCGAGGAAGTCGTGATAGTCCATACCCTGCCCCGCCCTCAGCGCGTCAGCCAGGTCTTGCGATGGCCGCGCAGTTCGTCGATCAGGCCGATCACGTTGGCCGGCAGCAACAGCACGTCGATCACCGTGTTGCAGATCGACACCAGCACCAGGTCCAGCGGCCCGAGTTGCAGGCGCGTGCGCGCCTGCATCACCGCGATGAAATTGAGCAGGGCCATCAGCCACCAGTTCAGGGCGGCGATGCCGAGCAGGGTCGGGCTGCGATAGATCGAGGCGCCGGCGATCAGCAGCAACAGGGTCGGCACCAGCGCCGACTGCGCCCACAGCAACCACCACGGCAGCATCTTCATGGTCCGCGGCCAGGAGATGCGCCAGGCGACGCGGAAGGACTCCAAACGCCCGCGCGCCCAACGCCGGCGCTGGCGGAACAGGCCGAAGAAAGTCGAGGGACAGATGGTGTAGGCGATCGCATCGGGCGCGTAAGCGATGGAATAACCGTGGGCCAAGGCGCGCCAGGTCCAGGCGATGTCCTCGACCAGCCATTCGCCCCAGCCGCCGAGTTCGCGGATCACCTCGGTGCGATGCAGCGAGAAGGCGCCGGCGACGACGTTGACCACGCCGATCTTGCTCTGCACGTAACGGATCGCCGCGAGCGCGCCGACATGCTCGTAGAACTGCAGACGGTGCAACCAGGAATTATGCCGTCCGGCCGGCACGATCAGGCCGCAGGCGGCGGCGTGGCGCGGCGAGCTGTACAAGGCTTCGACCGCCCGGCGCAGCGAGCACGGCATGATCACGGTGTCGCTGTCGATCACGGTGACGACGTCGGAATCGGCCGACAGCTGCGGCAAGGCCGCATCGAGCGCTAAACCCTTGGCGCCGCCGTTGCGCTCCAGCGAGATCAATCGGTAGGTCTTGTCGCGCGGCTGCGCCAGCCAGGTCGCGACCGTGGCCGGCGTGGAATTGGTCGAACCGTCGTCGACCAACAACACTTCGATACGGCCCGGATAGTCGGCGCGCTCGATCGCATCGAGCGTCATCAGGAACGACGCCTCGGGCTCGTTGTAGAACGGCACCAGGATCGACACGAACGGATAGTGGGCGAGCGTCGGCGCGGTCGGCCGGCGCACCGCCTTGAAGAGCGCCCACCCGGCCAGGAACACCAGGCAGCACAACAGCACGAAAGTGGAGAAACCGACGAGGCCGGTGAGGACGAACTGGCTGAACATGAGGCGATGCATCCGGCAGCGCGATACGCCTCCGCGGCATCGTCGATGCGCAGTGCGTTCGCAGGGTCTGATTGGCAGACCGGACGCGTCGATACGGGTCGCCGCGCGTGTGCGCGGCCCCGCACGCCTGGTGCTTGTAGGGGAACTACTTTTGCAGAACTCAGGGGTAGGACGTGGTGGGGTTAATGGTTGCTTGCGAAACGGTGCCGCATCTATCCATCGATCGAAACGCAATGCGTTGTCGCGTTTTCTCAATAGAGAATGAAAGCAGCAAGCGTTTTATTCTGTGACGACGGCAAGCAGTTCGACGATCGTTGTAGCCGACGTCGCTCGACATGCGATCGATGATCGATGAAGAATCGAAACCGTTCTGTCTTATCCCTTGGTCATGATGAACAATCCCCCGACGATCGCCCCCACGCAGGCCGCCCCGATGTTCCGTCCGCGCTTCGATATCGGCGCCCAGCGCATCGATTGCGGCCGCGAGCCCGACGTCGCTACTCACGACGCCGCCGACCAGTTCGCCACCTGGCCGCTGCTCGACTATTCCGCCTGCGAACCGACCGAAGACCAGGCCGCGATCAACCGCTGGTTGGCCGCCGCCGACCTGCGCGAACGCGACATCCTGCACGTCGGCACCGGCAACTCGTCGGTGGCGCGCCTGCTCGCCGGCAAGGTGCGCGGCATCGTCTCGGTGACGGTGGCCCACAACGAATGGCAGCACGGCAACGCGCTCGGGCTGCCGCAGTACTCGGTGCATCTGCTCAACAAACACAGCGACGACTTCGCCCGCCAGTTCGAGCCGGCCAGTTTCGATTGCATCCTCGACAATAACCTCGCCAGCTTCGCCTGCTGCCAGCGCCACCTCGAACGCTATTTCGAGGCCCTGGTGAGCCTGCTGCGGCCCGAGGGTTTCATCCTGACCCACTGGCTCGGTATGCAGTGGACCCTGGACGTCGGCGTCGACGACGTCGAGCCGGTCTGGCAGCTCGATGCCGGCAAGCTGCGCGCTATCGCCAGCGCTTACGGCCTGGCGGTCGAACGCCAGGACGAGTTGTTCTTCTTGCGCCGCGCCCGCATGCCGAACGCCGGCGCGACCAAGCCCTGACCCGCCGCTCGCCGCGCCGTCGCCTGCGACCGCCGTGAGCGAGCGCCCTGCCCCAGTACCGCCTCGCCTGCGCAGCCGCTTCGCCACGGCGGCGCGGCTGTGGCGCATCGGCCGGCGCGAGCCGCGTTTCGGCTGGCTGCTGCTCGACAACCTGATCACCACCTTCGGCGCCAGCTTCACCCTGATCGCGCTGCCGTTTCTGGTGATGCGCCTCACCGGCAGCGCCTTCGATCTCGGCCTGACCGCCGCCATCGAAGCCTTGCCCAGCGTGTTGTTCCTGTTCTTCTTCGGCGGTTTCCTCGACCGCGCCAACCCGATCCGGGTGTTGTGGATCTGCCGCGCGCTCTACGTCGCGATCAACGCCAGCATGGGCCTGCTGACCTGGTTCGGCCTGATGACCATCGAGATCATCTACGCACTGGCCTTGTTCGGCGGCCTGGTCTGGGCGGTTGCGTATCCGGCCGGGCGCGCGAGTTTCGGCCTGTACATCCGCAAGGGCCTGCTGCCGGCCGGCAATGCCTTGTTCGCGGTGGCCTCCAGCCTGGCGATGATGCTGCTGCCGATGCTCGCCGGCAGTCTGATCCTGGCCTCCAGCGACAGTCACGGCCTGGCCATCGCGTTCTGGATCGACGCGCTCAGCGTCGCCGCCTCGCTGTGGCTGCTCGCGGCGGTGCGCCGGCGCGGGCCGGTGCGACGGCCGGCGCAAGAAAGCGCGGCCGACGCGCCCTCTAATGACATTGCAGGATCGCCGCCTGCATCGTCGCCCGCGATCATCCCTCGCAGCTATTACCTGTATCTGTTGATCAGCACGGTGCTGGTGTTCGGGCCGGTGCAGATCCTGCTGCCGGTGTTGCTGGTCGAACACGGCGACACCCGCTACTTCCTGGTATATGTCGCCCAGTTCGCCGGCATCACCGCGGCGGCGGCCTTCGCCGGCCGCACCTCGACCGGTCTGGCCGGGGTGATCGTCAAGTTGCTGGCGTGTTGGGCGGTCGCCGCGCTGGCCTACGGCCTGCTGGCCTGGAACGCCAGCCTGGCGACGGTGTTGGCCGCCTTCTGCCTGCTCGCGGGTGCCTCCAATTTCTACGGCATCCAATCGCTGTCGTGGCTGCAGCGCAGCGTCGCCGCGCAACACATGGGCCGCGAGATGACCTGGTTTTCGGCCGCGACCATGGGCGCGATGCCGCTGGCGACCATGTTGACCGGTCTCTTGCTCGAACGCCTGCGCTTCGCCGCAACGACGCAGTGGCTGATGGCGCTGATCGCGCTGTCCTTGCTGGCCGGTGTCGTGCACCTGCGTCTGCGGCTTGCGCGCGCACCGGTCTTGCAAACGCTCCGGGGGCCGACGGCCCCCGGAGCTTGACGCCTTTGTCGCTTTCGACGCTCAGTTCGTCTTCAAGCCGTACATGAAGGTCGCCGGCACGCCGTTGATCGCGCCTGCGGTGCCCGGGTTCGGGCTGGTGTTGCCGGCGCCGCCGATGCCGTCCCAATTGGTCTGGCCCAGCGAATACAACCCCGCACCGACGATCGACAGCGCATTGAGCGCAGCGGTCTGGGTCGGCGCCGCACCGTAATAGGTGACGAAGCTGCGCGCCGCCCCCGGTGCGAGCGAACCGAAGCGGAAGTCCATGTGCGCTCCGAGATCGCCCGGGCCGTTATCGGTCATCGGCCCGGACAAGCCGGAGTTGGCCGCAAGCGGGTCGAGCGAGTTGAAGCCGTTGTTGTTCCAGGCCAGCAGGAACGGCGAGGCCCCGGCC
The DNA here is from genome assembly GCF_019970005.1 of Lysobacter sp. ESA13C. Classification (NCBI taxonomy): domain Bacteria; kingdom Pseudomonadati; phylum Pseudomonadota; class Gammaproteobacteria; order Lysobacterales; family Lysobacteraceae; genus Lysobacter; species Lysobacter sp. ESA13C. Next base: position 295,581 of record NZ_JAHXYK010000006.1, on the reverse strand, counting down.
AGGGTGATGTACTCCGAGAACGTATTCGGCGGCACGTCGTAGTCGATGCCACGGGTGTAACGCAGATCCTTGACCGTGGTGCGGCCGATGTTCTCGATCTTGACGTCGACGCGATACAGGAAGCTCGTCGCCGCGATCGGCGTGTACTGATGGGTCACCCGGAACGTGCTGCCCACCGTCACCACCGACGTCGCCATGCTCGTGGTCGGAGTGAAGCTGACCAACGTGACGTTGCTGGTGCCGGCGCAACGCGAGGTCCGGCCGGTCACCAGTGCGGCCGGATCGGCATTGGCCACGCCCCAGCCTTCGCAGGGCGCGCCCGGTGCCGAGGCTTCGCCGTTAGTCGGCATGTAGCGCAGGCCGACCAGGCGGGTGCCGTAGCGGCCGCTCGACAGGTCGATGTTCGGGCACTCGATGTTGAGATAACCGGTCGGCGCCACGCCGAGCTGGATGATGCCGTTGTTGATCAGGCCCGGGCAGCCTTCCGGCGGATCGACCGCGCAGACGTAGCCCCAGTCCTTCGCCTCCACGCTCGGCGTGTCGACGCGCTGGAACTTGGGAATGCGTTCCAGGTGCGGCAGGAACTCCTTGTACGGCAGTTGCGGCCGGAATGCGCCGGGGTCCCACAGATCGGCGCAACCGGTGTTGAGGCCGGGGTCGACCTGGACGAAGTAGAAGTCCTGGATATCGCCTACGCCCTGCCAGTCGCTGAAGGTGTTGCCGGCGAGGATGAAGCGGTCGCTCTTGCGGTCGATCGCATACAGGCTTTCGCGGAACTTGTCGCCGAAGCGGCGCGGCGACAGGCCGCCGTAACGCAGCAGATCGCTGGTATTGGCCGCGAACAAAAAGCCCTGGGTGCCGGCGATGGTGCCGACCACCGCGACCGCGCCCTCGCGGCCGTCGAGGCCGCGCGCTTCGACCACATCGAAGGCGGTGAAGCTGGCCTTGTCGCGATCCACCCAACTCGCCTGCACCAGCGGTCTGCAGCTGTAGCGGGCGTAACGGGCCAGATAGGCCTGCGAGGCACTGCCCTCGTCGAGCCCCGTGGACGCACCGACCGAGACCGTCTCGCCGGTGTAGTTCGCGTTCAATAGTGCGGTCAGGCCATGGAAGTCGCGATGGTCCTGGCCGTCGATCAACACGCTGCTGCACACCGGCCCGCCGTTGGCGTCGGTGCGGAACATCAGGCCGCCGCGTTTGGCATCGGTGGTCAGTGCGGTGCCGGCGACGACGATGTCGGTGAAGCCGCCGCTGCTGGCGAGGTTTTCGGTGACGGCGCGGAAGCGCAGCCCCGGCCAATCGCCGCTGCCGTCGTAGCGGTGATCCCACAGCACGTTGCCGACCGCATCCAGGCGTGCGATGCGGCCGAGGGTGCGGCCGTCCTTGTCGTTTTCCTCGCCGACCACGACCAGGTCGCCCTGCGCCGGCGCCTTGCTCGGCATCACCGATCCGGTTTCGATCAGGTCGTAACCGGTCGCGCGGTGACTGGTAGCGACGTTGTCCAGCAACGTGGTCCAGATCTGCCGTCCGCGGCAATCGATCTGCAGCACGTAGATGAAACTGCCCTCGCCGAGCTGCACCGCGCCGGTCACGGCAAAACCGCGCTCGCCGCTCAACTCGACGATGCCGTAAGCGTCGGAGCGTTTGCTGCCGGCGATCATGTAGGCCTGTTGCCAAGTGTTGATGCTGCTGTCGTCGGTGACGCCGAGGTCGTTGGCGCGGGTCACCAACACCTGGGTATTGCCGTCGCTGGAGCGACGCGTGCCGACGGTGACCGAGCCGCGGCCCGGACAATAGTTCACCGCCTTGACGTCCTCGCCGCCATCGCGCCAAGGTTGGTTGCCGTAGTGAGTTTCGAAGTTCTGGGCTTGCGCCCAGGGTGCTGCGAGCATCAAGCCCGCTGCCAGCACCGCGGCGTGATGCCGCAGCCTGGAGCCGGTACGTCCCATGAGTTCCATATGAGCCTCGTTGCGGAATCATTCCGCGTGGATGGGTCGATCGCACTGCATCGCCGAACTTAGCCCTCCTCGACGCGCGTTCCGAGGAAGAACACGGGGCGATATCGGGACATAACGGGAACGATTCGCGCGATCGGACCGCTGCGTTCGAGGCGAACGCATGAGGTTTCCGTTAAAGCGCACAGCGCGTCACAGCGCCAATGCGAGCGCCGGCAGATTAACGTGGCGCGCGCCGACCGACGGCGCGCGACGAATGCGGCGTGGCCGCAAGCGTGCGCTGCGACCTGAACTGTCTGAACGCGTTGTTCGAACGCGCTGCGGTATTACTGTCGCCGCGACCGCCGCACAACGCATTCGACGTTGTCGCGGCGCGGGCGCGCCGAAGCAGGCGGCAACGCCGGCCCTATTTCGTCTCGCCGAGCAACTCCACTTCGGCCAGCTCTATGCCGCCCTGCCCGGCGCCGTCGGCGAGCAGGCGCAAGCGATAACGCGAGTACGCGGCGGCCTCGGCGATGGCGAACGCACGCGTCTGCTTGCGCCAGGCGAAGACCTGCCCGCTGCGTTCGTCGAGCGTGGTCCATTGCGCGCCGTCGTTGGAACCCTGCAAGGCCCAGGCCTGCGGATCGCCGCGTCGCGCCGCCGAGGTCAGGGTGTACAAGCGCACCGTCGCCGGCGCCTTGAAGTTCCAGCTCAGCAGCGGCATCGGCCCGCTCAAGCGCGTCGAAGTGGTCGCGTCGTCGTCGAACAAGGCCGCGGCTTGCTTGGCCGCGACACCGGCGACCGTCGCATTGTCGCGCCGCCCCAGGTCGCGCAGCGGCTTGGGTGTCTCGCCGTCGGCGCTCAGCGATTCCGGCAAGGCCTGCGCGCTGCTCGCCCAGTTCGACGGCGACGGCCCCATGCGGAAATCCAGCACCGCGCCTTGCGCCAATAATTCATGCGGCAGGGTCAAGCGGTCCCAGGCTTCGCCGTTGACGCGCAGCGATTGCACGTAGCGATTGCGCGCGCTGACCTTCGGCGCGTTGATCTGCAGCTCGCGGCCGTTTTCCAGGCGGATGCTCATACGTTCGAAGCGCGGCGCGCCGATCACGTACTCGGGCGAGCCCATGCGCAGCGGATAGAAACCGGCGGCGCTGAACAACCACCACGCCGACATTTCGCCGTTGTCCTCGTCGCCGGCATAGCCCTGACCGATCTCGCCGCCGACGTAGAGGCGGTCGAGGATGTCGCGCACTTTCTCCTGGATGCGCCAGGGTTGGCCGGCGGCGGCGTACATATAGGGAATGTGGTGCGAAGGCTGGTTGCTGTGGCCGTACTGGCCCATGCGCACATCGCGTGCTTCGAGCATTTCGTGGATCACGCCGCCGTAGCTGCCGACCTCGAACGTGCCCGGCGTAGCGAAGAACAGATCGAGCTTGTTGCCCAAGGCGGTGCGCCCGCCGTGCAACGCGGCCAGACCGGCGCCGTCCTGCGGCGCGTGGAAGGCCATGTTCCAGGCATTGGTCTCGGTGTAGTCGCCGCCCCAGCGGGTCGGGTCGAACTCGGTCGCGGTGTAGCGCCAGCGGCCGTCGCGATGGCGGCCGACGAAGAAGCCCAGTTGCGGATGGAACAGGTTGGCGTAGCCGAGCGCGCGATTGCGGTAGTAGGCCGCGTCGTCGCGATAGCTGCCCTGGTAGGGATCGTCGGCGCCGGCCTGCTGCGCCAGCGCGCCGGCCAGGCGGCCGATGGCGAAGTCGTTGATGTAGCCGTCCATCGACCACGACAGGCCTTCGCCGACCGTGGTGTCGGTGTAGCCGGCGAAGATCGCGCGCTCGATGCCCTTGCGGCCCGCGCCCGGCACCGGGCTGACGCTGGAGGCGTTGCGGAGCGCCGACTGATAGAACGAGCGCACGTCGAAATTGCGCACGCCCTTGAGCCAGGCATCGGCGAAGGCGACGTCGGAACTGGTGCCGACCATCAGGTCGGCATAGCCCGGCGAGGACCAGCGCGCGATCCAGCCGCCGTCGCGGTACTGCTGGACGAAGCCGTCGATCATCTCGCCGGCATGCGTCGGCGTCAGCAGCACGTAGGCCGGCCAACTGGTGCGGTAGGTGTCCCAGAAGCCGTTGTTGACGTAGACCTTGCCGTCGACGATGGCCGCGCCGGTGGCGCCGGCGCTGTCCTTGCCGGTCGGCGCCGAGAACGGGCTCGCGTATTTGTACAGCGGCCGCTCGGCGGTGCCGGTGTTCTCGTAGCCGCTGTTGGGGTACAGGAACAAACGGTAGAGATTGGAATACAGCACCGCTTGCTCGTGCGCCGGTGCGCCCTCGGCGCGGACGATGCCGAGCTTGGCGTCCCAGGCGGCGCGGGCGCGTTCGCGCACCGCGTCGAAGCCTTCGTCGGCGCCGATTTCCAGCTCCAGGTTGCGCTGCGCCTGTTCGACGCTGATCAGCGAGGTGGCGATGCGCATCGTCACCTGGCGGGTGGGATCGCCGCTCAGGTCGAAGCCGTACCAGGCCGAGACGCGGTCGCGCCCGGCCTTGTCGCGGTCGAGCCGGGCGCCGTCGCGGATCGGGCGGTCGAACCGGGCGTAGAAGAACAAACGCGAGGCGCCGGTCGAGAGCTTGCTCATGCTCTCGCTCCAGCCGCTGAGCGCGCGGCCGTCGCGGTCCAGGCGGATGTCGCCGTGTTCGTCGCGGTGGTCGAACAGCAACTGCGCGCGAGTCTCGCCGGGCTCGGCCGGGAAGGTGAAGCGCATCACCGCAGCATGGTCGGTCGGGGTCATCTCGGCGACCAGGCCGTTGTCGAAGCGCACCCGGTAGTAATCGGCGCGCGCGGTTTCCTCGTCGTGGCCGAAACTCAGCGCGCGCTTGCTGCGGTCGAACTCGGGCCGGCCCTCGCCGATCGCCGGCATCACGTGGAAGGTCTGGCGGTCGCCCATCCACGGGCTCGGCTCGTGCGACAGCGCGAAGGCTTCGATGCGCGGGCGGTTGTCGTCGCCGTTGCGCTCCTGGTACTGGTAGATCCAGTGCGAACCGGCGTTCGTGGTCGGGGTCCAGAAGTTGAAGCCGTGCGGCAGCGCGACCGCGGGAAAGGTGTTGCCGCGCGAGAAGCGGCTGTTGGAATTGCTGCCGCGGCGGGTGTCGACGTAGTCGCTCGGGCGCAGCGCCGCGCGCTTGCCCTTGGCGAGCGCCGGCGCCGGGGCGATGCGCAGGTCGTCCAGATAGCCCTGGTAGGGCAACGCCGTGTCGCCGTCGTGGACCAGCAGGATCTTGCGCACGCGGCGACCGGCCGCGACCTCGCCGATGCGGCTGCTGACCGCGTTCCACTGGTCGGGATAGAGCAGCCGCGCCATGCCCTGCTCGCGCGCGGTCAAGGCGTTGCCGTACAGATCGAGCGGCTTGCGTTGCGACAGACGGCTGCCGTCGTCGAACACCAGGTCGATGGCGACATAGGTCGAACCGTTGCGCAGCGCATCGAGTTTCGACGGCGCCGGCTGGCCGGCGATGTGCGCGCTCGACAGCGGGAACAGGCGATAGGAAAGCTGCGTGTCCTTGGCGACGGCGATGTCGACCTCGAAGGCCTGAACGCTTTGCGCCGCGCCGCTGCCCACGCCCTGGTAACGCAACGCGCGCACACCGCTGAAGCCCATGTCGGGCTTGGCGGTCAGGGCGGCGGCCTGGGGCGGGCCGCCGTCGGCACTCAGGCGCGGCACCGCCCCGGTGGCCGTGGGTCCGGCCGTGGGTTCGGCCGCGGCCGGCTCACCGGCCTCGAACGAGGTCCAGAAGCTGCGCGCGGGCCCGGCCATCGCCGTCGGCATCAGTGCCCCGGCCAAGGCCAGCGCCAAGGTGTGCTTCGCCGCTGCCCGTGCGCCATCGCGGCGCGCTCTCCACGTTGCCGACATTCCCGCTCCCATTGCCCGGACGGCGACTGCCTCCGATTCGCACTGTGCCGACCGGCACAGGCCCCTGTTTTCACGATTTAAATCGATCTAAATCGAGCTTGTCAAACCGCGCTGCAGCATCCGCAGCCGCGTCGCGGGAATAAAAAAGCCAATCCAGACAAGCACTTCCAGCATCGTTCAAGCAGCGGACGGGGCCCCTTGGCACACCTTTTGCACCACCCTCCCTGCAAATGTGATTTGCATCACATTTTTATCTTGGAATAAATCGCATCTGCACCCCCCTGCCTTACGGACCCTGTCGCTCATGCCGACTCCGCACCGACTTGCTCTCTCAATCGCCTTGGCGACCGCGAGCGCAATCTGCCCCCTGACGTCAGTTTTTGCTGCGGAGCGTCAAACGACCGCAACGAATGCGATGCCGGAGATCGAGCGCCTGCGCGCCGACCGGCAATGGCTCGCTGCGCTGTCCCGCATCGAAAGTGCGCAAGCGGCAACGCCCGGCGACGACCGCCTGTACCGCCTGCAAGTGCTGACCCTGGCCGACCTGGGCAGCGCGCATCGCGCCTGGACCTTGTACCAAGCTCGCCCCAACCTGTTCGATACCGCCGAACGCAAGCGCCTGGACTCCGGCCGCCTCGCTCGCCTTGCGGTCTGGGGCAGCCTCTACCCCGAAGACGAAGCCACCCGCCTCGACGAAATGCGCAGCGCGCGCGACGCCTTCGAGCAGTACCGCGCCACCCAGACGCCGGAGCAACGCCAGGCCGACCTGCGCACGCGTTTCGACGAATTGATGCTGCTCAACCATCTGGAACGCCACGCCGAGGTGGTCGAACGCTACCGCGCCCTGCAGGCCGAGGGCGTCGAGATACCGATGTATGCCTTGTCCAAGGTCGGCGCGTCCCTGCTGGCCGACAAACGCCCCGAAGAAGCCGCGACCGTGCTCGAGCGCGTCGTGCGCGAATGGCCCGAGGACCACGACTCGCAGCTGCAGTTGGCCTACGCCTATTCGGAAGGCGAGCGTTTCGACGACGCCCTGGCCCAACTCGACAAGATCAAGGCCGCCGAACCGGCCTGGGTGCGCGTCAACGGCGCCAAGCAGAGCGTCGAAAACTGGCGCCATTACGACGCCGACAGCACCCAGACCATGATCCGCCTGTACGGCGAAGACACCGTCGGCGCGCAGCAGCGACTCGAAGCGATGGCGGCGATCGGGCCGGACAACCCCGGCGTGCAGACCAATCTCGGCGTCGCTTATCAAAAACGCGGCTGGACCGATCGCGCGCTGCAACGCTTCCAGATGGCGAGCACGCTGGAACCGACCGGCGTCGGCGCGCGCGTCGGCCAGGTCGGCGCCTATCTCGACCACGCCCGCGTCGACCTGGCGCGGCCGATCCACGACGAATTGATCGCCAACCGCCCGCGCGACGTGCAAGTGCGGCAGATGAGCGAGTCCTGGGACAGCCGCCTGGGCTGGCAATGGTTGTTCAGCACCGCCAGCGGCCGCAGCGATGCGCGCGGCGGCGGCGCCACCGCCTCGCCGCTCGGCACCCGCGATGCCGTGCACCGCCTCGAGGTGCGCAGCCCGCTGATCAACGACCGCTGGCGCCTCACCGCGCACGCGCAGGATGCCTGGGCCGATTACCCCGGCGACCGCGTCCATGATCGCCGCGCCGGCATCGGCGCGCTGTATGCCTACGACCGCCTGAGCCTGGGCTTCGGCATCGACCGCGCCAACGACCGCTGGCTCGATCGCGGCGACCGCACCGGTTATTACGTCGATGCCGGTTGGCGCCTCAACGATGCCTGGCGCGCCAATGCGTCCTGGTATCGGCAGACCCCGGACGCTTCGTTGCAGGCGCGCGGCGCCGGCATCGATGCCGATGCCTTGAGCCTGGGCCTGCGCTGGACGCCGAGCGAGCGCACCTCGCTCGGCGCGAGCGCGCAGCAACTGCGCTACAGCGACGACAACCGCCGCAGCGCCGTCGCGCTGAACCTGGATCAGCGCCTGTACACCAGCCCGCATCTCCAGGTCGCCGGCCTGGCCGATCTGTCGGCCAGCCGCGCCAGTCGCCGCGACGCCGACGTGCCCTATTTCAACCCCAGCCGCGACGCTTCGCTGAATCTCGGCGTGCGCCTGGATCACGTCGCCTGGCGCCGTTACACCCGCCACTTCCTGCAGCGCCTCACCGCCACCGCCGGGCCGTACTGGCAGCAGGGCTACGGCAGCGCCTGGGTGCCGCAACTGCGTTACGAACACGAATGGCGGTTCGGCACCGGCCGCACTCTCAACTACGGCCTCAACTGGTCGCGCCCGGTCTACGACGGCGTGCGCGAAGACCGCGTCGCCTTCGATCTGAGCTTCCGCTGGGGTGAGGAATGAACATGCTGTATTTCGCTGCGCCGCTTGCTGCCCCCCTGCGCGGGTTGATCCACCGGGCGCTCGCATTCGCCGTGCTGGCCGTGGCCGCGCTGGCTCCGCTCGCGGCCGGCGCGAACGAACTGTTGGTGCTGAGCTATCACGACGTGCGCGACGAAGTGGCGCGCAAAGGCGATCCCGATGCCTACGCCGTCAGCACGCAGAACTTCGCCGCACACCTGGACTGGTTGTCCGGCCACGGCTACCACCCGGTCGCACTGAGCGAGGTCATCGCCGCCTCGCGCGGCGGCAAGCCGCTGCCGCCCAAGGCGGTGCTGCTGACCTTCGACGACGGCCTGCGCAGCATCTACACCCACGTCTTTCCGCTGCTGCGCGCCTACAAGTACCCGGCGCTGATGGCGGTGGTCACCTCCTGGGTGGACCTGCCGCGCGATCAGAAAGTCGATTACGGCCCGCGCATGTTCACCCACGACGACTTCGTCACCTGGGAGCAATTGCGCGAGATGCAGGCCTCGGGCCTGATCGAAGTGGCCTCGCACAGCCATGCCCTGCACCGCGGCGTGACCTCCAACCCGCAGGGCAACAGCATGCCCGCGGCGATCACCCGCGCCTGGGACGAGAAGGCCCAGCGCTACGAAAGCGAAACCGAATACCTGGCGCGCATCCGCAAGGACCTGGGCGACAGCGCCGCCGAGATCAAGCGCGAACTCGGCGTCGGCCCGAAGTCGGTGATCTGGCCGTACGCGGCCTACAACAGCCAGACCAACGCGATCGCCGACCAACTCGGCATGGCGGTCACCTTCGACCTGGAAGGCCGCCACCAGAAGATCGGCGCCGACCTGCACGGGCTGGCGCGCCTGTTGGTGTTCAACAACCCCACCGTCAACGACCTGGCCTATGAGTTGCGCCACGACGAAGCACTCGACGGCCTGCGCGCCCTGCAAGTCGACCTGGATTACGTCTACGACGCCGACCCGGCGCAGCAGGCGCGCAACCTGGACAAGCTGATCGAACGGGTCAAGCAGATCGGCCCCAGCCACGTGTTCCTGCAGGCCTTCGCCGACCCCGACGGCAACGGCTCGGCCGATGCGCTGTACTTCCCGAACCGGCATTTGCCGATGCGCGCCGACCTCTACAACCGCGTCGCCTGGCAGCTCAAGACCCGCGCGAACGTCAAGGTGTTCGCCTGGCTGCCGGTGCTCGGCTTCGAGCTGCCCGATGCGGCCTTGAACCAGCGCCTGAAGATCCAGGCCAGCAACCCGAAAGAAACCTTCCGCCTCAATCCGTTCGAGCCGCAGACCCGGCGCATCGTCGCCGACATTTACGAAGACCTCGCGGTGAGCGGCTACACCGAAGGCCTGCTGTTCCACGACGACGCGCTGCTGCGCGACGACGAGTTGCGCGGCCAGGCGCCGGCCGACCCGGCCGCGCGCACCCAGGCGCTGATCGACTTCACCCGCGAACTGGCGCGCGCCGCCGGCAAATGGCGTCCCAAGCTGATCACCGTGCGCAACCTGTTCGCCGCGCCGGTGCTGGAGCCGCGCAGCGAAGCCTGGTTCGCGCAGAACCTGGCCGCCTTCAACCAGGCCTACGACTACACCGCGGTGATGGCGATGCCGTGGATGGAAAAGAGCCGCGATCCGCAGGCGTGGATGGACCAGCTGCTGGCCGACGTGAAACGTTCGCCGCGCGGCCTGTCGCGCACGATCTTCGAGTTGCAGACCGTCGACTGGCGCAACGAACGGCCGATCCCGGCCGCGCGCCTGAAGGCGATGGCCCACCGTTTGCAGGCCGGCGGCGCACGCCACCTGGCCTGGTACCCCGACAACTTCATCGACGACCAACCCTCGACCCGGGACGCACGCGAAATCATGTCCGCGCGCGGCTTCCCCTACATCGAGCGCTGAGCGCCGCCCCGACCGCCAATCGCCGCCTATCGACATCCGGCCAGCCTGTACGCGCTGCCATCGAGCCCATCATGAGCCAGGTCACTAATCCGCTGCTCACCGCGCTGTTCCAGTTCGCGTTCTTCTATCCGATCGTGATGTCGTTCTTCTGGATCTCCGGCGGGCTGTACTACTACTTCCGCCGCGAACGGAAGGCGCGGGTGCGCACCGATCCGCCGCCGCTGGAGAACGCGCCGTTCGCCTCGATCCTGATCCCGTGTCACAACGAAGGCGACCACGTCCACGAAACCATCGCCGCGGCCCTGGCCCAGCGCTACCCGCAGTTCGAAGTGATCGCGATCAACGACGGCAGCCGCGACGACACCGGCGACAAGCTCAACCGCCTCGCCGCCGCGCACCCGCAACTGCGCGTGGTGCACCTGGACCGCAACCTGGGCAAGGCCAACGCCATGCGCATGGGCGCCCTGGCGGCGCGTTCGGACTACCTGGTCTGCATCGACGGCGACGCCCTGCTCGACGAATACGCGATGCATTGGATGATCTGGCACCTGTGCTCGGGCGCGCGCGTCGGCGCGGTCACCGGCAACCCGCGCATCCGCAACCGCTCGACCCTGCTCGGCCGCCTGCAGGTCGGCGAGTTCTCTTCGATCATCGGCATGATCAAGCGCGCCCAGCGCGTCTACGGCCGCATCTTCACCGTCTCGGGGGTGATCTGCGCCTTCAAGCGCAGCGCCCTGCACCGGATCGGCTACTGGTCCGACAGCATGGTCACCGAAGACATCGACATCAGCTGGCGCCTGCAGATGGACCATTGGGACATCCGTTACGAGCCCAATGCGATGTGCTTCATCCTCATGCCCGAGACCCTCGGCGGCCTGTGGAAGCAGCGCCTGCGCTGGGCCCAGGGCGGCGTGGAAGTGTTGATCCGGCACGGCCGCGACCTGCTCTCGTGGCGTCGCCGGCGGATGTGGGCGGTGCTCGGCGAGTACGTGTTGAGCCTGGCCTGGGCCCACATCATGGCCTTCATCATCGGCCTGTGGGCGCTGGGCCTGGTCGTCGATCTGCCCGAACAATTGCGCGTGACCACGCTGCTGCCGTCGTGGCACGGCGTCATCCTTGCCCTGATCTGCCTGCTGCAGTTCGCCGCCAGCATCGTCATCGACCGCCAGTACGAAACCGGGGTCGGGCGCAACTACTACTGGATGATCTGGTACCCGATGGCGTACTGGCTGCTCAGCTTCACCACCACCGTCGCCGCACTGCCCAAGGCCTTGTCGAAACGCCGCGGCACGCGCGCCACCTGGGTCAGCCCGGACCGGGGGATTCGATGAACAGCCAACTCTCTCCGGCGACGCCGAAACACGCCGACTCGCATCGCACGGCACGCAAGCGGGCCGCGCACAAGCACGACTCGCGCCTGATCCAGAAACCCGGCTCGCAGGACGCCTGGCCGCGCACCTTGTGGGGCGTGGTCACCGGCGCCTTCTGGCTGGCCTATCTGTATCTGTGGATACCGGTGGCGACCTTGGTGATGTGGCTGCTCGGCATCCGCCGCACCGCCTCCGAACTGTATCTGCGCGAGCACGGCGTCGACCCGTTCCTGATGCTGGTGCTGCCGGCGACGGCGGCGGTCGTGGTGGCGATGCTGCTGATCTGGGCCGAATACAACCGCTGGCGTTTCGCCACGGCCAAGGGCGAACGCCGCGGTGCGCAACCGACCGTCGGCCTGGACGAAGTCGCCGACCACCTTGGCGCCAGCGCCGAAGTCGCACAGGCGCTCAACCAAGGCCGCATCAGCGTCCTGCACATGGACCCGAACCACGCCGTGCCCTTGTCGCTGACCGCGGTGACTCCGCCAGCGATCAGCCAACCCTTCCCACCGGTGGCGCCGATGCCGCGCTTCGCCCGCGACATGGCGCCGCAAGGCTCATGGATACTGATGATCGCGCTGGCGATCTCGGTCGCGATCGTGGTCGGCGTGTTGGCCGTAGTCTCGTTCGGCTATCGGCAGATCCAGAGCGTGGCGCCGAAACGCACCATCGAAGGCACACCGGGGTTGGACCGCCCGGCCTACTTGCCCGAAGAGCCCGAGCCAGCGCTGGACCCGGTCGCGATCGGCAAGCACACCGCGGCCGGCATCGAATCGGCGGTGCGCGATGCACGGCAACTGCAAGCTGCCGAGGCGATGCGTCCCGCCCCCGCGCGCCCGCGCGGCAACACCGGCGCCCTGGCGCCCAACGCCAAACCGCGTCCCTTGCCCGGCCGCAGCCCGAAACCGCCTTACCCCATCGACGCACTGCGCCGCGGCGAAGGCGGCCTGGTGACCCTGCGCGTGCAAGTCTCGGCCGATGGGCGCCCGCTCAAGGTCGACGTCAGCAAACGCAGTAGCAACCGCGAACTCGACCGCGCTGCCGTGCGCACCGTGCGCACCTGGCGCTTCGCCCCCGCCGTGCGCAAAGGCAAAGCGGTGGCGGCGGTCGTGATCGTGCCGGTGGAGTTCAAGCCGGATCGCTGAGCGGCCGCTTCTCCCGCTTGCGGAGATGGCTCTTGCCTTCTCTCGCTGGCGGGAGACAGCTCAACTGCGACTGGAAACGCAAAAACTCGAAACACCCGCCCTTGCCCTTCCCCCCCTTTGAAAAAGGGGGGCTTGGGGGGATTTGCCTTTGCCTTTGCCCAAGCCGTAACCCAGCCCCCCCCTCATCAGTGCAGACTCCCCGCCGACCCCGCCCCGACGCCACCCTCCCCCGCGGCCGCCGAAACACAAGCCGCCATCACCGGGTCCAACCGCCGCGCCAACGCCTGAAACACCTCCCGCAACAACCGGTGATTCTGCCCCGCGGGATAACCAATCTCGACCAACACCTCAGGCTGCAGAGTCCGCACGATCCCGTGCAACTCCTGCTGAAAAGCGGAAAGCGCTTCGAACGCATCAACGGGCATGACCACCCCTTCCCGCGGGGGCGTGAGCTCAGGCTTGCGACGCATACGCGGTACTCCTGTCCTTAGGCAAGGAACCCGCGCGGTGCGACACGCGACCGGCGGGATGTCGGGAGGTTCGAAACCGCACACAGACGGCGGGCGTATTCCCCTTGCGGGTGTTGTATTAGCCGCCCTCCCGACGCAGGCAAACGCGTCGGCATGCCCAAACGTCAGGCATGAAAAACCCACCATTAACGAAGGCGGGCACCGCTGTGTGTTTGGGAGTTTCGACGCTCCTTGACTGCGACTTTGCAGAGCTTCCGAACGGCTGTCAATCAGACATGTCCGAGTCCGTCGCCAAATCACGTATCCCATAAAGGATGTTCCGGACGGTGGGCTCGCGGCGTCGATGTCGGCTTTCGACCCAAAGCGGTCATATGGTCTGCGAACTACGAGATGTGGCTTCTGGCACCCTTTGTGAAAAGCGCTCGTCCTTCAGTAATCCTATGTGACGCGGTCCAAGATGCCGCACGCACGTTCGACACTGCCAATTGGTTAGTAGCAACTAAGGGGAGACGATGTACGTATCGGAGATCCATATTCGTGGTTTTCGCTGCTTCAGTGCGGACAGTCCTCTAACGCTCAAACTTCGCCCGGGCCTAAATATTCTCGCGGGCCCGAACGATGCAGGAAAAACCGCGATCATTGACGCGCCCCGTCATGTGCTTTGGACGCGTGGCGATGATTTTGTGCGCCTCGATCCCGGCGACTTCCACGTGAGTGCCGGCGGCGAGCGAGCCACGGAAATGCTAATTAGGTGCAGCTTCGAGGGCCTGGAACCTGATGAAGAAGCCCGCTTCCTTGAGTGGTGCACCAACGAAAATGGCGTCCTTCGACTTTATGTTTGCTTACGTGCCTCCCTGCGTAAACAACCCGGCGGCGGCTTCGCCGTTGCGACTCAGTACCGCGCCGGCCGCGACGCCGACGGGTTGCCCCTCGAAGGTGAACTGCGCGAATACCTGAAGGCGACCTACCTCAAGCCACTGCGTGACGCGGAGCGAGAACTTCGCTCTGGCCGGCGTTCTCGCTTGTCACGCATCCTTGGCGCCCTGCCAGTGATGGCCTCGCAGTCGAAGGCGTCCGCAACTGGGGAAACTGCCACCTTAGTCGACGTGATGAAGCGCACCGACGACGACATCGACGATAACGACGGCGTCACCAAGGTGGAGGAGGCTGTCAACAGCACTTTCTTGGATAAGCTCTCGTTCGCGAACGACCAATTGACCGCCACCTTGGGCCTTGGGGCCAAGGGATCGTTCGAGCAGCTTCTTGAACGTATGGAGCTTTATCTGGATCCGCCCGCTGGTCACACCGAGCGAGTTGCTCGCGGCCTGGGCTACAACAACCTGCTTTTCATGGCTGCGGAGCTATTGCTACTTGAATCCCATCCCGAGCAAGTGCCATTTCTTTTGATCGAAGAGCCGGAGGCGCATCTCCATCCGCAGCATCAGACCCTGTTTATGCAGTTGCTGGAGGAGCACACCGTTCCGCCCAAAGCTGGCGAGGCTCGCAAGCAGGTGCAGATCTTGTTGACGACCCATAGTCCGCAGCTGGCCGCCGGGGCGCACCTCGAAAACGTGACCCTGGTAGTGAACCAAAGCACCTTCTCCTTGGACAAGGGGCAAACCAAGCTGGAAGACGACGACTACACGTTTCTTCGCCGTTTCCTCGACGCGACTAAAGCCAATCTATTTTTTGCCCGCGGCCTGCTGATCATCGAGGGCGACGCGGAGAATCTGCTGCTGCCAACAGTTGCCCGAAAGCTAGGTCGTCCGCTGGGCAAGCATGGCGTCTCGATTGTCAATGTCGGGCATCGGGGGTTATTTCGCTACAGTCGCATCTTGCAGCGGCTGGACGACAGAATTCTGCCGATTCCCATCGCCCTAATGCCGGATCGGGACATCCCGCCAAACGCGGCGAAGGGCATGATCCGCACGGGTCGGCGCACTGAGAGCGACTACTCCGCCGCTGAGCTTGCCGACCATATGGTCACATTGAAGTCGGACGAAGGTGGCTGCGTAAAAGCCTTTCCGTCGGAGCAATGGACACTGGAATATGACCTGGCTCGCACAGTGGAGTTGGCGGTGATGGTCCACCAAGCGGTGATGCTGGCGAAGCGACCGGCCGGCAAGACCTCGGAGCAGATCAAAGACGATGCGGCCAAGCAAATTGCGACTTGGCGTGGAGAGGCCGGCAGCACGGATGAGGCCGTTGCCATGCGCATTTACGAGCCGATGCTTAAGAAGAGCGTGTCCAAGGCTCAGGTTGCCGAGCAGATGGCGAAGTTAATCGACGAGCTGCCGGACGATGCTGTGACATTTCGCAGAAAGCTACCAAACTATCTGGTGAAAGCGGTGGACTACGTCACCTCTGCAGCACCGCATCCTGAGGACTCCGCTGCAGAGGCTGGTGAGGCTGCGGAGGCGGAGTCTTGATCCGGATTCCAGAGCTGACGCCAGAGTTGCTCGATGAGTTGGGAAAGTCGTTGGGCGGCTGCACGTTCGATGACGAGAATCAGATTCGTTTCCTGCGTACGGTGGACTCATGCGAGGTCCAAGCGGCGCCCGGCAATGGAAAAACGACGTTGTTGATTGCGAAGTTAGCCCTGTTGTCGCGGACCTGGACGTCGCGTGTCCAGGGCGTATGCGTCATCTCGCATACAAACGCGGCGCGCGACGAAGTCGAAAAGGCTCTGCTAGGGCATGCGGCGGCCTCGGTGTTTCTCGGCTACCCACATTTCATCGGGACGGTGACGGCCTTCTTGCACCAATACCTCGCCATGCCTTACCTGCGGGGTCTAGGTTGGTCGGTAGAGCGTATCGACGATGATGCATTTGCCGCCGCGGCCAAGCGGGCGATGCGCGGTAAGGCCAGCCTCGTCAAGCGGACCAAACAACGAAAAGGGATGTTTGCGCGCCAAACCGAGACCTGGGCTTCCAATCTGGAGCTGGCCGATGATTTTACGTGTATGGCAGGCCAGCCACCGGACCGTCTGAAGGTGCGTGCGCTGCGAGGCCAGCACGGCCCCAGTACTGATTGCGGTTCTGATCTGGAGTCCTTAAAGACTGAACTAGTCAACCAGGGCATATACCGGTTCGGTGACTTGGTTGCCCTGGCAAAGAAGGCGCTCGACCTGTCTCCTAATCTCGCTGATCGGGTCCGTCGGCGTTTTCCGCTGGTTCTGCTCGACGAAGCGCAGGACACAAGCGGTAGTCAGTTGAAAATCCTAAATACGTTGTTCGGGAATGGCGGGGCCGCCTATCAGAGGTTAGGCGATCGGAACCAGACGCTATACGAAGGCTTCGCCGAGGAGGACACCCTCTGGGCGCCGGCGGCTGCGGTCATACCCCTAAACCGAACCCGACGGTTCGGCTCGGAAATCGCTGCGTTTGCCAGCAGTCTTACTACCAGACATCGGCAGCAGATTCAGGGCGAGCCAGGTCTTCCCTGCCGGCGCACCTTGCTGTTGTTTGACCAAGCGTCGATCGATCGCGTGCATCCGGCCTATGTCGAGGAGATTCAGACGCACTGGCCGAACCCGCCTGGCCCGCCGGCGGCGTTGTGGGCCGTTGCATCGCGTCATAGCAGCTATCGTCCGCGAGGGGCTTGGTTGCCAAAAAGCTTGGTGGACTACTATCCAAGCTATCGGGCCGACAGTTCATCTTCGGCACAAGCTGAAACTCTGTGCAGGATGATGCAGAAGGCTTCGCTATTGCACGCTGGTGGCGGGCAGCCACGCGCGTCGCTGGCCTTCGCCGAGTCTGCACTGGTGCGCTACTTGCGACTGTATGGCTGCACGGCCGAGAACGGAGGGCGCATCCACAATGCAAACCTGTGGCGCATTCCGCTGTTCTCCGAGGATCGATGTCGCAGCTTGGCTGTGCGACGCCTTTTCCGCGACAGCATCCTGATGGGAACTTCTGCATGGGCGAAGAACGAGTGGGAGTCGTTCTGCGAGCGCCTGAAAACTTGCTTGGGTTTGGGCGATGCGTCCGGCGACAAAGATGCTCTCAAGCTGTTCCTAGAGTTTGAGGACCGTGAGGCTATGACGGCGTCGACACCTACGCAGTCGGCCAAGTTAGCGCAGATTGACGGTCTGTCTGTGCACTTGGGCTCCATCCATTCGGTCAAGGGCCGGACTGTTGACGCCGTGCTCTTGGTTGAGTCCGAGATCTGGAAGGGCAACAAAACAGAAGACAAATGCATGGACCTGGAGACAATCCTTCCCCACGCGTTCGGAATCGAAGAATGCGATTTCAGCGGAAACGACGCTCACCTTACTGCTGCTACCAATGCATTCGTCGGAGTGACACGGGGCCGCCAGGTACTAGCTTTAGCGGTGCGAAGATCAGCTGTGTCGGTGCAACTTCTGGCCGCAGCGCGTGATCAGGGCTGGATTGTGCGCGATCTCACTTTGGCCCCAGCCAGCTGATTAAGCGGCGTTGACTGGCTAGCTGTTTGTTGGATTTCTGCGCGGTGCCGTCCGCTCTTGGCCGAAAGCAGACAATTCTTAGAGAGAGCGGCCTAAGTCGATGTCTTTGTCGTACTTGAGGTTGAACCCGTAGGTGTCGATCACGCCTGCAGGAGGCATCTCCTCAACGACTGTAAAGGTCGGCCCAAAGTACTCCCAGAAGACCCAATCTCTGTGCGGATCCCAGTACTCTCCGACGACCGCCTGGATAGGCTTTCTTGCCTCCAGACGCGCATCGAGCTCACGGACCAATCGAAATGGCGCCTTGTGATAGTCAGGCATCTCGACCCGATACAGTCGAATAGCTTCTGGTGCCGCGTTCTGGCCCCGTAGAAAAGCAGTCGATGCTACCGTGCTGTCGGACGCAAATAGGCAAATCGATCGCGAGGGCGCGTCATTCGGTCGGTGCGCCTCCAAAATCGCGACGACGTGCGGGTAATAGTCTGTCGCTCTTGATGCTGTGACGACCTGACCTGCTGAGAGCACCTGCAACGTGGCGTGGAACAGCGGCGGATGTAAATTGGTCATGAGCAGCAATGGGTGTAGATATGAAGGCGGTAGCGTGTCACATCGCTTGGGCTGTTGGTACAACCATCTGGGCGAAACTATGAGATTGCGTAGCCAGTTCCCGCGTAGGGATTGCCAGTCGGTGACGTGCCTAGGCGAGGAGACTGACGTAGCTACCCAACCGCGGTCGAGTTGCTGCGAGCGCGCCTCGTCTTACGGGATCATGTCCGCTCACGACCCATAGCGGACATCAGGCCACACGCGAGCGTACTTGGCGTCTCTCTCGGGCGTAGCCACTCGGGGATCGACCCACGTAGCGAGTGAAGGCAGTACTGAACGTGCTCGCCGACGAATAGCCCACGCGCTCGGCTACCTTCTCGATCACCAGGTCCTGACGATCGAGGATGTCCTTCGCGATTGCCATCCGCCAGGCGAGCAGATACTCCATCGGCGGCATGCCGACCGCACGAGTGAAGCGTTGGAAATAGGCCGACCTTGACAGCGCGGCGGCCTTTGCCAACTGCTCCACCGTCCAAGAGCGAGATGGATCGCGGTGCATCTCCCGGATCGACAGGGCCAGACGCTCGTCCGCGAGACCGCGTAGCAGACCTGCCGGCGCAGTGTCGCCCGGTGCTGCGCGCAAGGCTTCGATAAGCAGAACCTCGACCAGCCGGGTCAGGATGAGGTCGCGCCCCGACCTCGTTTGCATGGCTTCCTCGCGCACGAGCCGCACCAGCACGCTGAAGCGATCCTCGCCCCGGACGTGGATGACCGGCGGGAGCAGCGCCACCAGCAGCGCCGTGTCTGGCGAATCGAAGACGAAATAGCCACCCAGCATGCGCACGTCGGGCTCCCCCTCGATGGAGCCATGGCGCAATTCATGGCCTTGGTCCGCGATGGCGGTGGGATCGACCTGCTGCGGCTCGATGGGCTCGAACCCAGACAGGACAAATCCCGGTGTAGCGGGCAAGAACACGAAATCGCCTGCCTCCAGACGCAGCGGATCCGCGCCATCGACCTGCAGAAGGCAGGCGCCGTCGGTCACCACACAAAACCCAGGGTGTCCGAATGGCGCGTAGCGGACACCCCAGCGCCCGGCGCCGGAAATGCTCTTGCCCATGACCCGGGCGGGTCGAAGCAGGGTGATCAGCTCGGTGAGGGGGTCGGCCATGACAGGACTATACCCAATGTTATGTGGACTCTACAGCATCGATAGTCCGACATTGCATGCCTATCGTGGTCGCACCTACCAACCACGGAGTCCCCGCAATGAAGACCATTCTGATCACTGGCAGTTCCTCCGGCTACGGGCTCGAAACCGCCCGTTACTTCCACGATCGCGGGTGGAATGTCATCGCCACGATGCGCCGCCCGAATCCCGACCTCCTGCCCGCGTCCGACCGCATCAAGCTGGTCGCGCTGGATGTCACCGATGCCGACAGCATCGCCCGCGCCATCGAGGAGGCCGGCCCGGTCGATGTTCTCGTCAACAACGCGGGCATCGGCGTCGTCGGCGCCTTCGAGGCCACGTCGATGCAAACGGTGCGCGAGGTGTTCGAAACCAACACGTTCGGCACGATGGCGATCGTGCAGGCGGTGATTCCGCAGATGCGCGAGCGCCGGGCGGGCACGATCGTGAATGTCACCTCGAGCGTCACTTTGGCCAGCATGCCGCTCGCTGCCGCCTACACGGGGAGCAAGACGGCGGTCGAAGGTTTCACCGGCTCCCTGGCGCACGAACTGGGCGCGTTTGGCATCCGGGTCAAGCTGGTCGAACCCGGCTACGGCCCGACCACGCGGTTCGCCGAGAACGGGGCCGAGCGCATGAATGGTCTTATCCCGGATACCTATGCGGACTACGCCCGCCCGATCTTTGAGGCCTTCGCCCGTCCGCAGGCGACCACGCGACCCGAGGATGTGGCCGAGGCGGTCTGGCAGGCCGCGCACGACGGCTCCGACCAGTTCCATTTCCCCGCTGGAGCCGATGCCGTCGCATTGGCAGGGCCGCGGTGAATACGCCGGCACGATTGCCCCGGTCTGGAAGGCGACAGCGGCGCTGGATGCCGGTCCTCAGGTTGCTCCTGGCAGCGGTGCTCGTCGCCGCTGCCTTGGGGGCGTCGGGGCATTCCCGTGAAGCCCCGATACGACCGCTTACTCCCTTCAGCCTGGAGGTGGTTCGCCAACATTCCGACGCAGCATCCGGCGCGGACCAGTCCGTGGCCCTGGTGCTCGGCGGCGGTGGGTTGCGTGGCTTCGCCCACATCGGCGTGCTGCGCGCGCTTGAGGAGCGCGGGATCCGGCCAGACATCGTGGTCGGCACCTCGGCAGGTGCCCTGGTCGGTGCCGCCTATGCCAGCGGCGTTACCGTCGAACAACTGGAAGCTGCAGCAATGGACATCGACGTGCCCGCGCTGATCGACTGGACGCTAGACGAAGGCGGCTTGATGCGCGGCGACGAGATTGCACGTTGGGTGGATGGCGCGACCCGGGGACGACCGATCGAGGATTTCCCTGTGCGCTTCGGTGCGGTCGCGACCGATCTCGACAGCGGTGACGCTGTTCTACTTGCGGTGGGTGCGCCTGGGGATGCCGTCCGCGCTTCGGCGGCTGTACCGGGTGCGACCGTGCCGGTGGCCTATCCCGGTGGTCATTTGGTCGACGGCGGCGTCAGCAGCCTGGTGCCGGTGCGCTTTGCACACGCGATGGGTGCGCGTGTCGTCATCGCGGTGGACATCTACTGCAATGCCGACGAGTTCACGGCGTTATCAGCCCCGGGCGTGCTCCGGCGCTCCATGCGCCTGCAAACATGCCTGTTGGCGGATTCGGAATTGAGTGAAGCCGACATCGTCATCCGGGCAGATGTGCCAATGCCGAAGATGTCCGAGGCAAGTTCCAGGCAAATGGCAATGGATGCGGGTTATGAGGCTGCCACTGCGGTCTTGAACAAGCATGACGGAGCTTCATTGAGGGCATCATTGGACTTTCAGGACTAGCGCCGGCTTCTGGCCGATAGCAGCCGCTAACTCAGTGACTGCTATTGGCCGAAAGCGGCCGCTGTGACGCAAACACGAGTCCGCGCTGCTGCGTTTTTCCGCTCTTCTCTTCTACGAAACTTGGCCTGTATTCGAGCCGCCTCAGGCGTTCGCAACGTCCGCTGTGCACAAGAGTAACCGGCAGTCGTCTGAACTTCCGTCCTCAGCTCGAGTTGCAGGAGTGTCCTGGCTCAGACGGTCGCGAGATTATGGACGTCTTCGGCTGGAAATAGTCCAGGATCCACGATGGTGGCATGCGCCGCCACTTGGTTGTCCGCGAAGAAAAAAACAGCCAAATCCTTCCCAGCGCGCGAGCAACACACATACAGCAGGCGCCACGTGCGGCCGAAAGTTATTTCGCTGCCCTCACGCTGGTTGTTCCGGTCGGTATCGGATGGCGACGTCATGCCGAGAAGTTTATCGTATGAGAACTGGTTATGACGGCCTTCCTCGTCATCGAGAACAGTCCTATGCTGTCAGCGGAGCCAAGTTGGCGTTCGACAATGCCGCCGCCAGACACGATGCGATACCCATAGTTGCGGTCGCGCAGTTTGAGAGCCCGTTCAGCACAAGCGCGCCTGAGATACGGGTCATATCTCGGCATCCTCGGTGCCGCATCTGCTTGACCCATGGCGTTCGCTCTTCCAGGATTAGCCGCGAATGCTCCGGCAGTTCGGACGCCGACCGCGGCATACATGGAGACGTAAATGCCGAAGCTCGACTCTCATCTCTTAGCGGCGAAACTAGCGTCACTAGTCTGGGTGTTCGCTATCTGTGCGTGTGCCGCCAAAACCGCGGGCCCTACTTCAGCTCAAGGCAAAGCCGCCATCAACGACTCCCTTAGCGCACAACAACTCCACGACAGGCTCCTGGCCTGGATCTTGAGTGTGAACGACGCCCGAGACTTATCCGGGCCGAACGTCGAGAAACGCATTGGTCTCGACCTGGGACTTGCCCCCGAGACTCCCAACAATTTCCACGCTGTCGGAACACTGTCTGAAGGTTGGCGGTACTCGCTGTCTTCGGTTAAAACCACGCCCGGACAGGAACCCCATGCCGTCCTGCTCAACATGAGGCGTACCGGCGACGGCTACGCCGATATGACTCGCGCATGTGTTGGCCTGGAACACTACCAATCCCCCCTCATCGCCGCAGGATTCGAAGCGTCTGAGCGCCCTCGGCGGGGAGGCACGGAATACAGGATCTTCAGAACGAAGAAGGTCCATGTGCGTATTGAACTTCAAGGGAAGACAACACCCCTCGACGAGAAGTTGTGTGTTTCCAGGGTATTCGTCGCGGCTGCGGCCCCTCAAGGATGATCGTGTATGGCAACACTTCAAGATGAATTAGCTGCAAAGCATAAAGCTCGACGCCTTGACCCCTGGCAGCCCGTCTTCCAGGATTAGCCCGCGAGTGCGCTGGCAGTTCGGACACGGAACAGCCGCACACATGGAGACCTAAATGCCCAAGCTCGACTCTCACCTCCTAGCGACGAGACTGGCCCCACTGGTCTGCGTGCTCGCTGCCTGTGCGTGCGCCACCACGACCGCGGGCCCCACTTCGCTTCAGGAGAAGGCCGCCGTGACGGATTCGGCATCGCCCACCATCAACGACTCGCTAAGTGCACAGCAACTCAACGACAGGATTCTGGCCTGGATTCTGAGCGTGAACGACGCCCGCGACCTGTCCGGGCCGAATATCGAAAAGCGTACCGGCCTTGACCTGGGGACCAAACTGGAGACCCCCAACATTTTTCGCGGCGTCGGGGCTCTGACTGAAGGTTGGCGCTATTCGCTGTCTTCGGTTAACACCGAGCCAGGACAGAGGCTACATGCTGTCCTGTTCAAGATGGGACGTGCCGGCGACCGCCACGCCGATATGACCCCTGTGTGTGTTGGCCTGGAGCATTATCAATCCCCACTCATCGCCGCCGGATTCAAAATGACCGAGATGCCTCGACGGGCGGGTACGGAATACCGCATCTTCAGAAATGGAAAGGTCTATGTGCGCGTTGAGCTTCACGGAAAGACAACACCCATCGACGAGAAGTTATGCGTTTACAGGGTGTTCGTCACCGCTGCGGCCCCTCAGGGATGATCGGAAATGGCAGCACTTCAGGATGAATTAGAAGCAAGGAAAAAGCTCGACGCGATGCTGACTGAGTTCGAACAACGAGGCGAAAAAGACGATCTGAACCCAGGGGAGATTTTTCGCGGCGTCCTCGACAGCACCCCGGGACTTAAGGCGCAGTTCCTCCTCGCCGTCGAGAAAGGACACTTGGTCGCGATAGAAGCCGAACCCGATCCGAGATTCAACGGTAGTTACGACTACATTGACCGGACCATGCGCCTGTCGGCCAAGCAGTTGAGCGAAGCCGATCCGAGCCAGCCCCCTGACGAAATCCGAGCAGCTGTCAATTTCATTCGCTATACCGCCGGCCACGAGATCGACCATGCTCTGTCCCGCAACGAACACTTGCAGTTGGGGCAGCGATTCCAGGAACAGGTTGCGACGATCGCGAATGGTCCGTCGCCTCACGACTTTACCGCTGCGGTGAAGGAATACAACGAGGGGGCGCGCACAAGAGAGGCGCGAGCTGAAATCGCAGGGTTCAACACCATTGCAGCTCAGGTGCGGCATGAGAACCCTGAGGCGACACTGGCCCATGTGTATAAAGCCGACGGCAGCGCTTCCAACTACATCGATGAAAGCAATGAAAACCCTCCGCGCTACGCCGCCGATTCGGGCCTGTACATCAAATCCGATCTACAGATGGACGCGGATAAAAGCCTGGAGACGATGGCGAAGGAGTTTTACGACCGTAACCCAGGCTACCCCGCCCGCAACATCGACTGGGCCTTCGGCGAAATCTACCGCCAGGAAGCCATCGCACAGGCCGCACAGCCCGGGCGCGACTTTCCAGAGATCAGGATCAATGCCCAGGCGCTCGGCGCGCAGGTGACCTTGCCTCCGGACTTCATCGACAGCAGCCGCGCGCCGGACAAGCCGGTGCCGCCTGCGGAGCGCCCTGCCACGCCCAACGCCAACGACCCCAGCCATCCGGATCACCCGCTGTTGGAGAAGATCCGGGGCAGCGTGCGAAGCCTTGAGCAAAGTATCGGCAAGCCCTGGGACGAGCAGAGCGAGCGCATGAGCGCCAGCGCGCTTTCGCTGGCGGTCGCCAATCGGTTCGGCCCTGGCGACGACGTCAAGGTCACGCTGAACCGCCCCACCGCGCAGAAC
The DNA here is from genome assembly GCF_019970005.1 of Lysobacter sp. ESA13C. NCBI lineage: Bacteria > Pseudomonadati > Pseudomonadota > Gammaproteobacteria > Lysobacterales > Lysobacteraceae > Lysobacter > Lysobacter sp. ESA13C. The sequence continues at coordinate 271,227 of NZ_JAHXYK010000006.1, read as the reverse complement.
GCGGCGGGCGAAGTGCTGTTCGTGTACCGGGACGGCCGCGGCGCCTCTCCCGACCCGGCGGCCAACTATGCGCACATGCCGGTCGCTCAGGCTCTGTCCCTGCCCTCGCCCGAGCGCTACGAACAGGCGCAAGCCATACGCGAGACTCAGGCGGCCGAGCAACGCTCGCTGCGGGAAAGCGCGCAGCAGACACAGGGGATGGACGGACAGGCTCAGGGTGGGCCGCGGATGCAGCATTAGCCGGCGCAGCGGTGCAAGCGGTGTCCACTTCCGGCCCGAAGCGGACATCCAGACGATGTCCGCCTCTAGTGCTCAGCGCACGTCCGGCCGATCTGCCGGCCGCGGCGCGGTGTGTCGGCGCCGGGCATGTTGCGGTGGTACTTACTTGGTCGAGCGCGCCGTTTCCTTTGCCGCGCGATCGATCGTGTCGGCGACCACTTTGGGCTGGGTCATGAACACCGCATGGCTGGCGGCGACCTTGGTGATGCGCGCTTCGATGCGCTCGGCCATATGGATGAGCATGGCCTGGTCGAACGCCTTGTCGTCGGTGGCAATCACGGCCCAGCTGGGCTTCGTGCGCCAGGCGGCCTGCGTCAGCTTGGTCCCGAACACCGACATGTTGATCGGCACCTGCGAGTCGCGCAGAAACGCTGCGTCGGCATCGCTGGTGTCGTGGGCGAAACCTGCCTTGAACTTGGCGGGGCTGATGAAGCCGTAACCGTCGCTGCCGGTTTCGATGACGAACTCCGGCGTGGGTGCGAAACCGGCGTATTGCTGCGCGGTGGTTTCGCCGGCATCCGGCGCGAGCGCGGAGACATAGACCAAGCCCGCCACCTTGTCGTGGACGCCGGCTTCGGTGATGACCGTGCCGCCCCAGGAATGCCCGACGAGAATGGTGGGGCCGTCTTGGCGGTCGAGCACGCGCTGTGTGGCCTTCACGTCATCGGCGAGCGAGGTCAACGGGTTCTGCACGATCGACACGCGATAGCCGCGCGCGGTCAACTCGTCGTAGACCGGGCGCCAGCCTGAGCCGTCGGCGAAGGCGCCGTGCACCAGAACGACATTCTTCACCTGCCCGCCATCGCGGGCTGCGGGGGCTGCGGCATCGTGGGCTTGGGCAACGGGGGAGATGGTGGCCGCCAGAGCGGCGGCGAGCACTGCGGGGATGAGCTTGAGCATGGACGTGGCCTCGGGCGGTGGGTGGTGGTAGTTCGATCTGCGGCATTGGCCGGCAGGGCTACTTTGCGGGGCGAGCCCGGACCATCGGTGACCGAACGTCCTGATAACTTGACCGAACGTATTTATCAGCCGCGAACGAGAGCCTGCCCGGATCGAGGGGCGAGTCAGCGGGAAGGCCTGCTCTCGCGAAACAGCCGGGAACCGGGAACCGGGACGCACCGATGCGGCCGGCCGGGGCGGTTACACCGTCGGCACGGTTCCGCCGTCGATCGTGTATTCCGTCCCCGAGATCGACGCGGCCCGGGGAGAGACCAGGAACGCGATAAGGTCGGCCACTTCACCCGGCTTGGCCGGGCGCCCCAACGGAATCCCGCCCAGTTCCTTCATGACCAACTGCTTGCCGCCTTCGTAGTCCGTCCCCGCATGGGCCGCGACGCGTTCGACCAACGCGACCGAAGCCTCCGTCTCGATCCAGCCCGGCGAGACACGAACCACGCGCACGCCCTTCGGCGTGACTTCCTTGGACAGCGCCTTGCTGTAGGTCGACAACGCCGCCTTGGCAGCGGCATACGCGGTCGTGGCGTCCGGCAGCGGCAGCGTGCGCTGGATCGAGGTGACATGCAGGATCACACCCGAGCCTTGCGCGATCATCGCGGGGAGCAAGGCGCGATCCAGTCGCACGGCCGATATCAGATTCAGATCGAGCGCCTTCGCCCACTCCGCATCGTCCAGGGCGGCGAACCCGCCCGCCGGCGCCGACGATCCCCCTACCACGTTGATCAGGGCATCCACGCCGCCGAGATGGCGCAGCGCCGCCTCCGCCGCTTGGCGAGCGCCTTCGGCCGTGGCCAGGTCGGCCGCCATATAGTGCACATCGTCGATGGGCCGGTCCGGCTGCGAGCGCGCAGTCGCCACGATATGCGCGCCGAGCTGGGACAACCGTTCGACGACGGCAGCGCCCACACCGCGCGAGCCGCCTGTCACCAGGACGCGCTTGCCGGCCAACTGCAGGTCGAAGCTCACGGCGCGATCTCCAGCGTGGCGATCTTGCCGCGCTCCAGGGTGAAGCCATAGCGCAGGTCCACCGGACTGCCGGGGAAGTTGCCGGCGACGCGCGCCGTCACGATGTAGGTGCGCTCCTGCTGCTCCAGCGTGTGGGGCTTGGCGGTATAGGTGTACTTGGCGAACGAATCGGTCTTCCACGCTGCGATCGCAGCGAGGCCCGAGTGGGTCTTGCCCTCGTCCCGCACCAGCCCGTCTGCGGTGAAGCAGCGGGCCACCGCTTGCGCGTCCTGGGTGTCGGCATGGAAGTAGGCCGCGATCGGCTCGGGCAGGTTCAGATCGTTCATTGCAATGCTCCGGTTGGGTCCACGGAGCAAGGTTGGCCCGTTCTCATAGATAAGAGAATCACCTACTATCTGATCAGGCTATGTAGAGATCAGTGCACAATGCGCGGCTCTGAATTCGCGGAACTCAAGGCCTTCGTGGCCGTCGTCGACCGGGCCAGCTTCGCGCGGGCCGCCGATCACTTGGGGCTGTCCCGGTCCGCCCTCAGCCAGATCGTTCGCCAGTTGGAATCGCGCTTGGGGGTTCGCCTGCTGAACCGGACGACGCGCAGCGTCTCGCCGACCGAGCCGGGCCGCCGATTGCATGAGCGCATCGCCCCGATGCTCCGCGACATGGACGAGGCCGTTGCGCAGGCCGTGGGTACGAGTGCGCGTGCCGCGGGGACCCTGCGGATCAACACCCTCAGCATGGCAGCGAAGAAGGTGATCGCGCCGCGACTGGGTCGTTTCGCCAAGGCGCATCCCGATGTAGCGCTCGACATCGTGATCGACGATGGCTTGAGCGATATCGCGGGCGAAGGATTCGATGCAGGCATCCGCGTGGGCGGCCGCCTGCAGAAGGACATGATCGCGGTCCGACTTACCCCGGACATCGAACTGCTGGCCGTGGCTTCGCCCGACTATCTCGCCAGATGCGGCGAGCCCAAGACACCCGCCGACCTGAGCCATCACGCCTGCATCAACTGGCGTTTCCCGGGCAGCGGAAAGGTTGCAGGGTGGGAGTTCAAGAAGAAGGGGAAAGCGGTCGAATTTTTCGGTGAAGGCACCGTGACTTCCAACCATCAGGACATCGTCGTGCCCGCCGCGCTCCAGGGCCTGGGCATCCTCTATGCCTACAACGACGACGGCATTGCGCAGGCGCTGCAGGACGGGCGCTTGAAGCGCGTGCTTAGCGACTGGTCGCCGACGGTCCCCGGCTTGTACCTCTACTACTCCAGCAGACGTTACCTTCTTCCCGCACTCCGCGCGTTCATCGACTGCCTGCTCGATCGCGATCTCGGCAGCGAGGGTCCGTCGACGTCAGGAACCAGCCCCTGACCGATCCGGCGGCAGTGCCGACACTACCGAGGTCTGCGCGTCGATCTGCGCGCGAGCTACCTGATTTTCACCAGCACCTTGCCCTTGGCGCGCCCGCCGTCCGCGTAGGCCAAAGCCTCGTGCGTATCTTCGAACGGGAACACCCTGTCGACGACGGGGTGGATCGCGCCCGATTCGACGAGATGCGCGATCTCAGCCAATTGCGCCCCGTCGGCTCGCATGAAAACGAAGGTGTACTCGACATTCTTCCGCTTGGCCTTGTTGCGGATGCCACGGCTTAACAGGCGCGACACCAGCTTGATCGGCCAGGCCAGTCCTCGCGCGGCGGCGAACGCCGGCGTGGGCGGCCCGGAAATGGAAATGAGATGCCCGCCGGGCTTGAGAACCTGCAGGGATTTGTTCAGTTCGTCGTTGCCCAGACTGTTCAGCACCACGTCGTAGTCATGCAGCACGGTGGCGAAATCCTGCTGCTTGTAATCTATTACGACGTCCGCGCCCAAGGCCTTTACCCAGGCGATGTTGGCCGTACTCGTGGTCGTGGCGACGAAGGCGCCCAGGTGCTTGGCGAGCTGGATGGCAATGCTGCCCACGCCGCCGGAACCGGCGTGAATCAGCACCTTCTGTCCTCTTTTCAGCTTGGCGGTTTCGACCAGCACCTGCCAGGACGTCAGGGCCACCAGCGGAAGGGAGGCGGCCTCGACCATGCTGAGGTTGGCGGGCTTGAGCGCCAGCGACAAGGCCTTGACGGCGATGAACTCGGCGAAGCCGCCGATGCGATCATCGTCGGGGCGTGCATACACTTCGTCGCCCGGTTTGAACTGGTGCACGCGCGCGCCAACGCGCACGACCGTGCCGGCGACTTCGTTGCCCAGAATCAGCGGGAAGCGATAGGGAAGAATCAGCTTGAACTCGCCGCTCCTGATCTTGGAGTCCAACGGGTTGACGCCTGCGGCGTGGACCTGGATCAGGACATCGTCGTCGCGCAGGTCCGGCTCGGGCATGTCGCCGATGCGGCCGGTTTCTTGCTTGCTGTACCGGTCGATGATGAAGGCTTTCATGTCGTGTCTCTGAGTGGGTGGTTCGGCCAGGCCGCCGACGTCGATCGACCCGTTGAGGTCGTGTCCGACGCCGGGCGTGTGTCGAGCCTGGCCGGGTCACAACAAGGTGCGGTTTGCCGTACGACCGCCTCAGACGGCGGTGCGATAGCGCTCCGCGGCCTGTGCCTGCCGGATGTCCGTGAGCAGGGCCTGACGCGTGGCATCCAGGGTGTCCCAGCGTGCGGCAACATGCAGTGGCGGGATGGTGACGGCCTCGCGGCGATCGAAGCCGACCAGGGCCGCATCGACCAGTTCGCCCGTGTCCATCACCTCGGGCAGCGTGTTGATGTCGATGCCGGCGCGCTCCCATATCTCGGTGCGCGTGGCGGCAGGCAGAACCGCTTGCACGTAGACGCCCTTGGGCGCGAGCTCCAGGCTCATTCCTTGGGACAGGAACAGCACGAAGGCCTTGGTCGCGCCGTAGACGGCCATGCCGAGCTCCGGCGCCAGGCCGACTACCGAGCCGATGTTCACGATCGCGCCCTCGCCTGCAGCGACCATTCGGGCGGAGGCGGCGACGGCCAGGCGGGTCAGCGCGGTCGTGTTCAACGTCACCAGTCGTTCGATGCTGTCGGCCGATTGATCGATGAAACCGCCGGACTGGGCGATGCCCGCGTTGTTGATGAGGATGCCGATGCGGGCGTCGTCGCGCAGGCGTGCTTCGATGGTGGCCAGTTCATCGTGCTGGGTGAGATCGGCCGGCAGCACCTCGACCGCGACGGCGGTTTCCTGGCGCAGGCGAGCTGCCAGCGCTTCCAGTCGTGCCTGGTCGCGTGCGACCAGCACGAGGTCGTGGCCGCGCCGTGCGAAGCGCTCGGCATAGACGGCGCCGATGCCGCTGGAGGCACCGGTGATGAGGACGGCAGGGCGTGTGGTCATGGTGCGTTTCTCTGGAATTTTGATGGGGGGCATGGGAGGTGCGACGTATCGGGCCAGTGAGCCGGGAATGACGTTCGTTTCCTGGTCCCTGTCTGGTGACGGCCATAATGATGATGACCGTAATCTTTAATGTCAATAGTTTGATGATGAACATCATCTATATGGTAAAATGCGCCGCTGCCGTTGGCAGGCAGGGCATCAGAGGCATCCGTAATGAAGGTCACCAAGGCACAAGCGCAGGCAAACCGGGCGCGCATCATCGAGACCGCGTCCACCCTGTTCAGGGAGCGGGGTTATGACGGCGTGGGCGTAGCCGACCTGATGGCGGCCGCCGGCTTTACCCACGGCGGCTTCTACAAGCATTTCGGCTCCAAGACCGATCTGATGGCGGAAGCGGCAAGCTGCGGTTTAGCGCAGTCTGCGGACGTCGCGGCGGGCGTCGATCTGAAGGACTTCGTCGAGCTTTACCTCTCCCGAGAGCATCGGGACAAGCCGGGCGACGGCTGCACGCTGGCCGCGCTATGTGCGGATGCCGCGCGTCAGCCGGAATCGGTCAAGGCGGCCTTTGCCGCCGGTATCGAGCGCCAGCTGGCGGCTCCGGCCCGCCAAGCGGGGCGGCCGGTCGACGACGCGAACAGCGAGACGCGCGCGCGCCGAATCGCCCTGATGGCGCAGACCATCGGCGCGGTGGTGTTGTCGAGGTCCTGCCCCGACGATGCGCCGCTGGCGGACGAAATCCTGGAGGTCTGTCGGGCGCGCCTCTTTGCGCAGCTGTCGGACGAAGGGCTTATCTAGACAGCCCTTCCGGGATCGTTAGAAGTTCACCGCGAGCTCGCATGCATCGCCAAGCGGTTTGACGGCTCAGACAGGTCGAACAGACCGCCCATGCGTCTTATGCCTCCCTGCCCTATGCCTTGGCAGGTGTCCGCTCATGACCGAAAACAGACGCGTGCCGTCGCATCGGCCGGAGCCGCTTGCGGCGAGTTGCGGCGAGCGAAGCGCCTGCCGCTAACTCCAGCTCGCGCGACACCGGGCCGCTGTCTTGTGCGTCGGCTTCAACGGCTCAGCGGAATCTCCAGATAGCTGCCTCCATACCAGCGCACCCGCACCGGTTCGCCGGCATCGGCGATGCTCTCCCCTGCCACCGCCTTGCCGCTGCCGTAGTTGATCTCCTGCTGCGGGTTGCGCAGCACGCTCACCACCGCCACCAGCCGGCTGCCGGGCTGCATGCGCTTGCTGGTGGCGCGACCGGCTTCGAAGTCGAGCACGGTGCGATGGTCGGGTTGCAACAGTTGCCGGCGGCTGACGTCGCCGACGTAGCTGGCGCGCGATTGGTAGCGCGAGAGTTCGAAATAGCGTTGGTCGGGCAGTTGTTCGTACAGCGAGATGTTGAAGTCGAAGTCGCGCTTGTTGGTTTCGATTTCCAGCCGGCCGGAGAACAGGCCGCTGAATTCCTCGGCCTCTTTGAAGGGTTCGCTGACGAACACCAGGCTTTCGGCGGTGTCGAGTTCGCGGTCGACGATGGCGCCGCCCGGGACGATGCGGTCGGCGTCGCTGCGGTCGCGCAGGTCGATGGTCTGTTCGGCGTAGCTGTCGGCCGCGACCGGCTGCGCGGCGAAAGCGTGGCGGCCGTCGCTACCGGCGGCGCCGAGGTAGAAGCGTTGGCGCCGCTGCGCCATCGCCGCCAGCGAGGGCGCGTGCTTCCATTCGTTGGCGCCCATCACTTGGTAGTTGATGCGGTCGGCGAGCAGCGCGGGTTTGGGCGCGCCTTTGAACACGTAGTCGAACCATTGGTAACGCAGTTCGCCCAGGTCGATCTGCGCTTGCGGGTCGAGCGTGTAGCCGCGCAGTTCGGTGCCGGTGGCGACGGTGCCGCGCTGGCCGCTGACGTGGTTGTAGGGGCCGATCACCAGGTAGTGCTCGGCCTGCGGGCGGTAGCGATAGTGCTGGCGCAGATAGTACAGCGCGCCGATCTGGGCGCCGTCGTAGTAACCGGTGGTGGTCAGCACCTTCAGATCCAGCGCGGCGAATTCGTCGCGATAGGGGATCATCGATTGCCAGTAGGCGTCGTAGTCCGGGTGCGACAGCCAGCGCAGGTAGAGCGGATTGGGCGTGCCGTCGATCTGCGGCAGTTCGCGGTAAGGGCGCCCGCTGAGGTACCACTGGCGATACATGCGATTCCAGCGCGGGTAATCCTGCAAGGGCGCGTTGTCCACCTGACGGTTGTTGGTGATGTAGAACGGCCAGTAGTACTGGAAGCCATAGAAAATGCCGCCTTCCATCGGCACGTCGAGGCCGGGCGCGCCGGTCACCGAGGGCATCAGCGCTTTCAGGGCCTTGGGGCGGCGCTTGGCCGTGGCCCATTGAGTGAAGCCCTCGTAGCTGCCGCCGTACATGCCGACGCGGCCGTCGCTCCACGGTTGCGCGGCGATCCAGTCGATCAGCGCCGCTGCATCGTCGCCGTCGTGTTCGTAGGGCGTCGGGCGGTCGGGGCTGCAGCCTTTGCCGCGGCTGTTTCCGATCACGCCGGCATAGCCGTGCGAGGCCGAGCGGCGCGCTTCGTTGAAGGTGGGGACCGGGTCGGCGTAGATGGTGAAGTTCAGCAGGGTCGGCAGGCGCTCGGGCGCGTTGCGCTGGCGCACGATCAGCGCGCAGACGGTGGCGCCGTCGGGCGTGGTCACCGCGACATCGCGTTGGATCAGGTAGCGGCGCGCGTCGTCCGCGGCGATCAGCGCCGGCAAGTGCGGCGCCAACGCCGCGTAGCTGCGTTCGACCTGGTAGCTGCGCAGCAAGGCCAGCGCGGCGTTGCGGTCCAGCCTGGGCTGTTTGCGCAGCGGCGCCAAGGCATCGGCCAGCGCGCGCTGCTGCCGCGGCTGCTCTGCGGTCTCGAAGTTGAGCACGCGCATGGCCACGGCGGCGCTGCGGTCGTCCATCGTCGCGATCGATTCGGCGAAGGCGCGCGGCAGGGCCTGCTCGAAGCTCAACCCCTGCCCCGCCTGCAGCGCCTTGGCGCGGGCGTACAACCGGTATTGGGCGAGGTTGAGCCGCACCGGCACCGGGCCCTGGGTGGCGGTGGCGGCGAGTTCGTCGAGGCTGCGTTCGGCCGCAGCGTAGTCGCCGGCCACCAGTTGCAGGCGGAAGCGTTGGTTGAGGTCGCGGCTGCGGTCGGGGTCGCGATAGTCGGCGAGCAGTTGCCGGGCCAGCGACGGCATGGCGGCGTCCAGGCGCTTCGCATCGTCGGCGACGATCGCGGGCAGCGCATAGGACGCGGCGGTTTCGGCCGCGCGGGCAGCGGAACCGCACAGGCCGACGGCAGCGATGGCCGACATGAGAATGATCGATCGCAGCATTTGCCCTCCCAGGCGTGCATGTATCCCTGACTGGATGGCGCCAGCGGCGGAATCGTCGCATAACCGACACCGCCGCGAACGAATACACGATTACGCCGGCTTGCTTGCTGTAGGAGCGGCGTGAGCCGCGACCCGGGATCCCTGCTTGCGGCGCTCACTGGAAAGCCCACGGTCGCGGCTTGCGCCGCTCCTACAGGAGGCGGGCTGCAACCGAATGTCCCAGGACGGGCATATAGCCAAGGTCGCGCCGCGGGCCCGACAATGGCGCTTTCCGACAATGGATGTTGCGCATGCGTGCTGCCGCCCTGTTGCTTCTTCTCGCATCGTTCGGTGCCGACGCGATCGTCGTTCGCGACGATGTCCCGGATTTGCGCTATCGGATGGCGGCCTCCGAATTCCCGGCGCTGGTGGACCTGCCTGGCGAGGGCCATGGGGTGCTCATCGCGCCGCAGTGGGTCGTTACCGCCGCCCACGCCGTCGCCTGGCAGCACGCTGTCGATGAGGTGGTCGTCGGCGGCACGCCGCGTGCGGTACGCCGCATCGTCGTCCATCCGGGTTATAAGCAGCCGCCTCAGGCGATGATCGACGCCGCGCTGAAATCGGGCGATTGGGAGGCGTTCTTCGCGTTCGCCGCTACCTCCGACGACATCGCCCTGATCGAGCTTGCCGAGCCGGTGCGCGATGTCGCACCGGCGCGCATTTACCGCGGCTCGGCATTGGGCAAGGTCGTTCGGATCATGGGGCGCGGCGCCACGGGGACGGGTTCGAAGGGCCATTCGCTGCATGGACCGAACCGGACCGCCCTGCGGCAGGGCTACAACCGGATCGGCATCGAGGAAACCCGCTGGATCGGCTACACCTTCGACGCACCGCCGAAGGCGCTGCCCCTGGAGGCCTCGACCGGTAGCGGGGACAGCGGCGGGCCGATCCTGGTCGCGGTGGACAAGCAATGGCAGGTCGCAGGCGTAACGGCGTGGAAGCGTGGCCTGGTCGAGGGCACCGAACTGCGCCCGGGGCGATACGGCGAGACCAGTTACGGCGTGCGGTTGGGGAACTACGCGAGCTGGATCGAAGAGACGATGGCGTCGGGCGGGGATTCCGGGAAATCCGCCGGGCGTTGAAGCGGCGCTGGCGACGGGGATAGGAATGCCGGTGGATCGCTGCCTGATGCAGGTGAATCGCTCCCTGTAGGAGCGGCGTGAGCCGCGACTGCGAATCCCTGGCGCGCGACGCAAGCTGGAAACCCCGCGGTCGCGACTTACGTCGCTCCTACAAGGGGCCCAGACGGCTGCGCGGCTCTTTCGGATGCAGGCGAATCGCTCCCTGTAGGAGCGGCGTGAGCCGCGACCACGAATCCGGGCGTGCGGCGCAAGCTGGAAACCCCGCGGTCGCGACTTACGTCGCTCCTACAGGGGCCCAGATGGCTGCGCGGCTTTTTGGAATGAAAAGCCGGCGGAGACAGGAATGCCGGTGAATCGCTTCCTGTAGGAGCGGCGTGAGCCGCGACCGCGAATCCAGGCGTGCGGCGCGAGCTGGGAAGCCTGCGGTCGCGACTTACGTCGCTCCTACAAGGGGCCCTGATGGCTGCGCGGTTTTTGGCATGAAAAGCCGGCGGAGATAGGACGGCCGGTGAATCGCTTCCTGTAGGAGCGGCGTGAGCCGCGACTGCGAATCCAGGCGTGCGGCGCAAGCTGGAAACCCCGCGGTCGCGACTTGCGTCGCTCCTACAGGGGCCCAGGTAGCTGCGCGCGGGGTCAGCGATTCTGCGACTCGGGGTGCCGCACCTGCCCTGCTCCGCGCACGACGAAGCGTTCGATGGTCAACGACTCCACGCCCATCGGGCCGTAGGCGTGCAGGCGCGTGGTCGAGATGCCGATCTCCGCGCCCAGACCGAGCTGGCCGCCGTCGTTGAAGCGCGAGGAGGCGTTGACCATCACCGCCGAACTGCGGGTGCCGCGGACGAACGCCTCGGCGGTGGCGGCGTCTTCGGTCGCGATGACTTCGGTGTGGTCGGAGCCGAAGCGGGCGATGTGCGCGAGCGCTTCGTCCAGCCCATCGACCACTTTCGCGGCGATGATCAGGTCGAGGTATTCGGCGGCGTAGTCGCCCTCGTCGGCGGGCTGTACCGTGCCGGCCGGCAGGTTCGCGGCCAACGCACGCGTGCGCTCACAACCGCGCACCTGCACGCCACGCCCCGCCAGCGCGGCGAGCGCGCGCGGGACGAAATCAGCAGCGATGTCGCCATGCACCAGCAGCGTTTCCAGTGCATTGCAGACGCCAGGACGCGAGGCCTTGCCGTCGATCAGCAGGCCGAGCGCGAGGTCGAGGTCGGCGGCGCGGTCGACGTAGAGATGGCACACGCCCTTGTAGTGCTTGATGACCGGCACGCGGGCGTGTTCGGCGACGAAACGGATCAGCCCCTCGCCGCCGCGCGGAATCGCCAGGTCGACCAGGTCCGACAGTTGCAGCAGTTCGAGCACATGCTCGCGCGCCGGGTCTTCGATCAACGATACCGCCGCGGCCGGCAAGCCCTGCTCGCGCAGTGCCGCATGCAGGCAGGCGGCAATCGCGGCATTGCTGGCGCGCGCTTCCGACCCGCCGCGCAGCAGCACCGCGTTGCCGGCTTTCAGGCACAGCGCGGCGGCATCGGCGGTGACGTTGGGGCGCGCCTCGTAGATCATCGCGATCAAGCCCAGCGGCACTCGCTGGCGTTCGATCACCAGGCCATTCGGCCGGGTTTCGCGACGAGTGACTTCGCCGAGCGGGTCGGCCTGCGCCGCCACTTCGCGCAACGCAGCGGCGATCGCGGCCAGGCGCGACGGGTCGAGGCGCAGGCGGTCTAGCATCGCCGCGCTCAGGCCGGCCGCTTCGCCGCGGCCGAGGTCTTCGGCATTCGCGCTGAGAATGCGCTCGCTGGAAGCGTCGAGCTGCGCCGCCATCGCCTCGATCAGGCGGCGGCGCGCGTCGCCGTCGAGCGCGGCGAGGACGACGGAGGCGTCGCGCGCCTGTTGGGCCAGGGCCCGGACATAACCGCTCATGGCAAGACTTCCTTGGGCAACTCGGTGACGGCGCCGGGACCGGCGTCGCCATTGGAACTCTGGGACGGCGCGCTGGCGCGATCGAGCAGCACCAGGTCGTCGCGATGCACTACCGATTCGCCGTAGCGGAAACCGATCAGCGCCTCGATATCGCGGCTGTGGCGGCCGGCGATCCGGCGCACCTCGCCGGCGTTGTACTGGACCAGGCCGCGCCCGAGCACCGCGGCGGCATCGCCGACGCTGCGCAGCTCGACCACGTCGCCGCGGCGGAACTCGCCTTCGGCCGCGACCACTCCGCCCGGCAACAACGAGGCGCCGCGATCATGCAGGGCCGTCGCCGCGCCGGCATCGATGCGCAGGCAACCGCTGGCCGGCGCATGCCGCAGCCACTGCTTGCGCGCACGCAGACGGTCGCTGCGTGCCGCCACCAGGGTGCCGTGCAAGCGGCCTTCGCCGAGCGCGGCGACCACTTCGGCATCGCGGCCGCAGAACAAGGCAGTGGCGATGCCGGCGGTGGCGGCCTTGGCCGCGGCTTCGAGCTTGGTGCGCATGCCGCCGGTGCCGAGCGTGCCGGCGCCGCCGCTGGCGGCGTCGAGCAGTTCCGGCGTGACCACGGCGACCTGCGCAATCGGCCGCGCCGTCGGATCGCGCTGCGGATGGCCGCTATAGAGGCCGCCGATGTCGGTCGCGATCAGCAGCAGGTCGGCATCGACTAGCGACGCGACCGCAGCAGCGAGGTTGTCGTTGTCGCCGAGTTTCAATTCGTCGACGGCGACGGTGTCGTTCTCGTTGATGACCGGCAAGGCGCCGAGCCGCAGCAGCTCGCGCAACGAAGCGCGCGCATTGAGATAGCGGCGGCGGTTGCGCAGGTCGTCGTGGCTCAACAGCACCTGCGCCACCGGTACCGGCGACAGGCCCTGCCAGAATGCGATCAGCGAAGCCTGGCCCAGCGAGGCCAAGGCCTGCCGCAATACCAGGCCGTTGCCGCCGGCCTCGATGCGGCTGCGCCCGGCGGCGACTGCGCCGGACGACACCAGCACCACTTCGCGTTGTTGCGCGCGCGCTTCGGCGATGAAGCGCGCCAGCCCGGCCGCATAGCGCGGGTCGAGCCCGCCGCCGGCCTGGTCGGCGAAACCGGCCAGCAGACTGCTGCCGACCTTGAGCACAGCGCGACGCCAGTTCGGCAACAATTGCGCGGGAAAGTCCGATGAACTCACTTCAGTTCCCTGAGATGGATCAGTTACCTGCAAACTGCCAGATATCGCCGGAACGGATGGTCATGACCGGGCTGCGATACAGCAATGTCGTTCCGTCCGTGTCATAAATCGAGTACCGGCCGGTTTCGACCGAGTTGGACATGTGCAAAACGATCTTGTCGGGGCCGCGCGCACTCTCGATATCACCCCAGCGGGTTCGTTCGCTTTCAAAGATGACTTTCTTTTGCAGCCATGCAGCAAAGATTCTGTTTTCCGCCAAGGTTCCGCTAGCGCCAGCACCATACAACGCGCCATACAGACGCGATCCGTCGCTGACGAACCCCACCGAGGTGATGTAGCGGTCAGCTTGATCGTAATGAGTAAACAGTGTCTTCGCCGGCGCGAACTGACTGACGCTTTGCCCCGCGCTGTACCATATCCGGTCGTTATTCAAATGAAAACCGGCCAGATACTGCTTGGCAGGCCCATTGCCGAATGATTTGAAGTCATTAATGACCAAGTTATCGGCTGACGCTTTGCCCTGGTAGTAAAAGTTCTTACCGTCGGTACTGGCCGCGTACGGCACCCCCGAAAAATTCTTGAAATCGACGAAGTACAACAAATACGTACCATCGGCATGATAGAGCACGTTGCCGCCGTTGACATCGGCATTAGTCCAACCAGGATAGCCACTCATCCCGATCAATGCCGTCGCCGACGCTTGACTGGGCGACCAGTTGACACCGTTGGTCGAAGGCACGCACATCGTCCTGTTCAACGAATTGACGTCCTTTATCGAGGTGTAGCACATTCGCCACAGTCCTTCGCCAATCCGCAATGCGGACGGATTGTTGACGTGTAGGTAGCTCCCGCTATCAATCATCTTCTCATGCGGCGAAAGCGTATCGAAGTCTTCGGTGGTAACTATGGAGATGCGGTCGTGCCGATCTGTTGTACCGTCCCAGCCGCCAAAATAGATATTCCAAGTGCCGCCGTTTTTGACCACCGAAGGTGCGTAAATGTTTGCATCCCCGCCCGGCTTTGGCGCAATGAAGGGCCGACGGATATCAAAATTCCAGTTACCCAGCTTGGCGGGATCGTAAGCACCAGAGCCGACGTTGCGAATTTCGTTTACGTGGGACGCTCCGTTATTGCCGAGATAGCGTAACCCCTCGAATCCGCTGTCGTACCCTGCTGTCGCCTCGCCCATCTGGAAGACATAATTGCCAACGCCGTCGGTTCCGAGCGACTCGGCCACGACATGGATGCCGTTCGCTCGAACTTTCGACGGTAAAGGTAGAACAATCCAACCGTCCTGGTTTGTCACCGGGAAGTCGCTATAGCTAGACGCAAACTGCCAGGTGCTGCCATCCGACCAGTACAGCTTAAAGTCGGTCGGAAAGCCCAAGGCCGTCTGGGTATGGCGCGGCCTGAACTTGACGTAGTTGATGTCGTAGAAACCTCCGAACCAATAAGCAATCCATTCTTGATGGGCGGCGTCTGCATGCAGCGAACTGCTCCAGACCGTGTTGGCATCCCCATCGCCGAGGCGACTCGCTGGCCATAACTCGGATGAGGCATGGGCATCAGTCACGACGAGGTCACCGCTTTGTGCCATCGCGTATGCGGGCATCAGTGCGACCGCCGTGATGGCAGCCGACTTGAGAAACGTAGCGATAGAGAACCGCCCGTAGTTGGGTTCGAATCCTGGCATAGTCTTAGTCCTTTAATTGCGGCTCATGAAATAACCTGCACCACAGCCCGGCGATGCAGGCGGGCCTTAATCATTGCGCGTCCAGGTCTTCCAATCTGCGACGCAGCACGTCCAGGCGCAGGTCGGCGGACGCTCCGGGTGACACGCGCGCGGCCAGACTCGCTTCGGGATCGCCTTCGGCCCAGCGCGCCGGATCGGCCGCCTGCTTGTAGGCGTCGCGGAACGGCACGCCTTGACGAGCCAGGTCGACGGCGAGGTCGGTCGCGTACATCGACGGGTCGAGCGCCGCGCGCAAGTTGTCGGGCTTCCACTCCAGATTGCGCAGCAGATCCGGCAGCAGTTCGAGCGCGGCCAGGCCGCGGCCGAAGGCGTGGAAGATCGCGCCCTTGGAGAACTGCAGGTCGCGGTGATAGCCGGACGGCAACGACAGCAGATGCTCGATCTCCGAGCGTGCGGCGGCGACGCTGGCGTAGCTCGCGCGCATCAACTCGATCACGTCCGGGTTGCGCTTGTTCGGCATGATCGAGCTGCCGGTGGTGTACTCGGCCGGCAGCGCGACGAAGGCGAACTCGGCGGTGGTGAACAGGCTCAGGTCCCAGGCCAGGCGGCGCAGGTCGAGCACCGCGGTCGACAAGGCGTCGATCGCGCCGAGCTCGAACTTGCCGCGCGAGAGCTGCGCATACGCCGCCGACACCTGCAGGCGGCCGAAGCCGAGCGCCGTGGTGGTGTGGTCGCGCGCCAGCGGCAGGTTGACGCCGTAACCGGCGGCGCTGCCGAGCGGATTGGCGTCGACCCAATCGAGGGTCTGCTGCGCGCGCACGGCGTTGTCGATGAAGCCTTCGGCCCAGGCGCCCCACCACATGCCGGCCGAGGACACCACCGCGCGCTGCAGATGGGTATAGCCCGGCAACGGCAACTGCGCTTCGGCTTCGGCGCGGGCCAAGGCGACCTCGGCGGTCTCGCGGCAGAGCGCGTACAGATGCGACAGGCGATCCTTGAGCCAGAGCCGGGTCGCGACCAGGATCTGGTCGTTGCGGCTGCGGCCGGTGTGGATCTTGCGGCCGGCATCGCCGAGGCGTTCGATCAAACGGCCTTCGATCGCCGAATGGCCGTCCTCGAAACGTTCGTCGAGGACGAAGCGGCCGGCACGGAAGTCCTCGGCCAGCACGTCGAGTTCGCGAGTCAGGCCGGCCAGCTCGTCGGCGTTGAGGATGCCGATCTGCTGCAGGCCCTGCGCATGCGCGGCGCTGGCCTGGATGTCGAACAGGAAGAATTCGCGGTCGAGGATCACGTCCGCGCCGGCGAGGAAGTTCTGGATGCGCGCGTCGACCTTGACGCCGGGTTTTTGCCAAAGCAGATCGGACATGGGGGCGGCTCGCGGGGGGGGCTGGAGGTTGGTGTGGGGGTGAGGAGTGAGGAGTGAGGAGTGAGAAATGAGGAGCGAGGAACCAGGAACTGGGAACTGCAAGCAACGCTTTACTCGTTACTCTCTCCTGTTCACTCGTTCCTCGCTTCGATCCGCGCCGGCACGTCGGCCGGCGTCAGTTCGCTGCGTTCGCCGCTGGCGCGGCGCTTGAGTTCGACGATACCGCGATCCAGTCCGCGCCGGCCCACCACGACCTGCCAAGGCAGGCCGAGCAGGTCCATGCGCGCGAACTTGACCCCGGCGCGTTCTGGGGTGTCGTCGTGCAATACGTCGATGCCGCGCGCTTCGAGCTGCGCTTGCAGTTCGACGCAGGCGGCCTCTACTTGCGCATCGGCCGGATCGAGATTGACCAGGCCGACGCGGAACGGTGCGACCGCATCGGGCCAGACGATGCCGCTGTCGTCGTGGCCGGCCTCGATGATCGCGCCGAGCAGGCGCGACACGCCGATGCCGTAGGAGCCGCCGTGGATCGGCCGCTCGTCGCCCTCGGGCGTGGTCACCAGCGCCTTCATCGGTGCCGAGTATTTGGTGCCGAAGTAGAACACCTGCCCGACCTCGATGCCGCGGGTCTGCACGCGCTGTTCGGACGGCACCTCGCGCTCGAAGCGCTCGATGTCGTGGACGTCCTCGGTGGCGGCGTAACGCGCGGTCCAGGCCTGCACGATCGGTTCCAGGTCGCCTTCGTAATCGGTGTCGTCGCCGGGAATCGGCAGATCGAGCACGGCGCGGTCGCAATACACCGCCGACTCGCCGGTCTGCGCCAGCACCAGGAACTCGTGCGAGAGATCGCCGCCGATCGGGCCGGTCTCGGCGCGCATCGGGATCGCGCGGATGCCCATGCGGGCGAAGATGCGCAGATAGGCGACGAACATGCGCCGGTACGAGCGGCGCGCCGCGGCTTCGTCCAAGTCGAAGGAATAGGCGTCCTTCATCAAGAACTCGCGCCCGCGCATGACCCCGAAGCGCGGCCGTTGCTCGTCGCGGAACTTCCACTGCACGTGGTACAGGTTCATCGGCAGCGCGCGGTAGGACCGCACGTTGGCGCGGAAGATCGCGGTGATCATGTCCTCGTTGGTCGGCCCGTACAGCAGCTCGCGCTCGTGCCTGTCCTTGATGCGCAGCATCTCCGGGCCGTAGGCGTCGTAGCGGCCGCTCTCGCGCCACAGGTCGGCCAGTTGCAGGGTCGGCATCAGCAGTTCGAGCGCACCGGCGCGGTTCATCTCGTCGCGGACGATGGCCTCGATCTTGCGCAACACCCGCAGACCGGCCGGCAACCAGGAATAGATGCCGGCGGCTTCCTGGCGGATCAGCCCTGCGCGCAGCATCAAGCGATGCGAAGCGATCTGCGCGTCGGCGGGGTTTTCCTTCAATGTCGGCAACAGGTAACGCGACAGACGCATGGCGACCTACTCCTGGGTTTCGAACGACTCACCGACCACCAACCTACTTACCGTCCCGCTCCCCCCCTTTGGAAAAGGGGGGTTAGGGGGGATTTGCTCTTGCTCGACCAACGACAAAAACAACGGCAACAGCAAATCCCCCCTGCCCCCCTTTTCCAAAGGGGGGAACGGCTTGGGGTTACGGTTGCGGTCGCGACTCCACTTCGATGCCGGCCAGCTCGTCGAAACCGAATGCCAGGTTGAGGTTCTGCAAAGCCTGCGTCGCCGCGCCCTTGAGCAGGTTGTCCAGGGTCGATACCACCACCACGCGGCGGCCGTCCTCGGACATGCTGAAGCCGCCGATGTCGACGTGGTGCTTGCCGGCGATCGCGCTGACCCACGGCGCCTCTTCCTGCACCCGCACCATCGGCTCGCCGTCGTAATGGCGGTGGTAGTGCTCGACCAGTTCCTCGCGCTCGAAGCGGCGCGACAGATGCAGGTTGGAGGTGATGGTCAGGCCGCGGAAATGCGCGGCCACGTGCGGCATGAACTCGACCGGGTGGCCCAGGTGACGGGTGACTTCGCGCTCGTGCATGTGCCCGGTCAGTGCGTACGGCATCAGGTTGTCGCGCAGCTTGTCGGGGTCGTTCTTGTCCGACGGCGAAGTGCCCGCACCGGAATAACCCGACACGCCGAAGCACTGCACCGGGCCTTCCAGCACATTGAGCAACGGCGCGATCGCCAACTGCATCGCGCTGGCGTAGCAACCCGGATTGCTGATCCGGCGCTGGCCGTGGTACTGGCCGCGGGTCAGCTCCGGCAGGCCGTAGTACCAGTGGTCGTCGAAGCGGTAATCCGCCGACAAGTCGATCAGCACCGGTTCGGCGCCGACCGCGTCGAAGGCGGCGACGCACTGCGCGGCCTTGCCGTTCGGCAGGGCCAGCACGATCGCGTCGGCACCCAGGCTGGGCAGTTCCTCATGGCTCGGCGAGCTGTAGCGCAGCTCGCCGCCTTTCGCGGCGTATTCGGGAATGTGGTCGGCGACCGGTTGCCCGACCAGCTCGCGCGAGGACACGAAGGCCAGCTCGAACTGCGGATGCGCGGCGATCAGCCGGATCAGGTCGGCGCCGACATGGCCGCGCGCGCCGACGATGCCTAGGGTCTTAGCCATGGGTCTTGCCTCCGGAAGCGTGCTGTTCGAGCTTGTACTGCAGATTGCGTTTCACCGCCGGCCACTCGTTGTCGATGATCGAGAACGCGACGGTGTCGCGGCGGCTGCCGTCGGCATGGCGGCGATGATTGCGCAGCACGCCGTCCTGCTTGGCGCCGAGGCGGGCGATCGCGGTGCGCGAAGCCAGGTTGAACCAACTGGTCTCGAAGCCCACCGCGATGCAGTCCAGCGACTCGAAGGCATGCCCGAGCAGCAGCAGTTTGGCTTCGGTGTTCAGGCCGGTGCGCTGCACGCGCGGCGCGTAGAAGGTGTAACCGATCTGCACCCGCGGCACGCTCGCGTCCATGTCGTAGTAACGGGTGCTGCCGACCACCTCGCCGGCCGCATCGAGCACCGCATAGGCCCAGGCCGTGCCCTTGCCCTGCATCGCCAGGGCCGCATCGACATAGGCCTCGACGGCTTCGGGCGCAGGCACGTTGGTGTACCAGGCGCGCGCCAGTTCGCCGTCGGCCAGGGCCGTGCGCAGGCCGTCGGCATGCGCGTAGCTCAGCGGTTCGAGCGTCACGTGCTCGCCGCTCAAACGGATCGTCCTACGCCAGGCGGCGGCGGTGTGGTCCTCGCTCATGGGTTCAGTCCTGCAGGGTCGGGTCGCGCTCGGAAGAGAACGCCACGCATTCGGCGATTTCGTCGAAACCGTTCATGCCGTACCAGAACACCTTCCACTTCTCCTGCTTGTAGCAGCCGTCGGACTCGGCGTAATAGAACGGATTGACCGGGTTGCCGTGGCGCGAGCGCCAGAACAGGCTCGGGTTCTGTTCGCGCATGACCTGCCACACGGCGCGGCCGAGGCCTTCGCCCTGGGCGTCGTCGAGCACGGCGAACTTATCCAGATAGGTGTGGCCGCCGCCGTCGATCAGGATCACCGCGGCGCGGTAGTTCTCGCTGACGTAGGCGCGCTTGAGCGTGGTGCGCTCGAAGTAGTCGCCGACCAGTTTGCGCCCGAACGCGGACTCGATCAGGCTGCGCAACCGCACCAGGTCGAGCTGGTCCCAACGCTCGGCCTGCAGCACGCGCTCGCCACGCCGCACCAGGGTGCCCGAACCCTTGTGGGTGAACAGTTCCTTGGCCAGTTCGGCCGGTTTGGTGATCGACACCGACGAAGTCAGCGGCAATTTGTCGAGCAAATCCTTGATCTGCTCGATCTTGACCCGCATGCCGCCGTTGATCCACGGCTGCTGGATCAGGTGCTCGTACTCGGTCGACAGATTGATCGAGTCGATGACCCGGCCGTTGTCGTCGAGCAGGCCGCCGGTGCCGGTCAGGAACACGATCTTGTACGGCTGCAGCACCTGCACCAGCTCGTTGGCGGCGAAATCGGCGTTGACGTTGAGGATCTGGCCGCCGGCGGTTTCGCCGAGGCTGGCGATCACCGGGATCGAGCCGGCCTGCAGGCTGGCTTCGATCGGCGCCAGATTGATCGCGCGCACTTCGCCGACCAGGCCATAGGTGTCGCGGTCGAGGTAGTCGGCCTCGAACACGCCGGAGATGATCGAAGTCGCGCGCGCGTCGCCGGTCTGCAAGGCTTCGACCAGCTTGAGGTTCTGCGCCTGGAACACGCGGCGCACGATCGCCAGCGCTTCCGGCGAGGTCACGCGCAGGCCGTTGACGGTCTGCTTCTCGATGCCGGCCGCGGCCAGTTCGGTGTCGAGCTGCGGGCCGGCGCCGTGGATCACGATCGGGGTCAGGCCGACGTCCTGCAGGAAGGCCAGCGACGAGGTCAGCGCGGTGAGATCGTCGCGCAACACCGCGCCGCCGACCTTGACCACGGCGAAGCGCTTGGCGTCGAGCTGGGAAAAACGTTTGAGGTACTGCGAGATCTCCTTCGCGCTGGCCATGCTCGAAAGCAGGCGCACGATGGTCTGTCGCGTTTGCAGGTGGGCGTCCATCGAAATGCTCATTGCGCGTTGTTGTCCATGATGCGGGCGACGCTGTCGGCGTAACGTTGCAGTTGTTCCAGGGCGACCCACTCGTCGGCGGTGTGGGCCTGGGCGATGTCGCCGGGGCCGTACACCATCGCGGTCAGACCGCCGGCCGAGAACAGCGAGGCCTCGGTCCAGAAATCCACCGCGTTGCCGATCGGCAGGTCGAGTGCGTCGGCAAGGTCGCGCGCTTCCAGGCGCCGTTGCTCGGCGGTGGCGACGTCGCCGGCCGGCAGCGAGGGGCCGCGGAAGGTTTCTTCGTAACTCTCGATGGCGCTGGCGTCGGCCATGCCGCGGAAGCCCTCGTGCAGGCCGTCGATCGATTGCGACGGCAACGGCCGGAAGCCGAAGCGCAGCTCGGCGCTCGGCGCGATCATATTGGCCTTGATGCCGCCTTCGACCCGGCCGATGTTGAAGCGTAGGCCGGTCAGGCCGCCGAAGCGCTGGTGCGACTGCGACTCGACGAAGTCCAGGGCCTTGCCGCCCCAGCGGATCGCCTGGTGCAAGGCGCTGGTCTGCATCGCGTTCGCACCGGAAGCGTGGCCGGCGACGCCGCGGAACTTCAGCAGCACCGAGCTGATGCCGCGATGGGCGAGCACCGCTTCGCACATCGTCGGCTCGGCGATGATGGCTTCGTCGAAACCGTGATCGGTGGCGAGGAAACCGGCGATGCAGCGCGGGTCGTTGGCTTCTTCGTCGGTGCTGAACAAGAACGCGGCATCACCCCTCGTCGTCGCGGCGGCCGCGAGCAGACCGGCGGCCGCGCCCTTGATGTCGCAGGCGCCCAGGCCGATCGCACGGTCCTCGGTGACACGCAAGGTATGCGGATCGGCGCTCCAGGCCTGCGACGACGGCACCGTGTCGAGATGGACGTTGAACAGACGCCGCGGTTGCCCGCGCACGGCCAGCATCGACACCGCCCCGGCGCCGTGATCGACGACTTCGATACGGAAGCCGTCGAGCTGACTGCGCAAGTAATCGAAGATGCCGCCGGTGCCGATCTCGCGCGGCGGATTGCGGGTGTCGAAGGACACCAGGGCCTGCAGGTGCTTCAGGACTTCGGGGAGCATGATTGGGCTCGAGTCTTTCGCTTGGGTGGCGGACGAGGAGTGAGGAGTGAGGAGTGAGGAGTGAGAAGTGAGAAGTGAGAAGTGAGGAGAGGTTAAGTTCGCTTTCGCTCACTCCTCACTCCTCTCCACTCACTCCTGGCAAGAGCATCAGCCCTTGCGGTTGATCTCCGCCCACAGCGTGCTGCTCATACCGAACAACTTGATGAAGCCCTCGGCCTCGGCCACGCCCCAGTCGGCGGCCTGGGCGTAGGTCGCGCCCTTGGCGTTGAGGATGTGCGCCGAGTTGATCGCCACCGCGTTGACCACGCCGCCCGAGGTTTCCAGCACCACTTCGCCGTTGACCGTGCTCTGCGAGCTGGCCAGGAAGGCTTCGAGATCGGTCTTCAGCGGGTCGTGGAAGAAGCCTTCATAGACCAGTTCGACCCACTTGCGCGCCACGTCCGGCTTGAAACGGTTCTGCTGCTTGCTCAGCACCGCCTCTTCCAGCGCGCGATGCGCGGTCAACAGCGCGATCAGGCCCGGCGCCTCGAAAATGATCCGGCCCTTGAGGCCGATGGTGGTGTCGCCGGTATACAGGCCGCGGCCAACGCCATAGGGCGCAAAAAGCCCGTTGAGCTTAGCGAGCAAAACATGGCCTGCGGTGGCCTCTCCGTTCAGTGCGACAGCCTCACCGTTTTTGAACGTCAACTTCACCGACAAGGTTTCGCTCGGCCATTCCGCACGCGGCTTGCACCAGCCCACCGCGCCCTCGCCCGGCGCCTGCCAGCGGTCGATCTCGCCGCCGGACATGGTCAGGCCGAGCAGGTTCTCGTTGATCGTGTAGGCCTTCTGCTTGGCGCGCACGCCGAAGCCGCGCTCTTCCAGGTACTTCTGCTCGTAGGCGCGCACTTCGGTGTGTTCTTTCTGGATTTCGCGGATCGGCGCGACGATCTCGTAATCGCCGAGCGCCTTCACCGCCAGGTCGAAACGCACCTGGTCGTTGCCCATGCCGGTGCAACCGTGGGCGATGACCTTGCAGCCCAGCTCGGCGGCGCGCGCGAGCGCGGCCTCGACGATCAGGTAACGGTCCGACACCAGCAGCGGGTACTGGCCCTGGTAGCCCTCGCCGGCCCAGACGAAGGGCTTGACGAAGCCCGACCAGATCGCCGGGCCGCCGTCGACGGTGACGTGGCTGGCGACGCCGAGTTCGGCCGCGCGCTGCTCGATGAAAGCGCGCTCTTCGGCATCGACGCCGCCGGTGTCGGCGAACACGGTGTGCACGGCCCAGCCGCGCTCCTGCAGGTAAGGCACGCAGAAGCTGGTGTCGAGGCCGCCGGAGAAGGCCAGCACGATATTGCGATCAGTCATGGGGGTTTCCGGGGAGAGAAGTGAGTGAAAAGGAAAAGGAGTGAGGAGTGAGCAAGAGCGGGAGCGCGGGAGGGAGGACGAGCGAGCAGGAGCCCTGCTCACTCCTCACTCCTCTCCACTCACTCCTAGATCAGGGCGGCCATGATCGCCTTCTGCACGTGCAGGCGGTTTTCGGCTTCGTCGATGGCGATGCACTGCGGCGAATCCATCACCGCGTCGGTGGCCTTGACGTTGCGGCGCAGCGGCAGGCAGTGGCTGAAGACGCCGTTGTTGGTCAGCGCCATCTTGGCTTCGTCGACGATGAAGTGCTGGTACTGGTCGCGGATGGGCTTTTCCGGGCCCCAGTTGCCGAAGTACGGCAGTGCGCCCCAGCTCTTGGCGTAGACCACGTCGGCGCCGCGGTAGGCGCTTTCGATGTCGTGGCTGACCTGCAGCGAACCGCCGCTTTCGGCCACGTTCTGCTCGGCCCAGCCCATGTAGCGCTCGTCGAGCACGTACTCCGGGGTCGGGCACAGCAGGGTCACGTCCATGCCCATGCGTGTGGCGATGGTCAGGGCCGAGTTGGCGACCGCGGTGTTGAGCGGCTTGGGGTGATAGGTCCAGGTCAGCACGTACTTCTTGCCGCGCAGGTCGCTGGTGCCGAAGTGCTCCTGCAGGGCCAGCGCGTGGGCGAGCTCCTGGCAGGGATGGGTGATGGTTTCCATGTTGATGACCGGCACCGGCGAGTACTTGGCGAAGCTCGCCAACACCTTGTCCTGGCGGTCGTTGGCCCAGTCGACGAACTTCGGGAACGCGCGCACGCCGATCAGGTCGACGTAGCGGCCGAGCACCTTGGCCACTTCGGCGATGTGCTCCTCGGTGTCGCCGTCCATCACCGTGCCCAGCTCGAACTCGATCGGCCAGGCGTCCTTGCCGGGCTGCAGGACCACGGCATGGCCTCCGAGCTGGAACGCGCCGAGCTCGAAGCTGGTGCGCGTGCGCATCGACGGATTGAAGAACACCAGCGCGATCGACTTGCCCTTGAGGTGGTCGCCGAGCTTGCTGCGCTTGAACGCGGCGGCCTGCGCCAGCAGCGCATCGAGGTCGGCGCGCGACCAGTCCTGGGTGTTGAGGAAATGCTTCATTGGTCAGCTCGAGAATGGGGAATCGGGAATGAGGAATCGGTTAGAGCGGTTGCGCTGTGGCCGGCAGTCGCGAGAGGAGACGGATAACGGCGTACTGCTCTGCCATTCCCGATTCCCCATTCCCGATTCCCGACCCGAAAAACAAAAAAGCCCAGCGCTAAGGCTGGGCTTTTCGTGTGTGGTGCTTGTTACACGAACGACGGCGAGCGCCGTCACCCAGCTGATTGGCAGGGCAACGGTCGACGCGCGCGCGAGGTCATGCCCGCCGCCATGTAGGCGGAGGTCAGGATGTCGGCGTCGGCGTAGTTCGGGTTCATGAGGCCGCGAATGCTCGCATGGGCAGGCCCGGGGCGCAAGCCGGCCAAGCCAGGTCAGGCCCGCTCCAGGCCGGTCGGGATCAGCGCGAAGTGCTGATCGGGGTGATGATCGGGGTCACCGCGACCCGGATCCGCAGCTTGTTGCCGGGGTCTTCGGGCAGGCGCGAGCGGAACCGGCTGCCCTTGTAGACGTAGTCGACGTCGTAGGCGATCGGGCGGCGGAACTCGCGCTCGACCGGCACCGGCTTGCAGTTGTCGCCGGTGCTGGGCTTGGGATTGCGCTCGCGGCCGAGGGCTTCGCGGACCGCGCCGACTACCCGCGACAGGCGCGAATCCTCGGGGGTGGGCGGCTCCGGCTCGCACTGCTGCTCGACCGTGGTGGCGCGCAGGGTCTGGTAGACCGGCGTCACCTTCAGCACCTGGGCGTAGTCGAATCGCACGTTTTCGGCCTGGATGACCGTGTGCTGGGCCGCCGCCGGGATCGTCCACAGGCCAGCCAGGGCGCTGGCGAGCACCAGGATCGAAGCCTGCAGGACGGTTCGGTTCATCGGGCTCGCGGAGTGGGATTCGTAAACAAAGTGTAAGAGCAGTGTCCGCTCACGGCCTGAATCCCGCCTTTAGACCTTGAGCCTGCGAGCTCTCGGCGCGGTGCCGGCGCCGCTTCGGAGGCCGGAAGCCGGCCGGATTGCGCACCGGGCCCGCGCCGTCGCGCCCGAATCCTCGCCCTGCCCCTGCCACTTGCCCGCCGTTCGCACCGGCACCGCCGCGTCGAACCGCGAAGCGGATCGGCCGCATCGCCGGCCCGGATCGCCGCGGCGCGCACCGCGAGGGTCATCGGCCGTTAGAATGAACCGACCCCAAGCCGTATCTCCATGAGCCTGCATCTCTACAACAGCCTGTCGCGACAGGTCGAAGCCTTCGTCCCGCTGGATCCGGCACGCCCGACGATGTACGTCTGCGGCCCCACGGTCTACAACTTCGCGCATATCGGCAACGCCCGCGGCCCGGTCGTGTTCGGCGTGCTCGCCGACCTGCTGCGCCGTCGCTACGGCGTGCTGGCCTACGCGCGCAACATCACCGACGTCGACGACAAGATCAACGCCGCGGCCGCCGAACAGGGCGTGCCGATCTCGACCATCACCGACCGCTTCGCCGCCGCCTACCGCGAGGACATGTCCGGCCTCGGCGTGCGCCTGCCTGAGATCGAGCCGGCCGCGACCGCGCACATCGGCGAAATCGTGACGATGATCGAGCGCCTGATCGAAAACGGTCACGCCTACGCCGCCGAAGGCCACGTGCTGTTCTCGATCGAGACCTACGACGGCTACGGCAAGCTTTCGCGCCGCGACATCGACGACATGCGCGCCGGCGCCCGCATCGAGGTCGCGCCGTACAAGCGCGACGCCGGCGACTTCGTCTTGTGGAAGCCCTCGACCGGCGACCTGCCGGGCTGGGACTCGCCCTGGGGCCGAGGCCGCCCGGGCTGGCATATCGAGTGCTCGGCGATGGCCGCCGCGCACCTGGGCGAAACCATCGACATCCATGCCGGCGGCGTCGACCTGGTGTTTCCGCACCACGAGAACGAAATCGCCCAGAGCGAATGCGCCCACGGCGGCAAGACCTTCGCCCGCTTCTGGCTGCACAACGGCATGCTCAATTTCGACGGCGGCAAGATGGCCAAGTCGAAGGGCAACATCGAGACCGTGCGCGACCTGCTCGGCAAGCATCCGGCCGAAGCGCTGCGCTATGCCCTGCTGTCGGCGCACTACCGCCAGCCGCTGGAATGGTCGCCGGGCCTGATCGAACAAAGCGCGCGCACCCTGGACCGTCTGTACGGCACCTTGCGCGAGCTGGCCGAGGTCGACGCCGGCGCCGTTGCGATCCCGGCCAGCATCGAGGCCGCGCTCGAGGACGACCTCAACACCCCGCAGGCGCTGGCCGAACTGGCGCGCATCGCCGGCGAAGCGCGCAAGGCCACCGACCCGGCCGAACAGGCTCAGCTCAAGCGCGACCTGCTCGGCGCCGGCCTGGCCCTGGGCCTGCTGCAGCAAGACCCGGCGGCGTGGTTCGTCGGCGCGGTCGATGCCGACGACGACGCCCGCATCCAGGACCTGGTCGACGAGCGCAACGCGGCCAAGAAAGCGCGCGATTTCGCCCGCGCCGACGCGATCCGCGACCAACTCGCCGGCGAAGGCATCCTGCTCGAGGACACGCCGGCCGGCGTGCGCTGGGTCAGGAAGCGCGCCACCCAGCCGGCCTGAGGCCGGTCGCGGCGACCACCGCTGCGCTTGTGCACGCCCGGCCGGCAACGGCCGCGGCGCACGCCCCGAATACCGCGCCAGGGACGGCCGCCTACCGTGATGAATCGATGATAGTCAGTCCCTTCCCGCTCGAACCCACCGCCGCGCAAGCGCAGGCCGCGATCCGCGAAGAATTCGCCTTCTTCGGCGACTGGTCCGAGCGTTACCAGTACCTGATCGACCTCGGCCGCAAGCTGCCCGACCTGCCGGACGAGTGGAAGACCGAACAGCATCGCCTGCTCGGTTGCCAGTCGATGGTCTGGATCGTGGTCGAAGGCGACGCCGACAAGCTCGTGTTCCATGCGATCAGCGACTCGGCCATCGTCTCCGGCCTGATCTACCTGGCCCTGCGTGTGTACTCGGGTCGCAGCGCGACCGAGATCGTCGCCACCCAGGCCGACTACATCGCCGACATCGGCCTGGCCAAGCACCTCTCGCCGACCCGCAGCAACGGCCTGGCGGCCTTGCTCGCCTTCGTCCGCGACCAGGCGCAACGCCGGCTGTGAGCACCGACGCCGACCGCCCCGCTGCCGTCGGCACCGGCTCACGCGACGCTGCCACTACCGTTCAAACCTCCGCCGCTCCAGCGATAGGCGCCGCGCAACTGCTGCGCAACCCCGGCTTCGTCGGCCTGCTGGTGTATCGCTTGCTGGGCATGCTGTCGTACCAGATCGTCGCGGTCACGGTCGGCTGGCATGTCTACGAAATCACCCACGACCCGCTCGCGCTCGGCCTGATCGGCCTGACCGAGGTCATCCCCTACTTCTGCTTCGCCCTGTTCGCAGGCTATGCGGTCGATCACCTGCCACGGCGCAAGCTCGGCCTGTTCGCCTGCCTCGGCTTGTTGTTGACGACGCTGATGCTGGCCGGCGTCGCCAGCGGCCATCTGCCGACCGGCGCGTTCGGTTTCGGCACTTTGACCATCTATGCGGCGATCGCCATCAACGGCGTGGTCCGCGCCTTCCTGGCGCCGGTCTACATGTCGTTGTTCGCGCGCGTGCTCAAGCGCGAGCACTACGCGCGCGGCGCCGGCGTCAGCAGCGTGGTCATGCAGACCGGACTGGTGCTCGGCCCGGCGATGGGCGGCGCGCTGGTGGCTTGGGGCGGCAAGACCTCCGCGTATCTGGTCGCGGCCGGTTTCGCCCTGGCCGCGGCGGTCGCGATCATTTCCCTGCGCGTGACCGAACCGCCGGCGCCGGCCGAACGCGCGCCGGTGTTCAAGAGCATCGGCGAAGGCCTGCGCTTCGTCTTCAATAATCAGGTGGTGCTCGGCGCGCAGGCGCTGGACATGTTCTCGGTGTTGTTCGGCGGCGCGGTGGCGCTGCTGCCGGCCTTCATCAACGACATCCTGCATTACGGCCCGGAGGCCCTCGGCGTGCTGCGCGCGGCGCCGGCCGCCGGCGCGGTGCTGATCGGGCTGTGGCTGGCGAAACATCCGCCGCAGAAGAACGCCGGCCGCTTGCTGCTGTACGCGGTGGCCGGGTTCGGCGTGTGCATCATCGGCTTCGCCCTGTCGCGGCAGTTCTGGCTGTCGGCGGCGATGCTGATGCTGTCGGGCATGTGCGACGGCGTTTCGGTGGTGCTGCGCTCGACCATCCTGCAGTTGTCCACGCCCGACGAAATGCGCGGCCGGGTCTCGTCGATCAACGGCATCTTCATCGGCTCGTCGAACGAGCTCGGCGCCTTCGAATCGGGCCTGGCGGCGCGCCTGTTGGGCCTGGTGCCGTCGGTGATCTTCGGCGGCTGCATGACCCTGGCGGTGGTCGGCGCGACCGCGAAACTGGCGCCGAAGCTGCGCCGGCTGGACCTGCGCGACCTGCAATGAGGCCGCGCCGCGGCCGGATCAGCGGCCGGATCAATCGCTGCGCAGTCTGACCCGGCGACGCTCCGCTTCCGAATGTTCCGCCGCGTCGGCGCGCGGCGCCGGCTTGCGCACGGCCGCCGCGATCGCGGCGACCAGGGCGATCAGGCCGTTCAAGGCCACCGCCGCGACCGCCACCAGCACGTCGCCATAGCTGCCGGCGGCGCTGGGCTCGGCATCGAGATTGGCCAACTGCCATACGCCCACTCCGATCAGGGGCGAACCGACCAGCAGGTTGAGCACGAACAAGGCCGGGCCGGCCACGCGGTCGAAGCGGTAGGACAGCCGCCACAGCACGAGGTTGAGGCCGATGATCAGCACCGGTGCGGCCAGTAACAGCAAATCGTCCATGAAGGGTGGCTGGGTTGTGCGGGTACGGACACGGTATCACCGCATCGGGGTGCCGGTAGCCGCCGGCGGCTAAGCCGGCGATGCCGCAGGCGACATGCCGCGCAGGCGCTCCATGCCGGCCCGGCATCGCTCGGCGTAGTCCGGGTCGGCGGCGATCTCGTCGAGAATCGCGATCTCCTGCGCCCGCGCCGCCGCCTGCAGCGAAACGAACGCATCGAGCAACCCGGCAAAGTGCGGCGGCGAATTGAGTATCCGGGTGTGCAACAAGGCGCACCACTCCGGCGCCCGCTGCCGCAGCGTCGCCAGGTTTTGCGCCAGCGCAGCGAAATACCGGTCCGAGGCAAAGCTTTCGACGGCGTGAACGACGCCGAAGATCACCTCATGGAATTCGCAATCGTCGTCGAGCAGGCCGAGCAAGACAGGGATCAAGGCCTCGTCCTCGGCGCGATACGCCTCGGCGATCAAGGCGTCGAAGCGCGCCACATTGGTGTCGTCGACCGGCCCGAAGGCGAGCAGGTCGCGGCGGATCTCGGAGGTGGGGCGCATCGTGCATCGCTCCTGGGCAACTCGTGGTGGGTGCGTCGTACCGGGGTCGATCCGGCACAGCGTGCCCGGCCCGGCCTGCATCGTAGCGGCGCGGCCGCAAACGAAAAGCCCCGCTTTCGCGGGGCCTTTCGTGATGCGGGACGAAGCGACGGTTCAGTCGCCCATCTGCTTCTGCAGATGTTCCCAACGCTCCTGGGCGTCGATGGTGCGCTCGGCGGTCAGGCGCGCCTCCAGGCGCTCCAGGCCGATTTCTTCGCCGGTGTCGACGCAGAAACCGTAGTCGCCGGAATCCACGCGCTTGAGGGTGCTGTCGATTTTGCTGATCAGCTTGCGGTAACGGTCGCGGGTGCGAAGCTCGAGCGAGTTTTCGGTCTCGCGGGTGGCGCGCTCGGCCTCGTCGCCGACATCGCGCACTTCGTCCTTGAGGTTCTCGATGGTCTGCTTCGACTCTTCGACCAGGTCGGTGCGCCACTGCAACAGACGCTGGCGGAAGTACTCCAGCTGCAGCGGGCTCATGTATTCCTCGTCCGACGCCGGCTTGTAGCCTTCCGGCACGAGCGGACGACCGGTGGCGGGGTCGTTCTTGTAGGGCACGACCTTGACCTTGGTTTTCGGGGCGGGGGTTTGTTGGCTCTTGGCGGTCACGGCCACGGCGACCTTGCCGGCCGGGCGCGGAGCCGGAGCGGCGGCGGTTGTCGCAGGCTTGCCCGCGGGAGTTTTGCTGGATGCTGTCTGGGTCACTGTGTTCTTGCTTTGGTCGGAGATGCTGACGACCTGCGCCGGGGCGACCTTGGAGGACGGCGGCGACGCGGGCTGCTTGTCGGCAGGCTTGGCTGCGGGCTTCACAGCTTCGGGCTTTTTCACTTCAGTTTTCTTAAGCTCGGGCTTCTTTGCTCCGCTGTCCTTGCTTGCCGCGGATTTATTGGCCGGTGCGGGCACCGCCTTCTTCGCCGGAACCGCCGGCTTGGCGGCCGGCTTCTTCGCGGCCGGAGCCTTGGCAGGCGCCGTCTTCTTCGCGGGCGCGGCCTTCTTGGCCGCCGGTTTGCTCGGCGTGGCTTTCTTGACTGCTGCCGTCTTGGTCGCCGCGGGCTTGCTCGCAGGCTTCTTGGCCGCGGGCGTCTTGACCGCAGGCTTCTTGGCGACCGCCTTCTTCGGCGCAGGCTTGGCCACGGGTTTGGCCACCTTCTTAGCGGCCGGCTTGACGGTCTTCTTGGCGGCCTTGGCGGCCTTCTTCGCAGGTTTTTTCACTGCCACGAGCGGCTTGTCCTTCTATTCCCTGAGGGCGCCCCTGGACGCCGTCCAGGAGCTTCGCGGGCCAAGCATGACCCACCCGGTCATCAAATGCACATGCGTTCGACGACCGCAAGTGAAATCCGACATTACGCCGGTTTTCGCCCGGTCCGAGCAAACTTGGCGGCTTCGCTTCCACGCCGCACGGACCTTCGTCTTGCACTTGCCTTGTTTGGGGAAAGCGCGCTGTTATACCCTGCTGCGGCACCCGCGGCAACCGCGCGAAATACCCGGCCAAACGCAGTGCCCGCGGGTCTATCCAGCGCCCCGGCCCTGCCTTAGTCCCTACCGTTGCCGGCATGAAGGAAACGTGATCGACCGCCTGCTCATCGCCCTGCTTCATGGCTACAAACGTTGGATCAGTCCGATGTTAGGCCAGCGCTGCCGTTTCTATCCCAGTTGCTCGTCGTACTCGATGCAGGCCATCGAGCGCTTCGGCGCACTCAAGGGCAGCTGGCTCACGGTCCGGCGCATCGCGCGCTGCCATCCCCTGCACCCCGGCGGGCACGATCCGGTGCCGCCCCTGGAACCTGGAAAGCACTCATGTCATCGACACTGATCGTCAACGCCCGCCTGGTCAACGAAGGACGCGAGTACGACGGCGACCTGCGCATCGAGGACGGCCGCATCGCCCAGATCGGCAGCGGCCTGGCCGCGCGCGGCAACGAAACCGTGGTCGACGCCCGGGGCCGGCGCCTGCTGCCGGGCATGATCGACGACCAGGTTCACTTCCGTGAACCGGGCCTGGAGTACAAGGCCGACATGGCGACCGAGTCGGCCGCGGCGGTCGCCGGCGGCCTGACCACGTTCATGGACATGCCCAACACCAATCCCCCGACCCTGGATGCGCAGGCGCTGGAGGACAAATACCGCCGCGCCGCCGGTCGCGCCTGGGGCAACTACGGCTTCTACCTGGGCGCCAGCAACGACAACCTGGCCGCGATCCAGACCCTGGACCCGCGCACGGCGCCCGGTGTGAAAGTGTTCATGGGCGCTTCGACCGGCAACATGTTGGTCGACGACCCGGTCACCCTCGACGCGATCTTCCGCGACGTGCCGACGCCGATCATCACCCACTGCGAAGACACGCCGATGATCGACGCCGAACTGGCGCGCTACAAGGCACAGTACGGCGACGACATCCCGGCCCGCTTCCATCCCGACATCCGCTCGCGCGAGGCCTGCAAGAAATCCACCGAACTGGCGATCTCGCTGGCGCGCCGGCACGGCACCCGCCTGCACGTGCTGCACATCAGCACCGCCGACGAGCTGGCGCTGTTCGAAGCCGGCCCGATCGAAGGCAAGCGCATCACCGCCGAGACCTGCATCCATTTCCTGCGCTTCGACCGCGACGACTACGAGAAGCTCGGCCACCTGATCAAGTGCAATCCGGCGATCAAGGACCCGGCCGACCGCGAGGCGCTGATCCGCGCGGTCGCCGGCGACGTCATCGACGTGCTCGCCACCGACCACGCCCCGCACACCCTGGAAGAAAAAGCCCGCCCCTACACCGGCGCGCCGAGCGGCCTGCCCTTGGTGCAGTTCGCGCTCAATGCCGCGCTGGAACTGGTCCACGAAGGCCATTTGACCACCGCCCAGGTGGTCGACAAATTCGCCCACGCGCCGGCCAAGCTGTTCGACGTCGACCGGCGCGGCTTCCTGCGCGAGGGCTATGCCGCCGACCTGGTGCTGATCGACGACACGCCCTACACGGTGCAGCGCGAGGACGTGCTGTCCAAGTGCGGTTGGTCGCCGTTCGAGGGCCGCACCTTCCATTCGCGCATCGCCTCGACCTGGGTCAATGGCGTGTTGGCCTGGGACGGCAGCGCCCTGGTCGGCGCACCGAACGGACAGCGCCTGGCGTTCAATCGATGAGGGCAGTGCTCGCGGGCTCGATGCTGGTCGCGGCGTGGCTGGCCCCGGTGGCCTTCGCCGGTGCGCAAACCGCTCCGGTCGCGGCGCCGGCGCGCGCGCCGGCCGACACCCGCATCGTGTTTCCGCCGGCGGTGCAGCAAGGCGCGCTGGTGATCGGCAAGGTCCCGGCCGGCAGCGTCGTGCGCTACGGCGAGCGCGTTCTGCGCACGACCGGCTACGGCACGGTGGTGTTCGGCGTCGGCCGCGAGGCCAGCGGGACGGTGGCCGTGCAGGTCGAGACCGCGCCGGGTCGCGCCGAAACCGTACGCATCGCGGTGACGCCGCGCGACTTCCCGACCGAATACATCCAGGGCGTGCCGCCCAAGACCGTCAACCCGCCGCCGGAGATCGCCGCGCGCATCGAGCGCGAGCAGGCCGAAGTCACCGCCGCGCGCGCGCGCGACGACGACCGCGCCGATTTCGCCCAGCCCTTCGTCTGGCCGGTGCGCGGCCGCATCAGCGGCCGTTTCGGCAACCAGCGCGTCTACAACGGCCAGAAAGGTTCCGGCCATTCCGGCATGGACATCGCCGCGCCGACCGGCACCGCGATCGCGGCGCCGGCCGCCGGCGTAGTCACCTTCGCCAAGCCCGGCCTGTACCTGACCGGCGGCACCGTGCTGCTCGACCATGGCCACGGCGTCAGCTCGAACTTCCTGCACCTGTCGCGCATCGACGTCAAAGTCGGCGACCGCGTCGCCCAGGGCCAGACCCTCGGCGCGGTCGGCGCGACCGGACGCGCGACCGGCCCACACCTGCACTGGGGCATGAACTGGTTCGACGTGCGGGTCGACCCGCTGCTGGTGTTGGAACGCGGGCAAGCGACCCAGGCGGCGAAAGCGCCGACGCCGTAAGAGCTATCTGGCGCTCAAGTGGCGCCGGGCGCCGAATACAGGCGACCGAGCGGCTCGTAGGAAGGCGAGCGTTCCAGCTCGCACAGGCGCAGCCACTTCGGATTCGGTTGGCGCGGCCCCGCCGCGAGCAGGCCGGCGCCGGTCGAGATCAGGCCGAGCCGCGAACGCGCCGCGGTCGCCGCGATGTAGAAATCGCCGTCGTCGACGCCCGCGTCGCCGTCGAACGACGGCAACAGGCGGCGTTCCTCGGGCAACCACGGTGCGATCTGCAGCCACAACGCCGGCCAGTCGATCTGCGGAAACGGCGCGGCGCGCGCCGCCATCGGGGTCAGCTGCGGCGCCAGGCGCCCAGGCGGCTGCACCGGGTTCTCGGCGAAGCACCGATAAACGAATTCGCTCGCGGTCATCGCATCGGCGCCGGCGCGGGCGACGCGCTGCAAGGCTTCGTACAGCACCCGGCGCAAGGCCGGTTGCGGCGGCAGCTCGCGCTCGCGCACCGCCGCGAGCACGCCGAGCGCGCGCAAAGGGTCGCCGGCATAGTTCGGCCGGCGCAAGGACAAGGCATGCGCCAGCACGGCGATGCGGTCGTTGTCCTGCAAGTCCTCGCCCTGCCCCGACAAGGGGCGGCGCACGTCCACCGCGACCACATCGGCTGCGCCCAGGCGTTCGTCCAGGGCCGGCTCGACCACGCCGCCGGCGCCGAAATCGATCACGCAACCGGCGCGGCCGACCAACAGCACATGGTCGTAGTCGCTGTCGCCGAACCAGGTGGTCAACGTCGCCAGCTCGTTACGGCTGCGCATCAGCAGCAGGTCGCCGGTGCGCAACTGCGCCGCCGAGACCGTGGCCGGGCTCGCGCCGTCCGGCGGGTTCATGACACGACCTCGCGTTCGGGCGCGACGCTGTGGCCGGTGACGCGGTCGCGCCCGGCCGACTTGCTCGCATACAAGGCGGCGTCGGCGCGTTCGAGCAACTGCTCCGGGGTTTCGCCGGTGCGCAGCTCGGCCACGCCGAGACTCAGGCTGACCGGCAACAGGCGGCCGTCGATCGACAGCGGGCTGCCGCTGACCGATTCGCGCAGATGCTCGGCGACCCGGATCGCGTCGCGCAGATAAGTGTCGGCCAACACCACCAGCACTTCGTCGCCGCCGTAACGGCCGAACAGGTCGTAGGCGCGCAAACGATTGCGGGTGCGCAGCGAAACGATGCGCAGGGTTTCGTCGCCGACGCGGTGGCCGTGTTCGTCGTTGATGCGCTTGAAGTGGTCGATGTCGAAGAACACCACCGACAAGGGCCGGTGCGAACGGTGCGCGCTCTCGACCGCGCCGCGCAGGCTTTGCGAGATCGCCGCGCGCGTCATCGCCCCGGTCAGGCTGTCGTAGGTAGCCAGGCGATTGGCGGTGTCGCGGTCGCGCCGCAGCTGCTGCAGTTTCGAGGTCAGGCCGAGCAACAGGCCGAGCCCGCCGAAGGCCAGACCGACCGGGAAGGAATATTCCAGCCAGGCGTACTCCGGCCACCACTCGTGATTGGCGCCGACCAGGACCACCAGCAGCACCATCAACGGCGACCACGCCAGCAGCAGGAAATACGCCTCGCGCTGGCGCCGCCAGATCGCCACCACGGTGCAGTACAGCACCAGCGCGATCACCAGCAGCAGGTTGAGATTGCCGAACAGCGCGCTGTGCTTCCAGGTCCGGAACAAGGACACCAGCAGCAGCGCGCCGAGCGAGACGCTGCAGTAATCGAGGATGCGCGCGACCTTCGGCTGGGTCGTGCGCAGGCCGAGGAAGAAGATCAAGAAGCGAATGCTGGCGAGCACCGCCGCGGTATTGAGCACGACGTTGGTGCGCCCGTCCGGGGCGATCTCGTCGAGCCAAGGAATTGCGCGCATCTCGCCGCCGTCGGCGGTCAGGGTCAGGATCTGCAGGACCAGGGTCAGGCCGAGGTAGGCATAGCCGCGCTCGCGCAGACCGGCCCAGAAACCGAACGCGAGCACCGCCGCCACCCCCATCGCGGTCAGCACCACGCTGCGCAGGCCGACGTGCAGCATGTCCTCGCGCTGGACCTTCGCCAACGGCTGGATCGTCACCTTGGACGGCAGCACGTCGACCGTCAACACGCGCAGGTACAGCGAGTCGCCGCGGCGCAGGCCCTTCGGCAAGGGAAAGACGATGAACCGGGTGGAATGGCTGAAGTCGGTGTCGGGCCCGTAGATCGAACGCCGCAGCGGCACCGCGTCGCCCGGGCGCCACAGTTCGATCTCGCGGCGATAGGGCCGGCTGATCACCAACTGCGGCGCATCGGATTCGGCGACGTCCTGGTCGGCCGTCACCCGCCACCACACCGGCTGGCGCCGCGGCGCCGAAATCTGGTTGCCGGCGATGCTTACGAACTCGCGATCGAATTCGCCCCCGAGTATCCGCGCCGGCACCGGGTCCTGGCCCAGGCGGGACAGACTCAGCGACGGCGACGCATAGGAGGCGCGGCCCGGCGAAGCCAGGCCCAAGGATTGCGCCGACACGATCGTCGCCACCCACATTCCCAGCAGCACCAACAGGGTCTGCCAGGCTCGACGCGAGGGTTTCCCCATGCCCCTTCCGGTCACAAGTCTGGTGAACCGAGCATAGCCCATGGGCCTCGCGCTCCGGGGGAGGGGGCCGTCACGGTTTGGGCCTCGAATCTGTGCACTCGCACACGCCTCCATGCATTGCCGCAGCGATCCTGCCGCGGCCTGGAGGAGATGCTACACGTCCGTTACGTCGCCGCGATGCCGACTATCCGTAGGACATCGCCGCGTCGCAGCGTCAGTCGCGGGCGCCCTGCCCGGTGACCCGGGCGACGGCGTCGTGCGCGTGCAGGCTTTCGAAGTGGGCGATCTGCGCGTCGAAACGTTCGATGCGCTTGTCGTGCGACAAGGCGGCGGCGACACGGCGCGCGGCGTCTTCGCAGAACATCAGGTTTTCGGCGTTGAGACGGGCGAAGGCTTGCTCGTCCTCGCGCTTGACCGCGGTCTGCACCGGCGTGCCGAGGGCGTGTTCGATCGCGTCGATCAGGGCCACCAGCGGGACTTCGTCGAAAGCCGGACGCAGTTCGACGCGGACGTCGGCGCGGCTGCGCTGGGCGTGCGGTGTCGCCGCCAGGCCGCGTTCGGACGCCAGCCAATCGCTGACCACCGCGGTCGACAGCGGATGGGCGGCGGCGAAGTCGTCGGCGAAGCGTTCGGCGTTGAGCTGGCGCGACAGCGCCGCCGAGGCCGGACAGGTGCTGGAGTACTCGACCGCGAAACGCAGGCCCAGGTGCAAGTGACCGTCGAGCAGGCGCGCGTCGATCTCGACCGGGTAGCGCTTCCAGCCGGCGTTGTGGCTGGCGAGCGCCGGACGCAGAAGCAACTGCTCGTAGCGCAGGACCAGGCGCGCGGCGCTGGAAATGCCGCCCTGGCCGTCGACCAGGCTCTGCAGCACGCGGCGCAGGCCGGCCGGGGTCACCGTCTCGCTGGCGAAGGCGTTCTGCAGATGCAGGTACATGCGCGACATGTGGATGCCGCGTGCGTCGGCATCGCGCAGATTCACCGAGACGTCGACCGAGGCCGCGACCTGGATGGAACTGCCGTCGGCTGCGGCGATCCGCAGCGGCAAGGCGATGTTGGACATCCCGACCCAATCGAGCGGTCGCGCCGCGGCGGCGGCGTCGAAGGCGACATCGGGCAGGACGGGCTTGAGTGCGGAGGGGGTCTTGGGAGGATTCACGACGGCAGACATGGGGGCGCGTGGGGGGAACGCAACGCCGTCATTCTAGCCGCAGGGGGCCGGGCGCCCCCTGCCCGGCCCTGCAACGGTCAGTTGCGGGCGCCGCGCCAGGCCGCCAGCAAGGCCGTCCACGGCGACAGCGGCCGGGCCGCGTCGCCACGTTGCAGGCGGGTATGGGCCAGGGCCGTCCACAAGCGCCGCGGCACGGTCGAGCCGCCGCGGGCCGGCCACTGGGCCAGCAGTTCGCGGCTCCATTCGGCCGCCGCGCCCTCGCCCGGACGCGCCATGCTGCGCGCGACCACGCTCAGCGGCACCGCCGCGTCGCCCTGCAGGACCAGTCGCGCTTCCAGCAGCGAGGACAGGATCGGTGCCACCGCCGCTTCGGCCAACTGCCCCGGTACCGGCCCGAACAGGGCCAGGTCGATGGCGCCGATGGCCTCGGCCAGCGGGGTCAAGGCCTCGAAGGCCTCGTTACGGTCGCCCGGGCGTTCGCGGCTCTCGCGCAGCGACGGCAGCATCACCGCCAGCGCCTTCCACGGCGCCGCTTGCCGCTGCAGGGCCAAACCGAGCGGGTGCCGGCGACGGCCCTGGCTCCAGCCCTGCAGTTCTTCGATCCACCAGCCGAGCTTGGCTTCGCCGGGCGCGGCATCGCTGCCGCCCCAGGCGGCATCGGTCAGTTCCTGCTGCAGGCTGGCCCAGGCCACCGCGGTGCCGCGCTGGGCGCGCGGCACGAACACTTCGGCCACCGACCATTCCGGCCAGCGCGCGCGCCACTTGCCGGTGAAGTCTTCCAGCGCGTCGTCGCGTTCGGCGGCGGCCGCTGCGGTCATCGCGTCGCCGGCCATGCGCCTGGCTCGCTCAAACTCGAAGGCAGCTCGACCAGCACGTCGCCCTGCCAGGCGATCGGGTCGTCCTCGGCCAGGCGATAGCCCCACAGCGCCACCACCGAGGCCATGCCGGCGGCGCGCGCGGCGACGATGTCGCGCTCGTCGTCGCCGACGTAGATGCAATCGCCGGGGCGCATGCCGATCAATTCGGCGGCATGGGTCAGCGGCAGCGGATCGGGCTTGCGCACCGCCAGGGTGTCGCCGCCGATCAGCACCGCGCAGCGCGTCTGCCAACCGAGCAACGGGATCAGCTTGCGCGCGAGGTATTCGGGTTTGTTGGTGACGATGCCCCAGACGCAGCCGGCCGCTTCCAGCGCCGCCAGCATCGGCTCGACGCCCTCGAACGGTGCGCCGTGCAGGCCGAGTTCGTTTTCGTACAGGTCGAGAAATTCCTGCACCCAGCCGTCGCGCTGGCCGGCGTCGATATCGGGAAAGGCCGCGCCGATCATGGCCCGCGAACCCTTCGACACGTGCGGACGCAAAAGGTCGAGGCTGATCGGGTCGCGACCGCGATCGGCGCGCATGCGGTTGGCGACGGCCAGCATGTCCGGCGCGCTGTCGAGCAAGGTGCCGTCGAGATCGAACAGCACCGCCTTCGGAAAGGCGCGTGCGTCGGCCTGGCCGAGCGAAGCGACGGTCATGCGTCGAGCTCCGGCTTCAGCGCACAAGCCAGGTAGTTGACGTCGGTGCGCGAGATCACCCGCGCCGCGTTGCGCCAGGGCTCGTACATCAGGCCGCTGACGTCCTCCATCCGCAGGCCGGCCTCGCGCAACCAGGCGGCGAGTTCGGACGGCTTGATGAAGTCGCGGTACTGGTGGGTGCCCTTGGGCAGCACCCGCGCCACGTATTCGGCGCCGACGATGGCCAGCGCGAACGCCGCCGGGGTGCGGTTGAGGGTCGACAGGAACAGGCGTCCGCCGGGCTTGAGCAGGCGCGCGCAGGCGCGCACGACCGCGGCCGGATCGGGCACGTGTTCGAGCATCTCCATGCAGGTGATCGCATCGAAGCGGCCCGGCATTTCCTCGGCCAGGCTCTCGGCCGGCTGCAAGCGGTAGTCGATGGCGACGCCGGTCTCCAGGCGATGCAGCTTGGCGACCTTGATCAGTTCCGGCGCCAGATCGATCGCGGTGACCTGCGCGCCGGCCGCGGCCAGGGCTTCGCTGAGCAGACCGCCGCCGCAACCGACGTCGAGCACCTGCGCATCGCGCAGATTCGCGCGCTGGGCGACGTAGCCCAGGCGCGCCGGGTTGAGTGCGTGCAAGGCCTTTTGCGGGCCTTCCGGGTCCCACCAGCGATTGGCCAGGGCGCCGAACTTGTCGAGTTCGGCCTGGCTGAAATTATCGTGCTCGGCCGCGGTGCTTGCGCCGTCGGACGCGTCGGAGGGAGTGTGCGGTATGGAATTGGCTGCGCTCATGACTTCCTGCCCGTCATTGCTGCGGATCGTTGCGGAGCGTTCTCTTCGCGCAGAGCGCGGGAGGATCGGTCCGGCGTGGCGCGGGCCGTGCCCGCGGCGTGTGGGTCGATAGTGTGAAGCAAGCGCCGCCGATGCGCCGTCGAGGCCGCGCAAGCGCACGGCGACGGCGCCCGGTGGCGATCGCGTCGCGGCGATCGCGCTCAGCGCCGGATCGTCGCGATGCGTTCGCGCCATTGCCGGGCGTTCGCGACCAGGGCCGCGGTGTCCATGTCGATCAGCTCGCGCTGGCGCAGCTTGCTGCGCCCGGCGATCCAGACGTCGCTGACCTGGTGACGGCCGGTCGCATAGATCAACTGCGAGACCACGTGGTGCACCGGCTGGGTTTCGAGCTGGCCGAGGTCGACGCAGACAAGGTCGGCCTGCTTGCCGATCTCGATCGAACCGATCTTGGCTTCGAAGCCGAGCGCCTTGGCGCCGCCGAGGGTGGCCGCGCGCAGCGACTTGAACGCGTCCAGGGCCGAGGCGTCGTTGGCAACGGCCTTGGCCAGGAACGCCGCGGTGCGGG
Organism: Lysobacter sp. ESA13C; assembly: GCF_019970005.1. NCBI lineage: Bacteria > Pseudomonadati > Pseudomonadota > Gammaproteobacteria > Lysobacterales > Lysobacteraceae > Lysobacter > Lysobacter sp. ESA13C. The sequence goes on along the minus strand of NZ_JAHXYK010000006.1, from coordinate 230,852 downwards.
TCTCGCCGAACATATCGAGGTCGTTATTGCTGGCGCAGCCGTCGGTACCGATCGCCAGGTTGACCCCGGCCTGATCGAGCTTGCACGCCGGGCAGAAGCCCGAGGCCAGCTTGAGATTGGATTCCGGGCAATGCACCACGCTGACGCCGCGCTCGGCGCACAGGGCGATCTCGGCGTCGGTGAGCTGGGTCATGTGCACCGCGATCAGGCGGTCGGTGACCAGGCCGAGCCGGTCCAGGCGCGCCAGCGGACGCTGGCCGTGCAGCTTGATCGAGTCGGCGACTTCCTGCGCGGTCTCGTGGGTGTGCAGGTGGATCGGCAGGTCCAACTGGTCGGCGAGCATGCGGATGCGCTCGAAGTTCGCATCGCTCACCGTGTACGGCGCATGCGGCGCGAACGTGGTCGCGACCAGCGCATCGTCGCGCCACAGGTCGTGCACTTCGCCGGCGCGGTCGAAATATTCGTCGGAGCTCTTGGCCCAGGCGGTCGGGAAATCGATCACCGGCAGGCCGACCCGCGCGCGGAAGCCGTGGCGCTTGTAGACCGCGGCCTGCACATCGGGGAAGAAATAGTTTTCGTTGGCGCAGGTGGTGCCGCCGCGCAGCATCTCGGCGATCGCCAGGGTGATGCCGTCCTCGACGAACTCCGGCCCGATCACCGCGCCTTCGACCGGCCAGATGTGGCCCTGCAGCCATTCCATCAGCGGCAGATCGTCGGCGATCCCGCGCAGCAGGGTCATCGGGTTGTGGGTATGGGCGTTGACCAGGCCCGGGATCAGCGCTGCCTCGGGCCGCGACACCGTCTGCGCGGCGGCGTAGCGCGTGCGCGCTTCGGCGCTCGGCAGCAGGCCGACGATGACGCCGTCCTTGATCGCCACGGCATGGTCTTCGAGCACCACCGCATGCGGTTCGACCGGCACCACCCAGCCCGCTTCGATCAACAGGTCGCAGGCGATGGGCGGATGTTCGTGGGTCATATGCGCTCGCTCGTGAGGCTGTGGGCACCGGCCCGGCAGGCTCCGGTGGTGGCCGCCAGGCCGGCGGCATGGCGCCGATCGGGGTCGCTGCGCGGCCCGCGGTTGCGGCTGTACCGGCACCGATTGTGGGCCGGCGGGGTTACATCACGCTTTCTTTACCGATGACGACCGCAAGCGGCCGGCCCGGCGCCTGGCCGGCGCCGGAAGGCGCCGCGGCCAGACCGCGGCCGCCGCAGCGGCCACGGTTCGCAACAGGCTTACTTCGCGCGGCTGAAATACTCGCCCGAGCGCGTGTCGACCTTGATGATCTCGTCCTGGCTGACGAACAACGGCACGCGCACCACCGCACCGGTTTCCAGGGTCGCCGGCTTGCCGCCGCCGCCCGAGGTGTCGCCGCGCACGCCCGGGTCGGTCTCGACGATCTTCAGTTCGACGAAGTTCGGCGGCTGGACCATGATCGGCACGCCGTTCCACAAGGTCACCACGCAGGCTTCCTCGCCCTTGAGCCACTTTTCCGCGCCGCCCATGCCGGACTTGTCGGCCTGGACCTGCTCGAAGCTTTCCTGGTTCATGAAGTGCCAGTACTCGCCGTCGCTGTAGAGGTACTGCATGTCGGTGTCGATGACGTCGGCGGCTTCGAGGTCGTCGGTCGCCTTCATGGTCATTTCGACCACGCGGCCGGTCTTGATGTTGCGGTACTTCACGCGGGTGAAGGCCTGGCCCTTGCCCGGCTTGACGTACTCGGTATCGGTGATGACGCAAGGCTCGTTGTTGACGAGGATCTTCATCCCGTTCTTGACGTCGTTCATGCCATAGCTGGCCATGCTGAAACTCCTGCGAATAATGAGTGTGGCGTTGCGATTGGGTTCCGGCCACCCCCGCACCGGGCGGGTCGGCGGTGGCCGCGGCCGTCGTCCGGCGCGATCCCGGGCCGGCCTGCGACGGGCCCAGGGGTCCGCGAAACCGGGACCTGCCTGTGGCGGCGGAAGGCTAGAATGTCGGGCTGCGCCGGCCCATCCGCTGCGATTCACCGCGGCGGCGGGACCCGGGCGCCGTAATCGGAACCCTGAAGGCTAGCCCCGCATGATACCCGCTGCTCAAGCCTCCTTACAGCAGGCCCCCTCGCCCGCATCCGCAGCCGTCGGCCAGACCCCGCCGGTCGCCGGCGCGCGCTGGCAGGCGCTGTGGCGCGACGCCGTGCGCGACCCGCGCGAGCTGCTGGCCCTGCTCGGCCTGTCCGATGCGGCCCTGGCGCTGTCGGACGCCGCCACCGCGCAGTTCCCGCTGCGGGTGCCGCGCGGCTTCGTCGCCCGCATGCGCCACGGCGACCCGAACGACCCCCTGCTGCGCCAGGTCCTGCCGCTGGACGAGGAAATGCGGCCGATGCCGGGCTTCAGCCTCGACGCGGTCGGCGATGGCGCGGCCAAGGCCGGGCATGGCGTGATCCGCAAGTACAACGGCCGCGCCCTGCTGATCGCCACCGGCAGTTGCGCGATCCACTGCCGCTACTGCTTCCGCCGTCACTTTCCCTATGCCGAGGAAACCGCCGCGGCCGGGGGCTGGCGCGACGCGGTCGCCGCGATCGGCGCCGACGCCGGCATCGACGAGGTCATCCTGTCCGGCGGCGACCCCTGGTCGCTGGCCACGCCGAAGCTCGAAGAACTGACCGAGGCCCTGGCCCAGGTCCCGCACCTCAAGCGCCTGCGCATCCACACCCGCCTGCCGGTGGTCCTGCCCGAGCGCGTCGACACGGCGCTGCAGGCCTGGCTCGAACGCCTGCCGTGGCCGGTCGCGGTGGTGCTGCACGCCAACCACGCCAACGAATTCGACGCCGAGGTCGAGGCGGCCGCGCGCCGCCTGCGCGCCAGCGGCGCGACCTTGCTCAATCAGGCGGTGTTGCTACGCGGCGTCAACGACAGCGTCGAGGCCCTGGCCGCGCTGAGCGAGCGCAGCTACGCCGCCGGCGTGTTGCCCTACTACCTGCACCAGCTCGACCGGGTACAGGGTTCGGCCCATTTCGAGGTCGGCGACGAGCGCGCCCGCGCCCTGCACCGGCAGCTGGCCGCGCGCCTGTCGGGCTACCTGGTGCCCAAGTTGGTGCGAGAAGTGGCAGGCGACCCGGGCAAGCGTCCGTTGTAAGGTTGTAATCTGGTTGGGGTTTGATTGGGGAACGCCGAGGAACCGTACGCGGACGCAGATGCGCCCGCGGCGTACGTCCGCGGCGCGATCGAACTCCTCAACGGGTCACAGATTCTCGACCTTGCATGGACGAGGCCGGCGCTTCATGTCATAAAACCGGCCCACGGAGGTGGTCAATGCAATTCGGCAAAGACATGGTGCTGCGCTTGTTGATCGTCGACGACAGCGTCGAGGCGGCGGAGGCCATCGTCAGCGGGCTACGCAACAGCGGCATCGCGGTACGGCCGACACGGCCGGAAAACGAACAGGAAGTCGCCGCACTGATCCTGCAGCATCCACCGGACCTGGTGCTGGCGGCGCGCAACTCGCGCAACGTCTCGCTGGCCAAGTTGATGCAGAGCGTCGACGCCAGCGGCAAAGACCTGCCGGTGCTGGTGCTGTTGGAATCGATCGACGACGCCGCCCTGCTCGGCGCGTTGGAGATCGGTGCGCGCGGCGTGGTGCTGCGCTCGAACGTCGCCCACGTCCAGAATGCGGTGCGCGCCGAATGGGCCGACCTGGAAGCGCGCCGCTCGCTGCGGCGCCTCGAGGCCCAGGTGCGCGAGACCGAACGCCGCTGCGACGCGCTGATCGATTCCTCGCGCGACCCGATCGCCTACATCCACGAAGGCATGCACATCCGTGCCAATGCCGCGTACCTGGAAATCTTCGGTTTCGAGTCCTTCGACGACATCGAAGGCATGTCCCTGCTCGACCTGGTCGCGCCGTCCCAGGTCGACGGCTTCAAGCAATTGCTCAAGCAGCTCAGCAAGGGCGAACCGCCGCCGCCGAGCTACGAGACCCAGGCCCGCGCGCTCGACGGCAACGCCTTCCCGGCGGTCATGGAATTCACCGCGGCCACTTATGAGGGCGAACACTGCCTGCAGGTGGTGCTGCGGCGCCAGGAGATCGACCCCGAGCTCGCCCGCGAAGTGGAAGCGCTGCGCCAGCGCGACCAGGTCACCGGCCTGCTCAACCGCGCCACCTTCCTGCGCGCGCTCGAAGACGCGGTGTCGGATGCGGCGCAGAACTCGGCCCACCACGGCCTGCTGCTGCTCGAACCCGACCATTACAACCAGCTGCTGCAGGAAATCGGCCTGGACCAGGCCGACCAGCTCATCGCCGCCTGCGGCGAGCGTCTGCGCGCGGCGATCGGCCCGGACGACATCGCCGCGCGGTTCGGCGAGCACCAGTTCGCGGTGCTGACCCGGCACAGCGACCACATGCACACCTCCAACCTGGCCGAAGGCATCCGCGCGGCGTTCGCCGACCACGTGCTGGAGACCGACAGCCTGTCGCTGAGCGCCACCGCCAGCGTCGGCGGCGTGCAGATCGGCGAGAAGATCGCCAGCATCACCGCAGTGCTCGGCAAGGCCAGCCAGTGCCTGCAGTCGGCCAGCGACGTCGGCGGCAACCGCACCGAGTTGTTCGACCCGGGCGCAGCCGACCGCGCCGAGGAAGAGCGCATCGCCGCCTGGGTCGGACGCATCCGCGACGCCCTGGACGCCGACCGCTTCGTCATGAACTACCAGCCGCTGATCAATCTGCACGGCGAGCCGATGGAAATGTACGAGGCCTATCTGCGCATGCAGAACAGCCCCTCGGGCGAAGTCGGCGGCGAACTGGTGCAGCCGCTGTCGTTCCTGCAGATCGCCGAAGAACACGGCCTGCTGTGGGAGATCGACCGTTGGGTGGTCGGCAAGGCCATCCAGGTCATCGGCGAACGCATGCGCCAGGGCCGCCGCACCACCTTGCTGGTCAAGATCACCCAGGCCTCGCTGCAGGACGAAAGCCTGATCCAGCACGTGGTCGAACAACTGGCCAAGTACGGCGCCGACGGCAAGCTGCTGGTGCTGCAATTGCCCGAGTCCAAGGTCTTCACCAACCTGCGCGCCGCGCAGGAACTGCAGTCGCGCATCTCCCAGTACGGCGTACGCGTCGGCCTGGAGCAGTTCGGCGCCGGCCTCAACTCGTTCCAGCTGCTCAACCATTTCGACGCCGCCTTCCTCAAGATCGACCGCGGCTACATGATCGACCTCACCTCCAACCCCGACCACCAGCAGCGCGTGCGCGAAATCGCCGAAAAGGCGCGCGAACTGGGCCGGCAGACCATCGCCGAATTCGTCCAGGACGCCGCCAGCATGAGCCTGCTGTTCGGCGCCGGCATCGACTACGCCCAGGGCCACTTCCTGGCCGCCGCCGGGCCGGACATGGATTACGACTTCCAGTAATTCGGGAACCGGGAATCGGGAATCGGGAATCGGGAATCGGGAATCGGGAATCGGGAATCGGGAATCGGGAATCGGGAATCGGGAATCGGGAATCGGGAAAGGCTGAAGAACCGACCTCTCCGCCGCAACAAAAAACCGCCGAAAGGCGGCTTTTTGTTGGTGGCACCAGCCAACAGCGCCCTGCCTTTGCCGTTCCCCCCTTTGAAAAAGGGGGGCCAGGGGGGATTTGCTTCTGCTCTCAGCCGCGCAATTGCGGCCTATCGCACCGACGACCTCAACGCATCACCACACCCGACGAACGCTGCTCCGGCGCATTGCGCAGCGCCTCGATGCGCTCCTCCAGCGGCGGATGGCTGCGCATCAGGCGCGACAACCCATGCCCCACCGCGCCGCTGATGCCGAAGGCCTGCACCTGGTTCGGCAAGGTGCTCTGGCCGTAGGTCTGCGACAGACGCTGCAGCGCCGCGATCATCTTGTGGCGGCCGGCGAGCTGGGCGCCGCCGGCGTCGGCGCGGAATTCGCGGTAACGCGAGAACGCCATCGCGATCATGCTGGCGATCATGCCGAACACCACGTCCAGCACCATCACCACCACGAAATAGAAGATGCCCGGGCCGCGCGACTCGCGCTGGCCGCCGAGCATCGCGTCGATCCAACCGCCGACGATGCGCGCGGCGAACAGCACGAAGGTGTTCAGCACGCCCTGGATCAAGGCCATCGTCACCATGTCGCCGTTGGCGACGTGGCTGACCTCGTGGGCGAGCACCGCTTCGGCTTCGTCGCGGCTCATCGCCCGTATCAGCCCGGTCGACACCGCGACCAGGGCTGCGTTGCGGTTGGCGCCGGTGGCGAAGGCGTTGATCTCCGGGGCGTCGTAGACCGCCACCTCGGGCATGCCGATGCCGGCCGCCTCGGCCTGGCGGCGCACGGTCGCGAGCAGCCACTGCTCGGTCTCGGTGCGCGGCTGTTCGATCACCTGGGCGCCGGTGGTGCGTTTGGCGATCCACTTCGACATCAGCAGCGAAATCAGCGAGCCGCCAAAACCGAACACGGCCGCCATCACCAGGATGCCGCCGTTGTTGCCCAGGCGGATGCCGAAGACGTTCTGCAGCACCGACATGACGATGCCGAGCAGGATCAGCACGGCCAGGTTGGTGGCCAGGAAAAGGGCTATGCGTTTGAACATGGTCGTACGGCTCTGTCTTGCCGCGCACCGTGCGCGGCTTCAGTCGACGTCCCTGTCCAATGCGGCGTGGTCGCCGCCTGTCCTCGTGTGCGGCGCGATCGCCGCACTGGTCAAATGTGGCGAAACCACCGTTAATTCAACGAGAATCCCGCCATAACCCGTCCCAGCCGGAGCGCTCGTTCATTGTCCGGACATCCTTCACCGACCGCTTCGCCTGAGCGGATGCAGACGCCGTACCGGGGCCGCTTCGCGCCCTCGCCGACCGGCGACCTGCATCCGGGTTCGCTGCTGGCCGCGTTCGGCAGTTGGCTGCTCGCACGCCATCACCGCGGCACCTGGCTGGTCCGTATCGAAGACCTCGACCCGCCGCGCGAAGTTCCCGGCGCGGCCGAGCGGCAGCTACGCACCTTGGCTGCGTTCGGCCTGCACAGCGACGAGCCGATCGTGCGCCAAAGCGCGCGCGGCGCCCTCTACCAAGCTGCGCTCGACCGCCTGCTCGACGAGGGCCGCGCCTTCTTCTGCCATTGCAGCCGCAGCGACCTGGCGGCGAACCACGGCATCCATCGCCGCTGCGTCGCCCACGCAGCGCGCCACGGCCGCGCTGCGCCGCAGGCGGCGGTACGCCTGCGCGTCGCCGACGGCGCCGTCGCCGGCTTCGACGACGCCCTGCTCGGCGCGCAGTCGCAGGACGTCGCCCGCGACGTCGGCGACTTCGTCCTGCGCCGCGCCGACGGCTACTGGGCCTACCAACTCGCGGTCGTGGTCGACGACGCCGCGCAAGCCATCAGCGACGTCGTGCGCGGCGCCGACCTGCTCGACTCGACGCCGCGCCAGATCCTGCTGCAGGCCGCGCTCGGCCTGCCGACGCCGCGCTATGCGCATTTGCCACTGCTGCTCGACGCGCAGGGCCGCAAGCTGTCCAAGTCCGATGCCGCCCAGCCGGTCGACGCGGCCGATCCCCTGCCCGCGCTGCGCGCCGCCTGGCGCGGCCTCGGCCAGGATCCGCAGGCCCTGGACGCGGTAGCGACTGTCACGGAACTGCTCGAACGCGCACAGGTTTCGTTTAGTCCGGCACAGATTCCGAAATGTGCTAAGGCTCTCGCCGCGATGCACAACGATCCTTTGACGAATGCTGTCTAGAATCGGTCCGAGACCGCGCGGTCGCGGTCAAGGAGAGTACAGATGCAGTCACGCGTTGCACTCGTCACCGGCGGTACCGGTGGCATCGGCACCTCGATCGTCCAACGCCTCGCCAAGATGGGCCACAAGGTAGCGACCAATTTTCGAGACGAAGCCAAGGGGCGCGCCTGGCAGGCGCAGATGAAGGAATTGGGCATCGACGTGGCGATCGCCAGCGGCGACGTGTCCTCTCCCGAGCAGGCCGAAGCCCTGGTCCGCGACGTCGAGCGCCAGATCGGCCCGGTCGACATTCTGGTCAACAACGCCGGCATCACCCGCGACTCCACCTTCCACCGCATGACCTCGCAGCAATGGAGCGACGTCATCGGCACCAACCTCAACTCCTGCTTCAACGTCACCCGCCCGGTGATCGAGGGCATGCGAGAGCGCAAGTGGGGCCGGATCGTGCAGATCAGCTCGATCAATGGCCAGAAGGGCCAGTACGGCCAGGCCAACTACGCCGCGGCCAAGGCCGGCATGCACGGTTTCACGATTTCGCTGGCGCAGGAAAACGCGAAGTTCGGTATCACCGTCAACACCGTCTCGCCGGGCTACATCGGCACCGACATGGTGATGGCCGTGCCCGAGGACGTGCGCAACAAGATCGTCGCCCAGATCCCGACCGGCCGCCTCGGCACGCCGGAGGAAATCGCCTACGCGGTCAGCTTCTTCATCCCCGACGAAGCCAGCTGGATCACCGGCGCCAACCTGTCCGCCAACGGCGGCCAGTACATGGGCTGGTAAAACCCGAGGGCCGGTAACAGCCCGGCTTGGTAAAAAACCGGGCTGATGAAGCCTTCGCCTCACCGGAGACCTGTTCAGGGTCTCCGGTTCCGGCGCGCGATCGGCCCAGCCTGCCCGCTTCGACGCAACACCGCCGCGGCCGCGCCGCGCACTCGCCGTAGCCGACAGCCTTCGCCGCCCCTGCAACCGGCGTCCGCGGCTACGCCCAGGCCGCCGAAACCTCGCGCGCGCAGGCTCCGCGACGGCCGGTCGACGCCGGAGCGCCGTACCTGTTGCAAGCCCTTGCGCCCTGAGCCATGCTGCAAGGCACCACGTTTTAGAGCCAAAGCTCCATGGCCTCGACCCGAATTATCAAGAAGTATCCGAACCGTCGTCTGTACGACACGGAGATCTCCAGCTACATCACCATCGAAGACGTACGGCAGTTGATCGTCGATGGCGAAGAATTCGAAGTCCGCGATGCGCGCTCCGGCGACGACCTGACCCGTCAGGTCCTGCTGCAGATCATTTCCGAACACGAGCAAGACGGCGAGCCGGTGCTCTCCACCCAGTTGCTGAGCCAGATCATCCGGTTCTACGGCGACTCGCTGCAGGGCTTCATGGGCAACTACCTGGAACGCTCGATGCAGGTGTTCCTCGATCAGCAGCAACAGTTCCGCAACCAGATGGGCGGCATGCTCGGGCAGACGCCCTGGGCGATGATGAACCAGCTCACCGAACGCAATCTGACCTTGTGGAAAGAGTTCCAGCAGAACCTGTCCGGCAACGTAGGCCAGCCCACGACGCCGAAGCAGAAGACCGACAAGCGCGAGCGTTGAGCCGCGCTTTTTTGTTGCGCGCCGCCTGACCGCCTGTCGCGGTGGTGGCGCGTGGTTTCTTGTCGGGCCGTCGGGGGACGGCCCAGGCGCGTGCATGCACCGCGCCTTTCGCATGAGATGAAACTCCATGAATAAACGCATCGCCGTCGTCAGTGGCGGCATCGGCGGTCTCGGCACCGAGATCTGCCTGTCGCTGGCCCGTGCCGGCCGCCGCGTCGTCGCCCTCGACCTGGGCACGCGCGAGGAACGCATCGCCGAATTCGCCGACCTCACCCGCAAGCTCGACATCCGCTTCGAAGCGGCCAACGTCGCCGACTACGACGACTGCGGCGCGGCCATCGAACGCATCGTCGGCGACGACGGCGGCATCGACATCCTGGTCAACGCCGCCGGCATCACCCGCGACGGCAGCCTGCGCAAGATGGACAAACGCGCCTGGGACGACGTGCTCGGGGTCAACCTCAACGGCGTGTTCAACCTGTGCCGTCACGCCGTCGACGGCATGACCGAGCGCGGCTTCGGCCGCATCGTCAACATCAGTTCGGTCAACGGCCAGACCGGCCAGTTCGGCCAGACCAACTACTCGGCGGCGAAGGCCGGCATGCACGGCTTCACCATGGCGTTGGCGCGCGAAGTGGCGCGCAAGGGCGTCACCGTCAACTCGGTCTCGCCCGGCTACTGCGAGACCGCGATGGTCATGGCCGTGCCCGAAGACATCCGCAGCCGCATCGTCGACAGCGTCCCCGTCGGCCGCCTGGGCAAACCCAGCGAAATCGCCCGCACCGTCGAGTTCCTGACCGCCGACGACGCCGGCTTCATCACCGGCGCCAACATCCCGGTCAACGGCGGGCTGTTCATGAGTTTCTGAGGCGCTGGGAATCGGGAATCGGGAATCGGGAATTCGGGAATTCGGGAATCGGGAATCGGGAATCGGGAATCGGGAATCGGGAATCGGGAATCGGGAATCGGGAAAGGCTGCAGACCCGAAGCTGGCGCCGCAACAAAAAAACCGCCTCTCGGCGGTTTTTTTATGGCTGGCGAAGTCGCAGCAAACAACCCCTCTTCGCCCGTGCTGTTCCCCCCTTTGTAAAAGGGGGGGCCAGGGGGATTTGCTGTTGCTGTTGCTGTTGCTCTTCCCTCAACGCAACGGCCGATTAGCGCAATTGGCCTGATAGAACTGCAGCGCCTTCGGCATCAACGCCTGCAAGGTCTGGATGCGGTTGGCCGGGTCCGGATGGGTCGAGGCGAACTCCGCCGGGCGCTGGCCGCCGCCGAGCTGCGCCATGCGCTCCCACAACGGTATCGCCTGACGCGGGTCGTAACAGGCCGCCGCGGCCAACATCAAACCTACCTGATCGGCCTGGGTTTCGTGATTGCGCCCGTACGGCAGCACCAGCCCGTACTGCGCACCGGCGCCGAGCGCGCCCATCACCATCTGCTGCTGTTGCGGGTCCATGCCGCCGACCGCCATGCCCGCAGCGATCTGGCCCATCTGCACCAGCTTCTGCTGGGCCATGCGTTGCGAGCCGTGGCGCAACAGCGCGTGGGCGATCTCATGCCCCATCACCACCGCCAAGGCATCGTTGTTCTGGGTCACCGGGAACAAACCGGTGTAGACCGCCATCTTGCCGCCGGGCAGGCAGAAGGCGTTGGCCTCCTGCGAATTGATCACCGCCACGTTCCACTGGAAGTTGCGGTAGTCGGTCGGCGCGGTCTGGCCGTTGCTCGCCGCCAAGGACTCGGTTACCTGCGGCACCTTGCTGATCAGGCGCTGGGCGATCTCGCGCACGCCCTGGCTCTGCGGCGCGTTGTCCGGCAGTAACGCGCGCTGCGCATTGGCATCGCCGAGCACCTGCTGGAACGCCTGCGCGCCGAGCTGTATTTCTTCGTCGGCGCTGGCGCCGTAATGGGCCTTTTCGCCGGTGTAAGGGTCGGTCTGGGCGCTGCCGAACCACGACCACGCCGCGTAGATCGCGAACAGCACCAGGATCCACCAACGGAACCCGCCGAAGCCGCGCCGCCCTTGCGCGCGACTCGCGCCACCCATGGGATCGATCCTCATGTCCACACTCCCCACTGCCACGGGCCCAGGCCCGATCCGTTGATTGCCGGCCGCGGCCGAAGCCGCAACCACCGTACCCGCCTGCCTCCTGCGAGCGGCGCGATTCCATCATGAACCCTGTCGCGGGTCCGCGCCCACCCAACTCAAACCCATAAACTCAAACCGAACAACTCGAACCGACCCGACTCAAATTTCCCGCACGATCCGGAACCCGAGCCGCCCGTTGGTGGTGTCCGCGCTGGTGCCTTGCCGCCACGCCGCGCGCGACTGCGCCGGCGAGCTCGACCAAGAACCGCCGCGCAACACCCGCGTGCGGCAGCCCGGATTGAACCAGGCCGCGCCGTCGCGCGGGGCGCGGCGGTAGTTGTCGTGCCAGCAATCGGCCACCCACTCGCTGACATTGCCGGCCATGTCGTGAAGACCGAATGCATTGGGCGCATAGCTGCCGACCGGCATCGGCCCCCAGGCGCCGTCGCCGAAGCCCTGGAAGGCGTTGCGCCAATGGCGCCGGCTCGGCGACGCGTCGAGGCTGCCGGTGAGGTTGCCGACCCGCGCCGGCGGCGAGCCGTCGCCCCAGGGATAGGCGCCCTGGCTGCCGGCGCGCAGCGCGTACTCGAACTCGGCCTCGCTCGGCAGCCGATAACGCTGGCCGGTGATCGCCGACAACCATTCGACATAGGCCACCGCGTCCTTGGCGCTGACGTGCACCACCGGCAGGTTGTCGGCCGCCGGGTTGCCGGCGTAGTCGGAGCGCCAGTCGACCCCGCCGCGCCGCACCAGGTTGCCGCTGCGTTCGTCGTAGGCGGTGGAATAGCCGCGCCGCGCCGCGCGCGCCCGGTGCTTGGTCGAATTCATGAAACGGCGGAACTCGCCGACGGTGATCTCGTAGCGCGACATCGCCACGCCGCGCTCGAAGCGGATGTTGCGGGTCGGCCGCTCGGCGTCGCTGGACCCGGCCTCGCTGGGCTCAGCGCCCATGCGGAAGGCGCCGTGCGGGATCACCACCATCGCCGGCCCGCGCCCGCCCAGGTTCATCGCATCGGTGAACACCTGGCCGGGGCGGAACAAGCCGTAATGGGTCGCCAGCTCGATGCGCTCGCGCAGCTCGGCCGCGGCCGGGTCGCCGGCCGGGGCGATCCGCAGCAGAGTCGCCAGATGCCCGCGGGCGACGTCGATGCCGCCGAACTTCGGCAGCGCGGCGATGCCCTGGTCGCGCAGGCCGCCGATCCGCGCCCGCCGCTGCGCCGCAATGCGCCCCTGGGCGGTGGACGCCGTATCGAACTTGGGCCGGACCTGCGCCGCCGCCGCGAGCCAGCGCGCGGCGCCGGCGTAATCGTCGCGGTCGGCGGCGAGTTCGGCGCGCCGGATCAGCGCACTCTCGGCTGCGGCGATGCCCTGCAAGGCGCGCGCATCGTTCGGCCGCAGCTCCAAGGCCTCGCGGAACCGCGCCAGCGCCCCGCCCTTGCCGTTATCGCCGACGCGGCCGGCGTTCAAGTCTTCCTCGCCCAGGCGGTTGGCCTCCTGGGCCTGGTCGGCGCGGTCGACGCGTTCCAGATAGGCCACCACCTTGCGGTGCTCGGGCGCGGCCACCCGCGCCACCGCCGCCGCCTCGTGGGCGCCGCGCAGGGACAAGGGCTCGTCGTCGATGCCTTTCAACGCCGTGTCGCCTTCGACGAGCAACAGCGCCACGGCCTTATCCAGCCCCTTGGCGAAACGGCGGTCGTCCGGTGCGTAGGCGCGCAGGGCCAGATAGATCGGTATCGCCGAATCGGCGTCGGCATGCAGCCGGCCGGCGGCCAGCGCCGCCTCGCCGCGCTTGTTCAAGTCGTCCAGGTTCTCGGCCGTGACCGCGATGACCGGCGCCCGCCACGGCGGCACCGGCGACACCGCCTGGTCGGCGCTGATCGTCACGATCGGCGCACGCGCGCCGCCATCCTGCGACGACGCCTTACCGCCCCGATCGGTGCATCCGACCAGCAGCCCTATCGCGGCGATGCCTGACCACATCAATGCGCGCAACCTGCAACCTCTCCGGAACCGTCTTGGCGATCGATGGGACGCAGCATATCGCTTCGACCGCGGCGCCATGTTCAGGCAATGTGGTGATCCTGCAGAGGGCGGTTCGTCCCGGGCTTCGTCTTGTCCATGGCTTGCCTGCTCTGGCCGGCCTAAGCCGCCGCGCACCCGCCGCGACGCGTCGCCGCGAAAAGTAGGCTATTGTCGCCCGCCCCGGCAACCTCGACGCCGGCCACGCGAAAGAACCGAAACATGCCCGTCTGGATCAACACCCCCGCCGCGCTGCAAGCGCATTTCGAGGTCAAGCCCGAGCGCATCGGGCTGGACACCGAATTCATCCGCGAACGCACCTACTGGCCGCAATTGGCCTTGGTGCAGATCGCGATCGAGCGCGCCGACGGGGACGAACCGACAATCCTGCTGGTCGACCCATTGCGCCCCGGCATCGCCGAAGCGCTGGCGCCGATCCTCGCCGACGAGGCCATCCTCAAGATCGTGCACAGCCCGAGCGAGGACCTGGTCGCCTTCAAGCATGCCTGCGGCGTGGTGCCCAAGCCGCTGTTCGACACCCAGCAAGCCGCGGCCCTGGCCGGCATCGGCAGCGGCCTGGGCTATCAGAAGCTGGTCGAACAACTGACCGGCGTCGCCCTGGCCAAGGGCGAGACCCGCTCGGACTGGATGCGCCGCCCGCTGTCGCCGTCGCAGCTCGAATACGCCGCCGACGACGTGCGCCACCTGTTCGCCATGCTCGACGCCCTCGACGGCCTGCTCGCCCCACTCGGCCGCCGCGCCTGGCTCGACGAAGACGCCGCCCGCACCGTCTTCAACGCCGAGAACGAAGCCCCGGAACGCTGGCCGCATTTGTCCATGCGCAGCGCCCAGTTCCTCGACCTGCCCGCGCAGCGCCGCCTGGTGCGCCTGCTGCGCTGGCGCGACGCCTATGCGCGCGACAGCGACCGCCCGCGCAGTTGGATCCTCGACAACGAACTCGCCGTCTCGATCGCGCGCCAGGTCCCGGCCGACCGCGACGCCCTGCAGCGCCAGCTCGACGCCCACCCCAAGGCCCCGCGCAAACTCGGCGACGCCGTCTGGGCCGCACTGAGCACCGAGCTGGCCGACGAAGACCAGACCCCCGACGCCGGCGTCGCCGAAACCCGCGACAAACAACGCCTGCGCCAGCTGCAGGAAGCCGTAGCCACCCGCAGCGCCGCCCTCGGCCTGCCCGACGGCGTACTCGCTTCGCGCCGCTGGCTCGAAGCCCTGCTCGACCACGGCGACTGGCCCGACGCCCTGTCCGGCTGGCGCCGCGCCGCGCTGGAGCCAGACCTCGCCCCCTTGCTGGCCCAACAGAACTGAGCCGAGGAACCGAGCGCAAGGACTAGCGCCCCCCAGCCCGGCCCGCTACACTCGATCCCCGAAGTGGGGCGGTAGCTCAGCTGGGAGAGCGTCGCGTTCGCAATGCGAAGGTCGGGAGTTCGATCCTCCTCCGCTCCACCAATAAATTCAGTGATTTACGACGAAGCCGGCCTAGAGCCGGCTTATTCGTAACTGCACGGTAACAGCAGATTTAACCTTGGGCTGCCACTGCTGCCCAGCCCATGAAGTCTCGCGTAGACCACGGCGAAGCCGGTCAACTCCCTACGCCTAGCTTGGTTTTCACTGAAAGCCTAGCCACCATCCCTACGGCTTCATGCTGCCCAAGGGTATGGCTATCTAGACGAGTCAGCGGCGAAGTGTAGACAGTGACGTTTACGCCCAGGTCGCGACGCAGCGGCGAAAAAACAGTCAAGGCATCGCAGTAACCGATGCTGCCCCTAGGAGCCTTCGAGCGAAGGCGATAGCCCTGCTACCAGGCGCCGAGCTGGCGGCCGGAACAAGGCCGAACGCGTTCTGGCGCTACGGGGGGCTTCCTGCGCGACGCCTGCGGGCCGTGGGTTCGGGCGGAGGGGAAGTCCGGGAAGGCGACGGAGGGCGTTCGCTGCATTCCTTGAGCCGCCGGTTGGCCCTCGGCAAGACCGAATGGGGTGCCAGCCGCAGACCCGGTGGCCGTCGTCGCTCCAACAACTAACGCCCCCGACAAGTGTCCCTTTCCGACTCAGGTCATCGCGAAACCGCATCCAAATCGAGCTCCGCCGCTCGATTGGAAGACCGTATTAGCCAGAGTCTTCCGGCCCGCCGAACAGCCTACGCAGAGCGTAGAAACCTACCGACGGCCCTGAGTTCGCCGTCGACGAAGCTCTCTTGCGACGGCGATACAGACGTCCCGTGCCTGGTTATCGTTCAATTCCCCCAACGCTCCCACGATCAAGGCGAGACCGCCCGTCCTTGCCGTCATACGCTCCTCAAGTGCGCGTCGCTCAAGCTGGGCAAGCGCATTTAGCTCGAGGCCGCGAACAGTTCGAAAGCCCTTCCCGCTGACCGCACTAAAAAACCAACCTCGCTGAACGGTTATGTGCGCGCTGTACTGGTCAAAGTGCGGATGAACCCAACGATAAGCGCTCGGAACCACGGGAAAGGGGGAACGAGTTGGGATCGATGCTGACAAAGTAGGGCACCGTCGAACAGCAACCTTTGATGTCGCCTTCTTGCTAGCGCGCTTGCTGAGCGCGCCGCACAGGCGCAGAAAGTGGGCGTTCTTCCTTGAATTACACGTCACGCATGAAAGTGCCAGATTCCGAATTTCAAACGTAAACTCGGGGTGCACAGACTTCTCAACGATGTGTTCAATATGCGTCGCCATCGAATCAGGCAACATTCGTCGGCAATAACAGCAACGGCCTAATTGAACTTTCCGCAAGTCGCTTTTAAGACATTGCTTGAATGTCACTACATCCGCAGCCTTGCTAGCCCATGCATAAATGGACAATGCAGTAGCGTCGAGTCCAGCGGGGTATAGCGGCGCCGGATGTATGCTTTGAAATCCAATGTTCATCGTTTAACGATCCACTTCAAGCATTGCGTCAATCACATCAACAAGCGGATCGTTATCGCGTAGGCGCTCTCTTAGTACCCTCAAATCGCCTTCCATCTCCTCGAAATCCACGCTGTTCCGTTGTCCGCGCTCAATCAGATCCACGCCGCGCTGGACGACATCAATGATTTTTCGGTTCCTGCTTGATGCAATTCCGAACTGCTCAAATAGAATGTCATCGGCAGACGCGCCATAGAGATCAGCAGTAACCGCCTCTGGTTCGTCCGCACGCGCAAGATCCACAACCGTGCTTCCAGGGCGGACTGAACTCACAATCAGCGGCGAGTGCGTGGATATAACCACATGACCATCTCTTATGAAGTCGCATATCTCAAACAGCGCACCCATGAATTCCTGTTGCCATTGAGGATGAAGACTGTTCTCAGGCTCGTCTATCAAAACCACTGCTTCTGGCTTAACTGAGAAACCCAATCCTACAATTGTCGTGAGCATGTGATATTCGCCCGAGCTCAAATCAAATGCAGAAAAGGTCTTTTTGTGGCCGTTTGAGCTAACTCGAGCGTCTTGCAAACTCAGTACGTTGGCCAACAGCCCTAGCCTAATGGCGCCTAAACCACCGCTTTGGGATTCGGGGCCGCCCTCACCGAGGATCAACCTTATTCGACCCGATGTTCTACCCCGCACGATCTGCTCGAGTTCCATGAAATCTTCACGCGGGAATTCATTCAACAGATAACGGGCGACCGCTGGCGAGAGAGAGCGCCCATGCTTAGGCCCTTCTGCATTGGACCAGTCAGCTGCAGCAACACTGCTAATCACCCCCCAAAGATCGCCGGCCTGCTTTGCGGATGCCTTTGTCAAAAAGGTCAGATCTAGTCGCGGCTTGATCCCTGCAAATCGGCATGCCCTCGAATAGAAGGGCCAGTGAAAACGATCGCGAACGCTTTTGTCGAGAGCAAATGCTACCGCCGTCTCTAACGGTTGCTTCTTGCTTAGAAGGTTGGTCCCTACACGCTGCCCAAGGTAGACGTAACTTGGCACGGAAAATTCGGTATAACGGCCGCCGCTCTCTTTTGGAGGAAAGCGATCAGCGACTGAGCCTGATGCACAGATAACGTTGACAGGGTGTCCCGCGCGACTGAACCCAGTAGCGAGCTGCAAGCGGCCGCTGTGCTGAGGAACGGCTAGCTCCGAAACCAGCTCGCGGAGAATCGTGCTTTTGTGCGACCCGTTTCTGCCAGTCAGTATCGTGGTATGGAACCCCTGCTCGAGCGGCAGCGAGCCGATGAAGTCCAAGACCTGCTCGTCCCCATCCCATGTTCGATAGTTGAGCTTGTCTAATTTAGGCATGCCGCGTCGTTCTCCACCGTTGTTGAGCATATTCCAACCAGAACCGGCGCCGGGGGTTAATAGCACCTCCAAAACCCGATCGACCCTACCTTCATAGCGTATCGAGCAAGGCCACCAATCACAGCATGTTGAACTCTTGATTGAGGAGAGCTCGAACTCGCTCGACGGTATTGAAACCCCGCTTGATCATTATCTCGGCAATGTCGCGGCCACAAATAAAGACGATCGGATGTTTGTCTTCTCGAACTTCCTCGTAAGCCTGCCTTGCTATCGCCGACGTCGTGACAAGAACTCCAAACTGCCTGTGCCTGATTCGCGAAATTAGCCGGGAAACTTCCTTGACTCCGACGGTATTCGGTGATTTTCCGTCCAGGGCTGGCCGGTAACACTTTGCTTCCAGCGAGAATTCCGCATACACCGGATCTTCTGATAGACCAAGCAGATACCGCCCGACGGCATCTCTTCCGCCATCCACAGCTCCTCTGGTGACCTCGTCCACGATGACTCTAGAATCGATCATCTGAAAGATGCGCGCAGCAAAGGCCTCAAATTCGATCGGCGCGTCTTTGAAATGATTCCAGACCAATCGCAAAACCGTACTTTACAGCAGGGCATCTGGTACCTGCTGCTCAGTAGTGCGAATGATCGTATTAGGCGCGGCCGCCAGAGGCAGATACTTTCCAGAATGCTTCCAGGCCAGCCAAGCACCTGGCGCGTTCTCTGAAGACGGTTCACCGCCAGCGAGATCTGCAATCCACGCTCGTTTTACGACTGGGACATTAAGGATCGTGAATGTCGCGCGGTAATTCTGGAAGCGCTGTCCTGCAGACGACTTCCATACAGCCGTCAAATCTTCCGTCGCAGATAGCGCAGGGTATCCAGGAACTGCCAGTCCCTTGAACTGCACTGAACGCGCGCCAGTGGAAGTTGGATATTTCTTGAACACAAAAAACGGAGCAATCGCAGACCTGGCCCCGTCGTCAGCATGAAGATTGGCAAATGCGTGGCGTAGCACCTTATTTCCACCTGCACGGGTCTCGTGCAGTTCGTGTCCGGGCTCGCGGTTATCGCCGTAGTAATCGAACTTCCCCGTACTGAGGTCCAGAGTGTCTGGCCAGTCTGGATCCTCTCCCGTTGTAAACAAGACTACCCAGCTTCTAGAGCTGCCGCGGCCTGCGACACGAAAGCCCCCCATGTTTCCAGATCCAGGTAGCAACTTTGAAATCGGCTCCCCCGACAGCCGACCACCAAGGTCGCTCTCATAAACGGCATCAACAGTTAGGTCTGCTAGTGGAAGTTGATTGAAAGGCACAACTCTTGGCATCGCATTTGTCCTTTCAATGCTCAGGGGACTTAAGAACGCCTGGCACGTTTGCCACGTCACCGGTCTCTAAAAATATGTTCAACGACCAGGCTCGACGATCCAATCGATCCCTAGGCAGCTCATGAAAAGAGCGCGGGTGGTAACGCGCGCCATCGAATCCGCGAGTCAAACCGGAAGATTCAAGCCCAAAAAAAAAGGCACGTTCCCCAGGACTGATCACGCCATGTCGAGCATCGATACAGCTGATTCGAACCCGTCGATCTGCGAAATCCCTCAAGACAACCGTCCCACTCTCCGAGGACTCGATAACAGTGCCCCATGTGTCGCTCGGAAGCCTGTCGATGTCTGAGGGTTGCCGCTTCCACCAGTGAGGAGCGATCTCTCGGTAGGAGGAACAGACATGGCGCACCGGGCACCCCCAACAACTTTGACCAGCCCGGGCGACGGACGCCGCCGAGACTTGGCCGGCCCGCGGCATGCTGCCGGTTATTCGCTCAAGCCTAGCTCTTGCTTCACTCCTCGAATTATTGTCGAACGGGATCTCTCGTTCCGTCCCATCGTCGACAACCAGGCGAACCTCGAAACCCGGCCTTTGCTCAAGCACGAGAAGACCATACGCTTGTAGCTGCAGGACGATATCTTCCTTAATTGTGCCGTCTTCTGTAAGCGTAACTCCTGACTTGAAGTCGCGCACTTCGATTTGTCTATGCCCAACCAGCCGCACTCGATCTGCGCTACCACGAAGACGCAAAGATTGACTTTCGAGAGTGACTTCAGCCCCAGTGACAGACGGCATACCCCCTTTTGTCAACCCGACATTGCCAACGTTCGACGTAGGGCGAACAGAACGAGCTCGAGCAAGAACCCACGCCCGCTTCCTGATCCACTCGGCTAGTGGCTTCGTGGACGACAGATCCGCGAAGTGGGCTTTCCGCGGATCACGCCTCAACGCGGTAACGGCCTTCGCCAACTCATCCTCAAAAATATCTTCCTCACTAGACTCAGTCTCCCGCCCAGCACGCTCAAGAACACGATGGAGCAAAATTCCGATTGCAGCATCTGGTCCGACACTCAGCCGCTCCATATGCTCGCTGGTACGCGACGACATGACGATGAGCTTTAGTGCGCAACCCTGAGCCGATCCAATAGCAGAGGGAGAAAAAACGTCTGGCACCGTCACGTTGACTAGAGGAGGTGGAAGTAGATTCAAGGTCACCTCAGCTCTAGCAGAGCGCTCCGAATGGTCCATGGCCGTCGCGCCAAACTGAAGGAATCCGCGATTACATGCGGTTCACCATCAAGCGAATCTACAGCCTCCAAAAGTAAACCTGCCGGCTGCGTAGGATCCCAAAGCGGGTGAGATATCAGGCACCAACTTGGCACACCATCGAACTTCACCCCCCAAACCTGACCGAACTGCTTTGCTTGCATCCTTGGAAACTGGCGGCGCAGGCGCATCACATCTTGCTCGACCAGAGTCGGCCAGGTGCGGAGCGCGGCGCTAGCGAAGTCACCATCTAGTCCACACTTATAGGTGCCGACTTCCAATGCATGTAGAAACGACATGCCGAGCCGCCAATCCAACAGCCCATGATAAGGCTGGTTGCGATACCGCAACAGGCATCGATAACAAGCCTGCTCGCATGATTTCTCGTGATCGTCGCGGAGAAAGTCTATGAGTGGGTACTGGTCACCATCGTTCAAAACCGACGCAAGCAGTGAGCCAATGAGTGATTTCCCCGTTTCCTGATCGCGACGTTCAAGCGCCACACAAAATCCAGCGCCATTGACCAGATGGTCAGCGATCTGCAAAACCGGAACGGCTGCACCTCCCGCGATCCGCATCAGCCTTGGTTCGATAACATCGAATTCTTCTGGATCGACGTCCAGTGCCAGAGCAGCTCGATTTACCAATATGAAAGTCGCCGAAAGTGCCGACGCTCGAACCGCGGTTCTACCGAGTGCGTCTAACACCTCCAGGCCGTGACGACCGTCCAACGTACGCGGTCCTACGACCCGCTCGATGCTCAGGCCTGGCGGGACGACTGAGGGCGCGAAATAGAGCGAATCCGTTGTCTTAGGCGCAGCTAGCCACACTCCATTGATGGCCTGAGCGTTCGCGCCACCGTACGGCGAAAAATCATTTGGCGCCTCTGTCGTACCAATGAATTCGTCCGCAATCATTTGATTGTTGAGAAATGCTTCTCTCGGCCGACGCCGCAGAACTTGCTCGCCAAGCGAGGCGGAGTACCCGAGCCATTTGCCCGGGGTGTTCGTATCCAATGCCCCTCGATTTAGCCGATACGTTCGTACTGGGGAGCCAATCTTTAGGCTCAAATTGGACCCAGAACTTTCGCCAAAATTGAGATTGATGGTCTCTGACTGGATAGAGCGATGTCGACCGCTTGGCCCATCACTGTTCGCATCGGTGGAAGGCCGGAAGTTCGTGCGAAAACCAAGCGGCTCCCTACACTCGTTTGAACGCTCGGGTGAAAGTGGCTCGCCGCAAGAGTCGCAGTCGCCAATGTCGTCGACTGGCTTTGTGTCATGCCGAAACCAAGAACCACAGCTCACGCACTCAAGCATCCAGAATGGATCACCGAAGGCCGGTGACATGGGATCCACATGAATTCCTGGCGGCTTTTTGAAGAGAAAACTACGCAGTGGACCTGTGAACCCGACGCACAAGTGCTCGTGCTTGTCCTTGACAAGAACCGATCCTGGGGCGAACTCATACACCGCGAGATCCAAGTCTCTATCGATCGCCGTCCACTCAGTCTGGCGCGAAGCCCTGGCATCACGAGTGTTTACGTAAAGATTTCGAACGCGAGTTGGCATCCCGTACATTGGAAGATTGCCCTGCTCCGCAAGAGAATGCGCCAGCCCATCTCGTCTCGACTCCTTCCGCAATTCAAGTTGAGCAATTTCCTCAAGCAAGCATTTTGAATCCGCCCAAACATCAGCGGCACGTAGTACAGAGCCCTCACACATTAGGTCGACAAAAGCCCGCGCATCTTGCTCGGTACTGTCTAGGGCAACCTGCAAGGATTCGGACCAGCCATCTGCAAAATAGACATCCGTGGGCATGAACTCGCCATGGATATCTGGCGGACTCATTTGATCCGCCGGCCAAGGCGAGCTAGCGGCTCGCATAGTAGCAAATGCCGAGTTCAGCCACCACTTGCGCAGAAACCGGCGGGCAATTGTTGGCAGGTCCTTGGTAAGAAATGGCGGTGGCGGCACATCGCCTGTGATCTTTTCTGGCTCTCGAAAGTAGTAGAGGTCGTGGCTCTTCGTCCGACAAACCGTCAAGACAAAGGAAAACGCCTGACGTCTACGTCCGGCACGACCGACACGCTGTTGATAATTGAATCTTTGCGGCGGCATGTTCGCCTGAAGCACAGCCTGGAGGGGGCCGATATCAATGCCCACTTCCATAGTCGTCGTAACGGTTAAGATGTCGATCTCCTCCTTCTGCGGGAGGAAATGAGGGTCGTGCGCAACAAGAATTTCGTTGCCGTCTTCGTCCAGGATCTTCTTTCGACTTGCGTCAAGTAGCGGTTGAAACCTGGGGAACAGGATTCCGCGGAACTTTCGCTGACGATCAGGGCCGTCTTCGGTTTGCCCAGTTAGCTCTTCACAATGCAACCGGAAAGCACCTGACCCCGCTCGGACAAGTCGTTTAGAAAGGAAATTCCCTGACCAGAGCTCTCTAACGAGCCCGCTGGATTCGGTTGGCAATGGTGCGAAGCATCGCGTGCAAATCTCTGCGCCTCTGTGCAGGTGAACGCGTCCGCACTTGACGCAACGCCAGAACCTGTCCTCTCCGGAGGTCAGCTTGACCCTAAGGGCAGCCGTGGCTAGCAGCCCGCCTCGGTGACCGGCATCCCCCAAATGCTTGAGAACACCCGCCAGCTTCTTACGCGCATCGCCCCCCCACAGGGCTGTCGCAAACCGCATTACCTTGTTGGTTGGAAATATTGCGTTCTCATCCTGCCACGGGTCAGGCGGACGGTCATACGGGCTGTCTAAAAGACGATATGCATCTCCAAATACTCGGATAAAAGCGTTGATCTGTTCGAACTCACCCGCGACATTTCCGTGCGGCGCCTTTGAGACACAGAGATATCCTAGCCCTGCCTCTTCCAAGGAAAAATATGTGCGATTGAGGACAACCTCCGTGACTAGCTTTTGCATCTGTGATACGAGACGTTTTCTCGCATCGTCTAAGTGCTTTTGATCTCGCGCATCATCACGCCAGTCATAGGCATCGCCTCTCATCTCAAACAATTCATTCCAGGAGAACCATCTTGTTTCTCCATCAACGTCAGCCTTGAATCTCTGCGTTCCCGCGGGATGGACCGGATGTATGCCAAGCCGGACGAATTCCCGGATCAGCGGCCGGAGTGACGAGCGGTTTTCTAGCGGACCGGAGAACTCCCCAGATTTCATGGGGTTCTCGAGGATTTCACTAACGAGAACAGTCCCCTCCTCGGCATCCGTCTTCAGGGAGCGGACTCGTTGGATATCGCTTGAGATTCTGGCAATTTCATCGTCGCGATTTTGATCAACAGCTTCGACCATTTGTCGTCGCAGATCTGTCAGCTGATCATCGTATTGGCTAGTTGAACCCAGAGTCTCCGCAAAAATTCGAAGGGCATTCACCAAGACATCGCGGCGGACGTCGTCATGGTGACGACTCTCCACATCCAGGGCCGCTTTCGCAGCGTCTTGACGACTATCCGAGAACGAGACAAGTTTTGGCGAGTCCGCATGCAGCTTTAGCAAGTGAAAAAGATCGCTTGCTAGTAGCTGAGTTGTTTTGGCAAAGCCAGCTCGAAAGTGACGAACCGGCGAGAGACGAGCGCTGCCGTCACCTCGTCTAGGTGAATAGTCCGTTTCGCATGCGGGGCATGCGTACGGAACATTGGTGCCTGCGATTTGATTTGTCCGCCTGTGTCGATCCTGGCTATTGTTTCTTTGAAAGAGCCAGCCTCGCACGTGGTCATCTGGCGGAGTGCGCCCCGGGCCGATCACTTTAACGACGCCGGTAATAGGATCGAGGCTTGCTGCTGCCCAATCCTCGGGGCTGTTCCCTCGGGTAGCTGCGACGGAGGGTTTGGCCCGATCCGTCGGCCAGAAAACGCAGTATTTCTCGAAAGAAAGATCTTCAAATCTTTGGCCCGTAGCAGCATCGGGAAGACCATCCAGATCTGCTTCGGTCGGTAACAGCTCAGACTCACTGTTGCTACGTTTCCGCCGCATGCCGCCGACGTAGAGCTCTCCGCAGCACTCGCAGTAAAGCAGTTCAAGTAGGCGGTACGGTGGCTTCGCTACCCCTGCCGAAGCGCTATCAACTCCGGTGCTAGCTGCCCGCTCAATGGACAATTGGCCGATTTTCCTTGCTTCGCTTTGAAACGCTGCCTCGGAGCTAATGCCACCGTCAAGCGGCGCGTACATGCCCTCAATGCTGCGAAAGAAGGTATGAAGCCGAAAGGATGGCGAAGCAATTGGCGGGGAATTCTTGAACCATCGAGGAAATGCATCACCTAACCCGCGCGCCAGCAGAAGGCCGCGAATCGCATCGATATTCGGCCTTTCAGTGGCGAACAAGTCCAACGCCAACTTATCGATAGCAACGGCTCGCGGGCGGCCGTCCGCCGGGGACCAGCAAGCCGCGGCGAGCCTGCGACCAGATTCTTCGATCGACTCACGGATAACGAGATCTATCTCGCCGTCGTCCGCTAATCCCAGTTCTGCCGCGACAGCTCTCCATGCACCCTCAATGATCGGAGGGTCACCGACGAATGTCGAACAGGCAGGCTCCGCTGCCCTCCCACCATATGCCTGAAGAAAATCAACGAAGGGCTGGATTGCCAGGGGCGCGCGACTCTTTGGATGTTCTGGCTCTGGCGCACCTTGCACGATGGCTGCCTTCCAGCCCTCCTGATCTGTAGCACGCGTTTCAGAGTTTTCCCACGTACCAAAGTCTCCGAACATGTCCCAAAGATACTGCTGGCTTCGCGCCCCCTCCTCGCCCTCCACAGGTAGCGAAGCACTTGAGGCCAAGATTCGTAGTTTGTGGCGATGCTTTGGTTCACTCAGGCCGAGCCGGTGCAGCAAGAGTCTGACAAGGTAGGCGACCTCTGTTCCCGCGGCACCGCGTTGTAGGTGAAGCTCGTCCAAGACGAGGTAAAAATACGCATCATCGTTTGATGTCAACCATTGCCTTGTTTTCTCAAACAATGGTTCGTCAACCTCTCGATTCAGCATTGCGCCGAGCATGCTGACGTTCGAAATCAATATGTCCGGCGGATAAGCCTGCATGTCCCATCTTGATAGCAGCTCCGCACCATCAGCTGCAGGGAACAGAAACCTGCTGTCCCTCGATCCGTCATCGGTGAAGTCCTCGCGAGCTTTACGTTGCGTTCGCTCGAACTCGACCATCGACTCGAATAGCTTTTCCAGCTGCCCACCACGGCGCTCGCTATCGGCTGCTGGCGCGTTGCGGGGATGGACATTGAAGCCCGTTACTGGCGTCTCACTGGTATATCTGCCGAAGAAGATCCTGTTTCCGGAGAGTTCCTCCTCTAAGACGGCTCTGGCTTCGTCGGAATCCAAAGCCTTCCTTAGCCTTGATAGCTGGTCCTCAACCAATGCGTTCATCGGATAGAGCACTAGACAGCGTATGGCAGCATCCCGGCGCTCACCATCGCGATGCGGCACGAATGGATTAGCATTAGGGTTGCGTTTCAGCGGACGGTCTTGCGAGGGAATGGCCGTGTAGGACTCGAAGGGCTTCCCATTGCTGTCGTGCCACCATCTTCTCTTCAGATAGGAATCGCTTGGCGCATTCCATTCCTTTGCTTCGCGAACGATTTCTGCAAGCACAGGAAGGAGGAAAGACTCAGTCTTGCCAGAGCCTGTACCGGAGGTGACGACACCGGGTTGACCGCGGTGAGTACCTCGCTGAAGCATCGTCGCCTGATGCTCATACAGGTGAACCTCGTCGCTATCGAATAAACCAGCTGCAGCGAGCCGGCAGAATGTCTGACGTACTTCTTTCGGAAAGTGAGATAACGGACCTTCACTTAACGCAGGTAGATCGCGCAGCTCCCATGGCACTGATTTGTACCTAGGCATCGGTTCCAATAATGGATTTGTGCAAAGCGTACCCGGACTTTCAAGGAGTGCGCGGCGTTCCCGGCTCACACCATCGTCGCGAATGCGAAACGCCGTTTCCAGGTACGTGATGTAGAACTCACGAACTCGAAGAAAGCCACCGATCGGATCAAACATGAATCACCCTGTGGCCCGTAATGAACGTTGCAGTGGATACGGTTGATAGGTCAAAAGCATTGAACAACGTCTCAGCCACAAATTGATGCAGGAGCGGAGATCCAATTGGATAGCGGTAGCTACCGCCAGAACAGGGTCCAGACCTGCCCATACCCATGACGCCAATTGCTCGAGCCAACCGAAGGGGCATAAAGGCGTGATTCGCCTCGAAAGAATGACCTGCGGAATCTCGAAGCACGGAATCGCCGGTCATCACAGCAGCCCAAGACCTTGCGACGTTTAGACTGTATGACCAGGCGGTCGCTCCATTGCTTGATGCCACCCAGAAATCTGGTTTGTCTTTGTCTTTCCGAACGAAGTGTCGAAATTCAATGTCGGCAACTTCGCCTCGGGTCAATGACCATCGAGGCCACCGCGTATTGGCTTCGTAGTGTTCTGGAGGCAAGGAAGCCACAGAATGCTGATGAATCTTCTGGCCGAAAACACCTTCCAGATCGAGCCAACGGACCGCAAACCCAAGGGTGTTCCCGAGAGCCTCTAAGTCCTCGACGCTATGTAGTCGCAGTGCGACCGTGCTCGGTACAAATTCCGAAACAGAGCGGCGTTCTTCTACGAGGGCTCCTCGTTTCGCCGCGGCTCTGCGCACCTCGTCTTGGGTAGCAGGCAGCACCAGGCCGGCCAGACTAGCTCCTGTAAATTCGCCCACCTTGAATCCGACGAACACCGGGCGCCTCGCAAAGACAGCCTGGTGCCTCCATCTCGCGGAAGATGCGACATCAATCAGCCCTGCTTCTTCCCAAGCGCGCGTGAGTAGTTCCATTCTGGACTGGTCGACCTGCAATACCCGCAGCGCAAGTTCCGTCCATTCTCGCCAGGGCACTCCACTGCGTGACGACGCTCGGCCGGCCAAAACTTTCACGAGCCGATTGGCTCGGTCTGATGGGACCGGAAGAATCAGCGGGCTCATCTCGGGGACGACCTGCTCAAGGTCTACTTTCGGTAGGTCTTGGCTGATCGCTCTTCCCTTAATGCTGCGCCGCGCGCGGTCAAACCCTGGATCCAAGCGGGAAGGCGCACTCTTGAAGAGCATTGTCCGCCAGCGACTTCGCGTGTTGGCGTCAGAGACCTGTGTTTTCGGATGAATTTCCGATGTGTAGCCAGTTCCTCGCGCTCCAATGAACTGGTTACCGAAATGGATTACGCGCCAAGTAGCCAGATCTGGATTCACACAAAACGTACCGACATCTGCGCCCAGATAAGCTACTCGCTCTGCTAATACAACTTGGTCTTTTGCGCAGAAGTCGTCGGCGTATGGGTACGAGCTTGACAAGGTTGTCGTCGCCCCAGCGCCCTCAACGATCCACGCATCTGGCTCAACTGGGCCCTTAAACGCTTCGCTCCCGGGCGCTGAAACGAGCTGAATGGAGCGTCGTGCTTCCGCATGACCATCCCGCAAGGCGACGAGCGTGATTTCTCCGCTCATATCACGACTCGGCAATTTCCAACTTGACTCATCAACTTTCTCGAGCGTCTCGCGGCCTTTTTCTCCGTCCATGAGCATGTCTGACACACCAATTGCGACAACCCTTGGGAGGACTTCGCGCACCCCAAGCCAGCCGTCGTCTGCGCGAACGCCACCCGCAAGGCGAATGGACACCGGCGCCAATGACTCTTGAAGTATCCACGCTCGCTCAAGAGACGTTCCGCTCAGTTCTGCGAACGAAAGGATTGGTATCGATGAACACCTGACTTGTACCCACCCCTCGTAGTGGGACTTGCTAACGCGCCCATTGGGGCATACGAGGCGACCAAAGTCGCTGAGCAAGTCCTGCCGAACTAGAACTAATGTGGCCTCGCCGAGCTGCTCTCTGGCTGCCAACTCCCAGAATCCGTGGGCCTCTTCGACAAAAGGGAGAAGCCCCTGATCGACCTGGCTTGACACTTTTGGCAGTCTTGTCGTTCCACTCAAGATAGATGTCGCCGTTTTTGACAGCCCCTCTTCATCTACGCTGTCTCTTGCGCTTGGTACCAGGCCGAATGCCCAAGAGCCGTAAGCGAACGGCAAATCCAAGAAGTTGACCGTATCGATCGCCCCGCGGGCATCCGCATCCGCCACGGCAAAAATCGAGAGAGTGTCATCTTGCTCGTCAGCCAGGAGCGAGATTCGAACAGCGGTAGTCAAATCATCAGAATGGCCGCGCCCCCGGAGCGCGGCTTCGCGAACGGCAGTCCAGAACCGATGATCAAACAACGACTGCGTGTGCACACCACTTTTTTGAAATTGCAACCTGAACTCATCGAACGCGGCTTGGAATGCTGGCCGAAACTTGGCTCGATCCAACGCAACGGCGGAGAGAACTCGACCAACTGGGGGTTCGACGCCAGCCAACCCGGCCCGATCCAAAAGATCTGACAACTGCTTTTGATCTCGTCTATCTGGAAATGCGAGTTTTACGGTGTGTCCAATACGCGTGAAAGAACCCGGATTTGGCAACAGAAGCCGACGATATCTATCCTCATTTCCCTCCAACCACCGGGCTAGATTCGCCCATAGACGAGGAAGATCCTGAAGTGAGTTCCCAGGAAGTTGGTTTTC
The DNA here is from genome assembly GCF_019970005.1 of Lysobacter sp. ESA13C. Lineage (NCBI taxonomy): Bacteria > Pseudomonadati > Pseudomonadota > Gammaproteobacteria > Lysobacterales > Lysobacteraceae > Lysobacter > Lysobacter sp. ESA13C. Next base: position 201,961 of record NZ_JAHXYK010000006.1, on the reverse strand, counting down.
GGTCAACTCCCGCAGTCGGGCGATGAAGGAATCTTCGTTACCGAGGTCATCGGATGACTCCGACGCAGCAACGCAGGTGAAGAGCAAATGAGCTACAAACCGTGGCGTTGAGCCCCTGGGTGGCGGATTTGGCCACCCTTGGTAGTTCGAGGCGTTCTCTAGAAGGCTCTTCGGGGTCCGAATGCCGTTTCGGACTGCATTGATGAACGCATCGCGCGCTCCTTCAGGATCGGCGCCCGAATCACCGGTGACGCGAGCGAGCGTTTCCGACGTAACCAGCAGCGTTGTCACGGGAGCCTGCTGATCCTCGCGACGCTCGAAGAAGTATGACAGTAGCCTTTCGTTCCATGCCTGAAGCCCCCATCCCTGCCAATCGCTCATTCACTCCCCCCCGGGCGAATTTCAACTCAGCTAATTTTTCTGCCTACAGCAGCATCGTCTCGTCTTTCCTTAGCGGCACAGACTATACGAGCTACGACAGTTGCCACATCCATCGGTGACTCGTGCCCCCAGAAGCGCAGCACCGACCAACCCGCTTCACGAAGCCTCATATCCGTGTCCCGGTCACGGAGGCGATTCGCTTCAATCTTCTCTCGCCAAAAATCAGAATTTTGACTCGGCCAGGTGGCGTGTTCAGGGCATCCGTGCCAGAAACAGCCGTCTACAAAAACCGCTATCTTGAATCTTGTGAACGCAATATCCGCAATGCGGCGCGGCCTGCGTAACACTTGGTAGCTAACTCTATAGCGAAGCCCTCTCCGAAATAGCTCCCTTCGCAAGGCCAGCTCAATGTCGGTGTCCTTCTGCCGAACCCTCGCCATGCGGCGACTGGTTTGCGTGGTCGGAGGGAGAGAGCCCATTGGCATGACCCGTCGCTCAGCCCACGATCGATGCCAAATGTGAGTGGATGCTTCTTGCAATCGCCCGACCGAGGTTCACCGGAACCGCATTGCCAATCAGCCGCCCCAGAACCTTGAATTGCACCTCGCCATCCTTTGGCACGAAAGCATATTCGCGCGGAAAGCTTTGCAGGATTGCCGCCTCCCTCAACGAGATTGCGCGGTCTTGCTCCGGGTGTCCAAAGCGGCCACTGCCGAATCCGTAGCATTGGGTCGTCATGGTAGGCGCAGGCTTGTCCCACTCCATACGCCCATAAACCCCGGAGTAGGTGCGGCCTGTCGCTGCCTTATGACAATCAGCTACGAGATGCCGCGGCCAGTCTCGCCAGGTTCCTCCCGGTCTGGACGCCCTTATGCGGCGAAGGTTCTTTTCCGAAAGCGCCGAGGAGGCATGCAGCCTATCGTTCGTAGCAGTCTCGCCGGCGGCCAACGCACGCAATCGACCAATTGCCTGCCGGACGGTCTTTGGTTTGAACTTTTCTGGCTGAACTAGCTCGATAGGACCATGCTTCGATGCAAGTAAGACCATTCGTCGCCGCGTTTGTGGGACATCAAACCGAGCACTGTCGATTACACCAAACCAGACGTTGTAACCCAGGCGCTCAAGTGCGTCGACAAAGTCTGTGAAGACGCCATGCTTCGCAACAGTCGGGACGTTCTCCATCGTGATGACGTCAGGGCTGACCCCTTCTGCCAATCGAGCAAATTCGTACAAGAGCCCCCACTTCCCATCGTTGCCGTCTTGCTCATAGCGTTGCGCGTACGTGGAAAAAGGTTGACATGGCGCGCATCCCGCCAGGATCTTCAGTTCTACATCACCGAAAAGACGATTCAACTCGTCCGCGGTTACCGTACTAATGTCGCGCTCAAGAAACCGTGCTTTATTGTTGGTCTCATACGCGTAACGACATGCGGGATCGAAGTCGATTCCCGCAATAACCGGAATTCCCTCTTGTTCCAGACCGTGAGTTAGCCCCCCGGCTCCGCAAAACAGGTCGACGGCCGCAATTCTCATTCGCTTCCTACTGCCCACGCCTACGCCCCCTTTCCCGCTTGAGTCGGATTGTGCCATGTGCAGCCGAGCTCAGCTATCCAGCCGGATAGCCATAGGTCACAGGGATTTTTTAGCCACCATGGGTTGAAAGGCAAACCGCTTGATCCTCGGGGCTTTCGTCGCTCTTTTCGAGCCGCCGGATGTGCGATCAATGGTTTGAGCCACGTCGACCAGGGTGCGCTCGAGCGCCAACCTAACCGTCAAGAATGACCATCACGACGCGGGGACTATTGGAGGCACTTTTGCACGCCGAAATTGCGCGAAGGCGCTGTCGGGAGTTGTGCTTGATGATTGGACCGGGCTCCGGCCACGGCTTGAGGGAGTGAACCCAAGTTCTGCGGCGACCTTAATGATTATCTGGGCCTGCTTGTTTGCTATGGCCAAGTGCATATTTTGGATTTTCTGCTTCCTCGTCGATGAAAGCGCACCAGAGCCTTGCTGTACAGACGCCTCGATGGATTGACGATACAGGTCCTCGGCTACGACGAAGATCGTGAGCAAGGATCGGTCTATAAGTTTCAGTGAACCCGGTTGGGCATAGAGGACCGCGTAGGTCCATCCATCCCGTTGGGCGTCAGAGAGCCATATTGGTGCTGCGTGGAGATCGCCTGGCGTTAATAGGTCGGCTCGATTGATGCGCCTCTTGCCGGGGTTGCCGTCAAGAAGCTTGAGGTGCGTTGGCTGGGGTTTCCTGCCTCTCATGTCCTGTCCAGCAGTTGGTTTTAGCGTTCGTCGTCGTGCCCCCCCTTCTCAATTTCGCGGGTGCGCAATTAGCTGTAGGGGCACGTGTCATAGGTCAGAGAGGCTGAACTTTTACCCACCCCCTGCCCGCTTGTCTTGAACCATGCCCTTGGTAGAACTAAAGAGGTGTGCTGATTTCGGAGCAATCCAGCCTGGAAACGAGCCTGACTACTCCTGTTATCGGATCAATCAACTTCTTGCGACCACGGTATCTGGTCGGGTTGCTCCGATTTTGGGAGCAGTTGATTCCGGAATTCGGAACAAGGTTTGCGCCAGAGATGAGAGGCGACCTGCTGCGCCGCAACCTCAAGTTGCACGGCCTGGCATCGGTCGATCGGCTCCCACGTGATGGCATAAAGAGAGCAACGGTTTTTACCGCCATGCCGTGTGCATGCAAGAAAACCCGATGACAGCAGTTCGTGCTTGGCCCGGTGCGCCGTTCCCTGGCTGACCCACCCTCTTTGTGAAAGCCGGCTCCAGGCAAGGTTGAGATTGCCGTTGTTGCTGCCCTTGAATTCCGTGGCAGCATCGAGGAGCAGCTTGATCGCATTTCCAGAAAGGCGGGAAAACTCCGCAGAGTCGAGCAGGAAATGCGGCAGCCGGAGGATGCTGTGACCCTTTCCTCGACCGGTGAGTTTCGCCCGTTTACGCTCCGGGATGCGGTTACCACGCTCATTCATGGCCATCTTGCCGAAGCAATTCGCCGAGGTGCATGACATGCCTTGCTGCGCCCTGCAGTCGAATCGCCAACATCTCGCACGCAGCCGCATCGGGCCCGTTGTAGAGGGTCACAAAGGCACCGGCGAGCCCATCGCCCATGTCGGGAAGTTGCACCCTCAGGTGCTCAGCTGCGGTATTAAGGCTCATCCCTGCGCCCTCCGCTCGCCACAACGTGCGCGATACATAACCGGCCTGCCAGCGTTGCTCTGGGCTTCCAAGTAGTCGACCCAACGTTGCACTGCAGACGGCTTGGCGAATCTGCGGCGACCTACCAGAAACGTGTCGAGATGACCGGCCTTGATCGCGTCATGGATCACAGGAAGGCATTCCCCTGGTCCAACCGGGCACCCATGCCCGCACCGGCTTGCCCCAGTGGATCAGCGAGGCGGTTGCCACCTTCGGTTTGCTGCTGACCATTCTGTTGGGCATTCGCCACCGCCCCACGGCGGTTCCAGCCCTGGTGGCGAGCTATATCTTCGCTGCGTACTGGTTCACCGCCAGCACCTCGTTCGCCAATCCTGCGGTGACGCTGGCGCGCTCGCTGACCGAGACCTTCGCCGGTATCCGTCCCGAGGATGTGCTGGGGTTTGTACTGGCGCAGCTGCTTGGCATGCTCGCCGGCCGCACCGTGGCCGGCTGGCTCAACCCGGGCGACGCCGGTCTATCGGTTCAGGGAAAGTCCGGCGAAGGGGCTGCGGATATTCTGCCTCGATAACGATGCGCCGTCGGCGCGGGGCCCGCCCCGGTTCGATCGGGCGGCCTGCAAGGTCAGCGGACAACACCTGGATGGGCGATTCAGCCTGTCCTGTCCACACGCAGCCGCCCTGCTTCGCAGCGGCAGCGAGTTCAAGGCATCGAGCTCAGGGCAGCTTTCTGGAGACCAGGTTGGCCACCACGGCGAACAGGAATCCGACGAGGAACGCGAACGCGCTGATCGTGATCAAGCCGACGGCGACGCTTTGCGGCGTGACAGGAGGTGCGGTGCGGGCGAGCGTCGTCACATCCAGGCCATGCCACCAGCTCTGGAAGACGGCCAGCGTCTGCTCGGGCGCAATGGCTACCGATACGGCGCATAGGATGCTCATCACTGCCGCGGTGATGGCGAAGGTCAGGCCCAGGCCCAGGGGATTGATCGGTTTCATGGCTGCCTCCACAGGCCATCGCCCTGTTTGAAGCATGCGGCGAGCGCGAACGCGCATATTGATCTCGATCAATACCGCGCGCACGGGCCGGACGACGATACAGCCCATCCGCATGCGTAATGGCGTCGTCATGGCTACTCCCTCTGCGCCCATCGGAAAACGGATCTGGCGCGCCGCCGCGTTCACGATCGCGGTCATGGCGGTCTATTACCTGTTGACGCGTCATGCCGCCCACGCTTTCGGCGTTCTGCCCTATCTGTTGATCCTGGCATGCCCGCTCATGCACCTGTTCGGGCATCGCCGGCACGGCAAGCCCGAACATCGCGATAGCGGAAACCACAAGCAATGATCGCCAAGGACGGCTCCCGCCCGGCAACGCCCCCGCCTGCCGCGACGGGTACGACGGTGTACACCTGCCCCATGCATCCCCAGATTCGCCAGGCCCAGCCGGGCCAATGCCCGATCTGCGGAATGACGCTGGAGCCGGTCGTGCCCACCCTCGACAGCGAAGAAGACCCGGAACTGAGCGACTTCCGCCGGCGTTTCCGCTGGACCCTGCCTCTCACCCTGGCGGTGCTCGGCCTGGCGATGTTCGCCGACCGGCTCGCCGGCCTCGCCCCGTCCATCCGCTCGGGGCTGGAGCTGGCGCTGGCCACCCCGGTCATCGTCTGGGGAGGATGGCCGTTCTTCGTCCGCGCGGTGCGATCGGTGCGGCATCTTCGTCCGAACATGTGGACGCTGATCGGCATGGGGGTGGCCGTGGCCTACGCCTACAGCGTCGCCGCGACCTTGGTGCCGCAGCGGTTTCCGGCTTCTCTCATGCACGACGGCCGGCCGGGCCTGTATTTCGAAGCCGCCGCCGTGATCGTTTCCCTGACCCTGTTGGGGCAAGTGCTGGAACTCAAGGCCCGCTCGCAAACCTCGATGGCGCTCCGGCAGTTGCTGGGGCTCGCGCCGAAAACGGCGCGCCGCCTCGGCCACGACGGCAGCGAGCAAGACGTGCCGCTCGCCGATGTGCATGTGGGGGACCGCCTTCGCGTGCGTCCCGGCGAAAAGGTGCCCGTCGACGGGACCGTCCTGGAGGGCGAAAGCGCCGTCGACGAGTCCATGCTGACCGGGGAGCCCATGCCGGTGGGCAAACGCGTGGACGACAAGGTCACCGGCGCGACGCTCAACACTTCCGGTGCCTTCGTCATGCGCGCCGAACGGGTGGGCAGCGAGACGATGCTCGCCCAGATCGTGCAGCTCGTGGCCCAGGCGCAACGCTCGCGCGCGCCCATGCAGCGCATGGCCGATGCGGTGTCGGGTTGGTTCGTTCTGGCGGTCATCGCAGTCGCGGTCGCGACCTTCTTCTTGTGGGGGCTGTTCGGTCCCGAACCGCGCTGGACTTTCGCCCTGCTCAATGCCCTGGCGGTATTGATCATCGCCTGCCCTTGCGCGCTGGGGCTGGCCACGCCCATGTCGATCATGGTGGCGACCGGTCGCGGCGCGAAATCGGGGATTCTGTTCCGAGATGCGGCCGCCATCGAATCGATGTGTCGGGTGGACACCCTGGTGGTCGACAAGACCGGCACTCTCACCGAGGGTCGCCCGAGGTTCGAGCGGGTCATCGCCGCCGGAAGCCACCAGGCCGACGCCGTGCTCGGCCAGGCCGCCAGCCTGGACCAGGTCTCCGAGCATCCGCTGGCCCGCGCCATCGTGGACGAAGCGCGGCGGCGCGAAATCGCATTGCACGAACCGGAAGCGTTCGATTCGATACGCGGCTCCGGCGTTCGCGGCAGCGTGCAAGGCCGGCGCGTGCTGCTCGGCAATACTTCGCTTATGGATGACGCGGGCATCGACTGGGCGTCGTTGGAAGCGCAAGCCTCGCCGCTGCGCGAGAAAGGCGCGAGCGTGGTGCTGGTAGCCATCGACGATCGCCTCGCCGGGGCGGTGGCGGTATCGGACCCGGTCAAGCCGACCACGCCCGCGGCGATGGCGACGCTGCGCGCGGCCGGCGTCGAAGTGATTATGGCCACCGGCGACGGTTGGGCGACCGCGCACGCGGTCGCCGGCCCGCTCGGCATCAGCAGAGTCGTCGGCGAAGCCACGCCCGCGGGCAAGGTGGAATTGATCGAAGCGCTCAAGCGCGAAGGCCGCGTGGTCGCGATGGCCGGCGACGGCATCAACGACGCACCGGCGCTGGCGCGAGCCGATGTCGGCATCGCCATGGGGACAGGCACCGATGTGGCGATGAACAGCGGCCACATAACGCTGGTGAAGGGCGACCTGCGCGCCATCGCGCACGCACGCGAGCTGTCGGCGCAAACGGTGCGCAACATGCGGCAGAACCTGGGCTTCGCCTTCGTCTATAACGCACTCGGCATCCCGATCGCCGCCGGACTGCTCTACCCGTTCACCGGGATGCTGCTGTCGCCCCTGATCGCGGCGCTCGCGATGAGCCTCAGTTCGGTCTCGGTGATCGGCAACGCGCTGAGGCTGCGCTACCGTCCTTAGCCGGGGTGCTTCCCGGCAATCGCCCGGGTGATCGACCGGAACGACGGACGAACGAGTGCTGGATTTTCGCCGGTTCTCGACGCCCGTCTTTATCGCCTCCCGGGTTTCGCGCCCTGCGCGGTTGCGGGGTCGAAAACCGTACGGAAACCCAAGCTTCGACCTGGATCTCCAGCGGCCGCATGAGCCGCAAAGCCGCGCTAGCTCAAAGTCAGCGGGCAGAACCGGTGCGTCGCGCCGTCGCCATGACGATGCCCTTGCAACGGCGCCAGCCCGGCACCGGACAGCCCCACCATCAGCCCCAGATTGCCGCCGTCGTGGTTCCAGCCGGCGCAGTAGACGTTTTCGGCTGCCGCCGGCCCGGGCGGCGGCTCGAAAGCGAACCCGCGCCTGTCCGCGACCTTGGCCAAAGCCAGCCGAACCCCCGCGGTGCCATGGCACAACGAATCGTCCTGCAACCGTCCGAACCACTCGACGCTGCGCGCGAACGCGGTGCGCACATGCTCGCGCTGCCAGGCTTCAAGGTCACCCCAAACTTCAGCCCGCGCCAACAAAAACCCAGCGGCGCCATTGCACCAACCGAGCGAGTACTGCGGTTCGTCCATGCGGGTGTCCGGCCATAGGCCGATCTCAGAATTGAATAGCCGATCTTCGCGTCGCAATGCGTGCAAGGCGAGTTCGTGCAGGTTCGGGTCGCCGAGTGCGCGCGCGAGCTGGATCAGGGCGAAGGCGATGCCGCTGCCGCCATGAGCGAAGCCGGTGACGCAGCGGTCGACACCGTGCAGCCACCATTCGGGGCCGTCTTCGGTGTCGCGGGCGGCTTCGGTCAGGCGGTCGGCGAGTCTCCGGGCGACACCTAACAGGCGGGGGTCCGGGTGTTGGCGACGCAACGCGAGGGCCACCAGGGCGATGCCGGCGGCGCCGTCGATGAGGTCGTGGCGGGCGGGCTCCCATTGCGGTTCGCGGGCGAGGAAGGTTTCGAGCGCGAGCGAGGACAGTTCGTGGTCGCCGCGTTCGCCGGCGGCTTCACTCAGGCTGAGGATCAAGCCTTCCATGCCGGAGTAGGCGCCGCTGCCGAGCATGGGGCTGCGTTCGACCAGGATGCGGCGGCCGGTGGCGATGAGCCGTTCGGTCAGGGCTTGGTCGTCGGTGCTGGCGCCGTGCGCGCAGCGGCGCGATAGGAACAGCAGCAGGCCGGCGAGGCCGGTGTAGAGGTCGGGACCCATCGGCATGATCGCGAACTCGCCGCCGGGCGTGCCGACCGGCGGGCTATAGGTCCACAGCACGCTGCCGTCGCCCTCCCCTGGCACTGCACGCTCGGCGAGTACGGTGGCCACGGCGTCGGCGATGTCGGTTTGTTGCAGGCCGGGAGCGTCTTCGCAACCGAGCGCGGTGGCGACATAGCTCAGTTGTCGCGCTATCCAGCGCTCGTCGGCGAAACGCGTGAGGCGTTCGCGCACTTGCTCCAGCGCCGAGCGCTCGAAGAAGCCTTCGACGTTGCCGCAGGGGCTGAGCAGGTCACGGCTATCGAGCTGGGCTTCGAAGTACGGGATGTCGAACTGCAGCATCTGTTCGCGTTCACTGGCGTAGAGATGGCGCAGGAACGGCTTGCTGGCTTCCTCGCGGCGCAGCTTGAGCAACAAGGCGTCGGTCTTGGCCGGGTCGGCCAGCGCCGGATGGGTGGTCTCGGCCAGGAACAGGCCGTACAGATAGGTGTGGCGCAGGATCTGCCGCGAACGCAGTGCGGCGTTGTCGCGCAGCAGGGCTTCGATGTCGTCCGCATGTTCGACCATGGCCGCGGCGGCGCGGCGATAGCCGTCGCTGAAGCCGTGGAAATGCGCGGCGAATGCGGCCGGCTCGCCGTCGACCCGCGGCACTGGGCTGTCGATCCGGATCGCTTCCTGCACCCGCGACAGGCGCATGGTCGCGGTCTTGGCGTCCACCGCGACCTCGCGCGACACCGGCGCGGCGACCTTGTCGCCTTGCGCAGCGCCGGAGAACACGCCTTCGCGGGTGCGGCGCAATGACACCACGCCGACCGACAGCACCGACTCGCCGAGGCGCCGGTCGAGCTCGCGCTCGGCATCGAGCAGGGGCACGCCCGACGGTGGCTGCCGGTCGATGCGCGCGGTGTTGGTGAACAAGGCTTCGACGTCGACGAAGAACGGCTGCCCCTGCGCGTCGGTGACGATGTTCTCGAAGTGCAGGTCCGAGCCGCACAGCGCATGCGCAACCGCGGTGCAGACGCCGAGCGAACGGTAGAAGCGTTCGGCCGCCGCCCTGCCCTGGGCGCCGCCGCCACGCACGCCGAGTTGCCAGCCGTAATGGCCTCGGTCGATCGAGGCCAACACCGCCATGTCTTCGTCGACCAGGCGCTGCAAGCGTGCGAACAGCAGGTCCAGGCCTAACCCGCGCGGTTTGTAGTACAGGTCGATGCGCTCAAAGCGATAACGGACCGTGGCACGCGCGCTGCGATGCGGATCGCCCTGGCCGAACTCGACCCGCAAGGGCGCGTCGCCGGAGTGCAAGCCGAAGGCCGCCAAGGCGGGAAGATCGTCGGTCAAATGAGCCAGGTGCTCGCCGAAGAAGTCGATGAAGCCGGCGCAGAACCACTGCGCACGCTGGTACAGAAACCCGTAGCGTTCGCGCAGTTCGCGCGCCGCGTCGCCGCCGGCGATGGCCTGCACGAAGGCGACGAACACCGGGTCGCCGACCGCGGTCGGCGCCACCGCTGCGCCGTCGTGCTTCGGCGCGGCCGCGGCGTAGCGGTTGAGTTCGAACACGAACACCTTCTGGAACATCCAGCAAAGCCGTTGCATCAGATAGTCGCTGGCGCCGTCGGCGATCGGCGTGTGGAACGCCGCCGGCAAACCGCTTGCGGCGACGCAGGCGGCGACCTCGCCGCGCAAGGCCTCGGCTTCCGCGCGGCAGATCGCGGCGATGTAGTAACGATCGAAATCCAGGCTGCTCATGTCATCGGGCTTCCGTGGCGGCGGCGTTCATCGCCGCCTCGTAGTGGGCGAAGGTCCAGGGTTCGCTCAGGGCGACGCGGTCGATGACCACGGTCGGCACCGAGGAAATGCCGTGGACGATGGCGCGATAGCGTTGCTGCTCGACCCGGCGGGCGATGTCGGGGCGTTGCATGCAGGCGTTGAGTTCGGCGGCATCGAGGCCTTCCGTTGGCGCAAGGCGCTGGGCCAGTTCCATGCCGGCGATGCCGGTGAGGTCTTGTCCGTAGACGCGGTCGTACAAGGCCCTCGTGTCGCTGCCGGGGCGTTGTTGCAAACAGGTCACCGCATGCGCGAGTTCGGTCGAGCCTTCGCGGATCGGAAACGCCAGCACCCGGATCTTGGCGCCGCCGTTGTCGACGAAGCGCGCCATCAGCCGCGGCAGCATCTCGGCATGGAAGCGCTTGCACGCCGGGCAGCCGTAATCGGTGACCAGGACGATCTCGTGCGGCGCATCGCCGCGACCGAGCATCGGCAAGTCGTCGACCTGCATCCCCTGCAAGGGCTCGGAACGGCCCGCGGCCATCAGCACGAAGCCCAGTGATACCGCGAGCACCGCCACCAGGGCCGATGCCCCTATCCAGACCCACGGTCCTTTCACGTCTTCACCTCAGTGATGATGCAAACCGGCCACGGGGTCCAGGCGCGCCGCGCGCGCCGCCGGCCATACCCCGGTCGACAAACCGACCAGCAGCGCGGTGACGACCCCGAACAGACAACCCGACCAGGAAACGGTCGGCTCGCCGAAATAGCTGGAACCGGAGGTGATCGCCAGCGCCGCGGCGGCGCCCAGGACCACGCCGAGCACGCCGCCGAAGCCGGTCAGGATCACCGCCTCCAGCAGGAATTCGAGGAAGACGTTGGCGCGCGAGGCGCCGATGGCGCGCTTGATCGCGATCTCGCGGCGGCGCGCGTTGACGCCGGACGCCATGACGTTGCCGATGCCCAACGCGGCAACTGCGAACACCACCGCCATCAACAGAAACAGGCCGGCGCGCACGCTGGCCAGGGTGTCATCGAGATAGCCGCGCAGGCGTTGCGCGGTAACGACGATGAAGTCGTCCTCGCCGCCGACGACATGGCGCTGCTTGCGCAACTGCGACGACAAGCGCCGGCCGATGGCCTCGATGTCGTCCGCATCGGAGAAACCGGCGTGGATTTCCAGATCGCTGAGGCTGCCGTCGGCGTCCATCGCTCGTACCAGGCCGATCGGCGCGATTACCAGGCGCTCGGCATCGAAACCGAGCGCGCTGCCGGCGCCCTTGACCACGCCGACCACGCGACAGGAGCGTGCGGCCAGGCTGAGGTCGCGGCCGAGCACCGCGGCCGTACCGCCCAGTTCTTCGGCCAGGCTGCGCCCGAGCAGGCATTGCCGGCCGCTGCCACGCCAGTCCTGCCGCGACGGCCAGGCGCCGGCGATCAGCTCGACTTCGCCGAGCCGGAAGTACTCGACGGTGGTGCCGTAGATCGCTGCGCTGCCCTTGCGCGTGCCCAGGGCCACCGGGTTGTTGAACGCGCCGTAGCGCAGCAAGGGCGCGACCGGCCGCTGGGCGAAGGCCGTGGCGACCACGCGCAGGTCGCGCTCGGACAAACGGTTGGCGCGGCCTAGCACCAAGGATTCGTAAGACGGATCGGAGCGCACGATCAGCACCTGCCGCCCCATCGATTCGAACGAACGCACCAGGGTGCGCGACAGGCCCTCCGACAACGACGCCACCGAGACGATGCCGGCCACGCCCAAGGCCACGCTGAGCATCGCCACCGCAGTGCGCACCGGGAAGCTACGCAACTGGCGCAAGGCCGCCTGGAAGGCTTCGCTGAGCACGAACCACGCGCTCGGCGCCGCTTCCACGGCCGATGCGGCAGCGCGCTGCGGTGCGCGCACCGAACTCGTGTCAGCGGGGCGCGTGGTCGCGTTCATTCGGCGCGCAACACCCGCTTCGGGTCTTTGCGCGCGGCCTGCCACGCCGGCGCCAGCGAAAACACCAGCACCAGCGCGGTGGTCGCCAGCGCGACCAGCGCGCAGGCCTGCCCGCTCAACACCGGCGCGGAGTCCAAGCGCAACACGCCCTGGAGCAAACCGGCGGCCATGCGGCCCAGCACCAGTCCCAACGGAATCGACGCCAGGCACAGAAGCAAGGCCTCGCATAGGAACAACGCCGCGATGTCGGCGCGGGTCGCGCCGATCGCGCGGCGCAGGCCGATCTCGCCGGATCGCTCGTCGGCGCTGAGGAACATCATGTTCATCACGCCCAGGGCCGCGACCAGCGAGGCCAGCAGCGAGATCCACGCCACCGTGCGGCCTTGGCTCTCGGTCGCCGCGCGCGCACTCTGCAACAACGCCTGCTTGGCTTCGATGCGGAAGTCGTCGGCGTCGTAGCGACCGCCGTACTTGCGCAGCAGCAGCGCCTGCAGCTTCGTTCGCAATGCCTCCATGTCGACGCCCGGCGCGGCCTTGACCACCAGGCGGCCGCCGTCGTCGCCGGGCCGGACCAGGCCGCTGGCGCCGGCCAAGGGCAGGAACACCGCATCGTCGTTGGAGACGAACTTGCCCGGCTCGTCGGTCGCCGCGAGCACGCCGCCGACCGCATACCACTGTCCGCCGATGCGCAGGAACTTGCCCAACGGCGCTTGCCCGGGAAACAAACGGCCGGCGATGCGCGCGCCGAGCACGCACCGCTTGACCGAGGCTCCGCGCCCGCTCAACGCCTGGCCCTGCCCGATCGCGACCCGGTCGATGGCGAAGTAGTCCTCGCTCACCGCCAACACCTGCGCGACCTGGCGCGTGCCCGCGCCTTCCAACAAGGTGGCCGCGCCCGACAACTCCTGCACCAGCGCCGCGCGCGCGATCCACTGCGGCATCCGCTGCATATCGTCGAGATCGCCGCGGCCGGGCACGAAGCCGCCGCTGGCGGTGGACTGGCCGCGGATCACCAGGGTGTCGTCGCCCAGGCTCTCGAAGCGGCGGCCGAGCACCTGCGCCATGCCGTCGGCGATGCTGACCACGGTCGAATACGCCATCACCGCCAACACGATGGCGCTCGCGCACAGCAGGGTCTGGCGCGGACTGCGCGCCAGCGAGCGTGCGGCGTCCCACAGGTTGGCCAGCCAGCGGCGCATGCCGGTCGTGCTCAGGCGGCCGCGGACGCGGCGGCGTCGATCACCTGGCCGTCGCAGACCCGGATCGTGCGTTGGCAGCGTTCGGCGACTTGCGGCGCATGGGTCACCACGATCAGGGTTCGGCCCTTGGCATGGATGCGCGCGAATACGTCCAGCACCTCGTCGGATGTCTTCGAGTCCAGGTTCCCGGTCGGCTCGTCGGCCAGGATGATCTCGGGCTCGCCGACGATGGCGCGGGCGATCGCCACGCGCTGGCGTTCGCCGCCGGACAATTCGTCGGGGCGGTGCGCGCCGCGATGGGCCATGCCGACTTCTTCCAGCGCAGCCAGGGCGCGGCGCCCGGCGGCGGCACGCGCTTCGCCGCGATAACGCAGCGGCAGCATCACGTTCTCAAGCGCCGAGCAATTGCCGAGCAGATGAAAACTCTGGAACACGAAGCCGATGGTGCGGTTGCGGAAACCCGACAGGGCCGCGTCGTCCTGGCGCTGCACCGGCGCGCCTTGGATGCGGATCTCGCCGGCATCCGGCGTGTCGAGAAAACCGATGATGTTCAACAAGGTCGACTTGCCCGAACCCGAGGCGCCCATCACCGCGACGTACTCGTGTTGGGCCACGTGCAGGTCGACCCCGCGCAGCACCGGCACTTCGGTCGCACCGAGGCGATAACTCTTGCGGATGCCGCTGAGCTCAACCGCGTTCATACGAGATCACCCGCACCCGGGTGCCCGGTTTCAAGGACGGTTGGCCGCTCGCCGGCACCACGACCAAGTCGTCGGCATCGAGCCCGCCACGGATTTCCTGATGGGTCTCGTTGACGTCGCCCAGGCGCACGCGGCGCAGGCTGGCGACGCCGTCGCGCACCACCAACACTGCGCCGCTCGCGCCCTGCCCGGCTTCGGCAGCCAGTTCGGCCGGGTCGTCGCGCAGCGCGGCGATGGGCACGGTCAACACCGGCGCGGCCTTGCGGCTGGGGAACTCAACCCGGCAGGTCATACCGGTACGCAGGCTCGCGCGGCGGGTGTTGCGGATCTCGATCAGCACCTCGTAGTTCGCCGCACCGACTGCCGGCGCACCGGTGCCGGTGGTCGAACGCGCCGGCGCCATCGACACCGAGCGCACCGTGCCGGGCAAGGGCGTCTCGTCGAAAGCCGGCACCACCACGTTGGCGACGGCGCCGGGGCGGATCTTCCAGACGTCGTACTCGCCGAGCTTGGCGGTGGCGACCAGCACGCTGGTGTCGGCGATACGCGCGACGGTCGAGCCGCTGAAGCTCAAGGCGCTCGGCACCGCGGTTTCGCCGGCGGATACGTCGATCGACAACACCGTGCCGTCGATCGGCGAACGCAGGATGGATTTGTGCAGGCTGTCCTGCACCTCGTCGACCAAGGCGCGCTGGTTCTGGATGCGCGCATGGCCTTCGCGATAGGCCGCATCGGCCTGGCGGTAGGCCGCCTCGGCCTCGTCCAGGCCTTCCTCGCTGACCAATTGCTGCTTGCGCAACTCGGTGAACCTGCGCAGCTTGGCCGCGGCCAGTTCGCGGCTGGCGCGCTTGACTTCGAGCGAAGCCATCTCGCCGTCGCGCCCGGCCTCGCGCTGGGCCAACTGCGCCTGGTACTGCTGCGAACGCAGCTTCATCAACGGCTGCCCGCGCTTGACCTCGTCGCCCTGGCGCACGTAGATCTCCTCGACTGCGCCGAGCACTTCCGAGGTCATCGCCAGCTCGTTGCGATACGACAAGGTGCCGTCGGCGAAGACCGTGGTCGGCAAGGCGTCCAACGCCGGCTTCACGACCGCCACCGGCGCCACCGAGGCGACGGTGTTGCGCACCATCAACAAGCCGACCGCCAGCACCCCGAGCGACACCGCGCCGACAGCAAACGCGAGGCGTCGCGGGCGCCGCTCACGCATAGACGGGACGTTCATGACGTTGTCCTCCTTGCGCGATTTGGCCCAGGTCGTGGACGCGATCGCCCGGCTGGATCCATTGGGTACGGTGGGTGACGATGATCTTCATGCCCGGCCACAACCGCAGATGGCGCAGGATCGCGCCTTCGGTGGCGGCGTCGATATCGCTGGTGAATTCGTCCAGCAGCATGATCGGTGCGTGGCTGTACAGCAGGCGCGCCAGGGCGATGCGCTGGCACTGGCCCGACGATAGGCTCTGCCCGACCGCGACCACCGGCGTGCGATAAGCCAGCGGCCAGGCGACGATCTCGTCGTGGATACAGGCCGCCCGCGCGCAGCGTTCGATGCGCTCGATATCGGCCTGCGGGTCGAACATCGCGATGTTCTCGGCGACGGTGCCGGCGAACAAGGCCGGATGCTGGTTGAGATAGGCCACCGAGGCCGCGCCGGCCCCGGTTCCGCCGGCGCGCTCGCCGTGCACGCGCACCTGGATGCTGCCGGCATCGGGCAAAAGCAAACCGCCGATCAACTTGAGCAAGGTGCTCTTGCCGCAGCCCGAAGGCCCGACGATGACGTTGAGGCCGCGGTCGTCGAAGTTCGCCGACACGTCCTCCAGCACCGGCGTGCCGGTGCCGAGATAGGAAAAGCCGACGCCGCTGACCGCGACCTGGCTCGGCCCGGCCCACGGCGGCGCCTGCGCATCGGTGGCGGGTGCGGCATCTTCGAGGCTCATCAGGCCCTGGATCGACTCGATGCGGTCGGCATTGATCCGCACCACCACCAGTTGCATGAAGAACATCTGGATCGCACGTACCGACGGTCCGGTCCAACCGAGCAGGAAGTAGCAATAGAACGCGGTCTGGTCGGACAGGTCGATGCTCGGGAAGGCTACGAACAACAGCAACAAGGCCGCGATCGGCACGACCTTGTCCTGATAGGCGTACAAGGCCTCGAACACGGCGTTGAGTTTGCCGCGCGCCTCCAACCACTTCTGGTGCTCGCCGAAGCGGTCCATCAGCCGGTCGGCGAACACCTGTTCCTTGCGGTTGACCTTGACGTCGACCGCCATGGTCAGGGTTTCGGCCAGGGTGCTGTAGTAGCCGGAATACGCCAGCACCTCGCCGCCGGTGAGGCGCAGCAGGCGCTTCCAGCACAGGATCAACACCACCGTCGACAGCAGGGTCAGGGCGAGGAACAGCAAGGCCACCGGCGCGCTCTGGAAGGCCAGCACCGCCAGGGTCGCCATGAGCACCCCGGAGTCGAGAATCAGGCCGGTGATGCGCGCCGACAGGAAGTCGCGCACGCCCGACACCGAGTTGACCCGTGCGATCAGGTCGCCGGCCGGCAGCAACGAGAAGATCCGCAGCGGCAGCTTCAACAAGCGGTCGACGAACCGGGTGATCAGCGATCTGTCCAAACGCAACTGGATCAATAACGACACTCGCGCGCGCATCCAGTGCGCGACCACGAAGGCGAGCGACAACACCAGCAAGCCCATGCCGAGACCGGTCGCGCTGCCGCTGCCGCCGTAGGCCAGGAAGGTCACCGCCCGGCTCAGCAGCCAGGGGAAAGAAATGGTCGTGGCCACGGTCAGTGCGATCACGCTGAGCAGGAACAGCCACAGCGACCAGTTCTCGCCCAGGAATTCCTTGAACAGCTGTCCCAGCGGCGAGGTCGAGACCTGCGAGCGCGCGGTTTCGTCGCGTTCGGCGCAGATGAATACGCCGCTCCACATCGCCTCGAATTCGGCGTGGGCCATGCGGCTCTCGCCGGTGGCCGGGTCCAGCACCGCCACGGTCTTGTCGTCGACCGCGCCGACCACGACGAAATGCTCGTGCCGCAGATGCACGATGGCCGGCAAGGCGGCGTGCCGCAGCGCCTGCACGGTGCCGTCGGTGGCCCGCAGCGCCTTGGGTTTGACCCCGCACATGCGCAACACGTCGAGCATTTCCTTGGCCGACATGCCGCGCTGGCTGACCGGATAACGCGCCGCCAGCGCCAGCATCGGCATGCGCAAGCCCAGGCCCGACAGCAGCATCGAGATGCAGGCGTGGCCGCAATCGGCGGCCGAGGTCTGGCTGACGAACTTGGTTTTCGTGGTACCGCGCCGCGATGGCTTGTTCACGCGCTGTCCGTCCAGGCAAGACGCCCCGAGATTGGGAAGCAGCAGACCTTGCAAGCGAGTTCCGGCAACGCAGGGGCAAGCATCGGCGACACGCGCCCGCCGGCACACGCGACGCGCGTTCGCGCCCCGTCCGACGATGCGTGCACAACCCGACGCACGATGCCTGAAGCACCGCTGCGGGATTCGCTGTAAGGGCCGTACTTGAAAGGAGCCGCCCGTTACCGCCAGGCGGCTCCGGTTAACGGATCAGCAGTGGCCGACACATACCGAGTGGCCGTTGGAACAGCCGCACTCGCCAGTGAACGAACAAAGCCAACCGCAACCGCATACCACGGGTTTGCCACCGAACAAGGCTTCGAGATTGTCGTCCGAGAGTTCCTCGGCGAACGGCACGGCAGTCGTACTTGGATCCTGGACGAGATCGTGTTGCTGCAACATGGGGAAGTCCTCAGATTTGACCACCAGCGATGCGCTGAGTGGGTCGATGCCCCCTGACTTTCGACGTTGCACTTGTTATCACGATGCATCGTGCGGTTCCGTGGTCCGCGTCAAGATTCGTTTCGTATCGAACCCGGCCTCTTCGTTGCGGCTTGCACGCATGGCATTTGGCTATTTTTCTCGCATTGCGAAAACGGCATAACGAGCCGTTTAATCGTGAACTCGACACGATTCCGCGCGGACTTGGCGGTCGATCGGACGCGTTCGCCAGCAATCATTGCAAACACGACCGTTCAACGCCGATGCGAGCATGCGTCGTTCCATCCACCGTTGAATACTCACCCGTCCGGTAACCAGGCGAGCGCGTCGCGATGCAGACGCTATCGGCGCAGAACCGCCAGCCGCGCACACGCACAGCGCCGACCCACTGCGGCGCTGATCGAGGCAGAGCGGTCAGCCGACGTTGCTGAAGATGCCGGTCACCGGCGCGATATTGCCGGCGTACGGCACCTCGACACCGGCGGCCTTGCCGACGGTCGCCCAGATCCGTTGCATGTCGACGAAACGCTTGCCGATCACCGGGTTGCCGGTGTGATGGTCGCGATCGGCCTGTCCGGTAATCTTGAGATAGCGCCCTTGGCCGTCGCCGCTCTTCAGCAGGCCCGAAGCCCCGCCCAGCATCACCAAGGGCATGTCGAGCATGTGCTCCGGCGCCCCATCGGCCATCTCGCTGGTGAAGATCACCAACGTGTGTTGCAGCAGGTTGTCACTCGGCACGTCCGGGTCGGCGTGTTTGGCCAACTCGTCGAGGAACAGTTTGACTTGGCGCGTATACCACTGCCGCGTGCCTTTCCACGGCCCCTCGCCGGTATAGCGATGGGCGCAATCGTGCGGATTGCGGTCGTTGGTGACGTCGAGGATGTTCAACGACTCGGCCGAGCGGCCGACTTGAATCGTCGCCACCCGCACCACGCCGCAGGCCAGTGCGGTCGCGACGACCTGATGGTGAGCGGCCTGGACCTGGTTGCGGAACTCGGCCGAGTTGATCGGGTTGTGTTCCGGCCGCTGCGGATCGCATTCGAGCGGCGGCCGGGTGTCTTCGAGATCCTTGACCACTTTGTTGACCGCGTCGAGGTGGGTGGCGAGCTTCTCGCGTTGCGAACCGGCCAGTCGCGCGTTCAATTCCTGGATGTCGGCGAACACCGGAGCGAACACATCCTTGCTGCGGACTTGCTGGCCCCGGCCGGATCTCGCGGCGGATCGGAAAATGCTTTCGAACAGCAGCCCGGGGTCGTTCTGCGGAATGCGCATGCGGTTGTCGATCCACGAGACGTCCCAATGGGTGCCGTCGATACCGGCATGGGGGCCCGCGAATACCGCGCCGAGCGATGGGTCGGTGCCGGGCATCGCCGCGGCGAGCAGATTGTCGATCGAGGTCTTGCTCTCGGCGGAATCGCGCAGCACCCATTTCCAGCCGCTGTGGCCGACGTTGGCCGGCCCGAGGATGGTGCCGCGCAGGTACAGCGATTGATGACGGTAGGCCTCCAGCTCGCGGCTGACCTCGCCGAGGGTGAAGTCGCCGGTATCGTCGCCCTGCGCGTCCGGATGCCACAGACCGCGGCCGTCGCCGAACCCGCCGCCGGTGAACGAATCCACGGCCAGGCCGTCGGGCGTGACGAAGAACACCACCTTCAGGTTCGGCGCTTGGGTCTCGCCGCTAACGGCCATGCGCGCCAGACCGTACAGGCTCAAGGGCGCGAGCACGCCGGCGGCGGTCAGGCCGGCAAGGAAACGACGGCGATGCTTGAGAATGTCCATGGTCAATCCCGCTCTTTCTTGTAGAGGGTGGCGTTCGAGGTAGCCAGTTCGTGCAGCATCTTGCGCAGCGATCCGGAACTCTTCAGCTCGTCGCCCATCGCCTTGATGGTGCCCGCGGTCAAGGCGTCGGAATGGTTGCCGAACGCATAGCGGAAATAGCTGTCGGCCATGCAGGTCAATGCGGTCGAGTTTCCGGGTATGAACCTGGCGATGTCGCGCACGTCCTTGATCTGCGCCCACTCGCCGTGGCCGACGTTGTCGACGAAGGGGCCAGCGGCATTGATGTCGACGTCCACTGGGAACAGTTCGTGGTTGTAGGCGCGTTCCTTGAGCCGATAGCGCCCGGCGGCGTCGTAGTGCTCCATCGACGCGCCGGTGTCGTTCATGAACTGATGGCACTGCCAGCAACGGCCGCCGGAGGCATGCTCGCCATTGACCAGGTCCCAGCGTTCGCGCGTGGTGATCGGGCGGTTCGGGAAGGTCGGCGTTTCCGGGTCGGCTTCGACGGGCTCGCCGAACTCGCGGCACAGCAGCTGCTCACGGATCATGATGCCGCGCTTCACCAGCGAGGTCGCCATATAGTCCGAGGTCGCCGCCTGGGTCAGGCCGTGATGCAGCAGGCCGCCGCGCTTCTCATCCACCTCGACCTTGCGCATCGCCTCGCCGGAGACGCCGGCGATACCGTAGTGCTGGGCCAGGGTGTGGTTTAGGAAGGTGTAGCGCGGATCGAATAACTCGGTCATCGTGCTTTCGCCGTCCAACAGCACGTGGCGCACGAACGCCGACTGCTCTTCGCGCATGGCCTGGATCACCGGGTCGCTCAGGCCCGGTTTTTCCTGCAGGTCGCCGGCAGTCTTGGTGTAGTGACGGATGAAACGGACGAACTGCGCGACCCCGCGGTCGGTCGCGATCATCGCCGCGGCCTCCGCGCCGATCTGCTCCGGCGTCGACAGCCCTCCCGCTTCGGCCTTCTGCAACAATTCCAGGCTGGGCGTGGTGCCGAGGAAGGTGAACGACAGCGCCGTCGCCACTTCGCTCGGGGTGAGCTTGTAGGCGTTGATCCGGCCATAGCTGTCGTTGCCCAGCTCGGAGCGATAGAGGAAGTGCGGCGACAACAACATGCCCGCGACCATGTCCTGAAGGCCGTGCGCATCGAGCAAGGCGGTGTAGCGCTCGACTTCCTGCGCCGTCATCGGGCGACGGAACAGCTTGTGGCCCAGCTCGCCGACGAAGGATGCGGCCTGGGCTGTCTTGCGATAGCCCAGCGACTGCGGTTCGACCTGCCCGGCCACTTCCAGCGCGGCATCGTAGTAACGCTTGACGTCTTCGGCCTGGAGGACGCCGAGGTCGGCTTCGCCGGGATACTTGAATTGCTTGGCGGATTTGTCGGCAGGCAGTTTGGCCGGGTTGATCGTCACCCCGAACAGATCTCGCACGCTGTTGGCGTATTCGTTCGGCGTCAACTGGCGGATCTGGCGCTTGCCGAACGGGGTCTGCGGCCGCAGATACACGCTCCACACGGTGTCGAACAGGTAATCGGAGATCGACCCGGCGCAGACGCCGTCGCAGTGTCCCTCGATGTTCATGCTCTGGATCTTCTTGACCAGGGCAACGCGGCCGGCCTCGTCCCAGTTATGCGCCTTGTTCGGGTCGTCGAAGTATTTGGAGTCGTGGCAGCCGCTGCAACTGCTCTCCAATACGGCCAGGCCGAGGTTGGCCTCATAGACATAGCTCATCGCAGGCAGGTCGATGCGCTCGCTCTCTTCGTTGACGTCCACGCCATGCATGCTCGGCTGTGGGCGATAGGTGGGGTAATAGGGATAGACCACCCGGTGCTTGCCGTAGTCGAGCATGACCTCCACCTGGCCGCCCCAGGGCACCGATACCTCGCGCACCGCCTCCTTGGCATCGATCAACTTGACCACCCAATGTTCGCGGGCCGCCCCGCCGGGCTTGGCCGGCGCATGGATCGTCATCGGCACTTCGATGTGTTCGGGGCGCTCCCAATACGTCAGGTCGATGGCGTGAGTCGGTTGCCCGGCCGAGAGGGTGAAACGATTCGTGCGCTTGATCGGAATCCAGTTACCGACGTCGTTGAGCCGCACCTGGTAATCGCCATAGGCCAAGCCGGCGATCGCCATGGATTCGCTGCCCCAGGCCGCATGGAACAGGCGCTTGTGGCCGAGTGCATCGATCAGATGCCCGCTGACCCGCTCGTCGGCGATATCCGGCGAAGGCGCCGGAGCGGGCGTGAGCGTCAATGCCGTGGCCGGCACCAGTGCCGGGTCGTAGGGGCGGATCCGGTAGATAGCCCCGGCCACGTCATCGGACACCAGCAGGCTGTGATCGGGCAGTTCCAGGAAATCCACCGGACGGCCGATGCAGCCGCCCCGCAGGCAGTTCGGGTCCGCGTTCGCGCGATCCTGCAGCCAACCGTCGACCAACGGGATTTCATGGATCACCTTGCCGTTCTTGATCGTCAGCATGCGCAACTGCAGGCCGGGCTCATCGTTCGTGCCGAGAGCATGCGTCGCCACCAACAAGCGTTGCGTCCCGGCCGGCGGTGGATAGCCGCTCCAGAACTTGACCCCCAGCGGCGCGGAGTTGGAAGCGATTTCGAAGGCCGGCGGGGTGTAGCGCGAAACATCGATCTGCCCCAAAGGGATGTCCGACAGCCGCAAGCCCTCCAGCCATTTACCGTCGTTGGCCGACCTGGGGTTTTTCTCTTCCTCGACGGTGAAGCCGAGCGTGCTCCGGCCGAACACGTACGGCACGCCGAAGTGTTCGTCGTCCTTGCCGATGCGATTGACTTCTTCCGAGTTGGGGAAGAGTTGGCGGTTGTTGTCGCTGAACCAGATCTCTCCGCTGGCCGGGTTCCAATCGAACCCCAGCGAGTTGCGCACGCCCTTGGCGACGATAGTCGCCTGCTTGGTGGCCAGGTCGTAACGCAGGATGGTGCCGTAGCGCGGGTCCGCCGGCACCATGCACAGATTGCAGGGGATGCCGACCGCGGTGTACAGCCCCTTGTCGTTGGCATCGTGCGGGTTGAATCGCAACGGGTGCTTCTGATGCCAATAGAGCCAGTCGACCGTGACGTCGACGGGGGGCAAGGGAAACGGCGTGTCGCCGCCCGGCAACTTCAACAGCAGTTCCGGCTTTGCCTCTGCGTAACTGTTGTCCGCATCCGGAACACGATAGATCGCATCGGCGGTGGAGTAGAACAAGCTGCCGTCGCGATAGGCGACGCCATGCGGCTCCAACTGGCCCGATGCGACGACGTGGACACTCGTGGGTTTTCCCGAAGCGCCGTCCAAGGGCAAAGCGTAGATCTGCTTGGAGATCGGCGGCGGAAACACGCCCCCTACCCAACCGGAGCCGACGTAGAGTACGCCGTTGCCGAGCGCCATCTGCCTGGGCTGCGATATCCCCTCGGCGAACAGCTCGATCTTGACCCCGGGCAAGGGGCGCAGCTTGGCGACGTCCACACGCGGCCGGTAACGCACGACGCGCGTCTGGTGCTCGCCTTCTTCGGCCTCGAACGACACCGTCATCGGCGAGTTCATCGGCGCGAAACCTTCGGCGACGTCCATGATCAACGCATAGTCGCAGCGTTTAAGTTCGTCGATCTTGAGGCTTTCGCCCCATACCGCCCGGATCGGTATGGCTTCGCTGCCGCAACGCA
This sequence comes from Lysobacter sp. ESA13C, assembly GCF_019970005.1. Lineage (NCBI taxonomy): Bacteria > Pseudomonadati > Pseudomonadota > Gammaproteobacteria > Lysobacterales > Lysobacteraceae > Lysobacter > Lysobacter sp. ESA13C. The sequence continues at coordinate 178,816 of NZ_JAHXYK010000006.1, read as the reverse complement.
GAACGCCGCTCATCGTCGCCGGGTGCTTTCCGGCCGATCTGGTCCTGGAGTCGTCGCTTTCCGGCTCGGCGAATTCCACGGTCAGGCGATTGCCCTCGAACCCGCCCTCGTCGCAGGGGCCGAGGTCTTTCCAGGCCTCCGGCCAGTTCACCGCGCCGCTGTCGGCCGGCAGACCGGGGTTATAGACCTGTAACGCGCACCAGGCCCAACTGCCCGGCCCCAACGGCGCTTCCTCGTCCTTCCAACACTGGTACTGATGCCCCAGGTTGGTGACCTCCTCGCCGGCTTGGTAATTAGTACCGGCCTGGTATTGCGGAGCCGCGCAAGCGCCCGCCCCTGCCGCCCTCGCCGATCCCTTTCCTCCGGGCCCGTCGCCATCGCGCGAGCAGGCCGCGAGGGTGAGGGCGAGCACTACCGCCGCCAACGACCACGAAACCGCCTTGGATGCCTTCATGCTTCCTTTCTCCCAAACGCTAGCGATGCAAAGACGCGTCGTCAGGCCAGGCTTCGATCGGCGATGTTTTCGAGAACAGGGGCGCGCGCTTGCACGCCCCAGGATCGTGCGAGGCCAAGCCGGTTGGATACGGGGTGGGGGCGATGCTGTGCGCAACGACGGCCATGCGCAGCCGTCGCCTCGATGGTGCTTATCGATACATCGATAGGTGTTCGAATATCGCTGCGGCTAGCCGCGTTCGCAGCGCGAAACTATCAGCATGAATCGCAGGCAACCGTGATTAGCATCGTGGATTGGGCATGCGTGAGTCAGCGGCCGGTCGGTGTCGATTCGGCCGCGGTTCGATGCTCGATTCGCGGGGCGATTGCGCAGCCCGCTTCCACTACCTGGGCTGCATTACGAATGTGACCCAATAGGGAATGCGCCGGGCGCGAAGGCCGGCAACATCACATTCTTCCTCATCGCATCCACGCGATGTCCGTGGATACGACCGCGCTGGACTTACCCCGCATGGCCCAGCGCGCGGCGGGCGTGCGCTCCGCCCGCCGCCGTTCGGTTCAGACCTTCCACAACCGCCGCGCCTCCTCGGCGATGACCTCGGGGAATTCTTCCGGGAAGAACAGCTTCGCCCCGGGCACGCGGCGCACGCCGCGCGAGTTCGGAAACACGCGGTCGAGATACTCGGCGTCGCTCTGGGCGAAGATATCGTCGGCCGCCCCCCAGACCACACGCAGCGGCACCGTGCTGCGCCTGAGCTCGGCTTCGATGCCGGCCAGGGGATTCGGCTCGAAGGCGGCATGGAAGGCGTTGTACTGGGCCCGGCGCAGCGGCGTGCTCAGCAAGGGTGCGATGTAGTACTCGATGGTCTCGTCGGCGAAACCGGCGGGGTCGCGAAACACCGCCGCGCCGAAGGTCGAACGCGCCAGCGACTTGTCGGTCAGCCACTGCGCGGTCATCTCGTCGAGGGTTCCGGCGCGCGCCATCTCGACGATCGGCTTGACCTTGGCCGGCGGGCTGTCGGGTTCGACGTCGCAATTGGTCAACAGCAGGCTGCGTACGCGCCCGGGATGGCGCAACAGGAACAACTGCGCGACCGCGCCACCGCTGTCGCTGGCGACGATGTCGACCGTGCCGATCGCCAGCGAGTCGAGCAAGGACGCCAGCATCTCGGCCTGGGCGTCGGCGGCCAGCGACTGATGCTCGGGAATCTGCGAATACCCCAGCCCCATGAAGTCGGGTGCGAGGCAGCGCCGATACGGCGAAAGCCGGTCGATGGCGCCGCGCCACTGGTAGCCGTTGAGCGGCGCTCCGTGCAGGAACAAGGCCGCCTCGCCGGAACCGCGCTCGACATAGGCGATGCGACCGAAGCCGAGTTCGGCGTAGCGCCTCGCCGCGGCGAACGCGACGACGCCGGTGGCCGGCCTCGCCGCGGCGGCGGCGCGGCGAGTCGATGCCAGCGGCGCGCAGGCCCCGGCCACGCCGGCGGCGACCACGGCTGCGGTCATCGCCATGAACTGTCTACGTTTCATTACAAAGTCTCCGTGCGACGGATGTCGTTGCGCCATGCTGGCGACGCGGCCGCAGGCGCGCGCGCACATACGGCCGACGCGCAGCACGCAGGGATGATTTTCGGCACTGTTGCGCGGCCGAGGCGCGTATGAGCATCCGCCCATGACCGACCGCCCCTCCTGCTATCCCGGCCCTTCGGCCGCGCTGCTCGCCAGTGCCGGCCCCGGCCGCGCGCCGCTGCTCGACGTGCTCAGCAAACCGGTGCCGTCGGGCCTGTTCGATTCCCCGCTGGATACCCGCCACGTGCTATGCCTGCACGAAGGCCATCCTGTGCCGGTGTCCTATCGCGTCCAGGGCCACGAGCGCCAGGGCGTGCGCATCCACGGCCAGTTCTGCGTGGTGCCGGCCGGGTCGAGCACGCGCTGGATCGTGTCGAAGCCGGCGCGTTCGCTGCTGCTTAGGCTGACGCCGTCGTTGCTGCGCGAAAGCGCGGATGCGATGGGTTTGGGTGCCTACGATGCCGACCTCGCGCCGTCGATCCACATCCGCGACCCGCAGGTCGAACGCATCGGCTGGATGATGCAGGCCGAAGACAACGACGCGTATCCGGGCGGCCGCCTGTTCAGCGACAGTCTCGCCTCCGCGCTCGCGGCACGCTTGCTGGCGCTGCAATCGCGCAAGGCGCTGACAGCGGCCAAGCCCGGACGCGCCCTGCCCGCCTGGCGCCTGCGTCACGTGGTCGAGTACATCGAGGCGCACCTCGACGAGGATCTGAGCCTGGCCGAGCTGGCGAGCGTGGCCGGCTTCAGCCTGTCCCACTTCAAGCCGCTGTTCAAACAGGCGGTGGGCATGCCGGTGCACCGCTTCGTGCTCGAGCGGCGCGTCGAGCGCGCACGTACGCTGTTGCTGCAAGGCGGCAAGAGCATGAGCGAGATCGCGCTCGAAGCCGGCTTCGCCCATCCCAGCCACATGGCCCGTTGCATGCGGCGCTTGCTCGGTGTCGGCCCCAGACAGATCGTGGACTCGCTGCACTGAGTGGACGGCGAGTATCACGGGCACACCCTGCAGCCTTGTCCGGAACGCGAATACAAACAAAAACAGCCCCGGCCAAAGCCGGGGCTGTTCGTTTTAACGGGCTGACGATGGCTAAACCTCGATCAGAACCTGATGCTCCAGCTTTCGAGCGTACCGGTGTCGCTGGCGTAATTGTCGCGCACGCGCAGCTTCCAGGTGCCGTTCAAGTCCTCGGTCGACAGATTCAGCGCCTGCGAGAGCCTGACGTCGTCGGCGCTGTCGCTGGTGTTATAGCTCTTCACCAGGTAAGTCGTACCGTCCGGCGCGACCAGGTCGATGCGCAGGTCGCCGCGGTAGCTGTGGTCGATCGCCACCGTCACCGTCGCATTGCTCGGCGCCTTGCCGGCGCGGCCGGCGACCGTGACCGGGCTTTCCAGCGTGGCGACGTCCTTGATCGCGAAGTCGGTGTCGTTGCTGTAGGTCTGCACGCCGGCAGGCGCGGCCACCGTGACCGAAGCGGTCTTGGTGTGGGTAGCCCCGGCGTTGTCGGTAACGGTCAGGCTGACGTTGTAGGTGCCGGCCGCGGCGTAGGTGCGACTGGGATTGGTCGCGGCCGACAGCGCGCTGCCGTCGCCGAAGTTCCAACTGCGCGAGACGATGTTGCCGTCGTTGTCGGTCGAAGCATCGGTGAAGGTCACCGTCAAACCGTTGACCTGGCTGTTGAAATTCGCCACCGGATTGAGATTGCCGCCGGCCGCGCCGCCGATACGGATCGCCTCGACAATGGCCGCGTTGGCGTCGACCAGGCCGGCGCCGCAACCACCCGGGCAAGCGGCCAGAGCAATCGCACGGCTGGAGTCCTTCAAGGCCTGTTCCACCTGCGCCGGGGTCAGCGGGGCGGCGACGGCCGACTGCATCAGCGCCGCGATGCCGGCGACGTGCGGGGCGGCCATCGAGGTGCCGTGATTGAACTTGTAGTCTGCGACGCCCTGCGCTCGCAGACCGGTATTGCCGAGCGACAGAACCCCCTGCTCGAGATGATTGACGTCGCAGTAAGGTTCCCGACCGAGCGCGAGGAAGCGCAAATTCGGGCTGCAGATTTCGCCGCCCGGGGCGGAGACGTCGATGGTTCCGCCGTAGTTCGAGTAGAACGCGCGGTCGCCGTTGCGGTCGGTCGCCGCCACCGCGATCACGCGGTTGCAGTTGGCCGGAGTGAAGCCGGACACGTCGATGTTGCTGTTGCCGGCCGCGACCACGACTGTGGCGCCGGCGTCGGCGGCGCGGTCGATCGCGGCTTGATAGGCCGGGTCGCATTGCGCTGACGGGCCGCCCAGGCTCAGGTTGATGATCTCGGCGGGATTCGGGTTGTCCGGCACGCCATCGACATGCAGGCCCGCGGCCCACATGATTGCATCGGAGATGTCCACGGTGGTGCCGCCGCATCGGCCGAGCACGCGGATCGGGACCACGCGTGCGGCGTGCGCTACGCCGGCCACGCCGGCGGCGTTGTTGGTCGCCGCGCCGATGGTGCCGGCGACGTGACTGCCGTGCCAGCTGGAGTTCTTCGCTTTCGACAGGGCATTGCACTCGCGATCCAGCGCCAGCCAGTCGCCCTCGTCGTTCGGATTATTGTCCCGGCCGTCGTTGTCGCGCGAACGTACCGGGTCGGTGATGAAATCGTAGCCGGGCAACAGGTTGTTGGCGGCACTGAGCTCGGCGTGCGGGGTGATGCCGGTATCGATCACCGCGACCACGGTGCCGGCGCCGCGCGCACGGTCCCAGGCGGTGTTGATGCGCGCGCCGGCGACGCCGGAGTAGTGCCACTGCTCGCCGTAACGGGTGTCGTTCGGCTCCATCGTGTGGTTCCACACGCGGTTGACCTGCACCGACTCGACGTTCGGGTCGGCGGCCAGTTGCCGCATCAGCGTCTCGGCGTCGACCCGGTCGAGCTTGGTTTCGGCGCGCACCAGGTCGGAACCGACCGCCAGGCGTCGCACGTGCTTCATGGCGATCAGCCGGCCGGCGATCTTGGCGCGCACGGCCTCGCGCAGGGAGGACGCCACCTTGGCGGTGTCTCGGCGCTGTAGCGAGCCGTTGCGATACTTGACGATGAAGCCGTCGTAGCCTTGCGGCGCCTGCAGGCCATCCAGATGAACCTGGCCGGCGAAGGCCGGGGCAGCCAAGGCGGACAAGGCCAATACCGTGGCGGCGGCCAGCGCGTTCTTGCGAATGCCGTTGTTCGTTGCAGTGGACATCTGGAACCCCTCTGAGCTAACGGAATATCGAGTCCCGGAGGACTCGCTGATGTCCGGCCTTCGTCGGCGGGCGACGCCATGAGACCGGTGTCTCAGGTGTAGTGGGATCGAGTCCCGCGCGGCTTCTAAGGAGATATCTCTTTTTCCTCATTTGTCGCGCGACGGTGGGTTTGCGCGGATGAATGGCCTTGGGCCGTGCCGTGGACGCGCGCGCAGCGGGCCGCCGCCACGGGCCGGGCGAAGCTTGGGCCGCGTGACGGGGGCTTGCGCGGACAGGAGCCAATCCCCCTGCCCCCCTTTTTCAAAGGGGGGGAATGGCCGAAACCGCAAACAAAACCGAAGCCGAGGCAGGGGCCGGAGCCCATGCCGCCGAAAACAAAACAGCCCCGGCCGGGGCCGGGGCTGTTTCGTCGTTACGGACTATCGGTGAGCTGTATCGATTAGAACTTGATGCTCCAGCTGTCGATCTTGCCGGTGTCGTTGGCGTAGTTGTCGCGTGCGCGCAGTTTCCAGGTGCCGTTCAGAGTCTCGGTCGACAGGTTCAGGGTCACCGTACCGCGGATGTCGTTGGCGCTGTCGCTGGTGTTGTAGTTCTTCAGCAGATAGGTCGAGCCGTCCGGTGCGACCAGGTCGACGCGCACGTCGCCGCGGAAGCTGTGCTCGATCGCCACCGTCACCGTCGCGTTGCTCGGTGCATTGCCGCTGCGACCCGACACCGTGATCGGGCTTTCGGTCGTGTTGAGGTCGGTGATCGCGTAGTCGGCGGTGTTGCTGTAGGTCTGCACGCCGCCGCCCGGCGCGGTCACCGTGACCGAGGCGGTCTTGGTGTGGGTGCCGCCGGCGTTGTCGGTGACGGTCAGGCTGACGTTATAGGTACCGGCCGCCGCATACGCATGGCTGGGGTTGGTGGCGGTCGAAGCCGCAGTGCCGTCGCCGAAGTTCCAGCTGCGCGAGACGATGTTGCCGTCGCTGTCGGTCGAGCTGTCGGTGAAGGTCGCGGTCAGGCCGTTGACGGCGGAGCTGAAGTTCGCCACCGGCTTGACGTTGCCGCCCACCCCGCCCTGCGCCGCCAACACCGCGGCCGCGGCGTCGATCAGGCCGGGACCGCAGCCGCCGGGGCACTTGGCTGCGGTGATCGGGCGAGCGGTCTGGCCGAGGATCGCAAGCACTTGCGCGGTGGTCTTCGGCACCGGTGCCACGGCCTGCATCAGCGCGACCACGCCGGCGACGTGCGGCGTCGCCATCGAGGTGCCCTGCATGAAGCCGTAGCCGTTGCCGTTGACTGTCGACAGGACGCCCTGGTTGTCATGACTCCGGGCGCAGCTGGGCGCTTGCCCCAGCGGCAGGAATTCGGCCAAGGGCGAACAGGTCTCGCCGCCCGGCGCGGTGATGTCGATGCCGGCGCCGTAGCTCGAGTAGAAGGCGCGATTGCCGCCGAGGTCGCTGGCGGCGACGGTCACCACGTTGTTGCAGCTCGCCGGGGTCGCGCCGGAGACGTTGATGTTGCTGTTGCCTGCAGCCGCGACCACGATCGCGCCGGCAGCGGTGGCGCGATCGATCGCGTCCTGGTAGCTCGGGGTCTCGCTGCAGGGTTGGTCTCCGCCGAGCGAAAGGTTGATCACTTCGGCGGGATTCGCATTGGCCGGCACGCCCGGAACCGCGATGCCTGCCGCCCAGAGGATGCCGTCGACGATGTCCGAGGTTGCGCCCAGGCCGTCCTTGCCCATCGAACGAATCGGCACGACCTTCGCGCCATAAGCCACGCCGGCGACGCCGGCGGCGTTGTTGGTCAGCGCGGCGATGGTGCCGGCGACGTGGGTACCATGCTTGATGTTCGAGGAGTCGGTCGCATTGGCGTCGCGGCCGTCGCCGTCGTCGGAACGACCGCAGCCTGCGGTCGCGCCGACCGTGGCGCACTCGGCGGCGCTGTAGCCCACCGCCGAGGTGACCATGTCGTAGCCGGGCAGGATATTGGCGCTCAGATCGGTGTGCGCCAGGATGCCGCTGTCGACCACCGCCACGACCACACCGTTGCCGTTGCTGCTGTCCCAGGCGGCCGCCACGTTGGCGCCGACGGCGCTGTTGGCGTAATGCCATTGCTCGTTGTAGCGGGTATCGTTCGGTTGCATCAGCAACCGCATCGGCAGGTCGGGCTCGATCGAGACCACATTAGGGTCGGCCGCGATCTGGCGCATCAGCGCCTCCGCCTCGATCCGGCCCAGCTTGCGGTCGGCACGGACGACGTCGGCGCCGAGCGCCATACGACGGAAATGCTGAAGGCCGAACTTCTTGCCGCCGGCGCGGCTCGCCTCTATCCGGGCTACGGCCTTGCTCAGCGAGGAACTCAAGGCGGTCGTACTGGTGCGCGGCGCGCTGCCATCGCGATACTTGACGATGAACTGGCCGTACTCGCCCCCCTGCTTGAGGCCTCCCAGGTGCGCCTGCCCGGCGAATGCCGGAGCGGCCAGTGCGGACAGGGCCAACACCGTGGCGGTGGCCAATACGTTCATGCGAATGCCGTTATTCGATACAGTGGACATCTAAAGAATCCCCTCTGAGCTATCGGAATATCGAGTCCTGGGACGGACTCGCTGAATCCGGTCTTCGTCGGTGGCGGACGCTGCGAGACCGGTGTCCCAGGTGTAGTGCGCTCAGATGCCCTTTGACCTCTGACGAGAGATCACTTTTTTCTCATTTGTGCTCTGAAACGGTAGTACTGTCACATTAATAGGGCGGCGCTCCCTCGCGGAGACGCCTGCCCCCAGCGATAGGCATGCGGCAGGATGTTGCGGCCTGGCGATCAACCGCCAGCATCGACTTCGTAAAGCGGCTGAGGCTACCGATGACAGACACGCGCACGCCGCCCTGGCCCCCCGATTCGCGCTATCTGCGAACCGGCGACCTCGTGATCGACCTGCGCTACCGCCGGGTCTGTTGCGGCAGCGTCGAGGTCGAGCTGCCGCAGCGTCTGTTCGACTTGCTGGTGCTGCTGATGGCCGAGCCGCACACCCTGCATGGCCGCGCCGAGCTGTTCGCACGCCTGTGGCCGGGCCTGGTGGTCGAAGACGCCAACCTCTCGCAGAACATGTGGCTGCTGCGCAAGGCGCTCGGCGAACCGCGCAAGGCCTGGATCCGCACGGTGGCTAAGGGCGGTTACGTATTCGAACCTCCCGAACCGGTCGAATGGTTCGCCGAACTGCCGGCGCCGGCCGAACCTGCACCGGCTGTCGCAGCGTCGGCCGATACCGGCGATACCGTCGAATCGGCCGGGGCCCTCGAAGCGCGACTGGCCGAGGAACCGAGCGCACCGGCGACGGCCGCCGCGCTCGAACCTGAACCCACGTCGGAACCGGCAGTACGCCGAAGTACGTCGGCGGTGCCGCGCTGGAAGCGTTGGGCGCGTCCGCTCGCCTGGGCCGCTGCGGTACTGGCCATCGTCGCCATCGCCGGCTCGCTGCTGTGGTTGCGCGATTCCAAGTCGCCCCCCTCGTCGGTTGGCACGCTCCCGTTGACGGTGGCCCTGATCGAAGTGGAAGACCGCGCCAATGCCGCGCGCTGGCCGGTGAAGCTGTTGCGTGAATGGTTGCGTTGGAAACTCGGCAGCCTGCCGGAAGTGACGCTGCTGACCGAGGCCGACCTCGCCGCCGATGGCGAGACGAGCTCGCCGAAGGTGATCTTTCTGTCGTCCGGCGTGGCCAGCGGCGATGCCTCGCAAATACTCATCAGGGCCCGCTTCCACGACGAAGGCCAGGAACAGCGACTTGAAGTCACCGGACCGATCTCGCAGGTGCCGGCGATGGTCGACACGCTGTCGCAGCAGGTGATGGCCAAGCTCGTCCCGGGCCGCGCCGACGGCTGGCCGGCGCTGAACCTGGCTGCGCCGGCCGCGCGCCGCTACGCCGATGCGGTCGAAGCCATCGATCGGCGCGACTGGATCGCCGCGGCGGCGATCTCCAACGAAGTCGTCCGCCAGGCCCCCCGCTTCGGTCTGGCGCGAATGCAGCTGGCGCGCGCGCAATCGCGCCTGGCCCAGGCCACCGCGGCGATCGAGCAGATGCAGATCGCCATCGAGTCGACCAAGCCGGTGCCGGCCGAAGTCGAGGAATCGATGCGCGCCGAAGCCCTGGCGATGGACCCGCGGCGCCATCAGCAGGCACGCGAGGCGTTCGCGAAACTGGTCGCGCGTTATCCCGCGCAGTCGAACTACGCCCTTCAATACGCCCATTTGCTGTCGCAAACCGGCGAGCTGCAGCAGGCCTTGAAGATGCTGTCGGCGCCCGAATGGGAACGCAAGCCGATGGGTACGCGCATCGCCCGTCTGCTGCAGATCAGCGAAATCCACCAGTTGATGGGCGATCCCGAGCGCATGCGCGAATACGCGCGCAGCGCCGAGCGCATCACCCGCGAGGCCGGCGCCGGTTGGGAACTGGAACACGGCAACGCCCTGCTGATGATCGCGGTGGCCGACACCATGCAATATAAGGAGCGCGCCGACGTCGGCCAGTACGAGCAGGCGGCCCAGCGATTGGAAGCGGCCGGCAACCGCACCCGGGCGCTGTTCGCGCGCTTCCTCGCCGAAGCCACCGCCGCGCCGGACGCGGCCTCCGCCGCGCGCATGCAGACCTTGTTGGCCCAGGCCCGCGCAGGCGGCTACCGCCGTCTCGAGATCGATATCCTCGCGCGCGCCGCCGGCCAGCACTACAAGGCGGGCGACTGGCCCGGTTATCGCAAGCTGCTCGAAGAAGCCTTGATGGTCACCCACGATTCCGGCGACGTGCTGATCGGCAACCGGCTCGCGATGGCCCTGCTCGTCGAGGACATCGTCGGCGCCCGCTTCGACAGCGCCGCCGAGCGCTTGCGCCAGTTGCGCAAGGCCGGCTTGCAGGGCCGCTGGGTCGTCGATCTGGCGCATTTCGAAGCGGCGCTGAGCTCGATCCACGGCCGCTACGCCTATGCCGTCGCGGTGCTGGACGGTGCCGAGCGCGAGCTGGCCAAGCTGCCGGACGGCGGCGCTGGCGAATTGCGCGCCCGCATCGCTTGCCTGCGCGCCGAGGCCCGCCTGCCGCTGGGCGATCTGCAAGCCGCGCGCAGCGACTGGTTGCGCTGCGGCGCCTCCGAGCAGCAATCCAACCAGGTCTCGCCCCTGGTCGGCCGTGCCCGCACCGAATGGCTCGGTGGCGACGAGCAAGCCGCGACAGAACTGCTGCGACATGCGCAAACCGAGCTGGCGAAGCTGGGCGATTCGCCCGAGGGCTCGGAAGCGGCGATCGAGATCGCCACGCTGTTGACGCGTACCGGCGCGCTCGCCGAATCCGATCGTCTCTACCAACGCGCCCTGCCCTTGATGCGCACGGCGCAATACCAGTGGTTGGTCGCCAGCGCCGAGACCGGCCTGGCCGAGAACGCCGCCGCACGCGGCGATTGGGCCGCCAGCCGTCGCCTAGTCGCCGATGCACGCAGCAAGATACCCGCCGATGCCTGGCCGTTGACCAGCCGCCTGGACTTGCTCGACATCGTCGCCGCCTTGGCCGGCGACGATAAGCAACGCGCGACGGCCTTGGCCTCGGCGCTGCACGCGAAAGCGCAGCGCAGCGGCGACCGCGTGACCCAGATGGAATTGCACAGCCTGATGCCGCACGGTGTGGTGGCCGCCGATTGCAGCCGCAACCATCGCGACAGCATGACCGCCAGCACCGGCATGCGCGGTGCAGGCCTGCTGTGGTTGAAGCCTAAATCGCAAGTGCTGGCGGCGGAACCGGCGCTAGAAACGCTGTCGCCTTGACCTCCAAAGCCTTCGCCGACAACGGCCAAAACAAATCCCCCGGCGCAGTTGCTCTATCCCGGCCTCGATATACGTGGGCGCCTGCCCCCTTTGTCAAAGGGGGCGAAATAACGTGTGCCTCCAAATCTTGTTCGCACAGTGCAAGGACCCCTGGGCCGCCCCTCCCGTGGGAGAGGGGCGAGCCGGTTCGCTGGAGGCCACGATGCTGCCGTCGCCCCCCATTTGGAAAATTGGGGGATGGGGGGTTGGCTCCTCGCAGCAACGGCCGAAGCAATCCCCCGGTATAACCGCTCTCCCCTTGCCGCCGTTCACGCGGGCGTCTGCCCACTTCTTCAACCCGGTCACGGCGACCGCGATCTTGCATCGTGCTGGGTGTTGCTACGTCGTACGGCGCCCTGGAACGAACAACCTCAAGCCGGAATGCCTTCGCGCTTGATCGCCGGAATCGGAATGCCGAGCGCGCGCATCTGCTGGTAGGGGTTCATGAACTCGCGGTTCTGCTTGATCTTTCCATTCTCCAGCAGGAAGGAATGGATGAAGTGGTTGCTGTAATAGCCCGGCGGATAACCGGGGAACAGGATCTGCCCTTCGCCGTCGCACTCGACCCAGAAACGGTTCGGGTCCTGGGTCTCGAAGATCTGCACGTTCTTCCATTCCCAATCCGGGAAGCACTTCAGCGACCAGGCGCCGTGCGCCTTCAGGCCTTCGTGGCCGCGCGAAACGATGGGCTCGCCGGTGTCGTTGGTCCACAGGCCGCCGCTGCCGTCGGGCGTGAACAACAGATAGCGAGTCAGCCGCGTCTCGCCCTTGCGGCTCATATAGTCCTCGACCACCGCCCGGTGCCTGCGACGCAGATCGTCGTCGCTGCTGGCCTCGGAAGTCTTGAATGCATGTTCAATCATGATGCCGTCCTCTGTGTATGGCATGAGTCGATCGGTACAAACTGCTTGCCGGCCGGATGCCGCCGGGCCTCAGACTTTCCAGCGCGTAAGTTCGCCGCGCGCGACCACGGTCGCGCTGCCGGAGACGCGGATCGGCCCGATCTGCGCCAGCGAACCTTCGACCACCGCGTGCATGACCGAGCGGCGGCCCATCTCGACGCCCTGGCAAATCTCGATCGGCTGGCCGAAACCGAGTTGGCCGTGACGGATCAGGTGCAAGGCCAGCGGCCCCGCCGCCGAACCGGTCGCGGCGTCCTCGGCCACGCCGTAAGCCGGCGAGAACATGCGCATGCGCCATTGCGAGCCCGAGCCGGCGAAGCAGTTCGCGGCCATGTCGGGCAAGGTGGCGAGGATGCGCAGGTCGGGTTTCACCGCCGACAGCGCCGGGATGCTCGGCAAACCCACGAAGACATGGCGCGGCCCGTTGCGGTAGATCTCCACCGGCAAGGTCGACGAGGCCAGGCCGAGGCCTTCGAGCAATACATCGGCGAGTTCGTACGGTTCCCAGGCCGGAATCGGCTGCTGCATGCTCGCAGTGAGGATGCTGCCGTCGTCGCTGCGCTGGAAGGTGAAAGGCACCGTGCCCATCGCGGTTTCCAGGCCGAACCCGGCGGCATCGCATTGCTCGCCGAGCACGATGGCGGTACCGAGCGTCGGGTGGCCGGCGAACGGAAGCTCGTTGACCGGGGTGAAGATGCGCACGTGGAAATCGCCGTCGGCGCCGGGCGGGAACACGAACGTGGTCTCGGAAAGATTCATCTCCCGCGCGATGCGTTGCATGTCCGCCGCTTCCAGGCCGAACGCGTTGGTGAACACCGCGACCGGGTTGCCTTCCAGCGGCCGGTCGGTGAATACATCGGCCACTACATACTTGCCTGCCGTCATGATCAGCACATCCTTATGGTTGAAGCCTGCGATGAGTCCAGCCCGACGGCGCGGCGTCGTAGCGCAAACGGCTGTGCAGCCGGTCGTCGGAGGCCTGCCAGAACTCGACGATGGTCGGACGCAGGGCATAGCCGTGCCAGCCCTCCGGCCGCACCAGCGGAATCGCCGAGCGGGTCAGGCGCTGGGCCTGCAGACGCAGCGCCTTCTCGTCTTCCAGCAAGGCGCTCTGGCGCGACACGGTCGACATGGAATTGGCCTCGGGCGGCCGCTTGGTCCACAGCAGGTCCGACTCCGCGCCCGACAGCGGCCCGATCGGGCCTGACAACACGATCTGCTGCTTGGTCTCGCGCCAATACAACACGCCCGAGGCCCAGCCGTTGAAGGCGATTTCGCGGCCTTTCTGGCTTTTCGCATGGGTGGTGAACACCAGCGAATCGCCGGTGATCTCGAGCAGATGGACCATGCGGTTGGAGGCGCGGCCGTCGATGCCGGTGGTCGCCAGGGCCAAGGTGCCGGGATCGCGCACACGATTGTCGATGGCCTGGTTGAACCATTCGCGCAGCAGCGGGATCGGTAGCTCGGGTGGAACATCGAAGATGGAAATCTCCATCGCCTCGGCTTGTGTGTGGTTGAGTTGACTCATGTCGGTTCGTCCGTTGAATGGGGGCTTGCGTGTTCGCATCGGCGTCCGCATCGCTGATCGCTCTGACGATGGCCGTCGATGCCCGCGCCGAACGCCAGGCGCGGCGATTGCTCGTTTTGTTGCCGGCGCAGCTGGCGCGGCCGGCGCCGGCTCCGATACGCCCGGCGCCGGTTCCGGCGCAACCGGGCGCCGGTTCCGGCGCAGCCGGGCGCGCGTACCGGTCCGTCGCCTGCACCGACGAACCCTGCGCGCTGCCCGGCTGCGCCGGCGGCCGAACGCCCGGCCATGCGCTTTGAAGCGATGTTTCAGGCGTGCTCTTCCTCCAACGCGTCGCCAACCAGCCAGGGGCCGGCGCGGCCGTTCTCGATCAACACCTCCATGTCGAAGGTCGTGCGCATGCTCGGCGGATAGCCGATCAGCTCGGTCGCGCGGTTCGGCGGCAGCGGCTGGCTCATCGCGTCGCTCGACTCCCACACCACCACCGCGCCCCACAGGTTGTTGGCCGGGTCGGAGATCCAGAACTTGGAATGCATGCCGCGCACGTCTTCCCAGGGCGCAACGCCCTCCTCCCTCAGGTAGTCGCGCATCGACTCTATGGTCTGGCTCGATTTGTCCAGGTTCCACCAACTGATCGTCGTTTTCATGTGGTCAACACTCTCTTTACGCTCGAAGCGATGATGTCCACGCCGCGGTGGGTCAGCAGGGACTCGGCATGGAACTGGATCGAGGCGAAGCTGGCGCCGCGCAGCGCGTGCACTTCGTTCGACTCGGCGTCGCGGCTGACCTCGATCAGGCTGTGGTCGCCGCGGGCGAACTGGCTGCTGTCGCACTTGGCGACATAGGTGTTGTAGAAGCCCACCAATTCGGGGCTGCCGAAGAAATCGATCTCGCGCTGCACGCCCTGGTTCGGCGAGGCGCGCTGGATCAGCTCCAGACCCAGTTCCAGGCACAGGATCTGGTGGCTCAGACACACCGCCAGGAACGATTTCTTCTCGGCGAGCAGATGGCTCATCGCGCGGCGGATGCTGGCGATGCGCGGGTCGTCCATATTGCGCGGGTCGCCCGGGCCGGGGCCCATCACCGCCAGGTCCCAGTCGCCCTTGAACAGCGCCGGTTCGTCGAAGCGGCACATGGTGACGTCCAGGCCGATCGACTTGAGCTGTTGCGCCAGCATCGCGGTGAACGCGTCCTCGGCGTCGACCATCAACACCTTGCGCCCGCTCAACGCCGGGTCGATGCGAATGCGGTCGTCGGCATCGGACAGCCAGAAGTCGGCGATGCCGCCGTTGCGCTGCTTCAGCGCCGCCTGCACGTCCGGGTCGAGCCCGAAGCTGGACTTGCGGCCGTGGCCGAGCGCGGCCAGCAAGGCCTTGGCCTTGGCGCGGGTTTCCGCGGCTTCCGAGGCCGGGTCGGAATGGCGCACGATGGTCGCGCCGACGCCGATGCGCATGCGCCCGCCGGCATCGATGTCGGCGGTGCGGATCAGGATCGCCGAGTCCATCATCGCCTGGCCGTTCGCATCGCGGCCGATGAGCGCGGCCACGCCGCCGTAGTAACCGCGGCCTTCCGGCTCGTGACGGGCGATGATCCGGCAGGCGTTCTCGATCGGGCTGCCGGTGACGGTCGGCGCGAGCAAGGTGTGGCGCAGGATGGTGCGCGGGTCGCTGCTGGTGCGCCCTTCGATGAAATACTCGGTGTGGGCGAGCCGCGACATTTCCTTCAGATAAGGCCCGACCACCTTGCCGCCTTGCGGGCAGAAGTGGGCCATCATCTTCAGCTCCTCGTCGACCACCATGTACAGCTCGTCTTTCTCCTTGGCATCGGCGAGGAAACCCATCACCCCCGACAACGACGGCCCCGATGGCGGATAGCGGTAGGTGCCGCTGATCGGGTTCATCGTCGCCACGCCGTCGCGCAGGCTGACCTGGCGCTCCGGGCTGGCGCCGATGAAGGTGCGCTCGCCGGTGTGGACGATGAAGGTCCAGTAGGCGCCGACTTCCTCCTGCACCAGGCGGCGGAACGCAGCCAGCG
Organism: Lysobacter sp. ESA13C; assembly: GCF_019970005.1. Taxonomy (NCBI): domain Bacteria; kingdom Pseudomonadati; phylum Pseudomonadota; class Gammaproteobacteria; order Lysobacterales; family Lysobacteraceae; genus Lysobacter; species Lysobacter sp. ESA13C. Next base: position 163,302 of record NZ_JAHXYK010000006.1, on the reverse strand, counting down.
CGACGCGCAGCGAATAGCCGCTGATGTCGGCGATGAAAGTCCGTTTGAGCACAAAGTTGGAGCCCTCGCCGCGGCCGATCTCGTCGGCGACGATCCGCCGCACCTTGTCGGCGTAGGCCTCGTCGTCAATGTCGAACTCGCCGCCGGCCAGCTCGATCGGGGCGGCGGCGATGGTCTTCAGGGCTTCTTCGACGGAAACGCGCTCACGCTGATGGATCGTCATGACTTGCAGACGCTGGCCATCGTCGACGGACGCGAAACCGCGCTCGCGCAATTGTCCGTAGGGAATCAGTACCAACACTTCCTCGCCGACGGTTCCCGCGTCGGCCAGCGGAATCGATTCGAGCGTATCGAACTGGCCCATCTCGCCGGCGAACACGTCCAGCATGTCCTGGACGTCCGACTGCGGACGGAACAGCAGCGCGAACGCGGCTTTGCCGGTATTACCCGCGACGATGTCGCGCAGCAATGGGGTAGTCATGCGGCCACCTGTTCCGAGGTCACCACGACGGCGCAGCAGCGCGCGGCGTACTCGAGCGCCATCAGGTGACGTTCCAGGGAGAAATCGGCGACGGCGTCGCCGACCACGAAGGTTTCGATATCGTTGGAAAAGGCTTCGACCGCGGTCATCAGCACGCCGATGTGGGCGTAGACGCCGCAGATGATCAGTTGGTCGCGGCCGGCTTCGCGCATGCGCTTGAGCAGGTCCGACTTCCAGAACGCGCTGTAGCGCCACTTGGTCAGCGACCAGTCGCCCTCGATCGGGCTGAGCTCGTCCACCACGTTGCGGTCGACCGGGTCGACTTGCATGCCGCTGCCCCAGAAGTCCTTGAGCAGTCCGCGCTCTTCGGCGGTCATGCCGCCCGGCTGCGCGGTATAGGCCACCGGAATGCCGAGCGCCTGGCAGCGCCTGCGGATCGAAGCGGCATTCTTGACCAGCACCGAGCCCAGCCCTTCGGACGGGATCGGACGCAGGAAATAACGTTGCATGTCGTGCACCAGCAGCACCGCGCGATCGGGATCGATCTTCCAGCTCGCGATGTTGGCGGGAAGCTGGGCGGAGGTCGGCATCGCATAAGGCTGGATCTTGGGAATACCGGTCATGGTTGCTTCCATCGTCTCGGGCGTAACACCCTTCGTGGCGGTTGCCGCGGCGGAGCGAGCGCTGCCGCAGCTTGGGATTCGTAGCCCGCGCGCAGCCGCCGCCGACGGCGCGCGGGCGCGGTACGCGAGGACACGGCGGTCGTTCGCGGCGTTCGGGTTGGGCAGTGCGTGCTAGCTGCTGCGAGGGGCGGTCGCGCGGACGCGACCGCCCCTCGCGCTCACAGCGAACCGCCCATCGCCTGCAAGCGCGGCGCGATCGGCCGCGCCGACGGCGTGGCGCGGCTGGCGGAGACGATCAGCATCGACAGCTCCAGGGACTGTTCGTAGTTCAGGCGTGGATCGACCGCTGTCTTGTAGGCGCGGCTGAGGTCGGCCTCGGCCAGGTCGCGCGCGCCGCCCAGGCATTCGGTCACGTCCTCGCCGGTCAGTTCCAGATGCACACCGCCCAGGCGCGTGCCTTCGGCGGCGTGGATATCGAAGGCCAGGTCCAGCTCGCCGCGGATATTGTCGAAACGGCGGGTCTTGTAGCCGTTGCCCACACTCTCGGTGTTGCCGTGCATCGGATCGGCGACCCACAGCACCCGGCGACCGGCCTGCCGCACCGCCTTGAGCAGGCCCGGCAAGGCATCGGCGATGCGGCTCTTGCCCATGCGCGTGATCAGGGTCAAACGACCCGGTTCTTCGTAGGGATTGAGCACGTCGATCAGGCGCAGCAACTCGTCGGGCTTGGTGGTCGGGCCGACTTTCACCGCGATCGGGTTGCCGATGCCGCGGAACAGCTCGACGTGGGCGCCGTCGAGCGCGGCGGTGCGCATGCCGATCCAGGGCAAATGCGTCGACAGATTGAACCAACCGCCGCGTTGCGGAACGCGCCGGGTCAAGGCGGCCTCGTAGTGCAGCAGCAAGGCTTCGTGCGAGGTGTAGAAGCCGGTATGCATGCGGCTGTCGACGAACTGCCCGCCGACGGTTTTCATGAAGCGCAGCGAGTCGGCGATTTCCTCGACTACGCGCTTGTATTCGATGGCGCGTGGCGAGTGCTCGACCCAATCGAGTTTCCAGTACTCCGGATGATGGATGTCGCCGAAGCCGCCATCGACCATGGCGCGAGTAAAATTCAGGGTCAGCGCCGAGTGGGCATAAGCCTCGAACATGCGGTTCGGATCGGGGCGGCGAGAGGCCTCGTCGAAATCGGCGCCGTTGACGATGTCGCCGCGGAAGCTCGGCAGCGACACGCCGTCGCGCGTTTCCTCGTCGCTGGATCGCGGCTTGGCATATTGGCCGGCGAAACGGCCGACCCGGATCACCGGCTGCTTCAGGCCGTGCGCCAGGACGATGCTCATCTGCAACAGCACCTTGAGGCGGTTGGCGATGATCTCGCTGGTGCAGTCGACGAAGCTCTCGGCGCAATCGCCTCCGTGCAGCAGGAAGCGGCGCCCTTCCTGCGCTTCGGCCAGCGCCCTCTTCAACTTCAGCACTTCCAGCGAGGTCACCAGCGGCGGCAATCGCGCCAGCCGGTCGGTCGCCTTGGTCAGTTCCCCATCCGCCGCGTACTGGGGTTGCTGCTGCGCCGGACGCTGTTGCCAGGTCTGCGGCGACCAATCGTCCTCGTTTCTGACTACGCTCAACGGTCGAAACATGGATTCATCTCCCCACTAGGTTTGAGTGCCGGCACGCGATCAGTTCGCGTCGATCCCTGCATGCGAGCTTCTGTATCTGGCGCTGCACGCCATGGCGCCGATTGCGACGCGCCGTATATCGAGTGCGCGCCGAATCCGTCGCCCCATCCGTGTCGATGGGAATGCCACAAACCCCGCTGCTCGAACCGCGTCTTTCCTCGCTCGAATACAGCTCGCGACTTCCAGCAGTGAAGGCAAATTATCAGATGGAAAATGAGGGTTTAACCGTAGAAAGTACGTAACCGACATCGATGCGATCGATGTAGATTTGCAGCCGCCGGGCAGACTCATCGCGCGGTATGTACGGCACTTCATCGCAGTTTCCGATTTAGTGTGAGCGTTATCGGTTTTTTATTTTGATCAACGCACCGACGTTGTCCGGACCGCGCCTTGATAGCGTCCGCAAAGTCTCATAAACGAATCCGATGTTCGCAGGGGGGCGGTCATACATCGGACTTGTTGCGGCGTTTCAATCAACGGCTGAGCGGTTCCGCGCGTCGCATCGACTATCCCATCCCGGTTGGGCGATTCGCCCTTCGCCAGTGCCATCCGCGCTTGTTTGCGCATAACCACTCCAGGAGTGCATATGACTGAGAATAACCGTGCCGGCGCCGTACCCTTGTCGTCGATCCTGCTGCAGATGATCACCGGCTATTGGGTGACTCAATCGCTCTACGTCGCCGCCAAGCTCGGCATCGCCGACCTGGTCGCCGATGCGCCGAAGTCCATCGAAGAGCTGGCGGCGAAGACCGGCGCCAAGGCACCGCTGCTCAAGCGCGTCCTGCGCACCATCGCCAGCATCGGCGTGTTCACCGAAACCCAGCCGGGCATCTTCGGCATCACTCCGCTGGCCGCGTTGCTGCGCAGCGGCACCCCGGACTCGATGCGCCCGCAGGCGATCATGCACGGCGAGGAGCAGTACCGCGCCTGGGCCGACGTGCTGCACAACGTGCAGACCGGCGAGACCGCGTTCGAAAAGGAGTTCGGCACCAGCTACTTCGGCTATCTGGCCAAGCATCCGGAGGCCGACCGCGTCTTCAACGAAGCCCAGGCCGGCTACACCAAGCAAGTCGCCCATGCCGTCGTCGATGCTTACGACTTCTCGCCGTTCAAGACCGTCATCGACATCGGCGCCGGCTACGGCCCGCTGCTGTCGGCGATCCTGCGCAGCCAGCCCGAGGCCCGCGGCATCCTGTTCGATCAACCGCACGTGGCCGAAGCCGCCGGCAAGCGCCTGTCCGAAGCCGGCGTCGGCGATCGCTGCGGCACGGTCGGCGGCGACTTCTTCGTCGAAGTGCCCGCGGACGGCGACGTCTACATCCTGTCGCTGCTGCTGCACGATTGGGACGACGAGCGCAGCATCGAGATCCTGCGCAATTGCCGGCGCGCGATGCCGGCTCACGGCAAGCTGCTGATCGTCGAACTGGTGCTGCCCGAAGGCGAAGAACCCTTCTTCGGCAAGTGGCTCGACCTGCACATGCTGGTCCTGCTCGGCGCCCAGGAACGCACCGCCGACGAGTTCAAGACGCTGTTCGCCGCGTCGGGCTTCGCCCTGGAGCGCGTCCTGCCGACCGCATCCGGCCTGAGCATCGTCGAAGCGCGTCCGATCTGATCGCATCGTCCGGCCAAGCGCCGGATTACTCGCATGCAGCCGGCCGCCGATGCGGCCGGCTGCATGTCGTTACAGTTGCTACCCAATCGCATCTTGACCGACTTAGTGCCGCATGTTTGGACCGCCGTGCGCAACGCCCTGTCTGCATAGCGATCGCGCTGCGACGGGCTTGCAAGGTTTCGTTCAAGCAAGATCCAGATCCACATCCAGATCAAACGCCAAGAGCTTCCGCCACTAAAGCGGCGGGTTACTTTCTTTTGTCATAAGCAACAAAAGTCCGTCTGGATTCCCTTCGGTCAAAGGTAACCAAAGAAAAATGCTTTTCTTTGAATCAAGGGCCCGCACGAGCGATGCCTCCGCAGGGATTTTTCATACGGGACATCCCTGTCCCGATGAAAAACGGCCCGCATCCATGCGGGCCGCCCTCCGGGTCTTCTACTGCCTTCGCGAGCGCTCGGCGACGCCAAGCCAGAGCCATAGAAAAGGGCACGGGTGCGGTGAGGCCATCCCCTGTAGGAGCGGCGTGAGCCGCGACCACGAGACGCGCTGAGGCAGAAATGCCTATGTCGCCGATCGCAGCGGCGTGCTGTCGCCGGGTAGGAACGGCGTCCGACTGGGTTTCCTTCGGTCACAAGCCGCGACCGCGAATTTGCGGTTGCCGGCGCGGGTGGTCGAAGCTGCTTGGTCGCGGCTCGCGCCGCTCCTACCCAAGAGCAGACCGGAAGCCACCAATCGTTGCCGTTGCCGTTGCCGTTGCCGAGATTTTGATCTGCTTTGCCGCTTTGCCGGTCAAGTGGATACCCGGAGGGCGCCGCACAGGACGTGCGGCGTTTTTCGATAGGACAAGGATGTCCTATCGAAAAATCCCGGCGCGCGCATCGCACTCGTGGCCTGTGCCCTTGCAAGGAAAGCCCTTTTCTTTGGTTAGCTTTGACCGAAGGGAATCCAGACGGACTTTTGGGCTTAGCAAAAGAAAGTAACCCGGCCGCGTCAGCGGACGGAAGCTTTAGACCTTAATGTTACTTCACCGCTCTGCGACAAGACAAACCGCCACGGCAAGCAGCAGGGTCGCGGCTCACGCCGCTCCTACACAGGTTACGGCGAGATGCAGCGCGAGATTGAAAAGGCGCGGTCGCGACTTGCGTCGCTCCTACCCGTAGTCAAAGGGCGTCGCGACACGAATGTTAGGCAACGCGGCCGCAGCTCGCACCGCTCCCGCCAACCGCCGATCACCGCCTCGAACGGCGGCCGTCATCGATGCGTCATGGCCGCCTCACTTCTCATTCAGCGGCTTGCAGCGACTTGTTCTGGCGTTGATTTCTGCGAGGCCGCAGATCATGACGACATACTGATTGTTTATATGACAGATAACACTTGCATCGATTACCGCACAATTTCAGCACACCCACTAACCTAACCAATACCGCTGTTTTCAAGTGATTTTCCGGCAATCGGCGAACCCCTCAGATTCGGCACATTCACCCCGATGTCGCATTTCACAGCGAATGTCATCTTCGCCCGGCCGCCAAAATCTCCGCGCCGACATTCTCTATCCGTAGAAAATACAGATGTGCCGGCGATGGGCTCTCATTACTTTATCGATCGAAGCCCGACTGCGAGTTTCACTCGCGGCAAACGGACACAGGGTCTTCGAGATGCACGGCATGGCTCCCTGGCGAGTTTGCCGTGACCCCACCGACTGGCGTAGTCCACGCCAGATTAAAGACGAGAATCACATCATGGCCAAGAACGAACAGGTAATCCGCGCCGACGACACGGTGACCTTCATCAACGTTTTCGACGTCGAGCCCGCCAAGCAGCAGGAGCTGGTCAACCTTCTCAACGAAGGCGCCGACAAGGTGATCCGCCATCGCCCCGGCTTCATCTCGGTGAGCATCCTCGCCAGCAAGGACGGCAGCCGCGTCGTCAACTACGCCCAGTGGCGCAGCGCCGAAGACATCAAGGCCACCCGCGAAGACCCCGCCGCGCAGGACTACGGCAAGCGCAGCGCCGAACTCGCGCGCGCTACCCCGCACGTCTACTCGGTGGCTTCGGTCCATCGTTGATGTGCGCCGCCCGTCGCGGCGGCCCGGCGCGCGACCCGCTGTCGTGAGCCCGGCACCGCCGCCGACGGGTTGAAGGTGATGAGGGGTCGGGACGCTCTCGCGGGCGGCCCGGCCCCTCTGCTCGGTAGGTCTGCAGTCCAGCACTCGCTCGCCCTCGCCGACACCGTTGCATGAGCCTCGGGCGTCCTCGATCGAGCGGCTGCTGGAACCGGCAGTCCGACTACACAAGGTCGAGGAGCTTCCGCCGTTATGACCACCGCTACGCAAACCGACATAGTCATCGCCGGCGCAGGGATCGGCGGCCTGACGACCGCGCTGGCCTTGCACGCGCAGGGCATCGAACGAGTCGTGGTGCTCGAGAGCGCCAACGAGATACGCCCGCTCGGCGTCGGCATCAATGTCCAACCCGCCGCCATCGCCCAGTTGTTCGCGCTCGGCCTCGGCGAGGCGATCGCCGCGACCGGCATCGCCACCCGCGAGCTGCGTTATCTCGACCACGCCGGCACCACGCTGTGGACCGAACCGCGAGGCCTGGCCGCCGGCGATCCGTATCCGCAATACGCTATCCACAGAGGCGAGCTGCAGATGCTGCTGCTCGCGGCCGTGCGCGAACGGCTCGGCGCCGACACCGTCCGCACCGGCCTGCGCCTGCAGGACTTCGAACACACCCGCACCGGCATCCGTGTCCACGCCCAGGATCGCGGCAACGGCGGCTCGACGGTTTCCTTCGAGGCCACCGCCCTGGTCGGCGCCGACGGTCTGCACTCGGCCGTGCGCGCCCGTCTGCATCCCGACCGCTGCGAGTTGCTGCCCGCCAGGATCCAGATGTGGCGCGGCCTGACCGAAGTCGACGAATTTCTCGACGGCCGCAGCATGATCGTCGCCAACGACGACCGCTCCACCCGCCTGATCGCCTACCCCTGCTCGGCGCGCCATGCCCAGCACGGCCGGGCGCTGATCAACTGGGTCTGCATGGTGCCCGACGTCGCCCAGGACCTCACCCGCGAGGCGAGCTGGGACTGCTCGGGCCAGCTCAAGGACGTATTGCCCTACTTCGCCGACTGGAAGTTCGGTTGGCTCGATGTGCCCGATCTGCTTTCGCGCAGCACCCAGATCCTCGAGTACCCGATGGTCGATCGCGACCCGCTGCCGCGCTGGGGCATCGGCCGGGCGACCCTGCTCGGCGACGCCGCCCATCTGATGTACCCGGTCGGCGCGAACGGCGCTTCGCAGGCCATCCTCGATGCGGTCAGCCTGGCCAACGAACTCGGCGACAACAGCGACACGGTCGAGGCGTTGCAGCGCTACGAAGCGGTCCGGCGCCCGCCGACCACCGCGATCGTCCAGGCCAATCGCGACCGCGATACCGCCGAACGCGCCATCGCCACCCGCCCCGACCCGGAAAAAACCGCCGCGCTTGCCGCGATTACGAGCTCTTACCGCAGCATCGTCGATCGCTCGCACGTGCGGTGAAAACGTGGTTTCCCGAAACTACTCCAACGCCAGGCCTTCCGAGTGATCGGGGACGCTGAGGAGCACCAAGGAGTCAATCCGTGATCGACAATGACAAGACCCACTTCGATGCGATCGTAATCGGCACCGGCTTCGCAGGCATTTACATGCTGCATAAGCTGCGCAACGAGCTAGGCCTCAAGGTCCGCGCCTTCGACAAGGCGAGCGGCGTCGGCGGCACCTGGTACTGGAACAAGTACCCGGGCGCGCGCGCCGACACCGAAAGCTTCGTCTACCGTTATTCCTTCGACAAGGAAACCTCGGAAGGCTGGGACTGGCGCAACCGCTATGTCGACCAGCCCGAAATGCTCGGCTACCTGCAGGCGGTGGTCGATCGCCATGGCCTGGCCAAGGACATCCAGTTGAAGACCGGCATCGACAGCGCCGTGTTCGACGAGATCCACCATATATGGACCCTGACCACCAGCACCGGCGAACTGTTCACGGCCCGTTACCTGGTCAACGCGGTCGGCGTGCTGTCCAAGATCGTGATCCCGCAGATCCCCGGGCGCGACAAGTTCCAGGGCCAGATTGTGCACACCGGCGCGTGGCCGGCGGATCTGTCGCTGGAGGGCAAGCGCGTCGGCGTGATCGGCACCGGCTCGACCGGCGTGCAGTTCATCTGCGCCGCCTCCAAGCTCGCCCGGCACCTGACCGTGTTCCAGCGTTCGGCGCAGTTCTGCGTGCCCGCCGGCAGCCGCCAGGTCAGCGAGGCCTATGTCGCCGAGTACAAGAACAACTTCGAGCAGATCTGGGACGGCATCCGCAACTCGCGCATCGCCTGCGGCTTCGAGGAAAGCGGCGTCTCGGCCATGAGCGTGTCGGAAGAAGAACGCCAGAAGGTGTTCGAGCATCATTGGGAGATCGGCAACGGCTTCCGCTTCATGTTCGGCACCTTCTCCGACATCGCCGTCGACCCGGCCGCCAACCAGGCCGCCTCGGACTTCATCCGCGCCAAGATCCGCCAGATCGTCAAGGACCCGGAGACCGCCCGCAAGCTGTGTCCGACCGACCTCTACGCCAAGCGCCCGGTCTGCACCAACGACTATTACGAGACCTACAACCTGCCGAACGTGAGCCTGGTCAGCCTGCCGGAGAACCCGATCAAGGAACTCACCGCGAACGGAGTGCTGACCGAGGACGGCGTCGAGCACAAACTGGACCTGCTGGTGTTCGCGACCGGCTTCGAGACGGTCGAAGGCAGCTACAACCAGATGGAGATCCGCGGCCGCGGCGGCGAAACCCTGCAGCACCATTGGAGGGACGCGCCGAGCAGCTACCTGGGCGTCGCCACCGCCGGCTTCCCGAACATGTTCATGGTGCTCGGCCCGAACAGCGCCTTCAGCAACCTGCCGCCTAGCATCGAAAGCCAGGTCGAGTGGATCGGCGAGCTGATCGGTTGGGCCGAAGGCGAGTCCACGCCGGTCATCGAGACCACCCGCGAGGCCGAGGAGGCCTGGACCGCGACCTGCAAGGAGATCGCCGCCTACACGTTGTTCCCGAAGGTCAAGTCGTGGATCTTCGGCGAGAACATCGACGGTCGGAGCAGCCGCGTGCTGTTCTACTTCGGCGGCCTCGCCGGCTATCGCGCCAAGCTGCGCGAAGTGGCCGACGCCGACTACGAGGGCTTCATCCTGCACAGCGATCCCTCGTCGATGGTCGCCTGACGCGGCTGCGAATGCCGCGCGGCATTCGCGTAGCCATCGTTCGATCCAAGGCCGGCCCCATCGTTCGCGATGGGGCCGGCTTCGTTATGAAGAGTTATTCTTTTCCCATTTACTTTTTACCAAGTTATTCCTTATGCGCTGATGCCGCACAAGCATCAGCTGCGGCGACCTGATGCGCCTCGTAGCGACTCGCGCATAGGCACGACAGCACGCGCGACACGCGGCCCCACACGCGCGACGCGGTCGCCCGCCTGCGCGCAGAACGGCTTGTCGCCGCCGATGCCACCGATGTCATGCGCGAACGAGCGCAATCGCGAACCCCAACGCGATGACGATGGCGAAGCGGATGAATATGCTGAATCGATTGGCGTCGTCGGCAACCGGCTTTCAAACTCCCCACAAAACTATCGATGCAGACGATGAAATTCGTTCGTCGAAACCGATCGAGTTCACGCTCTTCGACTTTGTGTCATTTGTCACTAGCCAAGCGAATCCGATTGCTGTCGAGATTTCTAGACGCGACGCAATTTCCCTTGTTTCAAGGGATATTTATCGTCTTCACACGATCGTTCATTCGATTCTGAAAGCGTCATTGCGATCACAGACCGGTAACGAAATAGATTGATACTCGGCTTGCGCTGCACGATTCCCAATGCTTATCACACAATAAATCCATGCATCACGTTTAAATAGGTCGGCACGATTCCGAAGCAGCCACACCCTCGGAAGGTGCGCAATAGTCAGCCTGAAGTCCGGCTCAAGACGTGCAAGCCTGTCGCGCGATGTTCGATTGAACCAAGACTCGCGGACACGGTCGGATCCTTGCAGCGGCTCGCAAGGAACGGTCCCCGGCAGATTGCACGAACCAGCGGGAACTCAACCTGGATCACGCCGGTCCCGCATTGCGGGCAGGCCGCGCCCATCACTCGACCCATAAAAACCAGTGGGCGCGCGGATGGTGATCGGCAGGGAGCGTAGCGGCTGGCGGTACCGACGCGTCGACGGCAGGACGGACCACAGGACATACGCCGAAGTCGCCCAGCAGTGACCTGCCTCGGCCCCGCTGCGTTACGGCGGACCGAGGCTGCGAACGGCCCAATCCAGGCAACAAGGGTCTCCCTTGCTGCGTGGATCCCTGCGAACCGCGTTATCGAGGAAGTCCAACCTACTCGTTCCGGAAAGATTCGGAATTGCTGCCCTTCAACAAGGATGTCTCCCCATGGCAATCGCAATCAGTTCGGCGCTTTCTTCCATGATCGAGCAAATGCCCGGACCTTGCGCCTGCAAGGACCAGGATTCGAAATTCCTCTACGCCAACACCGAGTTCAAGGCGCTGGTCGGCCTGGAGCCCGACGAGGACGTGGACGGGCTTTCGGATTTCGACCTGCCCTGCGAAGTCGCTTCGCACGGCAAAACCTTTCGCGAACAGGACAAGTACGTGATGGAGCGGCAGATCTCCATCACCACCTTGAACGTGCATCGCTTCAAGTGCGCGAAATGGAGGGCGTTCCTGATCGTCAAGAAGCCGTTCTTCGACCAGGAGACCAACATCCGCGGTGTGCTGTTCCACGGCACCGACATCACCGCGATCAACGCCGGCGCGCTCGGCTCCTATTTCGGCAACCTCGGGCCGCACCAGGCCTCGATCAGCAACCTGCCGCAATCGGGACAGGCCCATGCCGATTCGGACGCCGACATCGACATGACCCGCCGCGAGTACGAGGTGTTGTTCTTCCTGCTGCGCGGCGGCACCTCCAAGCGCATCGCCGAGCTGCTGTCGATCTCTTCGCGCACGGTCGAGCAATACATCGACGTGCTGAAGGACAAGTTCGAGGTGCTGACCAAGCCCGACCTGATCGAGAAGGCCATCTGCAAGGGCTATCTGTACGTCGTCCCGGACACTTTGTTCATGAAGTGCTCGTCGAAGATCATCTTCCAGGGCACCCCGCCGCTGTCGCTGATGCAGCCCTCGAACGCCCCGTCCTACCTGCCCGCCAACTGAAATGCGCGGGTCGCCGGCGCCTCCGGGCGGCGGCGACCCGCCACGCTGCGGCCGGGTCAGTGCGGCTGCACGCCTGCCGGCACCGCGCCTACTTGGTCATGCCGGAGTTCTGCATCGGGCCGTGGCTCGACAGCGAGGCCACCGCGGTCGGCTTGCTCAAGGCTTCGCTGCTTTGTTCGATGGATTGCGCGATCGCCTGCTGGGTCGGCACTTCCGCCCAGCGCTGGAACGGCGAATGCGGCGAACCGGACACGGCGAACAACTTCGCGCCGTTGTCGCTGCGGGCGATGTAGTCGATACCCGGCAGCTGATTGTCGCGAGCGGCGCACATCAGGGCCCCGGCGGCATTGTGTTGCTGCTGCGACGACAGCCCCCCACCCGATTTCGCGACCAGGTCCCCGAGCTTCGCCACCGTGTCGCGAAACACCGCGTTGTGCGGGCTCGCCGACTCGTTGATCAGAGGCGCCTTCGCGACCGGCAGCGACGGCGTGGCGAACGCCGAGAACGGCGCGCTCGGCGAACCGAACGGCGAGGCGCCGAAGCCCGTGCTGCCAAAACCCGTGCCGCCGAAACCCTGGCTGGCCAGAGCGGGACTGCCCAATGCCGACGGCGATGGAGCCGACGTGCCGTGCGCACTCGGGTTCGAGCCGCCCAAGCCCGAGGCTTGTGAGGGAGCGAACGCGGAACCGCCGCTGTTCTTGGCCGGCACGCTCGCCGCCGGCGAATCCGACTGGTCCATCGGCGAGGCGCTCGAACTCTGCGAACCGCCGCCGAAACCCTTGGGCGCGGCGCTGGCCTGCGGCATCGATACGCTCGCGCCGTCGCCCTTGCGGCGTATGCCCGGCTGATGCACCGGGCCTTCTTCGCGCGTGTCCATCGCCGAACTCGGCGAGGCCTTCGGCGTGGTGTCGAAATGCGCGCTGATCAGCGAACTCACCCCACTGACGCCGGTGTTCTTGCCGACCATGAAACCGTCGAACTCGCCCGGGACTTCCGGCGCTTCGTCGTCGCGGTATTCGCCGGAGACGTTGAGTTCCCATTCGTGCGAGCTGTTGGCGCCGCGGCCCACCAGGCGCAGGTTCGAGGTGTCGTTGTAAGCGTCGAGCGCATTGGCCTTGGTCAGGCCGCCGGGCCCGGCGTGCTTGACCATCTCCTGGGCGACGATCTCGAACGGAATCCGGTGGTCGATATCGAGGGCGTCGCGGGTGACCAGCTGTTGGGTGGCGGCGCAGCGGAACAAGGGCACGTTCTGCTTGGAGCCGTCGATCGGGCTGGTCGCCACCACCGTGCCCACGTAGCTCTCCTTGAGCTGCTGCTCGAACCACTTGCCGCGCACGCCGGCATCGAAGGCCAGGCCTTTGCGCCCGTCCTCGGGCGACCAAGCCTGGCCCAGGGTGGCGCCGGTACGCCGGGCGATGTCGCGCTCGGGATCGAATTTCGGCGGCTCGGCGGAAGGGTCGAAGCCGCAGCGTTCTTTGGTCCAGGCCTTCCATTGGCTGGAGTCGGGGCCATGCAACAGTATCCGGTCGGCGCTGTCGCGCGCCCGGTTGTATACGGAAGGCAACAGGCGCAAGTTGCCGACGTCGTTGTAAGCGCGATGAGCGTCGGCGTAGTTATTGACGCCCAGGCCGGTCAGGTGCGCCTTCCACGGCTTGACGTGGTCGACGTCGAGAGCGTCGGCGGAATGCCAGGTCTTGGTGCCCGCGCTGTAGAACAGCAGCAGGTTTTCGCGCCCCAGCGAAACGTGCTCTCCGGGCATGTGCTTCTGCGCCCAGTCGTTGCGCATGTAGTGCACGGTCGAGTCGTAGAACGCCATGCCGTCGCGCGCGCTCGCGGCGGTCCAGCGCTTGTTCTGCAGGCCGTCTCCGTGCACGGGCGGTTTGTACTCGTCCCATTCGGCCAGGACGACCTGGCGACCGCTACGCAGACTGACCTTCACTTCGCCGCCCATCCCGCTTCTCCCCGCCAACGGCGTTCGACTCGTAGCACCGCAGGGCCGGAACGGCGCTCCCCCTGCGGCATCCTCGGTCGGCACCCTGACCGAGTGGTCAAACGCATTCCCTGCACGGTGCAGGCCATGGCCGATGCCCGCGACACCGACACGCCGCCCCGACACGAATGAATGCGCCCGTCCCACATTGATCGCACCGGCACCGACGGCCGGCACGCTGCCCCGCCCGCAATGGCCGCCCCGCAAGGCTTTCGCCGTTTCTTTGATCAGGCTAGGGAGTCAGCCCGGCGCCGTCGGCGCCGCTCCCTTCGAGAAGGGGGACTCGGAATGCCATCGCTGATACCGGTTGGACCGTACAAGCAATTCACCACCGCCGAAGGCACGGTGTTTCCTTACTACATCGTGCCGTTCGACAAGAACGGCACCTGCGAAGGGCCGTTGACGCGCCAGCATGTGCTCGACCATCTGGATGGGCACAGCGACATCTTTTTGTTCTCGCACGGTTGGAACAACGACTGGGAAGCCGCGAGCGAGCGCTATGCGAGCTTCGTCAACGGCTATATCGAGCAGCGCCGGCAACTCGGCCTGCCCGCGCCGGCCGGCTACCGGCCGCTGTTGATCGGCATCTTCTGGCCCAGCCAGGCCTTGACGTGGTTCGACAGCGAAACCGGTCCCGGCTTCGCCGGCGCCAGCGACGATGTCGAAAGCGGCCGCCAACAGATGGCCGACATCGCCGCGATGCTGGCGCCCGAACAACGCGAACGCTTCCACGCGCTCAGCCAGACCCCGGCCTTGTCCGAAGCCGAATCGCGCGAACTCGCCGACCTGCTGGCCAGCGTGCTGTCGCCCGACGACGAGGGCCACGACGACGCCCCCGCCTCCGCCGACGACCTGCTCGCCGCGGCCGCCTCCTTGACCGAGGCGCCGCCGGATTTCGACGACGTCGGCGCCGTGGCGACGCCGGGCGCCGGCGGCCCGGCCGCCGCCGGCGGCATCGGCGATGCGCTGAAGAAACTCGACCCGCGCAACCTGATCAAGCCGTTCACGGTCTGGCAAATGAAAGACCGCTCCGGCAAGGTCGGCAGTCGCGGCGTATCGCAACTGCTGGCCGAGTTGCTGCGCCGTTCGCAGGCGCGTATCCATCTGCTCGGGCATTCCTTCGGTTGCAAGGTGGTGATGTCGGCCACCGCGTCGCTGCCGGACGGCCTGCGCAAAGTGCATTCGGCTCTGCTGTTGCAGCCGGCGATGTCGCAGTACGCCTTCGCCGCGCAGGTGCCGGAAACCGGCCGGACCGGCGGCTACCACCGCAACCTGCAGCGCATCGAACGGCCGGTGGTCGCGACCTTCAGCGGACGCGACATCGCCCTGAGCAAGACCTTCCATCTGGCCTTGCGCCGCGATCACGATCTCGGCGAGCAACCGCTCGCCGCCGGCGACTCGCCGAGCAAGTACGCGGCCCTGGGCGGTTACGGCCCGCAGGACTCGGGGCAGACCCTGGTCGACATCAAGGACCCGGCGAGCGCCTACGATTTCGGCCCCGGCGGGCGCATCGTCGGCGTGCGGGGCACGCGCACCATCAGCGGCCACGGCGACATCAGCAACGCTTCGACCTGGTGGCTGGCGCACAGCCTCGCCTCCAGCCGTTGAGCGCCGGCACCGCGCCATGGCCGAACTGCTGAAGCGCGAGAACGACATCGTCACCCTGAAAATGGAGCTGACGAGGCCGCAACACGCACGCGCCACCCTGCAGTTCCAGGCCGGCGGCAGGCTACAGAGCCTGCCGCTGTGGGAGGGCGGCCTCGACGAATGGGGGCTGGCGCCGTCGATCGCATCGGATCTGCGCACGCGGCCGGACGAGTCGCAGTTCCATATAGCGCCACGCCTGCTGCCGAGCCTGCACTCGGCCTGGCTGCAGCACGCAGCACCGCAACGCCCGCTGTGGATTCACCTGGCCAAACCCTACGGCGCGCTGCGCTACCTGCCGTGGGAACGCCTACTGGTCGACGCCCTGCAGACGCCGGTGTTGATGCTGCCGGATTTCATTTTCCCGCCGCCGCGCGAAAGCGCGACCATGCTGGACATCGCCGTCTGCGCCAGCGCGCCGCTCAACTGCGAGCACGCCCATATCCGCGACGGCCTGGTCGATGCGATCCAGGCGATCGTGTCCGGCATCGACCGGCCGGTGCGCCTGCACGTGTTCGCCGACGCCGAAATGGGCGAACCGGTGCGGCATCTGTCGCCGGGCTCGGCCGAGCTGATCCTGCACCCGCCCGCCGATGCCGAGCGCTACGTCGTCGAGGACCCGTCCTCGCGCCTGCTCGACAGCAGCGGCACCCTGCGCTCGCCCTGGCTGCTGTGGATGCGCCAGGCGCTCAAGCCCTACAGCACCGATGCGGTGCACTTCGTCTGTCACGGCCATCTGTCCGGTGCGTCCGGGGCGATGTTGCTGGCGCAGTCGCCGCTGGGCCGCACCGAGAATTATCTGGCCGGCCCGGTCGGCGCCTGCGAACTCACCAGCTTCCTGACCCAGGTCGGCGCCTGGGCGACGGCGTTCTCGGCCTCGCGCGACAACCACAACCCGGTCGGCCTGCGCGCCCTGGCCGACGAAATAGCGCAATCGCTGCCGGGGCCGATGCTGTTGTTCAATGCGGCCTACGATGCGCCGACGGCATTGGCGCAGAGCTATCGCTTCATCCACGCGCAGTCGGCGCAACCGCCGCCGCGCTCGCGCGCCGTTTATCTGTATTGCCAGCCCTATCTGGTCTCGCCCACGCGCGGCGCCTCCGACGACGGCGAGTTGTCCGAGCAGGTACGCAGCCATATCGAGCTGTACTCGCGCAACGACAGCCAGCGCGATTCGGCCTTGAAGTCGCTGCCACTGTCGGCCGCCGCATCCGCGACGCGCAGCCCTTCCTTCGTCCAGGCCGCCAGCAAAAGCATCTCCGCGGTCACCGCCGCGACCGAGCGCCTGGCCGAACAAGTGCAAGTGCAATACCAGCAGGCGATGCGCGACGAAGTCCTTCCCGAAGCCATCGTCCAGCGCGACCTGGACACGGCCATGGACACGATCGATCTGCTGCGGCAGGCGGTGGGCGACATCGAGCGGCGCCGCATCCACGGCGAGATCGAGCAGCGCCTGGTCGAGATCGAACAGGATGCGCCGCCCACGGTCGAGGCCTTGGTCGAAGCGCCGATCGAAGGGCCGGCTGACGCCGGTATCGAAGACCGTTTCGCTATCGGCTTCGGTGTAACCGACTCCGCGGAGCAGGCACTGTTGCAGGCCCAGATCGAACGCATGGACCAGATCGTGGACTACCGACTGCAGGTCGAACAACTGCCCGGCGAAGCGACCGAATCGCCATTGGATCGACGCATCCGCAAGGCCCAGTTGGATATCGAGCAGCGCAAGCTGCAGTTGTCGGACTCCGACGAACTCGAGGACGCGCCATGAACGAGCGCACCATCCTCTCGGTCGATATCCTCGACGACGACCTGATCGCCAGCGTGGTACGCGCGCCGTTCCCGGTTCACGGCGGCCGCGCCCTGGGCCGGGTGAAACTGCGCGCCGACCAGTTGCCGGGGCTGGACACGCAGACCGCGGTGCTTGCCCGCGGGCGCATGGTGCGCGACGCCCTGCGTCAGCACCAGGGCATCTCCGGCGTGCTCGACAGCCTCAGCCAGACCTTGCCGACCCAGGTCCGGCCCCTGTTCGTCATGCTCAATCCGTCCGAGGCCGAGCTGATCAACTGGGA
This sequence comes from Lysobacter sp. ESA13C, assembly GCF_019970005.1. Taxonomy (NCBI): domain Bacteria; kingdom Pseudomonadati; phylum Pseudomonadota; class Gammaproteobacteria; order Lysobacterales; family Lysobacteraceae; genus Lysobacter; species Lysobacter sp. ESA13C. Next base: position 145,960 of record NZ_JAHXYK010000006.1, on the reverse strand, counting down.
GATGCTGTGCGACAGCAACGAGCAGTTCGTGGCCCTCGACCCGCGCTGGCCGATCGCCCGCATCATCGATCCGATCAATGCACCCAGCCGCCTGCCCGGCGAACTGACCACGCCGGTGCGGCTGATGGCGGTGATCTCCGCGCTCGGCATCGCCGATCAGCGCAAGGAGTGGGAGCTGCTGCGCGATGCGGTGCTGGCGGCGCGCCAGGACGGCCTGCCGGTGCTGCTGAAGCTGTTGGTCGGCGACTCCGCCCTGCACACGCGCATCCGCGATGAAATACAGCAGGACCCGGCCGGCCTGGCCGACATCGAAGTGGCGGCGATCGACGAGACCGCGGCGCGGCTGACCCAGCGCATCCGCCAGTGGTCGCCGAACATCCTGCATTTCTTCTGCCACGGCCACGCCGGCAGCGCCGGGCAATGGCTGGAACTGGCCACCGCCAACGATCACGTGCAATTCGCCGCGCACGACCCCGACACCCTCGCCGGCTCGATCAACCTGCCATCGCAGGACCTGGTGACTCTCGGCGCGTCGCTCGGCAATCCCTGGCTGATGGTGCTGAACTGCTGCTCCAGCGGACAAGGCGGCAACGGCCTGCAGTCGATGGCGAACCAGGTCGTGTCGGCCGGCTTTCCGGCGGTGGTCGCGATGATGGAACCGGTCGAGGCCAACGACGCCTACGAGTTCACCCGCGCCTTCTATCCCGAGGCCCTGGCCGCGCTGCTGCGCGCGCGCGAGGAACTCAAGCAACGCGCCAGCACCACCCTGGAATGGACGCCGATCATGTTCCACGCGCGCAGCGCCATCTCCCAGCTCGGCAACCGCGACGCCCAGGCTTCGCCCGAGTGGTCCCTGCCGGTGCTGTACGTGCGCGGCGTCGAGGCCCAGGTATTCGTTCGTCCGCTCGGCATCGAGCAGGCCAAGTCCGACGAGTTCCGCATCCGCGCCGAAACCACGGCCTGGTGGCTGCGCACCGCAGGCCAACAGTTCAGCGAAGCCGAACGCATCGAAGCGCTGGAACGCACCCTCGCCGAAAAAGGCGTGCCCCGGGCGCTGTGGCCCTCCGCCGACGGGAACTTCGACCATGTCGGCGGACAATGAGCTGGCATTGCTGCTGAGCAATGCCTGGTGCGGCGATGCCGTCGCCAGCGGCGCCTGCTCCGAACACGCCACGGCCTGGGCCTTGCGCGGCGCCATGTCGTCGCCGCGCCAACTCAGCGGTGCGGCGCCGGCGCTCGACCTGACGCAGTGGCAGGACCCGCGCGTCGGCTGGGGCGTGGTGCTGCCCGATCGCGACGGCCTCGGCGATGCCGACAAGGCCGCCGCCACCGACGCACCGGCGGCGATCCGCAGGCTGATCGCCGCGCGCGGCAACGCACCGGTGTTCCGCTATCGCCCCGAGATCGCCAAGGACGGCCGACTGCAGCGTTATTACCCGCATCGCGGGCCGGCCAGCCTGCGCCTGTCCGGCACCCGCGGCACGGTCGGCGACGCCGCGGTGCCGCGCTATCTGTTGATCGTCGGCTCGCCCGAGCAGATTCCCTGGCGTTTCCAGTACCGCTTGCAGACCGATGCCTTCGTTGGCCGTCTCGACCTCGACGAGGCCGGCCTGGAGCGCTACGTCGATGCGCTGCTCGACGACTGGCCGGGGCAACAGCGCGATGTCGATGCGCCATTGTTGTGGGCGGTGGATCACGGCCACCCCGACATCACCTTCCTGATGCGCAAGACCATCGCCGAGACCCTGTTCAAGGCCTTCGATGCCGACGGTTTCCACCCGCTGCTGCTGACCGGCGCGCAAGGACGCCTGGAGGATTTCTACGCCGGCCTGAAGCAACGCCAGCCGGCCTTCGTGCTGAGCTCCAGCCACGGCGCCACGTTTCCCTTGCACGACCTCATACAGCTCAAGGCGCAGTTGGGGGCGATGCTCGACGTCGACCACGCCTTGCTCGATATCAGCGCCTTGCTGCGGGCTTGGAACCCGGCCGGCGCGATCTGGTACGCGCATGCCTGCTGCTCGGCCGGCGCCGACCGCCCGTCGACCTTCCAGGGCCTGGTCGACGAGCAATCCAGCCTCGGCCGCATGCTTGCCGCGGTGGCCGGGATCGGCCCGTGCACCGCGCCGTTACCGCGCGCCCTGCTCGGCAGCGAACGCCCGTTGGCGGCCTTCATCGGCCATGTCGAACCGACCTTCGACTGGACCTTGCGCGACCCCGACACCGGCCAGCGCATGACCGATGCGCTGATCGTCGACACCTTGTACACCGCCCTGCATTCGGCGCAGCGTCCGCCGGTCGGCCTGGCCATGGACGGCTATTACGACGCCGTCGCCGGCCTGCTGCTCGATCACCTCGATGCCATCGAGGCCTTCAACAACCACGAACACGATGCCGAAACGCGGGCGCGCAAGGCCAAGTTGCTGGCGATGGATCGCCTAGCGATGGTGGTGCTGGGCGACCCGACGGTGCGCTTGCCGAGCTGAGGCGCGAGCGTTGCTGGCGAAAGGGCTTACTTGGCGCCGGCGGCGGCCGGCGCCTGGGCCGGATCGAGCTTGCGCAGATGCTCGACCGCGTTCGAGTTGGCCGGGTTGAGTTCCAGCGAGCGCCGATAGTGGCTGGTCGCATTGGCGACGTCGCCGAGCAGTTCGTAGCATTCGGCGAGGCTGTCGAAGGCATTCCAGCTTTGCGGCCAGCGCTCGGTGTTGTAGCGGAACATCCCGAGTGCCAACTGCGGCTTGTCTTCGCCCAGCAAGCGGTAGCCCCATTGGTTCGCGTGCTCTTCGGTCAGACGCAACTCGGGAAACGCTTTTCCGACCTCGGCAACGGTCCGGCCGACATCGCGGTACGCGCTGGCCTGCAGGGCGCTCTCGAGCTTCGCGAGCACCGGCGGACGGCCCCACACGGCTTCGGCCGCCTGGCTGGCCAGGTCCTGCAACTGACCCTGGGCTTCGCCCGGGCGGTTCGCGAGCAGGACGATGCCGTAGCCGCGCTGCGGATACAGCTCGATGTAGCTGGAAAAACCGTAAGTGCCGCCGGACGCGCGCAACCAGGTCTGGTCGTCGACAGTCTTGCTGACGGTCCAGTTGTAGCCGACCGCCAGATTGTCCGGATCGCCCCAGGCCGGCTTCTGGCTCAAGCGTACCGAGGCATCGCTGGCGGCGAGTTCGGCGACCAGGAACCGCGCCATGTCCGCGGCGCTGTAGCGCAATCCGCCTGCGGCCAGGACCGAGCGCGCATCCAGGGCCGGCATCGCGACGTGAGTCTTGCTGTAGCCGGTGGCGACGAGAGACGAACGCGTATCGCCGGTGCCGGCGCCCATGCCGAACGGCCGCTCGACATAACGCGTCAACAAGCTTTCGTAAGGCGCGTCGTAAACTTTTTCGAGGATGTCGCCGAGCAGGTTGGCGGCCAGATTGGAGTGCCGCGGCGAGGTGCCGGGGCGATCGAGCAGACGGGCCGAACCGAGTTCGGCGAACACCTGCGCATCGGTGACGCGTCTCAAGGCGTCGACCGCCAGGAACGGCGCCTTGTCCGGCCCGCCCTCTTCGATCTGCGGCGGAAGCACCGGCAGATTGTCCGGCAAGGCCGAGGTGGTATTGACCAGATGGATCAGGCGCACCGGCGCGCCTGCAAATTCCAGTTGCGGGTATTCGCCCGGCAGGTAACGCCGGATATCGTCCTGCGGATCGACCTTGCCCTCGCCGACCGCATTGGCCAGGATCAATGCGGTGAGAATCTTGCTGATCGACCCGATCTCGTAGACCGTGTCCTGGGTCGGGGCCCGCGGCGTATCGCGCGATACGCTGCCGAAGTTGTAGAAGCGGGCCTTGCCGTCGCGGACCACCGCGATGGAAAGCGCGTCGCTATTGCCGGCCTTGACGAAGTCGGCGCCCAAACGCTCGAAGATCGGGTCGTCTTTCGCGGCGGCTTCCGCGACGACGCCCGGCTTGGCGCGGTGTTCGGCCGCGATGGCCGGAGCCGACAGCGCATTCAAACCCGCTACGGCCAGAACTACGGCAAGACGTCTCATGGGCGCTCGGTCGAATGCGAAGGCCGCAGCCTATAGGCGCCCGCAGAGGCTTACAAGGGGAAGGCGTCGCGGCGATCGCGGCGATCGCGGCGGCGGCGAGCGTGGCGCAAGTCGCGATCGAGTCGCGATCGACATCGCCGTGCAGGGCGAGCGATGGCGCGAATCAATCCTTGGCAGCGGGCTTGGCGGCGCGGCGCGCATCGCCGAGCGTCGCATAGGGCTTGCCGTCGCTGGACGTCCACCCGCTCAGCGACAACGAATCCGGCAAGGCCTGGGTCGGCGTGTGCAGGCCGATGACCGCGGTGAAGCCCGAGCCGACCGGCGCCAACTCGGCCAGGCGCGCGGCGCGATCCTCGGCGGTGCTGAAAACGAAGGGCTGCTCGCAGCGCCCGGCCTTGGCGTCGGCATCGCTGCACTCGCCGGCCTGCGGCGCAGGCTCCTCGGGCGCTTCGCCGCCGACGGTGGCGGTCTTGGCCAGGTCGATGCGATAACGCCCCTCGCCCTGCGCTTTGACCTGGACCCGGTACTTTTCCACGCCGTAGGCCCAGCTGTTTTCTCCGACGGCGTCGACGTCGTGCCCGGGCAAGGGCAACTCGAAGTTTTCGCCGAGCAGCAGGCCGAGCCACATCACCGGGGTACTGGCGAGCAAGGGGCCGAGTTCGGCGGCGCTGCCGGTCTGCTGCGGCTTGAGGTTCGTCTTCGTGAAATGTCGGCCGTCGCTCAGCACGATCGACTCGACGGTATTCTCGCCGAGTTGCACCGTGGCCTGGCTTTCGTTACCGCGATAGCGCTGCCAACGGCCGCGATAAGGCTGGTCCGGCGGCGCGTGCGAGCTCATCTCGACCGAGGCGATGCAGCGGCTCAACTGCAACAACTTCCGGCACTCGGCCTGCGCCGTCGCTGGCGTGGCCTCGCTCGCCACGACGGCCTCGGCGGCGTCGCCGCGCAACGGCGCCAGTGCAAGCAGCCCTGCCAGGACGGTGATACGAATCGGGTTCATGCGGTCGGTCCTTGATCTGTGCAGGCTCCGTTCCGATCCGGCGCCTGCGTGCAGACGCTGCCAGAGCGAATCGGCGAAAGGAGCAGTGTAACTCTGCGCAGTCGATCGACCGCGAGCTTAGGTCCCGGGTATATGAAGCATGGGCAGCGTACGAACCGCTCCGTACGGGCGGCCGCATCGGCGCTTCGGTTCGGCGGTTCGGTCTTGCCTCAGCGTTGCCGCGTCGCCGGAATATCGACGCGTTGGCTGCGCCGCACGCCGACCTCGATCGATTGCAGGCCGCGGTCGTCGCGCACCGCCCACGGCAGCGGCAGGTTGTCGGGAATCACCGCGATCGTGTGCTTGCCGATCGAGACGCGCGGGAACGAGAACTGCCCGTTGCTGTCGGTGCGCACCGCATAGCGGCCGTCGAGCACCACGGTGACGTTCGGCGCGGCCTGTTCGGACGCGGCGCGCACACCGTCGTCGTTGTCGTCTAGGAACAGCGAACCGTCGATGCTGCCGACCGCCGAGCCGGGTGCCCCGCCGATCACCGGCAGCGCGCGGCCGGCCTGACGCTCGTAACGCAGGGTCAGGAAGGCCGAGCGTTCGCGCGGCAGCGACAGGAACGGCGAGTCGACGATCAGCGGATCGAGCGCGAACGGCGAACGCTGCGAGCCCTGGCTCTGGTACAGCGCGGCGGTCAGCGACCAGCGCGGTGCGATGCGCCAGTTGATGCCGAGGTTCATGTCGACGCCGCGCATCGCCGCCGGGCCTTCGCCGTGGGTCCAGCGCGCGGTGCCGTCGACGGACACGCGGTCGCCGAGCTCCACGCCGCCGTACATCGAAAAGGTCGTGGTGCGGGTCGTGGTGCGGACCGCAACCCCGGACGAGGTTTGGTTGCGCTCGCCCCATTCGCCGTACCCGAGCGAGACCGACAAACGCCGGCCTTCGCGCAAAGGCAAGGCCTGGTCGATGCTCGCCTGCCAGCTGCGCCCGACCCCGCCTCCGCCGCCGGCGTGATCGAACTGGAGGCGAGTCTGGCCCCAATCGCTGCGACGGTCGGCGAACAACTGCGCCGCGTAGGTGTCGTCGTCGGCGTGGCGCAGGCTCAGGCTGGCGCCGTAACCGAACACGCTGCTGGCCTGGTAACGCGCGAACGCAGTCGCGTACTGGCCGTCGAAGCCGGCGCCGCTGATCGAACGGATGTCGTCGACGCCGGTATTCCAGCTCCAGCGGCCGTACTGATAGGCCAGCCGGTAATAGCCGCCGCGTACGTCCTGGTTGATCGGCGACGCGCCCCAGGTCAGGCCCGGGTCGAGCGAGAACAGGCCGTAATGGTGCCGATAGCGGCCGCGCCGCGAGCTCGCGTCGATCCAGGCACCAGTGGCGTTGCCGCGGCCGTCGTGACTGCCGAGCAGATTCAATTGCACCGCATCGCGATCGGACCGCCACGCGCTCGCCCAATGCGCGGCCTGGCTGGGCCGGTCGATCAGGCCCGGTTCGCCGACGTCGTCGGGCACGATGCGTCCGTCGGTGCTCAGCGCCGAGACCGCGTGGGTCCAGCCGGGCGCGCCCTGCCATTGCGCGCCGAACGCGCCGACGTGGCCGTCGGCAACATCGAAACCCACTACGCGAGTGCCGTTGTAGAGCCCGGCACGCCCGACCGCGCCGTACACGCTCAGGCCGCTGGCGTCGCGGGTCCATTGCGTGCTCAGGCCGGCCATCGCCACGCTCGGCAGGAAGAACCGGTATTGGTTGCGCTGCAACTGCGAGGACGGCGTGTTGATCACGCCCAGGCCGTTGTCGAGGCGCCAACCGCCGTCGACGAACAGATTGCGCTGCCATAAGGTCGCCGCCCCGCCCCAACCGCTGTCGTCGGCGAAGCGGTCGCGGTCGCTGTGGAAGACGGTGGCGTCGAGCGACAGGCTGCCCCAGTTCGCGGTTTCCCAGAATCCGCCGGCGGCCAGGCCTTGCTCGCCGAAGTGCTCGTCGCCGCGCTCGGTGTAGGCGGCGTTGAGCTCGAGCCGGAACGAACGCGGCAGGCCGTCGCCGTCGACGGTCTCGTCTTCGTCGGGCGGCAGCGGCGCCAACGCTTGCGCGGCGATGATGCGGTCGCGGTAGACCAGCGGCGACGCGTCGGCCGCCGACGCCGCAGGCGCGGCCGAGGCAAGCGTACAGGCGACGCAGATCGCCAGTCTGCGCCGGGCGAGCCGTCGGGCGGGCCTCATTTGTCGATGCGTACGTCGAGTTCGAGGCGCTGGCGGCCCCATTCCAGTGCGCCCTTCAGGCTCAGCGGATAAACGATCGGCGGCGCCGGCGTGGCCGGGTCGTCGCCTTCCGGCACCAAGGCGATCGAACGCGTTTCGCCGGGAAGAATCGGCAAGCTGGACGGTGCGAGGGCGAACTTGCGGCCGCTCGCGTCGACGCCATCGACCAGCCCTTCCAGACGGGTGTGGGCCTTACCGGTGTTGCGAATGTCGAGCACCGGCAGCCGCCGGCCGTCGACCTCGCGCACTTGGCTGGCGACGTGCTGCAACTGCGCGGCGACCTCGCCGATACCCAGGTAGACGATGATGCCGATGCGCCCGGACACGGGCACGGTGAGCTGATCGCCGACCATCTCCGGCGCGCCTTCGAGCAGGATCGCAAAACGGCATTCGCTGGGCGCCGCTTGTTCCGGCACCACCACCTCGAAGCGATAACGGCGCTTGCCGTTCGGCGCGATCTCGATCTGCGCCGCTTCCAGGCCGACCCAAGGCCGGCAACTGTCGGCCGCCAAGGCGTCGTCGAATACCGCCGCGCCCTGCGCATCGAGATGCCAGTCGGCGGTCTTCAGAGTGTAGTGGCCGACCGCATTGGAGATGTTGGAAATCTCGACCACGTTGCGATAGGTAGTGCCGGGCTTGGCCGTGTCTTCGAAGCGCGGCGGCGAGACCAGGGCGGAGAAGCCCTGAGCGAAGCTCGGACCGGCGATCGACGACAGCGCGAGCGCGAGCGCCGCGAACGTCGAGGCACGGCGCAGGACAGCGGTACGCATCAGAGGTCTTCCACGTCGATTTCGAAGGAGAAATTGAGTTGTTCGGTACGCACCAGCTTCTGTCCGTCGGCCTGGATGGTCAGGCGGATGGTGTCGTCGAGCAGGCCGGCCGGCATGATGCCGCTGTAGACCAGGGTGCGTTCACCGGCGCGCAGCGTGCCCGGCAGCAAGCGGCCCTGGGTGGTCCAGGTGGCGGTGATCGGGCCGGTCGCCTGTGGCGGCAAGGTCATATAGACGCGGCCGCTGCGGCCTTGCCAAGGCGCGAGGTTCAAACGCACCCACACGGTCAGCGCGCCCGACACCGTCGGCCGTTCGCCGCTGCGCGGCGCGACCGAGTCCCATTGCATGCGCAAGGTATTGGCGGTGACTTGGCTGGCGCTGTCGTCGACGCGATGGGTGCCTGCCTGGGACGGCAACATAGCGGCGAACAGGGCGCCGGCGGCGATCGCGCGCTTCATGGCGCGCTCAAGGTGTAGACCACCTGGCCGGTGTAGGTACCGGAGGCGACGACGGCGTCGTTGGCATAGCGGAAGGTGTGGCAGCTTTCGCGCCAGGTGTTGACCGGAAAACTCGCCAAGGTCTGGGGGCCGCCGGTGAAAGTGCCGGCGAGGATCGGCTGAGCGGCGGTGTCGTTGTTGCCGCTGCTGGTCCAGCTGATCTGCGAAAACGGAATGGTGCTGCCGGCGCCGTTGCTGAGGCCCGCCGCCGGTGCGGTCGCGGTCAGGGTCGCGGTGCCGGTGCTGCCGGGCAGACGGTAGAAACCGCCGACGTAGATCTGCGCCGGCACGTTGCAGAAGGCGAAGCCGTCGTAGGAACTGTTGGCCTGGGTGGCGTCGGTGGTCATGACCTGGTCGGTGCCGTTGCCGAGCACCGCCGCGGGCACCGCCACCGAGACTTTGTTGATCGCCCCGCCGCGGCCGGGCGTGCCGCCGCTGGAATAGTTGCCGGTGAACACGCCGTTGCCGACCCGCAGGTAGACCATGCGTGCCCCCGGGGAGATCGTGACGACGAAGGCCTGGGCGGTATCGAACCAGCCCAACGCAAGCAGGAGCAGCACCCAGCACGCCGGGCGTAAGGGCAAAGCCATGTCGGGCCTCTGAAGTCGGAGCCGTTGCCGCGGGTGCGGGGCGAGTCGGGACCGTTCCCGCGGCTGTGCGGGAACGGAGAATGTCGCAAGGGACGTCCGGCTTGCGGCTTACGGCATCGATGCGGTGTAGGTCACGCGGCTGTTGTTGGCGTTGACGCCACCGTAGACGCCCGGAGCGGCGACATTAGCGTTGAGGTAGGTATAGGTCCAACGCGCATCGCGGTTGACCAGCTTGCCCGCGTTCGGCGGCACGGTGGTGGTGGTCGTGGCACCGTCGACCAGGGCCGGATGCGGCAATGCGGTGGCCGAAGCGAGCGTGGCCACGGCGGTGTTGATCTGGCCGAACGAGATGCTGTCGCCGGCGGCGCCGTTGCTCAGAGCGCCGAGCGTCGTCGAGCTCAACGAAATCGTGCCGTTGTTGCCGACCAGCTTGGCGGTGACTGCGCCAGCACCCAGGTCGCCCGACGCAGGCGTGGCCGTCACGACCGAGCTGTCGCCGACGTTAGCCGCAGGAACGCTGAACGCGATCTGGTTGATGGTGGTGTTGGTGGTGTAGTCCGCACCGCTGCCGACGCGCAGGAACAGGATCTTCGGGATCGTGATCTGGAAGTCCAGCCGGGCGCTGGCGGTGATCGGGGTACCGGTGCCGGTGGTGTACTGCGACTCGGCTTGGGCGAGCATAGGTACGGCGGCAAGCAGCGAAAGGGCCAAAAGGGACTTCGTGAGCGTTCGCATTATTGGGTTCCAGGGAGGTCGAAGGCGTGCCGGGGCTCCGGGCGCAGGCCATAAAAACGCACAAAGTATGCCAAGGAGTGACATTCGGCATATTGCTTGTTAAGTATACGTAAACTTCGCGCGACCGATGTCACACTGCTGACGTTCTTCGTCACACCTCGCCCTGCCCGGTCAATCCCGGTCACACTCTGTACAGGTCGCCGCTTCCACAGAGTTCGATACCGTACGTGGCCGGTTCGAACGCGCGCTGCCAGGCCCGGTTGAGGTGCCCGCAGCCCGCGTCCGGCTCGCCCGCGCTCCTGTCGATTCGATTGCGTACGGCCCCGCGCCCGGCCCGTCCTGCAGGGACATTCGGGCCGCCCTGCGACGCAGGTTGCCGGTTTCGCGGTTGCACTCGCATTCGCGCCGCCCGCCCTAGGGTCAGCCCGACTGCTGCAGGCCGATCCGGCTTACTAGACTCGTACCGCGACCTCCCGCGCGCTGGAGCAGTGCCATGTATCCCTCCGATATTTCCGGCCCCTCCCGTCAATGCCTGCCGCCGACCGAACCGGTCACCCCGGCGCCGCTTACTCCCGTTCAGCAGCAGGAACTCGCCCAGCGATACGCCCCGATCCTCTACTTCCATCCACAGGAAGAAAATTTCCTGCAGGACCCGAACACCTATATCGAGCAATCGACGCTACGCCAGGAGCGCGACTTCTGGGGCGACAAGGAACTGCATGGGCTAGGCGAAGTGCCGGCGCAGGAACTGGCCGGCATCGGGCCCGACAACAAGGACGCCGACAGCCAGTTGTTCCTCGACCACCAGAACGAAGAACTCGGCGACGGCATCCGCGACGGCGACCTTGCCAACAGCAAAAACCTTTACCAATACGACCCCGAAAGCAACACCATCACCTACCACCTGTTTTATTCCTACAACGACGGCCCGCCCGGCCTCGGCGACGTGCAGAACCACGAAGGCGACTGGGAAAAGATCACCGTGCAGCTCGACGGCCAATACCAGCCGACCGCGGTGCGCTACAGCGCCCATGGCGGCTTGAACGCCGAGCGCTCGTGGGCGGACACGCCGAAAGAGGACGGTCGCCCGGTGTCCTACGTCGGCCAGGGCTCGCATGCGAATTTCCCCGAGACCGGTTCTTGGGAAACCAAGGCGCCCGGCATCGACGACTCGGCCAAGAGCGGCGGCGTGCGTTTCGACCTGGCTGGCCAGCCGGCGGTCGATGTGACCACGCAGGCATGGTATGGCGGCCACGTGCTGTGGGGCGAACGCGGCAGCGGCCAAGAACTGGGCATCGGCGAGACCACCGGCCCGACCGGGCCGTCGGCCGACAAGGGACCGATCGTGGCCGGCGACGCCGATCCGTCGCTGCAGCCCAACGACGAGAAACCGGGCTTCCCGTTCTATGGGCCTTACCCACCGTTCGTGTTTCCGCCGTGAATGTGGTGAGCTAAGTGCCGTGTCGGCGACGGACGCTTTCGCGCTTGCTCTTGAGCTTGCTTGAGCGATACGCCGCGAGGCCTCGACTCACGTCGCTCCTACACATGCAGACTCTGCGCAGGCCCCGAGCGACGCTGTGCGGCGCCCCCCCCCAATGTAGGAGCGGCGTGAGCCGCGACCGCGGGACGCGCAGAGGCGACAACGCCGATACCACCCAGCGAAGCGGCATTTTGTCGCGGGGTAGGAGCGGCGCGAGCCGCGATCACGCTGTGGTGCTCTCGCGGCGTATCGGTCCCGCAGGATCAACATCCAGATCAAACGCTAAAAGCTTCCGCCACTAAAGCGGCGGGTTACTTTCTTTTGTCATAAGCAACAAAAGAAAGGTAACCAAAGAAAAATGCTTTTCTTTTGAATCACAGGCCCGCACGTTCGATGCCGACGCAGGGATTTTTCATACGGGACATCTCTGTCCCGATGAAAAACGGCGCGCATCCTTGCGCGCCGCCCTCCGGGTCTCCATTGGTCTCGCCAGTGCATGGCTACGCCAAGCTTCTCAATGGCAACGGCAACGACGAATCTCGCTCTAAGGGTAGGAACAACGTGAGCCGCGACCACGAACTGTGGATGGCGACGATATTTCGCAGGCGGCGTCAAGTCCCGGCCTCGGTCGTGGCTTTGGCCTTGGCTGTTGTTGTGCGACGTCTCGCACTAGCGAAGGCAACAGAAGACCCGAAGGGCGGCCTGCATGGATGCAGGCCGTTTTTCATCGGGACAGGGATGTCCCGTATGAAAAAGCCCTGCGTTGGCATCGATCATGCGGGCTTGTGATTCAAAACAAAAGCATTTTTCTTTGGTGACTTTCTTTTGTTGCTTTAGACAAAAGAAAGTTAGCCGCCGCTTTAGTGGCGGAAGCTTTTGGCGTTTGATCCTGATCCTGATCTCGCTTGAACGATGCGCGGCGAGATCGCAAGAGCGCGGTCGCGGCTCGCGCCGCTCCTACTCCCGCGAAGGCACGCTGCTTCGATGAGCGATATCGGCGCTGTCGCCTCTGCGCATCCCGCGGTCGCGGCTTGTGACCGGAGGAAATCCAGTAGGACGCCGCTCCTACCCTCAGAGCCCCCACCGCGATGCCACGGACACGAACCAACCCGCGCCACCGGCAACCCCCTCAGCGGCGTATCTCGAACCCCGGGTTCTCATTGAGCGAACCATCCGCCTCCAACACCGCGTAACGCTCGCCATCGGGATGGAATACCACCGGAATCGGCTCCAGGAACAGCGGCCGCCGAACGAAACGCAGTTCCCAGCGGAAATGCTCCAGGGTCGTCAACGCGTCCAGTTGCTCGCGGGTCAGCCCTGCGCGCAAGGCCACGGCACTGGCCTGCTCGGTGCCGTTGCGTCGTTCACGGTTGGTCATCGGGTGCCGCTCCTTCAGGAATGCCGTATTGCGCTCTCGCCATGATCTTGCAACGGCATGCGAATGTCACCCGAGCGGCCACTGCCCGCGGGATGCTTCAGCGCCGACGCTCGACGACGAACCCATCCACCGCCACCGATGCTCCCCATCGTGGCGATGCGCCCATGCCGATCCGGATGCCCCAGTCACAGCAGCCCCCGCCGCACCAGTCATTTCGCCCGCATCGTTTCCAGGAATACACGCTACCCATCACAGTATCGAGCGATGCCCGGCGTTTCGCCCGAGCCTCGCACACAGGCGAACGCGATCTCCTACGCAAGCAAGCGAACAGGGCGCATTCGTCGCGATGCATTCCATTCGCCGTGGTGCGGTGCCGTGCAGAGGCGTCACACATACGCGCGACGACAAGATGAATGCGGCGTTCGAAGCAATCCGACCATGCCGTCGTGCGAGCAAGCGCGCAGCTTTGCGCAGCGCAGCTTGTCCGCTTTCGATCCGACGCCTACACTCCGCCGGCCACAGGTGTCCTGCCGCCGTACCGGCGAGCAGGGTGAAACGGGAAGCCGGTGCGAGTCGACAGACTCCATTCCGGCGCTGCCCCCGCAACGGTAGGCGAGAACACCCGACTCAATACCACTGCGATTTCGCGGGAAGGTGTCGGGGTGATGCGGATCGCTCCGCATCGCTCGCAAGCCCGGAGACCGGCCAGTGGCGGGCATCGCATGCGATGCCATCCTCGGGTGTTGCGGTGGGCAACCGGACGGGCTGGCTCGACGCGGATGTCCGTTGCGTGGAACCGACTTGTCTTGCTCCGCAATCCCCGTCACGCGGGTGAGCGACACGGAGCTGAAACAATGAACGATATGAATCGCGTCGCGACCGAAGTCGCGACGGTCAAGCTGCTGATCGACGGTGCATTCGTCGAATCCCGATCCCAACAATGGCGCGATGTCGTCAACCCGGCTACACAGGCGGTGCTGGCGCGGGTGCCGTTCGCGACTGCGGACGAAGTCGACGCCGCGGTGCGTTCGGCGCAACAGGCCTTCAAGAGCTGGCGCAAGACCCCGATCGGCGCGCGCGCGCGCATCTTCCTCAAGTACCAGCAACTGATCCGCGAGCACATGGGCGAGCTCGCCGCGATCCTCACCGCCGAACAAGGCAAGACCCTGGCCGACGCCGAAGGCGACGTATTCCGCGGTCTGGAAGTGGTCGAGCACGCGGCGGCGATCGGCAACCTGCAACTCGGCGAGTTGGCCAACAACGTCGCCGGCGGCGTCGACACCTACACCCTGTTGCAACCGCTCGGCGTCTGCGCCGGCATCACCCCGTTCAACTTCCCGGCGATGATTCCGCTGTGGATGTTCCCGATGGCCATCGCCACCGGCAACACCTTCGTGCTCAAGCCGTCCGAACAGGACCCGCTGGTGACGATGCGCCTGGTCGAACTGGCGCTGCAGGCCGGCGTGCCCAAGGGCGTGCTCAACGTCGTCCACGGCGGCGAAGACGTGGTCAATGCGATCTGCGACCACCCCGACATCAAGGCGGTGTCCTTCGTCGGTTCGACCAAGGTCGGCACCCATGTTTACAACCGCGCTTCGCTGGCGGGCAAGCGCGTGCAGTGCATGATGGGCGCGAAGAATCACGCGGTGGTGCTGCCGGACGCCAACAAGGAGCAAACCCTCAACGCCCTCGCCGGCGCAGCGTTCGGCGCCGCCGGGCAACGTTGCATGGCCGCTTCCACCGCGGTGCTGGTCGGCGAAGCACAGGCCTGGATCCCCGAGCTGGTCGCCAAGGCGCGCACGCTCAAGGTCAATGCCGGCACCGAGCCCGGCACCGATGTCGGCCCGGTGATTTCCTGCGCTGCGCGCGAACGCGTCGAAAGCCTGATCGCCTCCGGCGTCGAGCAAGGCGCGAGGCTCGAACTCGACGGCCGCAAGCCGTCCGTGCCGGGTTTCGAGCGCGGCAACTTCGTCGGCCCGACGATCTTCTCCGGGGTCGAGCCCGGCATGCGCATCTACGACGAAGAGATCTTCGGCCCGGTACTGATCGTGCTCGCCGCCGACACCCTGGAAGCCGCGATCGACCTGATCAACGCCAATCCCAACGGCAACGGCACCGCCCTGTTCACCCAATCCGGCGCGGCCGCGCGCCGCTTCCAGGAAGACATCGACGTCGGCCAGGTCGGCATCAACGTGCCGATCCCGGTGCCGGTGCCGCTGTTCTCGTTCACCGGCTCGCGCGCCTCCAAGCTCGGCGACCTCGGCCCCTACGGCAAGCAAGTGGTGATGTTCTACACCCAGACCAAGACGGTCACCGCGCGTTGGTTCGACGACGACACGCTCGGCCACGGCGTCAACACCACGATCAGTCTGAAGTGATGGCCGCCGTCATGAACCTGCAGGCGGTCAGTCCACCGCCATCGCAGCTCGGCGAAGACCAGCTCGCCTTCCGCGAGGCCGCGCGCGATTTCGCCCTGGCCGAACTGGCGCCGCACGCGGCGCACTGGGACGCGCAAGGCATCTTCCCGCGCGAGGCCATCGGCAAGGCCGGCGAGCTCGGTTTCTGCGGCTTGTACGTCGACGAGGCCGCCGGCGGCTCGGGCCTGACCCGGCTCGATGCGGTGGTCGTGTTCGAGGAACTGGCCGCGCTCGATCCGTCGACGGCGGCGTTCATCAGCATCCACAACATGGCCACCTGGATGCTGACCGCGCACGCCTCGCCCGCCGTGCGCGACCTCTGGGGGCCTCGGTTAGCCTCCGGCGAATACCTGGCGTCGTACTGCCTGACCGAACCCGGGGCCGGCTCCGATGCCGCGTCCCTGCGCACCCGCGCCGAGCGCGACGGCGATCATTACCTGATCAACGGCGCCAAGGCCTTCATTTCCGGCGCGGGCGCCACCGACATGCTGGTGGTAATGGCGCGCACCGGCGGCGACGGCGCACGCGGCATCAGCGCGTTCGCGGTGCCGGCCGACAGCGCCGGCATCGCCTATGGGCGCAAGGAAGAAAAGCTCGGCTGGAACAGCCAGCCCACGCGCGGCGTCGTCTTCGACAACGTGCGGGTGCCGGCCGCGCATCTGCTCGCCGGCGAAGGCGACGGTTTCAAGATCGCCATGAAGGGCCTCGACGGCGGCCGCCTCAACATCGCCGCGTGCTCGCTCGGCGCGGCCCAGGGCGCACTCGACGCCGCACGTCGTTACCTCGGCGAACGGCGCCAGTTCGGCAAACCGCTCGCCGAGTTCCAGGCGCTGCAGTTCAAGCTCGCCGACATGGCCACGCAACTGGTCGCGGCGCGGCAGATGGTGCATACCGCGGCGCGCAAGCTCGATGCCGGCAGCGCCGACGCCATCGTCTGGTGCGCGATGGCCAAGCGCTTCGCCACCGATGCCGGCTTCGCCATCTGCAACGAGGCCCTGCAAATCCACGGCGGCTACGGCTATATGCGCGAGTACCCGATCGAGCGGCTGCTGCGCGACTGCCGCGTGCACCAGATCCTGGAAGGCACCAACGAAATCATGCGCGTGATCATTGCGCGCCATCTGCTGAACACCGAAGAGGAATTGCGATGAGCCGTGCGGACAAGCAGCACACCGGGAAGGTCTATGACGGACTGAAGCTCGACATCGACGGCCACACCGCCGTCGTCACCCTGAGCAATCCCCCGGCCAACACCTGGACCCGCGACAGCCTCGCCGCCTTGCGCGAGCTGGTGCGCGACCTCGATGCCGACCGCGAGGTCTACGCCCTGGTCGTCACCGGCGAAGGCGAGAAATTCTTCTCCGCCGGTGCCGACCTGAAGCAGTTCGCCGACGGCGACAAGGCCTTGGCGCGCGAGGCCGCACGCCGCTTCGGCGAAGCCTTCGAGACCCTCAGCGCGTTCCGCGGCGTGTCGATCGCCGCGATCAACGGCTACGCCATGGGCGGCGGGCTGGAATGCGCCCTCGCCTGCGATCTGCGTATCGTCGAGGAGCAGGCCCAACTGGCCCTGCCCGAAGCCACCGTCGGCCTGCTGCCCTGCGCCGGCGGCACCCAGCACCTGCCGCGTCTGGTCGGCGAAGGCTGGGCCAAGCGGATGATGCTGCTCGGCGAACGCGTCGACGCCGCCACCGCCCTGCGCATCGGCCTGGTCGAAGAGGTGGTCGGCAAGGGCGAAGCCAAGGCGCGCGCACTGCAGTGGGCCAAGCAGGCCGAGAAGCAGAGCCCGACCAGCGTCGCCGCTTGCAAGGCCCTGATCCAGGCCACCCGCAGCCAGAGCCACGACACCGCCCTGGTGCGCGAGCGCGAGGCCTTCGTCGATCTGTTCGACAGCGCCGACCAGACCGAGGGCGTGCTCGCCTTCCTGGAAAAGCGCGCGCCGCAGTGGAAGAACGCATGAACGCCGTGCTCGAAAACGAAGCAGTCGCCGCGCCGGTCCTGTTCGAAGAACGCGGCACCGCCAACGGGCGCCGCATCGGCTTCGCCACCTTGAACGCAGCGGCGACCTTGAACGGCCTGTCGCTGACCATGGCCGAACTGCTCGATGCGCAGTTGCTGGCCTGGGCCCAGGACGACGCCGTCGCCGTAGTCGTGCTTCAAGGCGCGGGCGAGAAAGCCTTCTGCGCCGGCGGCGACCTGCACGGGCTGTATCGCGGCATGCTGGAGCATCGCGCCAGCGGCAGCCGCGACATCCTCGACAACGTCCACGCGCGCGAGTTCTTCGAGACCGAATACCGGCTCGACCACCGCATCCACACCTACCCCAAGCCGCTGCTGTGCTGGGGCCATGGCATCGTCATGGGCGGCGGCATCGGCCTGATGGCCGGCGCCAGCCACCGCGTGGTCAGCGAGCGCTCGAAGCTGGCGTTTCCGGAAATCACCGTCGGCCTGTACCCGGACGTCGGCGGCAGTTGGCTGTTGAACCGAGTGCCGCAACGCGCGGGCTTGTTCCTGGCCTTGACCGGTGCCCCACTCAACGCCGGCGACGCGATCCGCGCCGGCCTCGCCGATCACTATCTGCAGGAAGCGCAACGCGAAACGGTGTACGCCGCACTCACCGCGGTGAACTGGGCCGACGACGGCGACGATGCGCGCCGGCTCAGCGCGGTACTGAAGGGTTGCGCCGAACCCGCCCCACCCGGCCCTTTGCAGCACCACGCGGCCGCCATCGCCGCGGCCTGCGCGCACGACGATCTGCCCGCGGTAGTCGAAGCGATCGCCGCGCTCGACAGCGACGACGCCTGGCTGCAGAACGCGCATAAGACCCTCGCCGCCGGCGCGCCCGGCTCGGCCCGGCTCGGTTACGAGTTGCAACGCCGCGCCGCCACGCTGTCGCTCGCCGACACCTTTCGTCTCGAATACACCGCGTCCCTGCATTGCGCCGCGCACGGCGATTTCGCCGAGGGCATCCGCGCCCTGTTGATCGACAAGGACCGCAGTCCGCGCTGGAACCCGGCCCACCTGGCCGAGGCCACGCCGGCCTGGGCCGAAACCTTCTTCACCGCCCCCTGGCCGGCGCAGGCGCACCGGCTCGCCGATCTGGGCGCCCTTACGGAGACCACCGCATGAGCCGCATCGCTTTCATCGGCCTGGGCAATATGGGCGGGCCGATGGCCGCCAACCTGCTCAAGGCCGGCCACAGCCTGCGCGTGTTCGATCTCGCACCGGCCCTCGTCGCCGGCGCGGTCGTGGCCGGCGCCCATGCCGCCATCGACGCGGCCGATGCCGTGGTCGATGCCGAGGTGGTGATCTCGATGCTGCCTGCGAGCCGGCACGTCGAAGGTCTCTACCTCGGCGATGCCGGCCTGCTCGCGCAGATGCCGGCGGGCGCGTTGGTGATCGATTGCAGCACCATCGCCCCGGCCTCGGCGCAGAAAGTCGCCGCGGCCGCGACGGCACGCGGCCTGCAGATGATCGATGCGCCGGTGTCCGGCGGCACCGCCGGCGCCGCCGCCGGCAGCCTGACCTTCATCGTCGGCGGCGAAGCCTCGGCGCTGGAACGCGCGCGCCCGCTGTTGCAGGCCATGGGCAAGAACATCTTCCACGTCGGCGCCAGCGGCGCCGGCCAGGTCGCCAAGCTGTGCAACAACATGGCGCTCGGCGTGATCATGGCCGCGACCGGCGAAGCGCTGGCGCTCGGCAGCGCCCACGGGCTCGACCCGAAGGTGCTGTCGCAGATGATGGCGGTCAGCACCAGCCGCAGTTGGGCGACGGAAGTCTGCAACCCCTGGCCGGGCGTGCTAGAGAACGCGCCGGCCTCGCGCGGCTACAGCGGCGGCTTCGGCAACGATCTCATGCTCAAGGACCTCGGCCTGGCCGCGGAAGCGGCGATGAGCACCGGCGCCTCGATCCCGCTCGGCGAACTCGCGCGCAATCTGTACGCGATGAACAGCCGCGCCGGTCACGGCGGCCTGGATTTCTCCAGCGTGGTCAAGCTGGTGGCGAAAGACCTGTGAGCGCAGCGACGCTGAGCCCGGGCCGCGAGCGGCTGCGCCTGCCCGGCGACGGCGGCCGGCTGCTGCTGCACTCGTGCTGCGCGCCGTGCTCGGGCGAGTTGATGGAAGCCTTCGTCGAGTCGCAGATCGACTACACGGTGTTCTTCTACAACCCGAACATCCATCCGCTGAAGGAGTACGAGCTGCGCAAGGAAGAGAACATCCGCTTCGCGCAGAAGCACGGCGTTCCCTTCGTCGATGCCGACTACGACACCGACCATTGGTTCGCCCGCGCCAAGGGCATGGAGAACGAACCCGAGCGCGGCATCCGCTGCACCATGTGCTTCGACATGCGCTTCGAGCGCACCGCGCTTTATGCGCACGAGCACGGCTTTCCGGTCATCACCAGTTCGCTCGGCATCTCGCGCTGGAAGAACATGGAGCAGATCAACGGCAGCGGCCACCGCGCCGCCGCGCCGTACGAGGGCCTGGTCTACTGGGACTACAACTGGCGCAAGGCCGGCGGCAGCCAGCGCATGATCGAGATCAGCAAGCGCGAACAGTTCTATCAGCAGGAATACTGCGGCTGCGTGTACTCGCTGCGCGACAGCAACCGCCACCGCAAAGCGCAGGGACGCGAGCGCATCAAGATCGGGCTGATGTATTACGGCAACGACGGCGGCGATTGAGCCACGGCCGCAGGGCGCCGGCCGTTCCGCTGCGAACGGCTTCGCTGCTTACTCGACGATGCGGTGCAGGTTGCCAGAGAAGCTGGCGCGGTCGCGATCCTCGGTCAGCGAGTACAGGCCGTAGCGCTTGTTCAAGCGCGCGCCGTTGTCGCGGATGCCCGGCGACCAGGCGAAATCGGCGCGGCTGCGGCTGGAACGCTGTCGCGCCAGGTCGAACGGAACCGACAGATACAGGCCGCGGTCGAAACCGCCGTCGCCGGGCTGGCGCGGCGAGTACTCGGTGAAGGTCGCATAGGCGCCCATGCGCACGCCGTTGTTGAATTGGCGCGAGACGTCGACGGTCGCGCCCCAGTCGCGCGCCAGATAACGCCCGGCACTGACCTTCAAGCTGATGTCCTTGTAGCCGGTGTCGATGTAGGCGCTGACATGGCCGGTGACGGTGCGATAGCGGCGGAACGAGAAATCCTGGTCGAAGCTGCGCTGGCGCACCCAGTTGACGTCGGCGCCGATCGCCCAGCGCTGCCCGAACGGCCGGTACAAGGTCTCGGCGCCGGCGCCGCCGTACATGCTTTCGAGCATGCCGACATACGCCATGCCGTACCAATCGGCGCCCAGCGAGCCGGCCGCGGTCAGTTGCAGCTGCGGCATGGTCACGCGCGAGGACGTCACGTACTCGCGCACGTCGCTGCGCACGCGCGGCAAGGCCGTGACCGGGCCGCCGTCGTAGCGGTCGTAGTTGTCGGCGATCAGGGCCTCGATGCGGCCGCTCAACCACAGGTTCGATGCGAACCGGTAGTCGGCGTCGTAGGCCATGCCGATCTTGTACAGGGCGGCGGTGTCGGGCGCACCGAGTTCGTGACCGACGCTGAGGCCGAACCCGCCGTCGTAGCGGTCCAGCGGCGCCCGATACAACAGCTCTTCGCGACGCGCCTGCGGGCGGTTGCGCTCGACGCCGAGGCGGAAGGTCTTAAGGTCGGCCTCGCCATCGAGCAGTTCGCCGAAGCGTTCGCGCTGCACGCTGGTCTCGACCACTTCCATGCCGGCGCGGGTCGAGACCAGGGTGTACCAGTCGACCGAGCCATCGACTTGGTTATCGAGGATGCGAGCGGTGCGGCCCAGCCCCTTCGCCGAATGCCGATAGCGGGTCTGCTCGCCGGTAACGAACAATTCGCTGCCGCGCCGCGAGATCTTGCTGACCCTCACGCCGGCGTTGTCGTACAGCTCGCGGCTGACCTGTTCCCAGTCGACCTGCTCGGGCGCGGCCGGCTCGGGCCACGTTTGCGTCGTTGAGGCTGGTGTCGTCGCGATTGGCGGCAGACCGGTTTGCGGCGTTACGCCGGCCTCGCTGACCGCGGTGAGCGGAGCGAGACCCGGGGACGGTGCCGCCTGCGGCAACGGCGGCGAAGCGGCGCTCGTCGCTGCGATCGCCCCCGAAACGAGCGCGGTCGGAGCCGCCGGTCCTGCAGCGGCGGTCGCCGAGGCGGCCGGCACGTGCACTGACGCGGCTGCCGGCGTAGCCGCCATCGTCGGAATCGCCGGCGCATCGTCGTAACGACGTGCGACCGGCGGCGGGTCCTTGGCCTTGATCGGTTCGGCCAGGCGGGCCGCGTTGGTGTGCAGGGTCAAAGCGAACGAGGCGGTATTGCCGCGCTGCAGGCCCAGGCTCAGGTCGAGATGGCGATTCGGGCGATAAACCACGCCGACGTTGAAGGGCGAACTCTGCTTGATGCGGCGCGGCCCGGGCTCGTGCCGGTAGTCGTTGCCGTCGTATTCGACTTTCACTTCCCAGGGCTTGCCGGCCGGGCGATAGGCCACGCCGCCGAACACCGCGGCGCGGCCGTGAAAGTAGCGCGGTCGGTCGAACTGATAGCGGGCATCGGAAAAACCGCTGCGCGAAGGACGATGGTCGAAGCGATCGTCGAGCGCCGACAAGGGATTGGCCAGGTTGCCGCGCGCGCCCAGATTGCCCCAGGCGACGCCGAGGCTGGCGTCGACCGGGCCGAAGCGCTTGTTGGCGACCACATATTCGCTGGAGAAGTAGCGCTTGCCGGCGATGTCGCGCGCACCGACCGCCACCTCCGGCAGGTAGCGGCTCTCGCGGCTCAGGCGGATCTTGGCGTCGAAGGCCTTGGCCGAGTTCGAACGGCCGCCGTCCGCGACCGGCGCGGCGTCGTTGTCGAAACGGGTGTAGCGGAAGCTGCCTTCCAGCCACGACAAGGGCTGGGCGGTGAAGTTGTAGCGCGAGTACGGCTCGACCCGGCTGACCGACAGCGCGAGTTCGCCTTCGTCGGCCATGCGCGCGGTCGGCGTCTGCCACAGGCCGGCGCCGCCGAAGTCGCCCTGGGTCGGCGCCTGATCGCCGGCATGGGCGAAGCGCGCGGCCAGCGTGGCGACGACCAGCAGCGCGATCTGGCTGTGGCGCGGAGGCGGTCGGCCGGTATTCAGAACGGCCTCGCATCGGCCGCGGAGGCATGGGCCGCGACCGCTTCGGCTTGCGGCGCTGCACCGCCCGCCTCGGGCAAGGGTTGAGTGGCCAGGAACTCGGCGTATTCGCGATTGAGGTCGGGCGCGGTCCGCCGCACACGCCGGTCATCGATCGGTACGTAGATCGTCGTGCCCGGCGCCAGGCGCAGGGGCTCGCCGCGATTCCACAGGGCGATGCCGTACTCGCTCACCCGTCCGTCGGCTTGGACCAGATAGACCCAATCGCGGTCGGCCTCGGCCGTCGCCGGGCAATCGCCGAGATAGTCGCGGACGCCGCGCCAGCTCGCATACGGCAGTACGCAATCCTTGCCGACCGCGCCGACGATGCGAAGCGACTTCGGCAGTTCGGGATAATGCAGGCGGTCGCCCTCGGCGAGCGGTGCATTGTTCGCCCGCTCGCTTTCCAGCGCTTTCGGATCGAGCGAGACGATGCGACGTCCGGTCGCCGGCATCGCCCGCACGCCAGCGCTCATGCGTTCGGCGAGCGCCAGCAGGCCCTCGTCGTTGCGCGCGCTCGCCTCGGCGATCACTTGCGACAGATCGAACAGGACGCCGGTCTTGAAACGGCGCTGCGCTTCGACCAGGCCAGGACGCAGCCAGGCCGCGCCGGCCACATAGGCCTGCGGCCGCACCCGCGCCGCCAGCACCGCATCGCGCAGGCGCGCTTTACCCGCATACACCTGCTCGCCGGGATGCTCGACCGCACCGCTCACCGAGACCCGTGTCTGCGCGCCGGCCGAGGCGCCGCACAAGGCAAGCGATACGAACGCCGCCAGCGCGAATCGCGCAGCGGGCGCGCAGAGCAACGCACGGGCGAACGCAGGCGTCCGAAGGAATCGGCCGCCCACGAGCCCTGCATTGGTGCTGCGATTACCCATCCGCTCGATCGCCTTACTGCTCAAACCTGCCGGCTCAGCGCTCGAGCAGGTCCTGCGTGTTCGCGGAGTTGTTGAGGATGTTGGAGAACGGCAACAACTGGTTGACGAATCTGTTCCAACGCGTCACCCCGGCCGGCCCGACGAACACCACGTCGCCGGCCCGCACCGTGAACTGGCTGGCCAAGGCGTACGACGCCGGCGACTTGGCGCTGAGGTGATAGATCTTGGCCGGCTGCTTCTGCATGTCCTCGACGCCGCGGATGACATAGACCGCATCGCCCTTGGCGGTCAGCGGATTGAGGCCGCCGGTGCGCCCGAGCGCCTGCGACAGGGTCATGTCGCTGGTCTTGAAGTTGATCGCCATCGGCCGGATCACTTCGCCGACCACATAGACTTCCTTGCGGTCGTTGTACGGCAGATAGATATGGTCGCCGGCCCTCAGATAAATGTCGGGCGCGATCTGCTTGCCGCGGTTGAGCGCGTCGAGATCGATGCGGTAGTGCTGGCCGGCGCGCGTCAGCACCAGGCCGGACAGGTCCGCGCGCAAGGGGTCGATGGTGGCGCTGCCGATGGCCTGCGACAGGGTCAGCGGCGTGGCGGTGATCGACTGGCGCTCGGTCTTCACGAACGCGCCCTGTAAGGTCACGCGCTGGCTGCCGTAGTCGATGATGCTGACGTCGACCTGCGGGCTTTCGATCACCTGGGCGATCTTCGCGGTGATCAAGGTGCGCAGTTCGTCGATGGTCTTGCCTTGCGCCTGCAGGGAGCCGATATAGGGATAGAACAGCGTGCCGTCGGGCCCGACCATGCGGCCGTTGGCGGCGGTCTGTTGCTGGGTGCCGGCCGGCGAAGTCAGTTCGGGGTGGTCCCAGATGGTGATGTAGAGGGTGTCGCCGGCGCCGATGCGGTAAGGCTCGGGCTTGTAGCCCAACAACTCCGCCGGCACTTCCGCCACCGGCGCGTCGGCCTTGTCCATCGCCAGCAGCTTCGGCGTGATCGGCACGATCTCGACGTGGTCCTCGTCGAGGGACGCGTCGCTCACGAACTGCTTCGGGCTCATATGTTGGCCTGGGGCCAACATGCAGCCGTTGAGTCCGACGACGGCGGCGGCGATCGCCACCCAGCCAGAAAGCTTTCTCATATGCGATTCAGTCTCTCGATGTCGCGGGCGCGGACAGCGCGCCGGACGGGTTCGTACATCGGCCTGTCGATGGACGGCCGACTTCATGGATGTCGATGGGGAGGTCGTTGAGTCGGCCGGTGCCGACGTGGCCGCGTCAGAGAACCTTGCCGGTTCGATTAACGCGATGGCCGCCGGCACGCGCACCCGGTTCGGGCTGCAGCACTGCGGCGGACGAAGGGCCCGGGCGATCCGGCGCGGCCCAATGCGTTGCGGTAGGCGAAGCCGGGGGCGCGGTCGGGTGGAACGGCGCGGTGGCCTGCGGCAACAAGGGCGAGGTACTTCATGAGACGTGGGCTCCTAGCGGATACGATCGTTAGCAGTGCAGTCCCCTGTCCGAAGTATAGCGACAGCGCGCGGCGATTGGCCCCTCGCCGTTCACGCGCATTCGGGCAAACGGTACCTGATCACGTTTTTCGCGAGCGCGCGATACGGCGCGAAGCGGCCGCAACGCTCGCAGCAAGGCCTTGCGCGCCTTGCGCATACGCCATATCGCGCCGGCGATGTTCAGCGAAGGCTTAAGTTTCGCGTTGCGATACGTGACCGCATCGCCGATCCTCCATCGCCGATGCAATTCGCATTGCACACGTATGACATCGCCGACGAGCGGCTTCGACAGAAGCGGGCGTCGACCGGTTCATCGTCGACCATGGCGTATCGACGGCAACGCGATGCGGATAACGCAATGCGGTTAAATCCAAATCCGTCAAAATATTCCGTTAAAACACCGTATTGCCAAGGAATTCGTTTCGGGCGTACGCAATCGCCAAGTGACTCGCGTCACGTCTTTGAAGTCGCGAGCTTGCTTCGTGTTGACCCTGCAAGAATCAGCTCTTACATTCCGCACCGTCACTTTCGGCGCACTGCAACATGTTGCGTGCACCGAGTCGCCGACGGCACGGAGCCGGACGAAAGGCCCGAACCATGCACCCTCGGGCTCTGAGATTCTGCAGCCGCCGGCATCGCGCACGCGAGGTCGAAACTTTCCCGGGCCGTTCCGACGCCCCCTTCAAGGTGAGACCTACCGCACGTGTTCAACCGGGTTTTGATGGTCTGCATCGGCAACATCTGCCGAAGTCCGACCGCTGAAGTACTACTGCGGCACCGCCTGCAAGGCAAGAACATCGTCGTCGAGTCGGCGGGCCTGGCCGCGGTGGTCGGCCATCCGATCGACGCCACCGCGCAAGTCCTGCTCAACGAGCACGGCTTGAACGGCGAGTCGCACGTGGCGCGGCAGATCGATCGCGCCATGATCGATTCGGCCGACCTGATCCTGGCGATGGAGCGCAAACACCTCGACGCGGTGCTGCAGTTGGCGCCGCACGCACGTGGCAAGACCTACCTGCTGGGCAAATGGCAGGACGACACCGCGGTTCCGGACCCGTACCGGAAACCGCGCAGCGCTTTCGAACAGGCCTATCAGCTGATCAACTCAGGGGTGAGTAGCTGGGCGGCCCGTCTTTGACATAGCACGATCCACTCTTCAGCAGGTCTCACCCCAATGTCGAAAACATCCGCGGCTCCTGGTCCGTCTCAGGACGATAACGATGAGATCGATCTGGCCGCGCTACTCGGCACGCTTATCGACCACAAGTGGCTGATCGCCAGCGTCACCGCGGCCGGTTTCGCCCTCAGCGTCGCCTATGCCCTGCTCGCCGCGCCTGTGTACCAGGCCAACGCGATGATCCAGGTCGAATCCAATACCCCCACCCTGCCCGGCCTCAATGCGGTCTCGCAGGTGCTGACCGATTCGGCGCCGCAGGCGGTGACCGAGATCGCGCTGTTGACCTCGCGTGCGGTGGTCGGCAAGGCGGTGCAAGACCTCAAGCTCGACGTGCAGGTCGAACCCAGGCAGTTTCCGCTGATCGGCGGCGTGCTGTCGCGTGGTTTCAGCCCGTCGACGCCGGG
This sequence comes from Lysobacter sp. ESA13C, assembly GCF_019970005.1. Lineage (NCBI taxonomy): Bacteria > Pseudomonadati > Pseudomonadota > Gammaproteobacteria > Lysobacterales > Lysobacteraceae > Lysobacter > Lysobacter sp. ESA13C. The sequence goes on along the minus strand of NZ_JAHXYK010000006.1, from coordinate 119,683 downwards.
CGAAGTCGCTTCGCCGTGGTTCGGCCTGAGCAGCTACGGCTGGGGCGGCGAGCGCCTCGACGTGTTCCAGTTCGACGTCTCCAAGGAACTGCTCGGCCTGCCGCTGACCTTGGTCGCCGACAACGCCGGCGCGTACCGCTTATACGACGAAGACGACACCCTGCTGCTGACCGGCAAGGTCGGCGAGCCCGCCGCGGGCGGCGGCGTCAAACTGCAGATCAAGGAGATGGCGGCCAACCCGGGCATGCGCTTCGACCTGGTCAAACTGCCGAGCCTGGCGATCATCACCGCCCTGCAAAAGAACCTGACCGCGACCGAGCGCGCCAAGGACTCCGGCATCATCCAGCTGAGCTATCTGCTCGGCGACCCGGGCCAGGCCGCCGCGACCCTGGACGCGATCACCCGCCAGTACACCCGCCAGAACGTCGAACGCAATTCCGCCGAAGCCGCCAACAGCCTGGAATTCGTCAAGGGCCAGTTGCCGAACGTGCGCCGCGACCTGGAGAAGGCCGAGCAGGCGCTCAACGCCTATCAGTCGCAAGCGCATACCGTCGACATCACCGTCGAGACCAAGTCCTACCTCGACCAGATCGTCGCCCTCGACAACAGCATCTCGCAATTGAAGATGCAGCAGGCCGAAGTCAGCCGCCGCTATACCCCCAAGCACCCGGCCTACCGGGCGCTGCTGGAACAGCTCGGCGAGATCGAAGCGCGCAAGAAGGAACTCAGCGACCGCATCGGCGGCCTGCCCGAGACCCAGCAGGAACTGCTGCGCCTGACCCGCGACATGCAGGTCAGCACCCAGACCTACACCAACCTGCTCAACCAGGCCCAGCAGCTCGACATCGCACGCGCCGGCACGGTCGGCAACGCTCGCGTCATCGACCCCTCGGTGGTCGACGTCAACGAGCCGGTCAAGCCCAAGCGCCTACAGTTGGTGCTGATCGGCACCTTCCTCGGCGCGTTCGCGGCGATCGGTTGGGTGCTGGTGCGGCAAATGCTCAACCGCGGCGTCGAGGAGGCCAAGGAAATCGAACAACTGGGCCTGCCGGTCTACGCCTCGATTCCGATGAGCCAGTACCAACGCGACCACGAAAGCCTGGGCAAGCAGCTGCGCAGCAACGGCAAGCGCCACGACAAGCCGCACCTGTTGTCGCTGGATGCGCCCAACGACCTGGCGATCGAGGCCATGCGCAGCCTGCGCACCGGCCTGCACTTCGCCATGATGGAGGCCAAGAACAACATCCTGATGATCTGCGGCTCGGGCCCGAGCGCCGGCAAGACCTTCGTCTCGACCAACCTGGCCACCGTCATCAGCCAGGGCGGCCAGCGCGTGCTGCTGATCGACGCCGACCTGCGCCGCGGCACCCTGCATCGGGTCATGGGCCACACCAACCAGAACGGTTTGTCCGATCTGCTGGTCGGCCGCGTCGACATCGCCGACGCGACGCGTCATTCGACCATCCCCGGCCTGGACTTCATTCCGCGGGGACAGGTGCCGCCGAATCCGTCCGAGCTGTTGATGCACCCGAACTTCGCCACGCTGTTGAACACGGTGTCGCAACGCTACGACCTGGTGGTCATCGACACCCCGCCGATCCTGGCGGTGACCGACGCGGCGATCATCGGCCGCTACGCCGGCACCAGCCTGCTGGTCGCGCGTTTCGGCTTCAACTCCGCCAAGGAACTGGCGCTCGCCAAGCAGCGCTTCGAGCAGAACGGTATCGAGCTCAGGGGCGCCATTCTCAATGCGGTCGAGAAGCGCCATGACAGTACCTACGCCTACGGTTACGAATACCAACCGATCGCCGAACGCTGATCCGCACATCGCTGCGCCGGCAGGACCCGCGCGCAGCGAACGCCGTCGATGCGCCGCTCCGCGCTCGCTGCGATCGGGTGCTGCGAATGCCGTCGGTTCTGCCGATGCGGTCGCAGGCGCGATGCGAACCGGATCGAGAGCGAAACTCGATCGGCGTACATATGCACGACGCGCTTTCGCTTATGCAAAAGCGCTATTTGGAACCGCCGACGGCTGCGGCACAGTCGCAGGGTCGGCGCGGTTTGATGCAAGGCGAACGTTTCCGCTCATTCGCCGCAGCGATGACATTGCAGCGTCATGCAAGCAGAGCAGCCTGTCGGCGCTGCGGTATCGCCGCAAGGAGCGCACGCGGACAGCCGACCGACTGCAGCGATGGAACATACAGCGGGCGGCACCGGCGATCGCGAAACCCAGTTGCCGGATCCGCAAAAAAGCCGCTTTTTTCGAGGAAAACGACGATACGCAAGGCGACGGCAACGCATGGACACTTCTTGGCCATTGGATGTTTTTACGCAGCGCTAACCAATGCGTAATCGAACGTCGCAGTTCGCATGCGAAGCGCAACCCAGAACAGAATCACGCTCGCTCACTCGCCGCGAATGCGAACGACAAATGAACGAAACATGAGATTCGTTCGCGACGGGACGACGTCACCGTGAAAGCCCTTACGGATTCACAGTATTTCCTGAACTCGAGATGGCAACCTAGGCGCACGTATGCAGCTCACCGTGTAGTACACAGGCAAGCAGTCGCGCACGAGCACGCATGCAAACGGACGCTGCCGCAGGCAGACGATCCCAGCGACATGCGATGCACAGCGCATCTGCACCCACGGCCGCCGGACATGTCGATCAGTCATTCCACTTTTGTTTTTGAAAACCATTATTCGAATCGACCGGCATCGACCGGCCGACGCACCGCGAACAACCGCAAGAACAACTAGAAACGCCAAAGGGACGATCACCGTGGGGGGCGGCGATTGTCGGCCAGGTCAACGAAGACTACCCCCGGACTCATCGTCATGCTGGATGAAAAATTTGCGATAGCGTGCGCCCTCGCGCTATTCGTCACCTGTGTCGCGATGTACGCGATGCATCCTCTGGCCGAGCACATAGGCCTGGTCGACCGGCCCAATGCGCGCAAGCGGCATCAGGGGCATATCCCGGTCATCGGCGGCCTGTGTTTCTTCGCCGGCCTGCTCGCCGGCGCGGTCTACCTCGGCCTCGCCGACCGCTATGCGCTCTCGCTGCTCGGCAGCGCCGCGTTGATCGTGGTGGTCGGCGCGATCGACGACGCCAAGGACCTCAGCGTGCGCTCGCGCCTGTTCGTGCAGGTGCTGGCGACCGGCCTGATGATCACCGGCAGCGGCCTCTACCTCAACGACGTCGGCAACGTCTTCGGCACCGGCCCGATCCGCCTCGGTCTGCTCGGCATTCCGCTGACCGTGATCGGCGTGGTCGGCCTGATCAATGCCTTCAACATGCTCGACGGCATCGACGGCCTGGCCGGCAGCCTGGCCCTGGTCAGCATCGCCGCGATCCTGCTGTTCGATCGCGCCGGCCTGCTCTCGCAAGGCGCCCTGCCCTTGTTGCCGGTGCTGTTCGCGGCCTTGATTCCTTACCTGTTCGTCAACCTCGGCGGCTGGCGCGGGCGCAAGATCTTCATGGGCGACGCCGGCAGCATGCTGCTGGGCTACGTGCTCGCATGGAGCCTGATCTACATGAACCAGCGCGGCACGCCGCGCATCCACGCCGCCGCCGTGCTGTGGTGCGTGGCCCTGCCGGTGATCGACACCTTGGCGGTGATGTACCGCCGCGTGCGCCAGGGGCGTTCGCCGTTCAAGCCCGACCGCCAGCACCTGCACTACATGCTGCTCGATTCCGGCCGCTCGCCGCGCGCGACTCTGCTGATTTTGATCGCCGCTGCCTGCGTCCTGACCGCGCTGGGTTACTCGCTGCGCGGTGCGGGGCTCGGCCTGAACCTGTTGCTGTTCTTCGGCCTGCTCGGCGGTTACACCACCGCGACCACCCACGGCTGGAAGCCGCAGCCGGCTTCGGCCTGGCAGCCCGAGGGCGAGACCGCAACCGCTCCCGCGCTCGCCGAAGCCGCGACCCTGAGCTTCGGCCGCAACGAGTTGTTCGGCGACGACGCCGCGACCCTGCCGGCGATGGCCTCGACCGCGGCGATGCCGCAGTCGGCCTACCGCATCAAGACCTTGTGCGTGTTCGGTACGCGTCCGGAAGCGATCAAGATGGCGCCGCTGGCTTTGCTGCTCGCCGGCGACCCTCGCTTCGAGGCGCGCGTGTGCGTGACCGGCCAGCACCGGCAGATGCTCGACCAGGTGCTGACCCTGTTCGACATTCAACCCGATTACGACCTGGCGATCATGAAGCCGGGCCAGGACCTGACCGACGTCACCACCGCGATCCTGACCGGCATGAAGCGTGTGCTGTCGGAGCTCAAGCCCGACGTGGTGCTGGTGCACGGCGACACCTCGACCACCATGGCCACCACCCTGGCGGCGTATTACCAGCAGATTCCGGTTGCCCATGTCGAAGCCGGCCTGCGCACCGGCAATCTGTACTCGCCGTGGCCGGAAGAAGCCAACCGCAAGCTCACCGGCGCCCTCGCCGCGATCCATTTCGCGCCGACCGAGTCGTCGAGCGACAACCTGCGCGCCGAAGGCATTCCGACCGACCGCATCGAGATCACCGGCAACACCGTGATCGACGCGCTCAAGCAAGTGGTGCAGCGCATCGAGCGTACGCCGGCGTTGCGCGCCGAGTTGTCCGCGCAGTTCGCTTTCCTGCGCCCGGAACGCCGCGTGGTGCTGGTCACCGGCCATCGCCGCGAAAGCTTCGGCGGCGGTTTCGAGCGCATCTGCCACGCCCTGCGCGACATCGCCCTGCGCCATCCGGACGTCGACATCGTCTATCCGGTGCATCTCAACCCGCAGGTGCGCGAGCCGGTCAACCGCCTGCTCAGCGACATGCCGCAGATCCACCTGATCGAGCCGCTGGACTACCTGCCGTTCGTGTATCTGATGAACGCGGCCCACATCATCCTGACCGACTCCGGCGGCATCCAGGAAGAAGCGCCCTCGCTCGGCAAGCCGGTGCTGGTCATGCGCGACACCACCGAGCGTCCGGAAGCGGTCGGCGCGGGCACGGTCAAGCTGGTCGGCACCGACCGCAAGGCGATCGCCGACGGCATCACCGCCTTGCTCGACGATCCCGCCGCGTATCAGGCCATGAGCATCGCCCATAACCCCTACGGCGACGGCAAGGCCTGCCAGCGCATCGTCGAAGCCCTGGCCGGCCTCAAGACCACGGCCTCGCAATTGGCGGCCTGACGTCCGCATCCACAGGCGCCGCGGGCTTGCGCCTGCGCGCCGCATGCGCACCGGAGGCGGCCCGTCCGCCTCCGCCGTGCATTGGTACTTTCCCGTTCGTACGGCCCCTTTTCGCAACGTCTCTTAATCGAGCAGCAACGCCCTCCCCCGCGGGCATTCAACGGAGTCTTTCATGAGTTTCGAAACCGTCTCGGTCATCGGCCTTGGCTACATCGGATTGCCCACCGCCGCCGCGTTCGCCGCAGCGCGTAAAAAGGTGATCGGCATCGACATCAACCGCCATGCCGTCGATACCATCAACCGGGGCGAAATCCACATCGTCGAACCGGAACTCGACGTCGCCGTGCGCGCGGCGGTCACCGGCGGCTTCCTGCGCGCCTCGACCCAGCCCGAACCCGCCGACGCCTTCCTGATCGCCGTGCCGACGCCGTTCAAGGGCGACCACGAGCCCGACCTGGCCTACATCGAAGCCGCCGGCAAAGCCTTGGCGCCGGTGCTCAAGAAGGGCGACCTGGTGGTGCTGGAATCGACCTCGCCGGTCGGCGCCACCGAGCGCCTGGCCGACTGGCTCGCCGCGGCGCGCCCGGACCTGAGCTTCCCGCAGCAGGCCGGCGAACAGGCCGACGTCAACGTCGCCTACTGCCCCGAGCGCGTGTTGCCGGGCCACGTCATGCGCGAGCTGATCGAGAACGACCGCGTCATCGGCGGCATGACTCCGCGTTGTTCGGAACGCGCCTGCGAGCTCTACAAGAGCTTCGTGCGCGGCGAATGCGTGGTCACCAACGCCCGTACCGCGGAGATGTGCAAGCTCACCGAGAACGCCTTCCGCGACGTCAACATCGCCTTCGCCAACGAGCTATCGATCATCTGCGACAAGCTCGGCATCAACGTCTGGGACCTGGTGCGCCTGGCCAACCGCCATCCGCGCGTCAACATCCTGCAGCCGGGCCCCGGCGTCGGCGGCCACTGCATCGCGGTCGACCCGTGGTTCATCGTCGACAGCGCACCGGAAGAAGCGCGCCTGATCCGCACCGCGCGCGAGGTCAACAACGGCAAGCCGGCCTGGGTCATGAACAAGGTCGAGGAAGCGATCGAGCAGGCGCAGGCCGACGGCAAGCAGGGCAAGGACCTGACCATCGCCGTGTTCGGCCTGGCCTTCAAACCCGACATCGACGACCTGCGCGAAAGCCCGGCGCTCGACATCGCAATCGAACTGGCCAACCGCCACCCGGGCCGCGTGCTCGCGGTCGAGCCGCACATCTCGGTGCTGCCGGACAAGCTCAACTCGCCGAACGTGATCCTGGTGGACCTGCCGACCGCGAGCGCGCAGGCCGACATCGCGGTGTTGCTGGTCGATCACAAACCCTTCAAGGAGCTGTCGATGCCGGCGCACCTGAAGATCATCGACACCAAGGGCATCTGGACCTGAGCGCCGCAAGGCGCTCGACCCGGACACGACCACGATGATGCGGCGACTGATCACCACGGCCAGCCTGTCGGCGTTGAGCGCCATGGCCTCGCGTGGCGCGGTGTTCGCCGGCATCTTGTTCACCGCGCATTCGCTGGGCCCCACCGCGTTCGGTCAGTTCACCCTGATCCAGACCACCGCGCTGTTGTTCACCACCTTCTGCGCGTTGAGCCTGGGGCAGATGGCGACCAAGATCGTCGCCGAGGCCGCGGCCACCGATCCGCGCCGCATCGCCACGGCGCTGACCGTGTCCTACGGTTCGGCGCTGTTCGCCTCGCTGCTGTTCGCGGCTTTGTTGCTCGCCCTGTCGTACCCGCTGGCAGTCAAGGTCGGCGGATCGAACGATCTGGTCGCGGTGTACGCCGCCTCGGCGCTGTTGGTGCTGACCGGCTTCCTCACCGCGATCCAGAACGGCGTCGCCCTGGCCTTGCACAAGGTCAAGGAACAGGCGCTGGCCAATCTGCTCAGCGCGCCGCTGGTGTTCCTGGCGATCGTGCTGGCCGCGTTGCGCCGCGACATCGCCTGGGCGATCTACGGTTACATCGCCGCGCAGATCGTGATCGTGCTCGGCCAGGAACATGCGCTGCGCCGCTATCGCCGCGAGCAGGGCCACCGTCTGTCGCTGCGCGCCACCGAACGCGGCGACTGGACCGTGCTGTGGAAGCTCGGCCTGCCCTCGTCGGTGTCGGGCCTGCTGACCATGCCGAGCATCTGGCTGTCGATGGTGATGCTGTCGAGCAGCGTCGGCGGCGCCACCAGCCTCGGCAATTTCTCGCTCGGCAACCAGGCGCGTTCGATCCTGATGTTCGGCATGGGCGTGGTCGCCAACGCCACTCTGCCGTTGCTGGCGGCGGCGCTGGCGCGCGGCGACAAGCACGAGGCCAACACCGCCTTGCGCCACTCGATCCTGCTGCTGGTCACGGTCACCGCCGTGGTCGCCGGCCTGGTCGCGGTGGCCGCGCCGCCCTTGATCCATCGCTTCGCCCCGGCCTACGCCGGCGCGATCGTGCCGCTGCAGTGGCTGTTGCTGTCGACCGTGGCGATGGCGCCGACCACCATCCTGATGCGCAAGGCCACCGCCGACGGCCGGCCCGGCGTGCTGTTCGCCGGCAATGCGGTGTTCTCGGCCGCCCTGCTCGGCGCCAGCGTGCTGGCCCTGCGCCTGCACGGCGGCGCCACCGGCCTGGCGATCGCCTACGTCGTCGCCACCACCGCCCAGTTGTTGACCTTCGCATTGTGCAATCGCGGCGAGTTCCGCAAAGCGCTGCCTGGAAGCCCCCAATGAACGTATCGCGCCTGCTCAAGAAATCCGTCGTGCTGTCGGTCATCCGCATCGGCTGGTTCATCAAGCCCGGCCTGGTGACGCGCTTGTTCACCTGGTTCCTGCGCTCGGAAGGCGCGCACATCGAGGGCATGCCGAACTATCTGTCGGCCAAGATCTGGTTCGACGGCACCGACTATTCGCTGATCACCCTCGGCGAGGGCTGCACCATCTCCAGCAACGTGCGCATCCTGACCCACGACGCGGCGATCAACACCGTGGCCAAGGAGCTCGGCATCCGCTTCGACAAACCCGAGATACGCATCAAGCCGGTGCGCATCGGCCGTTTCAGCTTCATCGGCACCGGCTCGATCATCATGCCGGGCGCCGACATCGGCGCCGGCTGCATCGTCGCCGCCGGCAGCGTGGTGCGCGGCAAGATCGCCCCGCTCAGCATCGTCATGGGCAGCCCGGCCCAGGTGGTCGGCTCGGTCACCGACTACCTCGCCAAGACCCACCCGCATCTGTTGCCGAGCGCGGTGCGCGAGACCGCCCATCCGCACCCCGAACCCGAACCGAGCTCGTGGCGCAACCGCGGCAACGCGCACTGAGCCCGGTCCCTTCTTTCAGCCCCTTCCCTCCACCGCAGCACTGACGGATCAATCACGGCGTCGTCTTGGCGATTCTCTATTTCATCTTCTTCACGAGCCTGACCCTGGTGACGTTCCTGCGCGTCGGCGGGCGGATGGACCGTATGTTCGTCAAGCCGATCTACGCCTTCCTGCTCGGCATGGCCTTCATCTACGGCTTCATGCCGTGGGTGAAGGAACTGCGCGGCATCCAGTCCTACCCGTTCTACTACTCGACCGACGCCAAGGCCATGGCGCTGATGCTGTCGGTGATGTTCTGCATCTCCGGCATCGGCGGTTACCTGGCAATGGGCGGGTTCTCGACGCCGTCGCTGCCCAAGGTACGCAGCCTGACCGCGCGCGAACGCCGCCGCGTGCTGGTGTTGGTCGGCATTCCGGCGATGGCGGCGGTGCTGTACCTGGCGCGCACCATCGCCAGCCACGACCTCGCCGACTACATGCGCGACCGCATCGTGATCCGGCGCGGCCTCGGCCCGGCGGTGGTGCTGGCCTTCGCCGCGATCTGCTACGGCGCGATCCTGGTCACCAATTATCTGGCCGAAAAGAAAGAGCGCGGCCGCAGCCCGGCGCTGTGGCGGCTGATCGCGATCTCGGCCACGGTGCTGGTGATCGCCGTAGCGTTCGTGGCGATGGGCAACCGCAACTTCGTCTTCAGCCTGATCGCGATCATCTTGTTCGCCTCGCTGTCGATGTTCCCCGGGCGCTTGCGCAAGGCACTGATGCTGTTGCCGGTGATGCTGGCGCTGGCGCTGGGCTTCTCGGCCTGGGCCAAGATCCGCACCACCCTCGACAGCGCCGGCCCCTCGGCGCTGAGCGGCCAAGACCCGACCGAGCTGCTCGTATACGGTTTGAACGGCGCCTTCGGCAACAGCGAAAACCTGATCTGGCTGGCCCAGCACGATTACGCCTGGCATCCGCTGTGGGGCGAGACCCTGTTCGCCGCCGCGGTCAATCCGGTGCCGCGCGCGATCTGGCCCGACAAGCCCTTCGGCGGCGGCCCGGCGTTCCGCAACATGATCTATCCCGGCAGCTACACCCTCGACGGCGAAAAGCTGACCTCCTACACCACCGGCCTGCCGACCGAGGGCTACATGAACTTCGGCATGCTCGGCCTGATCCTGTTCGGCGCGGCCAACGGCATCTGCCTGGCCTTGATACGCAACGCGTATTCGCGGATGCGCACGGTCACCCCGGTCGGGGTGGTGATCTACAGCTTCTCGATCTTCATGTTCTCGATTGGATTTCTGTATATGGAACTGCTCGGCGGCTGGAGCCGTTATTTCATCACCGTGTTGCTGCTGTTCGTGGTGAGTTACCTCGGTAACCGGCCGATCCGCTCCAGGCTGGTGACGGCATGAACGCGATCATTCTCGGCCAGGGCAACCCCTACCTGAAGAATCCGTATCTGAGCAAGCTGTCGAAGGTGCTCGAAAGCGCGTCGATCCCCTACGAGTTCTGGATCTGGAGCCGCGACAAGCAGGCCACCGAACTGCCGCGGGTGAAGGTGCTGCTGAGCTTCGGCTCCTGGGGCGGCGGCGCGGTCAACGCCCTCGGCTACGCCCTGTGGGTGGCCTGGCTGACCTTGCGGGTGTTCGTGCAGCCGCGCGCCGGCATCTATTTCTGCTCGCGGCTGGACGCTGCGCTGCCCTGCGCCCTGGTCGCTTCGGTGCGCCGCTGCCAATACGTCTTCCTCGACCGCGACAAGCTGTCCAAGAGCTACGCCTGGCCGAAGCCGGTCAAGCGGATCATCGAATGGGTCGAGGGCTTCGTCGGCCGCCGCGCTTCCCTGCACGTGCTGCCGGGCGCCTCGCGCGCGGTCGACGGCGACGCCGCCAACATCCGCATCGTCCGCAACACCCCGCACACCGACGTGATCGAGCGCGCACGCAGCCTCGCCGCCGAGCTGCCGCCGAAGAGCGGCCGCCTGCGCGTGCTGATCAGCGGCCTGATCTCGCCCGAACGCGGCGCGACCATGATGCGCGAAGCGGTCGAGCAGACCGCCGGCCGCATCGAGTTCGTCGCCGCCGGACGCCTGCTCGGCGACGACGCCAAGCGCCTGGCCGAACTGCTCGGGCCGCATTACCGCGGCATCGTCAGCAACGAGGACGCGCTGGCGCTGTTGCTGAGCGCCGACGTGGTGCTGGCCTTCTACGACCCCTCGCTGGAGATCAACCGCCTGGCCGAGCCGAACAAGTGGTTCGATTGCGCCGCGCTGGAGATTCCGTTCTTCACCAACCCCGGCCTGAGCACCTCGCAGCCGTTCGAAGACGCGCAGGCCTGTTTCCTGTGCGACTACGGCGACAGCCGCCAGCTCAGCGAACAGCTGCTGCGCATCGCCGAGGCGCCGGCCCTGCTCGAACAGCGCCGCGCCGGCCTGCGCACCCTGCGCTACGAAGCCTGGGACACGGCGATGGCGCGGGTGATCGCCGAATGCGCGAGCCTGCAGCCATGAGTCTTCCGCGTGAAACCCCGCTGATCTGCCTGCGTCACTGAGCCGGCCTACCGATCGGCCGCGCGGCTCCCTCCAGCCGGCGCGGCATCCCCCCTCTCGATACGTACTGGAATCACCATGCAACAGGTCCTGCAAAACCTGCGCGACGGCAGCACCGAAATCGCCGACGTGCCCGCCCCCGCCCTGCGCCGCGGCCATCTGCTGATCCGCACCCACGTCACCCTGGTGTCGGCCGGCACCGAGCGCATGCTGGTCGAGTTCGGCAAGGCCAACATGCTGCAGAAGGCGCGCCAGCAACCCGACAAGGTGCGCATGGTGCTGGAGAAGATCCGCACCGACGGCCTGGCCACCACCGTCGACGCGGTGCGCAGCAAGCTCGACCAGCCGCTGGCCCTGGGCTATTGCAACGTCGGCACGGTGATCGGCGTCGGTGCCGGCGTGACCGGTTTCGAAATCGGCGACCGCATCGCCTCCAACGGCAAGCACGCCGAAGTGGTGGCGGTGCCGTCCAACCTGTGCGTCAAGATTCCCGACGGCGTCGGCGACGAAGCCGCGGCCTTCACCGTGCTCGGCGCGATCGCCCTGCAAGGTATCCGCCTGGTCCAGCCGAGCCTCGGCGAAGCGGTGGTGGTGACCGGCCTGGGCCTGATCGGCCTGATCACCGTGCAACTTCTGCGCGCCCACGGCTGCCGCGTGCTCGGCATCGACTTCGACAGCTCCAAGCTCGCCATCGCGCGCAGCTACGGCGCCGAGACGGTCGACCTGTCCAAGGGCGAAGACCCGCTGGCCGCGGCGCAGGCATTCTCGCGCGGACGCGGCGTCGACGCGGTGCTGATCACCGCCTCGACCAAGAGCAACGAACCGGTCTCGCAGGCCGCGCACATGTGCCGCAAGCGCGGCCGCATCGTCCTGGTCGGGGTCACCGGCCTGGAACTGTCGCGCGCGGATTTCTACGAGAAGGAACTGTCGTTCCAGGTGTCGTGCTCGTACGGCCCGGGCCGCTACGATCCGTCCTACGAGGAACGCGGCAACGACTATCCGGTCGCCTTCGTGCGCTGGACCGAACAACGCAACTTCGAGGCCGTGCTCGACATGATGGCCAGCCGCGCGATCGACGCGCCGCCGCTGATCAGCCATCGCTACTCGATCGCCGAGGCCGAACAGGCCTATGCCCTGCTCGGCGGCCACGAGCCCTCGCTCGGCATCGTCCTCGACTACGGGCGCGACAAGGCGATTCCGGAGACCCTGGTGCGCCGCACCGTGCCGCTGTCGGTCAAGACCCCGGCCGCGACCTCCGATACCGACAAGGGCGGCGACGCGATCGCCTTCATCGGCGCCGGCAACTACGCCGGCCGCGTGCTGATCCCGGCTTTCGCCAAGGCCGGCGCCGAACTGCACACAGTGGTGTCCAGCGGCGGCGTCAGCAGCGTCCACTTCGGCAAGAAGTTCGGTTTCCGCAACGCCAGCACCGACACCGACGCGACCCTGCGCGAGAACGGCGTGGGCTCGGTGGTGATCGCGACCCAGCACGGCAGCCATGCCGAGCTGACCCTGAAGGCGCTGCGCCACGGCAAGCACGTATTCGTCGAAAAACCGCTGTGCCTGACCCTGGACGAGTTGCAGGCGATCGAAAAGGCCTACGCCGAGCATTCGATCTACGGCCGCCCGCCCGTGCTGATGGTCGGCTTCAACCGCCGCTTCGCCCCGCAGGTGCAGAAGATGCGCACGCTGCTGGCCGGCGTGCGCGAGCCCAAGTCGTTCGTGATGACGGTCAACGCCGGCGCGATCCCGGCCGACCACTGGACCCAGGACAGCCAGCTCGGCGGCGGCCGCCTGATCGGCGAGGCCTGCCATTTCGTCGACCTGCTGCGCTTCCTCGCCGACTCGCCGATCGTCGGCCACCAGCTCACCGCGGTCGGCAACGTCCCCGGCGCCGGCATCCGCAGCGACCGGGTCAGCTTCACCCTGAGCTTCGCCGACGGCTCGTTCGGCACCGTGCATTACCTCGCCAACGGCGACAAGAGCTTCCCCAAGGAACGTCTGGAGGTGTTCACTGCCGGCCGCGTGCTGCAGTTGGACAACTTCCGTCGCCTGCGCGGCTACGGCTGGCCGGGCTTCAAGAAGATGAACCTGTGGCGCCAGGACAAGGGCCAGGCGCAGTGCGCCGCCGCCTTCATCCAGGCGGTCAAGGGCCAGGCCGCAGCGCCGATCCCCGCCGAAGACGTGTTCGAGGTGGCGCGCGTCACCATCGAACTGGACGCCTCGGTCTGAACGCCATGCGTCGCCTCGTCGCCTCTCCGAGCGGAATACGGTCGTGACCTCGTCATCGCGAGTGCCGCGCCTGTGGCACACGGTGCGCCATCTGCGCGCCGTGCAGATCTACGGCCGCGCCTGGCATCGCCTGCACCGCCCGCGCATCGACGATTCGCCGGCGCCGCCGCCGGCGGTCGTGCGCGATCGCTGGCGCGGTTGCGCACGCGCGGCCTCGATGCTGAGCGCGCAGCGCTTCCGTTTCCTCAACGACGAACACGAGATCGCCGGCGACGATTGGAACAGCACCGCCCTGCCGAAGCTGTGGTTGTACAACCTGCATTACTTCGACGATCTCAACGCCGACGACGCGGCTGCGCGGCTGGCCTGGCATCGCGACCTGATCCGGCAGTGGATCGCGGCCAATCCGCCGGCCGCCGGCAACGGCTGGGAGCCGTATTGCCTGTCGCTGCGCATCGTCAACTGGGTCAAATGGTGCTGCGCCGGCGACACCGTCACCGACCCGGCGCTGCGCCGCAGCGTGCTCAACAGCCTGGCGACGCAGGCGCGTTATCTGCGCGGTCGCCTGGAACGGCATTTGCTCGGCAACCATCTGTGGGCCAACTACAAGGCGCTGCTGTTCGCCGGCGCCTTCTTCGACGGCGCCGAAGCCGAACGCTGGCGCAGCGTCGGCCTGCGCGGTCTGCGCGCCGAGATCGACGAGCAGATCCTCGCCGACGGCGGGCATTTCGAACGCAGCCCGATGTACCACGCGATCCTGCTCGAGGACTTGCTCGACCTGGTGCAGTTGGCGACCTTGTTCCCGGGCGCCTTCCCCGAACGCGACATCGAGCTGTGGCGCCAGCGTGCGAGCCGCATGCTCGGCTGGCTGGCGGTGATGACTCATCCCGACGGCGGCATCGCCTTCTTCAACGACGCCGCCCACGGCATCGCCCCGACCCTGGCGCAGTTGCAAGCCTATGCGCGCTTGCTCGGCGTGGCGGTGCCGGCGGCCTGCGACGATGCGCTGCAGGTGCTGCCGGTGTCGGGCTATGTACGGCTGCAATGCGGACCCGCGGTGCTGATCGCCGACGTCGGCGAAATCGGCCCGGCCTATCTGCCCGGCCATGCCCACGCCGACACCCTCAGCTTCGAGCTCTCGCTCGGCGGCCGCCGGGTGTTGGCCAACGCCGGCACCTCGCGCTACGACATCGGCGCCGAGCGCCTGTGGCAGCGCGGCACCGCCTCGCATAACACGGTCGAAATCGACGATGCCGATTCCTCCGAGGTCTGGAGCAGTTTCCGCGTCGCTCGCCGCGCCCATCCGCTTGCGGTCGAACACGGCCGCAACGACGAGGGGCTGTGGCTCAGCGCCGCCCACGACGGCTACCGGCGCCTCAAGGGCCGGCCGCTGCATCGCCGGCGCTGGATACTGCAAGCCGGCTCGCTGCGCGTCGAGGACCGCATCGAAGGCGAGTTCGAGCGCGCCGTCGCCCGCTTCCGCTTGATGCCCGACGTCCGCCTGGACGGCCCGCAGCTGCGCCTGGACGAATCGCGCCTGGGCGAATCGCGCCTGGACGAATCCGGCGCGGTGCGCTGGCAGGTCGAACCGGCGAACGCAACGACCGCCGCGGCCCGCAGCACCTATCACGCAGGCTTCGGCCTGAGCGAAGCCTGCGATGTCCTCGAAATCGCGCTGCCCCCCGAGGCCGGCGCGCTGACCACCACGTTCCATTGGGATTGCTGAGTTCTCATGCGCATTCTGTTTCTGTCGGACAATTTCCCGCCCGAAGGCAATGCGCCGGCCACGCGCACCTACGAGCACGCGGTGCGCTGGGTGCGCGCGGGGCACGAGGTGACGGTGATCACCTGCGCGCCGAATTTCCCCGAGGGCAAGCTGTTCGACGGCTACCGCAATGCCTGGCGCAGCGTCGAGACCGTCGACGGCATCCGCGTGGTCCGGGTCAAGACCTACATCACCGCCAACGAGGGCTTCGTCAAGCGCACCCTCGACTATCTGAGCTTCATGGCCGCCTCGGTCGTCGCCGGCCTGTTCGAGCCGCGCCACGACGTGGTGGTGGCGACCTCGCCGCAGTTCTTCTGCGCGCTCGGCGGCTGGGCGTTGGCGCGCTTGCGCCGGCGGCCGTTCGTGTTCGAGCTGCGCGATCTGTGGCCGGCCTCGATCACCGCGGTCGGCGCGATGAAGCGCAGCGCCGCGGTGCGCGCGCTCGAACGCCTGGAGATGTTCCTGTACCGCAGCGCCGACGCGATCGTGCCGGTCACCCACACCTTCCGCGAAGAACTCATCCAGCGCGGTATCGCCGCCGACAAGATCCACGTCGTGCTCAACGGCGTCGACCTGCAACGCTACGCCCCGGCCGCGCGCGACGAGACCCTGAGCCGCCAGTACGACCTGGACGGCCGCTTCGTGGTCGGCTACCTCGGCACCCACGGCATGGCCCATGGCCTGGAGAAGGTCGTCGACGCCGCCGAGCGGCTGCAGCACGATCCGCGCATCGCCTTCTTCTTCGCCGGCAGCGGCGCCGAGCGTGCGCGCGTCGAGCGCCTGGTCGCCGAGCGCGGGCTGAGCAACGTGCGCATGATCCCGCGCCAGCCGAAGGAGATGATGCCGAAGCTGTGGAGCCTGTGCGACATCTCGCTGATCCCGCTACGCAACAACCCGGTGTTCTCCGGGGTGATCCCGTCCAAGCTGTTCGAAGGCATGGGCATGGGCATCCCCGCGCTGATGTCGCTGCCGCGCGGCGAAGCCACCCGCATCGTCGAAACCACCGACTGCGGCGTGTGCGTGCCGCCGGAAGACGCCGAGGCGATGGCCGCGGCGATCCTGGCGTTGGTCGAAGACCCCGGCCGTATGCGCCGCCTGCGCGATTCCAGCCTGGCCGCGGCGCCCTCGTATTCGCGCGACCGCCAGGCCGCGTTGATGACCGACGCCCTGGCGCGACTGCTCGACGACGACACCGTCGACCTGGCGCGGGTGGCGAAGTAAGCCTGCGGCCATGACCGGCATCGGCCGATGGTTGGCGTGGCCGCTGGAACCGCTGCACTTGTCGTGCTGCCTGCTGGTGCTGGCGTTGCTGGCCTTCGCCTTGCGCAGGCGCCGTGGCGCGCTGGCCTTAATCGGGATCAGTCTGGCTTGGTCGTTGCTGTGGTCGCTGCCGGCGGCCTCCAACGCGCTGCGCAATAGCCTGGCGCTGCGCTATCCCCCGCAATCCGCACAGGGGCTGCCGACGGTCGATGCGATCGTCGTGCTCGGCGGCGGTATCGGCAGCGTCGCCTGGTTCGAACAGGGCGATCCCAACGATCCGCGTCTTGCCGGCAACCGCGTCGCCCTGGGGGCGCGCGCCTGGCACGACGGCCGCGCGCCATGGGTCTTGCTCAGCGGCGGCCCGACTTCGCGCACACACGGCGTCAGCGAAGCGCGCGAGATGGCCGCGGCGATGCACGCGCTCGGCGTACCCGAGCGTGCCCTGGTGCTGGACGAGCGCAGCCGCAGCACCGGCGACAACGCTCGCAACAGCGCGCAGTGGGCACGCACGCACGGATGGCGCAGGGTCGCTCTGGTGACCTCGTCCCTGCACATGAGCCGCGCGCGGGCGCTGTTCGAGCGACAGGGCCTGCAGGTGCTGCCGCTGGCTTCGGCGGAGAAAGATTTCGAGCCGGTGCCGAAGCACGGCGCGGCGTCGCCGTGGTGGCCGACCCGCCGTGCCCTGCGCCGCAGCGGCGAGGCGTTCAAAGAGTACGCCGGCCTGCTCGCGGCCAAGCTCGGCGTCGGCGGCTGAGCCGGGCTGGGTTGAGCCGGGTTGCGCGCTAGGGCGCAGGCTCTTCCACGAATGCAGCCAGACCGCGTTGCCCTCGCGCGGTCACGTTCAAGGCGCGCGAGTATTGGATGCGGCGCAGCCAGCCCTGGGCGATGAAACGATCCAGCAAGGCCGCGCCAAGCACGCCGGCCAGATGATGGCGGCGTTCGCTCCAGTCCAGGCAGGCTCGGCACAGCGGCCGACGGGTGCGCGGCAAGGCCTCCAGCGCGATCCCGGCTTCGGCGACGAAACCCCGGCCGCGCTCGGTGAGCTGCAGGTCGTCGTCGCCCAGATGCAGAAAACCGCGGCGCACGAAGCTGTCGTGCACGCGCACGCCCCACTCGCCGGCGAGGTGGTCGTAGCAGACCCGCGCCTTGCGCAGCGCCAGGTCGCTCGGCCCGACGCTGACCGGCGCATCCGAGATGCGGTACGCCACCCGCATCAGATCTTCGAGCAACCGCACCACATCGTCGTCGGCGATACGGAAGTAACGATGGCGGCCCTGCTTCTCGACGCTGAGCAGGCGCGCTTCGGTCAGCGCCGACAAATGCGCGCTGGCGGTCGGGCGGGCCACGCCGGCGGCCTCGGCCAGTTCGGTCGCGGTGAGGGCGCGACCGGCCATGAGCGCGGTCAGGATGTCGACGCGGGCGCGGTCGCCGATCAGCGCGGCGACCCGGTTGAGGTTGGCGGAAATGTCCATGCGGCGATCCTGCATCACGCCCGGCGGGAATACTTCGATACTGAGCGAAGCATCGCCCCGGCGGCAATCGCTATGGTGCCGGCCACCTCTCCCGGAGCCCAACGATGCGCATCGCCTGCATGATCCGTTACCGGATCGACCCCTTCCAGCTCGACGCCTTCCGCCGCTACGCCGAAGCCTGGGGCCGCATCATCCCGCGTTGCGGCGGCGACCTGGTCGGCTACTTCCTGCCGCACGAAGGCAGCAACGACATCGCCTGGGGACTGATCGCCTTCGACAGCCTGGCCGACTACGAGACCTACCGCGCCCGCCTCAAGACCGATGCCGAAGGCCGCGACAACTTCGCCTTCGCCCGCGAACACCGCTTCATCCTGCGCGAGGAACGCAGCTGGACCGAAATCGTCGATGGCGCGTTCCGTATGCCTGCAACCATGGGCGTGCCGGCATGATCGCGGTGATCTTCGAAGCGCAGCCGCATCCGCAGGCCCGCCCGGATTACCTCGACGCGGCCGAACGCTTGCGGCCCTTTCTCGCCCAGATCGATGGTTTCGTTTCGATCGAGCGTTTCGAGAGTTTGAGCCAACCCGGCAAGCTGTTGTCGCTGTCGTACTGGCGCGACGAGGATGCAGTGAGGCATTGGCGCAATCTCGAAATGCACAGGCAGATCCAAAAGGCGGGCCGGGACTCGATCTTCGCCGGCTATCGGCTGCGCGTGGCGGAGGTTGTGCGCGATTACGGCCTGTATGATCGCGCGCAGGCGCCCGAGGACTCGCGCATCCGGCACGACGAGTAATCGCGACAAACGCTTTAGCTTTAGCTTTAGCCGTTGCCGTTGCCGTTGCCGTTGCCGAGGTCTTGATCTGCTTTGCCGCTTTACCGGTCAAGTGGAGACCCGGAGGGCGGCGCACAGGACGTGCGCCCAGCCTTTAAAAAGGAATGACTCGATAGGACAAGGATGTCCTATCGAAAAATCCCGGCGCTGGCATCGCACTCGTGGCCTGTGCCCTTGCAAGGAAAGCCCTTTTCTTTGGTTACCTTTGACCGAAGGGAGTCCAGACGGACTTTTGGGCTTAGCAAAAGAAAGTAGCCCGGCCGCGTCAGCGGACGGAAGCTCTGCACTTGCTTGAAGGGAACGTCGGAGGCCGGCAGGATGTGGTCGCGGCTTGCGCCGCTCCTACTCTTGAAGCGGCGACCGTTACGCCTCAACCTCGTGACGCCCCCGGCTGGAATCCAGGGTAGGAGCGGCGCAAGCCGCGACCGCGCTGTAGCGGATTCGCGGCGTTTCGCTCAAGCAAGATCCAGATCCAGATCCAGATCCAGATCCAGATCCAGATCAAACGCTAAAAGCTTCCGCCACTAAAGCGGCGGGTTACTTTCTTTTGTCATAAGCAACAAAAGAAAGGTAACCAAAGAAAAATGCTTTTCTTTGAATCACAGGCCCGCACGAGCGATGCCGACGCAGGAATTTTTCATACGGGACATCCATGTCCCGATGAAAAACGGCCCGCATCCCTGCGGGCCGCCCTCCGGGTCTTCTTCTGCCTTCGCGAGTACGGGGCGACGCACAGCAACGACAACAGCAACAGCAACAGCAACAGCAAAATCTTTACGGCAACGGCAACGGCAAGGGCGAGAACTCATGTAGGAGCGACGTGAGTCGCGACCGCGCGGCTTGGGTCTCCGGCCAGAACTTGGGAACCGATCAATTCTCCAGGCGACGACCGGCGCCGGCGCCCCCCTTCCCCAACCGGCCAAAGCGCCAGCCTCGCCGCAATCGGCGGCGCATGGCGATGACGATATCGCTGCCGAGGATCATGCGCCGGCGGCACAGCGAATGATCGCGACGCTCCACGCCCCTCGCCGACCCGGCCGCGGAACCGCCGCATCGGTCGCCTTTCGCGCATTCGCTCCTGCGATCGCTCGCACATTTCGCCCGCGCACAGCCCACAAGCCAGTCAGCACGGCGTATTGGCCGCGCTCGGCGGCGACTTCACAATCGCCTGCCCGTGCAAATGCAATGATCCCGCTCTTGAAGGCTGAAGTGCCTGGGATCTTGCATGCCCAATGTATGGCGAATATTCAGTCAGTGGTTGCGCTTGCGCCGACGGCTGTGGCGATGGGGACGTGCGGCGACGAGCAAGCCGTGGCAAGCGGAACAACCTTTGCGCTCGCAGTTGTTCAGCGCCGAGCAGATGGAACGGCACGGCAAATCCCTCGCGCATGCGCATCGGGTGCGGGCGCGCACGGGTTCGGACTTGTTGCTGGGCCGCCTGCGCGCGAACGAAGGCATCCTCGACGCCGCCAGCACCCTGCTCACCCAGATGGTCCAGGACGAGGTCCGCATCACTCCGGCGGGCGAATGGTTGCTCGACAACTATTACCTGATCGAAGAACAGATCCGCACCGCGCGCCGCCATCTGCCCAAGGGCTATAGCCGCGAGTTGCCGACCTTGAGCCTGGGCCCGTCGGCCGGCCTGCCGCGGGTCTACGACCTCGCGATGGAGGCCATCGCCCACGGCGACGGCCGCATCGACGCCGAAACCATGACCCGCTTCGTCGCCGCTTACCAGACGGTGACGCCGCTCAAGCTCGGCGAGCTGTGGGCGATTCCGATCATGCTGCGCCTGGCCTTGATCGAGAACCTGCGCCGCATGGCCGTGCGGGTGATGCGCGACGGCGCCGATCATCGCCGCGCCGCCGAATGGGCCGAACTGCTCAACGACACCGCCGACGCCAACCCGAAGAACGTGGTGCTGGTGGTGGCCGACATGGCGCGCTCGAATCCGCCGATGTCGGGCGCGTTCGTGGCCGAGCTGACCCGCGGCCTGCACGGCCGCAGCGCGGTCCTGGCCATGCCGATGAGCTGGATCGAGCAATGGCTGGCCGATAGCGCCCACGGCGTGGAAGAACTGGTGCGCGCCGAGAGCCAGCAGCAGGCCGCCGACCAGGTATCGATCAGCAACAGCATCGGCAGCCTGCGCTTCCTGGCCAACATGGATTGGCGCGAGTTCGTCGAGACCATGAGCCTGGTCGACCGGACCCTGCGCGAGGATCCGATCGGCATCTACGCGAAGATGGATTTCAACACCCGCGACATGTACCGGCACGTGGTCGAGAAGATCGCGCGCCAAAGCGGCGTCAGCGAGATCGACGTGGCGCGCCTGGCCCTGAGCCTGGCGCTCGAGTCCGGCGAGGTCGATGATGGCAAGGCCCACGTCGGCTATTACCTGATCGACGACGGTACCAGCGAGATCAAGGCCGCGGTCGCCGCCTCGCCGGACGCGCGCAAGCCGGTCCGGTTGCGCTCGCGCAGGATGCCTCTGTCCGTGTATCTGCTTCCGATCGCCGCGATCGCCGCGCTGTTCGGCTACGGATTGTTGTCCGAGCTATACGCAGCGCCGCTTCCGGCGGTGGCCTTGTGCCTGTTCGCGGCGCTCAGCCTGCTGGCTTTCAGCGAACTGGGCATCACCCTGGTCAACTGGATCGCTACCGTGCTGGTCGCGCCAAAGCCGCTGCCGCGCCTGGATTTCTCCAAAGGCCTGCCGTCGAGCTCGCGCAGCCTGGTGGTGGTGCCGAGCATGATCGGCAGCGTCGATGCGATCGACGGCCTGGTCGAAGGGCTCGAAGTCAGGTTCCTGGCCAATCGCGACGCCTACCTGCATTTCGCCTTGCTGACCGATTTCCTCGACGCCGACCAACAGGACTTGCCCGGCGATGCGGCCCTGGTTGCGCATGCCTCGCGCCAGATCGAACAACTCAATGCGCGCTATGCCCCGGAAAGCGGCGACCTGTTCTTCCTGCTCCATCGTCCCCGCACGTGGAACCCGCTGGAAGGCAAATGGATGGGCTACGAGCGCAAGCGCGGCAAGCTCGCCGCGCTCAACCGCCTGTTGCGCGGCGGTGCGCGCGAAGCCTTCATGGCGGTGACCGGCAACACCGAGGTGCTCGCCAACGTCCGCTACGTGATCACCCTGGACACCGATACCCGCCTGCCCCGGGATGCGGCGCGCGAGTTCATCGGCACCCTCGCCCATCCGCTCAACCAGGCCCGCTTCGACGAACGCCGGCGGCGGGTGACGCGCGGCTACGGCATCCTGCAGCCCAGCGTGGGCACCGGCATGAGCGAACGCCGCGGCTCGCGTTATGCGCGCATGTACGGCAGCGAAGCCGGCATCGATCCGTATACGCGCACGGTCTCCGATGTTTACCAGGATCTGTTCGGCGAGGGCTCGTTCGTCGGCAAGGGCATCTACGACGTCGACGCGTTCGAGTACGCCCTGGAAGGCCGCTTCCCGGAAAACCGCGTGCTCAGCCACGATCTGCTCGAAGGCTGCTATGCGCGCGCCGGCCTGATCAGCGACGTGCGTCTGTTCGAGGACTATCCCTCGCGCTATGCCGCCGACGTGAAGCGCCGCTATCGCTGGATCCGCGGCGATTGGCAGTTGCTGCCCTGGCTGTTGCCCTGGGTGCCGCGGATGAAGGGCGGCTACGAAGCCAATCCGCTGTCATGGCTGTCGCGCGGCAAATTGCTCGACAACCTGCGCCGCAGCCTGGTGCCGGCCGCCGCCACCGCACTGCTGGTCGCCGGCTGGGCGATATTGCCGCAACCCTTGGCCTGGACCCTGTGGCTGCTCAGCCTGTGGCTGGTGCCCACCTTCGCCCTGGCATGCTGGGACTTGGCCACCCGCCCGGTCGACATGGCGCTGGAAACCCATCTGATGCAGGTGGTCGGCTCGATCGCGCGACAGATGCAACGCGCCGCGGTCAATCTGGCTTGTCTGCCGTACGAAGCCTTCTTCAGTCTGGGTGCGATCGCCCGCAGCGTGTGGCGGATGGCGATCAGTCGCCGCCGCTTGCTGCAATGGAATCCGTCGAGCGAAGTCGAGCGCAGTCTCGGCAGCGGCGTCGGCGCGGAACTGCGCAGCATGTGGTTCGGGCCTGCGTTCGCGCTCGCCGTCGCGGCCGCGCTGTCGCGCATCAACCCGGCGTCGCTGTGGGTCGCCGCCCCAGTCCTACTGCTGTGGCTGTTGTCGCCGCCGCTCATGGCCTGGCTGGGACGGCCGCCGAGACAGCGTCGCGCGAGTCTGTCGCAGACCCAGCTGAAGTTCCTCGGCCGACTGGCGCGCCGCACGTGGGCCTTCTTCGAGATCCACATCCGCGCCGAGGATCATTGGCTGCCGCCGGACAACATCCAGGAGCATCCGAGCCTGGTGGTGGCGCGGCGCACCTCCCCGACCAACATCGGCCTGTCGCTGCTCGCCAACCTCGGCGCTTACGACTTCGGCTATCTGCAGGCCGGCGGGCTGATCGAGCGCACCCGCCTGGCGCTGACCACGATGGAGACCCTGCCGCGCCATCGCGGCCACTTCTACAACTGGTACGACACCGAAACCCTGCTGCCGCTGCCGCCGCGCTATGTGTCCACGGTCGACAGCGGCAATCTTGCCGCGCACCTGCTGACCCTGCGCCAAGGCCTGCTGGCGTTGATCGACGAGCCGGTGTTGGCGCGGCATACCTTCGACGGCCTGGCCGATACCTTCGGCGTGCTCGAAGAAACCTTGCGCGCGGCCGGCCGTATCGACGCCCCACTCGAACAAGCCCTGAGCGCATTCCGCGAACGCATCGACGCCATCCGCGCGCAGCCGCCGGCGTCGCTGCCGGAAGCCGAACGCGTGCTGGCGGGGCTGTCGTCGCGGGCGCTCGCGATCGAATCGTCGTTGCCGCCGCCCACAGCCCCACCGGAAGACGCGTCGGCCCCGCATTGGCCGACGATGCTGTCGGCCGCCTGCCGCGCCGCACAGGACGAATTGCTGCACTTCGCGCCGGGGATCGGCACACCGGAGGAAGGACAGAGCCGGCCTTCCGAGGCCGACCTCATGGAACGCATGCCGACCCTGCGCGCCCTGCAAATGGCATCGCAGGACGGACTTGCGCGCGACCGCGCCCGCAAACGCGTGCACGAGCTCGAACGCCTTGCGCATATCGCCGGGCAGTTGTCGCTGATGGAATACGAATTCCTCTACGACCGCGGCCGCCATCTGCTGTCGATCGGCTACAACGTCGAGGAACGGCGCCTGGATGCCGGCTATTACGACCTGCTCGCCTCCGAAGCGCGCCTGTGCAGCTTCGTCGCCATCGCCCAGGGCCAGTTGCCGCAGGAGACCTGGTTCGCCCTCGGCCGTCTGCTGACCGAGATCGACAGCGGCGCCACCCTGCTGTCGTGGAGCGGCTCGATGTTCGAGTACCTGATGCCGCAGTTGGTGATGCCTAGCTATCCCGACACCTTGCTCGACCAGACCGCGCAACATGCGGTGCTGGCGCAGATCCGCTACGGCCGGCAGCGCGACGTGCCCTGGGGCATCTCCGAATCGGGCTACAACACGGTCGATACGCGGATGAACTATCAGTACCGCGCGTTCGGCGTGCCCGGCCTCGGGCTCAAGCGCGGCCTCGGCCAGGACCTGGTCATCGCCCCCTATGCCAGCGCGATGGCCTTGATGGTGCTGCCGGAAGCGGCTTGCCAGAACCTGCAACGCCTGACCGAACTGGGCTTCGCCGGCCATTACGGCCTGTACGAAGCGATCGACTACACCCCGACGCGGGTGCCGCGCGGGCAGGATCATGCGGTCGTCCGCTCGTTCATGGCCCACCACCAGGGTATGGCCTTCCTGTCGCTGGACTATCTGCTGCGCGACCAGCCGATGCAAAAACGCTTCGTCGCCGATGCCGAGTTCCAGGCGACGCTGTTGCTGCTGCAGGAACGCATTCCGCGCACCGGCGTGTTCCATCCGCACGAGGCCGAAGCCAGCGGCGCACGCGCCGCGCCCGCCGCCAGCGAGACCCAACTGCGGGTATTCGCCAACCCGAGCACCGGCCGGCCTGCGGTGCAGATGCTGTCCAACGGCCGCTATCACAGCCTGCTGACCAGCGCCGGCGGCGGCTACAACCGCCTCGGCGACATGGCGGTGACGCGTTGGCGCGAGGACGGCACGCGCGATCACTGGGGCTCGTTCTGTTATCTGCGCGACGTGGACAGCGGCCAATTCTGGTCGGCGACCTATCAGCCGACCTGCGTGCCGGTGGACCATTACGAGGCGATCTTCTCCGACGCCAAGGCCGAGTACCGCGGGCGCAAGCACCGCTACGAGACTCACCTGGAAATCGCCATCTCCGCCGAGGACGACATCGAGCTGCGCCGTCTGCGCATCGGCAACCGCTCGCGCCACACCCGCACCATCGAGATCACCACCTACGCCGAAGTCGTGCTGGCCTCGTCGCTGTCGGACGAGTTGCATCCGGCCTTCAGCAATCTGTTCGTGCAGACCGAGGTCGCCCGCGACAAGCAGGCCCTGCTGTGCACGCGGCGGCCGCGCTCGCACGACGAGGTACCGCCGTGGATGTTCCACCTGGTCGCGGTGCACGATGCCGACATCCAGACGATCTCCTACGAAACCGACCGCTCGCGCTTCCTCGGCCGCGGCAACACCCCGCGCACGCCGCAGGCCCTCACCGCGACCGAGGCGCTGTCGGATTCGGTCGGCTCGGTGCTCGACCCGATCGTCGCGATCCGCACCCGCATCGTGCTCGCGCCCGAGCAGAGCGTCATCGTCGACATGGTCTCGGGCGTGGGCGTCGACCGCGCGGCCTGCAGCCGGCTGATCGACAAATACCGCGACCGGCGCCTCGCCGACCGCGTGTTCGACCTGGCCTGGACCCACAGCCAGGTGGTGCGGCGCCAGATCAACGCCTCCCAGGCCGATGCCCAGTTGTACGAACGGCTGGCCGGGCTGATGGTGTATGCACATCCGTTCCTGCGCGCCGATAACGCGGTGCTGTTGCAGAACCGGCGCGGGCAATCGGGACTGTGGGGCCACTCGATCTCCGGCGACTTGCCGATCGTGCTGCTGCAGATCGCCGAGGCCGGCAACATCGAGCTGGTCCGGCAGATGGTGCAGGCGCATGCGTATTGGCGCCTGAAGGGGCTCAACGTCGACCTGGTGATCTGGAACGAAGAACAGGGCGGATATCGCCAGCAACTGCAGGAGCAGATCCTCGGCCTGGTCTCGGCCGGCCCCGAGGGCAACGTGCTCGACCGGCCTGGCGGCATCTTCGTGCGACCGAGCCAGCAGATGTCGCAGGAAGACCGCATCCTGCTGCAGGCGGTGTCGCGGGTGATCATCAGCGACAAACGCGGCACTCTCGCCGCGCAGGTCAGCCGCCACGTGCCGCCCGAGCGCGAGATCCCCTTGCTGCTGCCCGATGGCCCGCCCGACGAGCCCGAGCCGATGGACGAAGCCGCGGCGATGCATCCGGCGGCGTTGCCGGGCCTGCCGCCTCCGCGCGCCGACACCGACGAAGACCCGTGGCCGTTCGAAGCGGTGACCGAGGCCTTCGTGTTCGACAACGGAACCGGCGCGTTCGCCGCCGACAGTCGCGAATACGTCGTGGTGCTGCGCGAAGGCGCGCCGACCCCGGCGCCCTGGTCGAACGTGATGGCCAATGCGCAGCTCGGCACCGTGGTCAGCGAGAGCGCGCCCGGCTACACCTGGTTCGAGAACGCGCACGAGTTCCGCCTCACCCCCTGGCATAACGACCCGGTCGCCGACACCGGCGGCGAAGCCTTCTATCTGCGCGACGAGGACAGCGGCCGGATCTGGTCGCCGATGCCCTTGCCCTGTCGCGGCAGCGGCGCCTACCGCACCCGCCACGGCTTCGGCTACAGCGTCTACGAGCATATCGAGGACGGCATCGCTAGCGAGCTGTGGATCTACGTGGCGCTCGACGAGGCGATCAAGTACTCGGTGCTCAAGCTGCGCAACCTGTCCGGCCGCGCGCGGCGCCTGTCGGCCACCGGTTACGTCGAATGGGTGCTCGGCGATATCCGGGTCAAGTCGCAGATGCACGTGGTCAGCGAGCTCGACGGCGCCAGCGGCGTGCTGACCGCGCGCAATCCCTACAACACCGAGTTCGACGGCCGCGTCGCCTTCTTCGACGTGGACGGCGAGCAACCCGGCTTCACCGCCGACCGCACCGAATTCCTCGGCCGCAACGGCAACCTCGGGCAACCGGCGGCGCTGCTCAAGCAGCGCCTGTCGGGCAAACTCGGGGTCGGGCTGGACCCGTGCGCGGCGCTGCAGGTGCCTATCGCACTGGCCGCCGACGAGAGTTACGAAACTGTATTCCGCCTCGGCATCGGCGCCGACTATGCCGCCGCCGTGCAACTCGCCCAAGCCAGCAAGGGCAGCGGCGCCGCCCACGATGCGCTGGATGCGGTGCGCATCCATTGGATGCATACCCTTGGCACGGTCCGGGTCGAGACCCCCGACCCGAGCGTGGACGCGCTCGCCAACGGCTGGCTGCCCTACCAGGCCTTGGCCTGTCGTTACGTCGCGCGCAGCGGCTACTACCAGTCCGGCGGTGCATTCGGCTTCCGCGACCAACTGCAGGACACGATGGCGACCGTGCACGCGATGCCGGCGCTGACCCGCGAACACCTGTTGTTGAGCGCAGCGCATCAGTTCCCGCAGGGCGACGTGCTGCATTGGTGGCATCCGCCGCTCGGCCGCGGCGTGCGCACGCGCTGCTCGGACGATTACCTGTGGCTGCCGCTGGCCGCCTGCCGCTATCTGCAGGTCACCGGCGATCGCAGCGTGCTCGACGAGCGCGTGCGTTTCGTCGAGGGTCGCCCGGTCAACGCCGACGAGGAGTCCTACTACGACCTGCCGTTGGTCTCGGCCCGCCAACAGCCGTTCTACGACCATTGCGTGCTGGCGCTCAAGCGCGGCACCGAACTGCTCGGCGAACGCGGCCTGCCGCTGATCGGCAGCGGCGACTGGAACGACGGCATGAACCGCGTCGGCGACGCCGGCAAGGGCGAAAGCGTGTGGCTGGGTTTCTTCCTGTTCGACACCTTGAACCGCTTCGAGCCGGTCGCGCGCGAGCGCGGCGACGCCGCCTTCGCCGATTACTGCGTCGAACACGCGCAGCGCCTGCGCGGGAACCTGGAAACCCATGCCTGGGACGGCGACTGGTACCGGCGCGCCTGGTTCGACGACGGTACGCCGCTGGGCTCGGTGCACAGCGACGAATGCCGGATCGATTCGATCTCGCAGAGTTGGTCGGTGTTGTCGGGCGCAGCCGATCCCGAACGCGCGCGCCAGGCTATGGAGTCGCTGGACCAATACCTGGTGCGGCGCGATGCCGGCCTGATCCAGCTGCTGCAACCGCCGTTCGACAAGACCAGCAAGGACCCCGGCTACATCCGCGGCTACGTGCCCGGCGTGCGCGAAAATGGCGGCCAGTACACCCATGCCGCGGTGTGGGCGGCGATGGCCTTCGCCGAACTCGGCGACAGCACGCGGGCCTGGGAACTGGCGCGCATGATCAACCCCATCCACCACGCCCGCGACGCCGAAGCCACCGCCGTCTACAAAGTCGAGCCCTACGTGCTCGCCGCCGACGTCTACGGCGTCGATCCGCACACCGGCCGCGGCGGCTGGACCTGGTACACCGGCTCGGCCGGCTGGATGTACCGCTTGCTGACGGAATCGCTGCTCGGCCTGCAGCGCCACGGCGACACGATGCGCCTGAAACCCTGCATTCCGGCCGATTGGCCTGAATACCGGATCCAGTACCGCCACGGCGACAGCCTGTACCGGATCCACGTGCGTCAGGTCGATGCCGATGGCGGCGCTGCGCAACTGCAACTGGATGGTGTCGTCCAGGAGGGCCTGCAGTTCTCGCTGCTCGGCGGGCGGACGATCCACCACGTCGAGATGATCTGGCCGCAGCCGCAGCCATGAAGACCCGGGCGCAACTGGATGCCGGACTCGAGCGTCTGGCGCAGATGCTGCCGCCTTGGTTGGAATCGCTGCGTCACGAGGCGCAGTTCTGGCCGCAGTTCAGGGCACTGGTAGACGAGCTGATGGCGGACGCCGATCCGGCCGATCGCGCGCATGCGCAGCGGCGTATCGATGAGATGTTGGCGAGGCATGGGCTGCGCTGGCGCTGAAGTTCACGCCGTTGCCGTTGCCGAGATTTTGATCTGCTTTTCTGCTTTTCTGCTTTTCTGCTTTTCTGCTCTGCTGCTCTGCTGCTCTGCTGCTCTGCTGCTTTGCTGCTTTACCGGTCAAGTGGAGACCCGGAGGGCGGCGCACAGGACGTGCGCCGTTTTTCGATAGGACAAGGATGTCCTATCGAAAAATCCCGGCGCGAGCATCGCACTCGTGGCCTGTGCCCTTGCAAGGAGAGCCCTTTTCTTTGGTTACCTTTGACCGAAGGGAATCCAGACGGACTTTTGGGCTTAGCAAAAGAAAGTAACCCGGCCGCGTCTGCGGACGGAAGCTCTGCTCTTGCTTGAAAGACACGCCGGAGGCCGCGAGAACGCGGTCGCGACTTGCGTCGCTCCTACCCTTAAAGCGGCGACCACTACGCCTCAACCTCACGACGCTCTCGGCTGGAGCCCAGGGTAGGAGCGGCGCGAGCCGCGACCGCGCTCTCGCGGTGTTGCGGCGCATCACTCAAACAAAATCCAGATCCAGATCCAGATCCAGATCCAGATCAAACGCCAAGAGCTTCCGCCACTAAAGCGGCGGGTAACTTTCTTTTTTCTAAAGCAACAAAAGTCCGTCTGGATTCCCTTCGGTCAAAAGTAACCAAAGAAAAATGCTTTTGCTTTGAATCACAAGCCCGCACGAGCGGTGCATCCGCGGGGATTTTTCATACGGGACATCCCTGTCCCGATGAAAAACGGCCCGCATCCCTGCGGGCCGCCCTCCGGGTCTTCTCTAGCCTTCGCTAGTGCGAAACGACGCACAGCCACAGCAACAGCAACAGCAACAGCAGAATCTTCGCGGCAACGGCGATAACTTTTGTAGGAGCGACGTCAGTCGCGACCGCGCAGCTTCGGTCTTGCGGCGAAACCCGCCAAAACCACCACACATCCAGCTGAGGGGCGATAGGGCAAGCCCTTCCCCCAATCAACGCCGCGCAGCGATGACGATATCGCCGCCTGAGGACTCGTCGACCGCGACCGGGTACAACTCCTCCAAGGCCTCGACGAAAGCATGCGGGTCGTCGCTGCGGAACACGCCGCTGACACGCAGGCGCGCGACTTGCTCGCCGCCCAGGACCATGCGCCGGCGGCTATAACGGTTGAATTCGGCGACCGCGGCCGATAAGGCCTGGTCTTCGAACACCAACTTGCCCGACAACCAGGTCGGTAAGGCGCCGGGCGCCGCCGGTGCCAACCGGTGTAGCGGCTGGTGCTTGCGGAAGCGCGCCTTCTGCCCGGGGTCGAGCGTGCCGAGCGCAGCCTGTCCGGCATCGGCGGTCGGCGCCGCCAACAAGGCGACCCGGCCTTCGACCAGGGCGACCTCGGTCGTGTCGTTACGCCGGTAAACCTCGAACTCGGTGCCGACCGCGCGGACGCTGCCATCCTCGGTATGCACCAGGAACGGCCGCTTGGCCTTGGCCACGCGAAAATAGGCGCGACCGCGATCCAGGACGATGCGGCGCTCGGCGCCGGAAAAATCGACGACCAGGCGGCTGTCGGTGTCCATGCTGACGCGCGAACCGTCATCGAGGGCGATGGTGCGGCTTTCGCCGACCTGGGTGACATACACGGTCTCCGGCACGGGCCGCTCCAACCAGCGCGGCACCACCGCAGCCAGGGCCAACACCGCAGCAAGCGCGCCGGCGCCCAGGGCATAGCGCGCCCAGGCGACAGGCGCGCGGCTGCGGCGCTTCGGCGCTGCCGGCACCACCGCATCGCGCAGGCGTTCGGCGATCTGCGGATGCTGGGCGTGCTCGCCGGCCGCCGACCACAGCCGCTCGATGCGCTCATAGGCGGCACGATGGCGCGCATCGGCGGCCATCCAGTGCTGCCAGCCCTGGCGGTCGCTTTCGGCGACGTCGTCGGCGCGCAGGCGCGCGAACCAGGTCGCGGCCTGGCGACGGAACGGGTCGCCGCCCTCGATCACGTTGAGACGCGGTGGTTTCACGAGCCTCCCAGACGCGTATCGAAATGCAGCAAGGCGCGCATCATGTTTTTCTCCACTGCGCTCACACTGATCTCCAAACGTTTGGCGATGGCGCTATAGGTCAGGCCTTCGTAGCGCTGCAGCAGGAACACCTGGCGGCAGCGCGGCGACAACTCGTCCAGCGCCGCCAGGAACGCCTGCAGGCGGCGGTTACCTTCGTAGACGCATTCGCCGTGCGGGTCCTCACTCGGCCAGTCCTTGGCGACCTCGTCGATCGACACGTGCTGCAGCACCTGATGGCTCTTGTCGCGGCGGAAGCGGTCGCGCAGCAGGTTCGAGGCGATCTGCAACAAGAAGGCCTCGACGTTGAGCACGCCGCTCAGCGACGGCATCCGCACCAGGCGCACCAGGGCTTCCTGGGCCAGGTCCTCGGCATCGTCGGCCGATTGCAGATGACGCGAGAAATAGCGGACCAGGGCCGGGCGGTAACGGGCGATCAGCAGCGGCAGATCGGCAACGCACGGGGCATCGCAAGCACCCAGCGTATCGCCGGCTTCGCCGCTGTTCATGACCCCTCCCCCGCTATCGGACAAGCGGACGCTACGGCACCGGCCGGCCGCCGGCAAGCCTGCCGAAAGGCGAGTGAGGGATCCGTGGCAAGCTGCGTCTACATCGGTGGGGAAAGGACAACAGTCGAAGGATCGAGTTCGCAGTCACTCATCGGGGAGCGTTGCAATGGGGATCGTTTCACAGCGTCGCGCAGCACAAAGCAGTCGGTCTAACGGTACGGATTCGAACAAGCAGGCATCGGCGGGGGCCGATCCGGGACACACACTGAAAACGAGCGCGCACACGCATTGCGCTCGGCGCCCGTTGTCGGTCGCGCTGAGCCTGGCGCTCGGTCTGTCGACCCTGGTCGCCGCGGCGCCGGCGCTCGCCCAGCAGGCGCAGGACAGCGCGCATCACTACGCCTTGCCGAGCCAATCGCTGGCCGCGGCGCTGAACCAAGTGGCGTCCTCGTCGGACGCGCAAATCCTGATTCCGCCGGACCTGGTGCGCGGCCGCATCGCCCCAGCCCTGTCCGGCCGCTACACCACCCGCGAGGCGGTCACCCGCCTGCTTGCCGGCAGCGGCCTGAGCTTCCGCGTCACCCAGAGCGGCGTCATCGCGATAGTGACTGCGCGCGAACCGGCGCCGCCCAAGGCCAAGCCGGCGAGCTCGCGCGAGCCCGCGGCCAAGGCCAAGGCGGAGCCCGATCCGACCGAACTGGCGGCGATCCAGGTCACCGGTTCGCGCATCAAACGCGCTGAAATCGAAGGCCCGTCGCCGGTCACCGTGATCACCGCCGAACAGATGGAACGCGAGGGCCACGCCACCGTGTTCGAGGCGCTGGAAACCCTGGTGATGGCCAACGGCGCGGTCGAAACCGAACTGTCGGGCGGTTTCTCGGCCAACGCCCATCCGCTCAACCTGCGCGGCCTGGGCCCCGGCCGTTCGCTGTTGCTGATCGACGGCCGCCGCGCCGCCGACTACCCCTTCCCGTACGAAGGCCGCAGCAACTTCCAGAACTTCGGCAACATTCCGTCCGGCGCGGTCGAGCGCATCGAAATACTCGCCGGCGGCGCGTCCGCCATCTACGGCGCCGATGCGGTGTCCGGCGTGGTCAACATCGTGCTCAAGCGCAATTACCAGGGCGACGAGGTCAAGCTGCGCGCCGGCAGCAGCACCATGGGAGGGCGCGACCGTTTCGACCTGCAATGGACCGGCGGCAAGACCGGCGAGCGCTGGGGCGTCACCTACGCCTTCCAGGCCTACAACCAGGAACTGTTGTACGGCTTCCAGCGCGACGACTGGGACCTGCGCGCCAATCCGAGCCCGGACCCGCGGCTCGGCGTGCAGCCCGACGCCGGTCTGCGCATCCGCCGCGGCAGCAGCAGTAGCAGCAGTCCGCTGATCGCGCCGCCGGCCGGCACCTGCGAGCGCTGGGGCGACGAGTTCCAACGCCACACCTACAAGCGCATCAGTTCCGGCAACGTGCAGAGCCTCGGCGATGCCTGCGGCACCTGGAAGGACGTCGGCTACCAGCACCTGAGCAAGGGCAAGAACGAACTCGCCGGGTACGTGTTCGGCACCTGGGATTTCTCCGACGACCTGCAGGGTTGGGGTTCGGTGCAGGCCTGGCGCTCGCGGGTCGAGTCGCTCGGCGGCTTCGAGAGCATCACCGGTCCGCATACCGACGGCGTCGGCCGTCGCGGCGATTTCTACGACCCGCAGTTCAACGCGGTGATCGCGCCCACGCGTTTGCTGACCCCGGTCGATCTCGGCGGCGTCGAGCAGATGAACCAGCACTACCGCGAGCGCTCGCTCGACGTCGCGCTCGGCCTGCGCGGCAAGATCGGCGACGGCTGGGATTGGGACGCCACCGTCAGCCGCGCCGAGTACCAGTTCGAACGCACCCGCCGGCGCATGGTCGGCAACCTGGTCAACGATTATTTCTTCGGCAAGCAACTGGGCACCCGTCCCAACGGCGTGCCGATCTATCGCTTGAACCTACCGCGCTGGTACCGGCCGATGACGCCGGAGGAATACGAGTCGATCTCCACCCTCGCCAAGTACGAGGCCGAGTCGTGGGTCAACACCGCCAGCTTCGTGCTCACCGGCGATCTGTTCGAGTTGCCGGCCGGCCCGGTCGGCGTCGCCACGGTGCTGGAAGCGAGCTCGCAGGGCTACGACCTGTCCAGCGATGCGCGCGTGCAGCCCGGCGTGGTCCAGCTCTACAACCTCACCGGCACCAACGGCGGCGGCGAACGCGACCGCTATGCCGCGGGCGTGGAGTTCAGCATCCCGATCCTGAGCACGCTCAAGGGCAGCCTGGCCGGCCGCTTCGACAAGTACGACGACATCACCGCGGTCGACGACGCCAAGACCTGGAACGCCGGCCTGGAATGGCGCCCGACCGACAATCTGCTGATCCGCGGCGCCTACGCCACCAGCTTCAAGGCACCGGACCTGCACTGGGTCTTCAGCGAAGGCAGCGGCAGCTTCGGCAGCGCGGTCGACCCCTGGCGCTGCATCGCCGCAGGCGCCAACCCGGGCTGCTCGGGCTATAGCTACAACGTCTTCAGCTTCACCGAGGGCGACCCGAACCTGGAAGAGGAAACCGGCAAGTCCTGGAGCGTCGGTGCCGTGTGGGACGTCTTCGACGGCTTCTCGGTCACCGCCGATTACTGGAGCATCGAACTCGACGGCGCGATCGAACGGCTCAGCCCGACCAGCATCCTCGAAGGCGAAGCCGGCTGCCGCACCGGCAAGCAGCTCAATGGCCAGCCGTTCGCATTCGGGCCCGACTCGGGTTATTGCCGCAACGTCACCGCCCTGGTGACACGGCGCCCGGAAGGCAGCGAAGCCATCGACCGCATCGCCGAGGTCAAGTCGGCGCCGCTCAACCAGTCCTACCGCCGCGTCACCGGCATCGACGCCAGCGTCAACTGGCGGCTCAAGACCGAGCGCTACGGCGACTACCGTTTCGACCTGAGCTGGTCGCACACGCTGAAGTCCGAACGCCAAGTGTTCGCCACCGACCCGATCGAAAAGGACTGGCGCGACGACCCGACCAACCTCGACTTCCGCAGCCGCCTGCGGGCGGGTGCGAGCTGGCGCGCCGGCGACTGGTCGTCGAGCCTGTTCATGACCCGCTACGGCAGCCTGCCGAAGGCGAACGGCCTCGGCCGCACCGGCGTGTATTTCCTTTGGAACGCCAACATCGGCAAGCAGATCACCGACCAGGCCACGATCAAGTTCTTCGTCAACAACCTGTTCAACAGCACCCACCCGGACGACGAGACCAACACCTCGTTCCCGTATTTCTACGATGCCTACAGCCCGATCGGCCGCGAGTTCGCGATCGAGTACGAGTATCGGTTCCGTTGATTTGGGTGCGGGCGTGGCGGCGACGGCAGCGAGCGCCGCGTGGCCATAGCCGCAGTTTGCCGTTGCCGTTGCCGTTGCCGTTGCCGTTGCCGTTGCCGAGATTTTGATCTGCTTTGCTGCTCTGCTGCTTTGCCGGTCAAGTGGAGACCCGGAGGGCGGCGCACAGGACGTGCGCCGTTTTTCGATAGGACAAGGATGTCCTATCGAAAAATCCCGGCGTCAGCACCGAACTCGTGGCCTGTGCCCTTGCAAGGAGAGCCCTTTTCTTTGGTTACCTTTCTTTTGGGCTTAGCAAAAGAAAGTAACCCGGCCGCGCAGCGGGCGGAAGCTCTGCACTTGCTTATGGCTTTCATACAAACAAGATCAAACGCTAAGAGCTTCCGCCACTAAAGCGGCGGGTTACTTTCTTTTGTCATAAGCAACAAAAGAAAGGTAACCAAAGAAAAATGCTTTTCTTTGAATCACAGGCCCGCACGAGCGATGCCGACGCAGGGATTTTTCATACGGGACATCCCTGTCCCGATGAAAAACGGCCTGCATCCATGCAGGCCGCCCTCCGGGTCTTCGATGGCCTTCGCGAGGCTTAGGCGGCGCAAAGCAACAGCAACAGCAACAGCAACAGCGATAGCGACAGTTCGCGGCTTCGATCAGTGACGATGGCACTGCAATGCCTGCCCATCCCTTGGTCGCGGCTCGCGCCGCTCCTACCCTTGGCTGCGGCCATTAACGGCGCAGATGCGTCAGTGCGGCCTCAAACAGCGACAATGCCGATCAGGCGAATACACGAGCACCCCGATGACCAAACTCTCCCGCCTTGCCTCCACCCTGCTGGCCCTGTCTCTGACGGCCACGACCGCCGTCGCCGCAGGCCAGGAACGCGCGCCTGCGGCGTCGGAGAAGACAACGACGGCAAACATGCCGGGCTTCGACGACGGCCCCTACCTGCGCTACACAGCCGACCGCGTCGAGGCGCGCTGGGTCTGCGACGGCAAGCCGGTCGAGCGCTCGTTCCCGGCCCCGCGTTGGCCGGTCGTGGTGCCGGCGCAATGCGGTCATGCCGAACCGGTCTCGGTACGCGCCCCGGCCGAAGCCGAGGCCGAGGCCTCGCCGCAGGGCGTCGAGCGCATAGCCGCGCTGTCGGACGTGCACGGCCAGTACGAGCTGATGGTCCAACTGTTGCAGAACAACGGCATCGTCGACCGCAAGCTGCGCTGGCGCTATGGTCGCGGCCATCTGGTCATCGCCGGCGACGTGTTCGACCGCGGCCCCAAGGTCAACCAGGCCCTGTGGCTGCTGTACGGCCTGGAACAGCAGGCGCGTGCGGCCGGCGGCGCGGTGCATCTGCTGCTCGGCAATCACGAGATCATGGTGCTGGCCAACGACCTGCGCTACGTCAACGAAGGTTACCAGCGCAATGCCGGCCTGCTCGGCAATTCCTATGTCGAGCTGTACGGCCCCGACACGGTGCTCGGGCGTTGGCTGCGCAGCAAGTCGGTGATCGGCCAGGTCAACGACCTGTTGTTCGTGCACGGCGGCATCGCCGCGAGCTATTTCGAATCCGGCCTGAGCCGGGCGCAGATCAACCAGCGTTATCGCGCCACCCTCGGCACGCCCAAGACCGTCTGGCAGCAGGACCCGTCGTTGATGCCGCTGTACAACGGCAAGACCAGCCCGATCTGGTACCGCGGCTACTTCATCGACCCGGCCCTGACCCAGGATCAGGTCGATGCGATCGCCGCGCGCCTCGGCGTCGGCCGCATCGTCGTCGGCCATACCTCGCACCAACGCATCGGCAGCTATTTCGACGGCCGCGTGATCGCAATCGACAGCAGCATCAAGAACGGCAAGTACGGCGAGCTGTTGCTGATCGAGCGCGGCAAGATCAGCCGCGGCACGCCCGACGGCAAGCGTTTGCCGCTGACCGCCGGCGAAGCCCTCTCCGACTGAACCAGCGCTGGCGACGCGAACGACGCTGTCGCCGCTCGCGTCATTCCCGGGCCTCGTTCAGCGCGCGATCTCGAGCAATTCCAGGTCGAACACCAGGGTCGCGTTCGGTTCGATCTGGCCGGGCAATCCGGTCTCGCCGTAGGCCAGCTTCGCCGGCACCCAGAAACGGTGCTTCGCGCCCGGCGACATCAGCATCAGCCCTTCGCGCAGGCCCGGCATGATCTGGTTGAGCGGAAATTCGGCCGGGTGATCGGTGGCGTAGGTGCTCTCGAACTCGCTGCCGTCGAGCAGGCGGCCGACATAATTGACCCGCACCGTGCCGTCGGCCGCCGGCCTGGCGCCGCGGCCGGCGCGTTCGACCCGGTACTGCAGGCCCGAGGCGGTCGTGACCACGCCCGCTTGTTTGCCGTTGTCGGCCAGGTAGCGGCTGCCTTCGCCTAGGTTCTTCTGCGCCAGTGCCTGTCGGCCGGCCTCGCGCTTGCGCTGCAGGTGTTCGACGAAGTCGCTGCGGACCTTGGCGACCTGCGCCTCGTCCAGACGCGGCGGTGCGCCGGCATGGGCTGCGCGCAGTGCGCTCACGACGGTGTCGATGTCGACCTCGTCCTTGATCGGCGCGAGCCGCTTGGCCATGTCGAGACCGACCATGTAGCTGACTTGCGCGCGCGAACCGTCCAGGGCGGTCGGCGCGGGGGCGGCTGTCGGCTTCGCGGCCGCGGCCTGTTCGGCGTCGGAACGACAGGCCGCGGGCAACAACACGAGGCACAGGACGATGGCAGGGGCGGAGCGGTTCATGGCGCGGCGTTCTCCTGGCGGTGAGCCGAGCGACGATCGGAAGGGCTGCATCAGTTGGTCACCGCGAAGGCGACCATCATGCCCATGTCCTCGTGCTCGAGGTTGTGGCAATGGATCATGTAGCGATGCGTGCCCGACAGTTCCTGGGCGAAGTCGATGGCGATGCGGACGATCTCGCCGGGCCAGATCACCACGGTGTCGTTCCAGCCGGTGTCCTGCGGATTGAGCCCCTTCGGAGCGACGGCGCGGCCGCGGATGTCGGGCGGGCTGATGCTGCGCGACACCACCCGGAAGCGGAAGCCGTGGACGTGGATGGGGTGCGGCATGCTGGTCATGTTGTTGCGTATCTCCCAGACCTCGCGGCTGCCGCGCTTGATCCGGAACATCGGCTCATGGCCGACCGTGTGCATGTTCCAGTCGTTGATGAACCAACTGCCCTCCTGATTCATGCTCAGCCGGATCGGCCGCACCGTCCAACCGGTCGTATCCGGCGGCGGCGCCAGGTCGCTCAGGCGCTCGGGCAACTTCGCCGGCGGACGTTTGGCCGGCTTAGGCGCGGTGTCGCTGCAACCGGCGATGCAGAACTGCATGAGGTCGAAGGCCTCGCCCATCGCCGCGGCGCCGGGGTGCTCGCCCATCGGGTCGGGCGCGAACGCACCGGATTCGTCCTCGTTCTCCATCGCCAGGTATTCCAGGCTGCGCAGCAGCACGCGCTCGCCGGCGGCAACCGCGCTGAAATCGACTAGCACATCGATGCGTTGCGCCGGCGCCAGGAACACGTCCTCGACCGCCCAAGGCCGCGCCAACAATCCGCCGTCGCTGCCGATCAGATGAAACGGCAGGGATTGCCCGCGATGCTCG
Source organism: Lysobacter sp. ESA13C (assembly GCF_019970005.1). NCBI lineage: Bacteria > Pseudomonadati > Pseudomonadota > Gammaproteobacteria > Lysobacterales > Lysobacteraceae > Lysobacter > Lysobacter sp. ESA13C. The sequence continues at coordinate 81,403 of NZ_JAHXYK010000006.1, read as the reverse complement.
AAAGCGAGCCGCAGCATGCGCGCATTGGCGACATTGGCGATGCGGAAGCGATACAGCGCCTGCAACACGTCGAGGAAGGGTTCAGGGGTCCAGTTGACCAGCAGCCGGTTGCCGATCCAGTCGTCGGCGCCCTGCCGATAGACGATGGCGTTGTCGGCGTTCACCTGTTTGTCGGAGATCATCAGCGGCAGATCGCGCACGCCCCAGGGCAGAGCGAGGCGCGCGGCGAGCGCACGCTCTTCGTCGTCGTCCACGCGCAGCAGGCCGGCCAGGCCGTGTTGCAACTGCGCGCCGGTGCGTCCGTGCGGATGCGCGTGGTACCAGTACAGACCGGCGCGATCGGCGACCCGGAAGCGATAGCGCTTGCCCTCGCCGGGTGCGACCGGATGCAGGCCGCTGCCGTCGTTGGCTTCGTCGACGCTGAGGCCGTGCCAGTGGATCGTGGTGTCCTCGCCGAGGCGGTTGTCCAGACTGACGTCCAACTCCTCGCCGCGGTCGATGCGCAACAAGGGGTTGATGCCAACGCCCGTGCTCGCGGCATGGGCGTAATGCCAGATCCGGGTCGGCGCACCGTCGAAGATCGGAAACGCCGCTTCCGTCGCCGCCAACACCAGCGGCGCCGACAAATGGGTTTCGGCGAGCAGGCCGGTCGCACCGGGAATGCGCAGCGGTTGCCGGAACGGTGCTGGCGCCGATGGCGTCGCCGCGTCGGCGGCCTGCGCACCGGCGTCGGCATGCGCTGCGTGCGACGTGCGGCGAGCGCGTTGCGACAGCGCATACGGCAGCGCGACCGCCGCCGCAGCGGCCGCCGACAGACCCAATACCCACTTACGGCGATTCGTGTTGACCATGGAGCGGGACACCCTCGCTAGCGATGCGTCGACGAGTCGCGCTGCCGATGCATTCGTCGTTGCACGGACTCGTTCGTCGCTGACCGATCGCAGAAAACACGACCCGCATATCGCGCCGGATCGAGTCTCCGCTGCACCTCAGTCGGCATGAATTACGGGCATCGATCACGATTTACGCGCCGTCGATGTACGCCGAAACCCCTTGATTCGCAGCGTTTGTTTCATTCTCGACGCGGCCGCGTCAAATAACCAAAGATCATGAGAAATCCGGCCATTCGCAACTGAGGTATCGGCTAGCCGCGCCGTCTGCATCTCAACAGGGGTGCACTTCAGTCATTCGATGCGAGGCAACCACCATGTCCATGAATGGCGGCGAGACCGCTCGTCCGCAATCAGGCACCGCAGTCGTCGTTGCCGGCGCCAGCAGCGCTTCGCCGACTCCGCCGATCCGGCAATGCTTCGCCCGACCCGCTGTTGTCATCGATGTCCGACACGTTGTCGTGCGGCGTTCTTCTGTTCGACGCGTCTTCGTCCGGCACGCTTTCGACGGCCCCGGCCTTCTCTCGCCGATGCCGCCTGCGGCATCCGGCCTGCCCATCGCGCTTCGCGCGGGAACCAGCGCCCCACTGCGTCGGCCGAGTCGTCGGCCGACGCATTTCTCCGCAACAACCTACACCGGTCGCCGAAACCAGGCCTGACGACGACACAGGCCTGTGCGTGCGGATCGGGCGACGACTTCAGCGCCCGGCCACCGATGCGCGGGCGACTTCCCTTCAAACACGGAAGCTAAGAGGAGACTCTGATGGCCACCCCAGGTGCAAGCGGTTTTCGCCGGCGAATCACGCTCGGCGCGTTGTTGTTGTTCGGAAGCTTGATCGGATCCCAGTCCGCGTTCGCGGCGCAGCGGACTGTGCAACTCAGCGAAGACGATGTCGTCACCAAGCGCGTGCCGACCACGCGCTCGGCGCTGTTGGCTTCGCCCGGCAACCGGGTCTGCGAAGCCGGCGCGAAATGGGTCCGGGTCGGCTTCAAGGAACTGGTGCTGCAGGGCTACGACTCGCTCAAGATCACCAGTTCCGGCGGCGACCGCTACATCTTCCAGGGCGATCACTGGAACGACCGTGCCTTCCACTCGCGCGCCTTTCGCGGCGAGTGCGTGGTCATCGAGCCGTACTTCGGCAGCCCCGACAGCCGCTACACCGTCGACAGCTACGACTTCGGCACCAAGGACCTCAACCTGACCACGGTGACCGTGGCCGGCGCCGGCGACATCTGCGACAGCTCGCCGGCCGATTGCGGCAAGACCTCGGACCTGATCGTGGCGATCAACCCGACCGCCGTCTTCACCGCCGGCGACAACGCCTACGGCAGCGGCACCTTGTCGGAATACAACAACCTCTACCACTCGCGCTGGGGCCGATTCAAAGGCCTGACCCGGCCCACCCCCGGCAACCACGACTATCAGACCACCGGCGCAAAGGGCTATTTCGACTATTACAACGGCACGGACCAAGCGACCGGTCCGGCCGGCGATCGCAGCAAGGGCTATTACAGCTACGATGTCGGCGACTGGCATTTCATCGCCCTCAACACCATGTCCGGCGGCAGCGTCGCCTCGGCTCAGCTGACCTGGTTGAGCAACGACCTGGCCGCGAACACCAAGCCCTGCACCGCGGCGTATTTCCATCATCCGCTGATCAGCCGCGGCAATTACGACGGCTATAGCTCGGTGAAGCCGATCTACGACCGCCTGTATGCGGCCAAGGCCGACCTGGTGATGGTCGGCCACGACCACAACTACCAGCGCTACGGCAAGATGGACGGCAGCGGCACCGCCAAGACCGACGGCTTGCGCCAGATCCTGGTCGGCACCGGCGGACGCGATTTCTACTCGCTCAGCGGCAGCCATACGCTGTTGCAGGCCAGCCAGGCCCATACCTGGGGCGTGCTCAAGCTGACCCTGACCGCGACCGGCTATACCGGCGACTTCGTGCCGGTGGCCGGCAAGACCTGGACCGACAATTTCTCCGGCACCTGCAACAAGGCGCAGACCGGCAACCTGCCGCCGGTGGCGAACTTCAATTCGGCGACCAATGGCCTGACCGCCAACTTCACCGATGCCTCCAGCGACAGCGACGGCAGCATCGCCTCGCGCGCATGGACCTTCGGCGACGGCAGCAGCTCCACCGCGACCAATCCGAGCCATTCCTACGCCAGCGCCGGCACTTACTCGGTGTCGCTGACGGTCACCGACAACGGCGGCGCCACCCACAGCGTGACCAAGTCGGTCACGGTCGTGGCACCGGGCAACGCCAATCCGGTCGCGGCCTTCACCTTCACCACCTCCAACCTGACCGCGGTGTTCACCGACGCCTCGACCGATTCGGACGGCAGCATCGCCGCACGCGAATGGAATTTCGGCGACGGCATCACCTCGACCACCACCAGTCCTTCGCATACCTATGCGGCCGCCGGCACCTACACCGTGTCGCTGAAGGTGACCGACGACGACGGCGCCACCCACACGGTGAGCAAGTCGGTGACGGTGAGCGCCGCGCCGACCGGCAACGTACTCAGCAACGGCGTGCCGGCGACCGGCATCGCCGGCGCCAAGGACAGCGAGCAGTTCTGGACCCTGGACGTGCCGGCCGGTGCGACCGGCCTGAAGTTCGTCACCGCCGGCGGCAGCGGCGATGCCGACCTGTACGTGAAGTTCGGCGCGAAGCCGACCACCGCCAGCTACGACTGCAAGTCGGACGGCAGCAGCAACGCCGAAACCTGCTCGATCGCCACCGCCCAGGCCGGCACGTATCACGTAATGATCAAGGCCTACGCGGCGATTTCCGGGGTGTCGCTGACCGGCAGCTATGCCAGCGGCCCGTCCGACGGCGTGGTCTGGAGCAACGGCGGCCTCAGCACCGGCGCCACCGCCAAGGACGGCACCGCCGCGCCCTCGGGCACGAGCTGGAGCGAGTTGCAGAACAACAACGGCAACACCGCCGAAAGCAACACCACCACCGGTTACGCCGTCAGCAACGCCACCTATCGCGTGGCCGACGATTTCGTCGTGCCGAGCGGGCAGAGCTGGACGCTGTCTTCGGTGGACGTCTACGCCTACAAGACCAGCTACAGCGGTTCCAGTTCGCCGTTCACCGCCGGCGTCCTGCAGGTCTGGCGCGGCCGGCCGGGCGATTCGGGCAGCACCTTGCTGTGCGGCAGCACCAGCAGCAACGTGCAGGCGTCCTCGACCGATGCGCGGATCTATCGCACCGGCAACAGCCTGTATCCGTCCCCGGGCAGCGCCACGGTCACCACGCGCAAGGTCTGGCGCAACCGCCTGAGCATGCCGGCGGCCTGCGCGGGCAGCGGCTTCTTCAGCGCAGGCAGTTATTGGCTGGTGTGGGGCAGCACCGACAGCAGCGCCGGCGCGCACTTCGCCCCGCCGATGACCGTCGTCGGCGCGCGCGGCCGCAGCGGCGCCAACGCCCGCCAGTACGATGTGTCGGCGGACACCTGGAGTTCCCTGATCGATGTCGGCAACCCGTCCTCGGCACCGGACGTCGCCCAGGAGCTACCCTTCGACCTCATCGGCACGACGCAGTAAAGGGCAGGTCCGGGTCGTCGCCGTCGGCGATCCGGGCTGTCTCAAGCACGGCCATCTCGAACATGGCCACCTCAAGCATGGCTGCCCATGCATGGCCGACGCAGGCGGGGTTTCGACCTCGCCTGCGTCTTCGCGACAGAGAGACTCGAATGAAACACCGGACTTACCTCCTCACTGGCGCATCCCTCGTAGTCTTCGCCTGCTTGCTGGCCGCTTGCGAACGCCAGGGCGCGACGCCGCAGCGCGCGGCCGAAGCGCCCTCGCCGGCCGCCGTGCTGGGCAAGGACAATACGGTCATGGCGGTATCGACCTCGCCGGCGGTGTCGATCACCGGCGTCGAACTCGGCAGCGCAGCGATGCGGCCGCAGGACCTGCCCAAACGGCAGAAGAGCTTCACCACCGGCGACACCGTGGTGGTGACGATCAAGACCGCGACCCGCGACGCGCAGGCACGCGTGCCGGGCCGTTTGAAAGTGCGCTGGATCGACCCGGCCGGCAAGGTCTTCAACGAAGAAGCCAAGCCGGTGACCTTCAAGGGCGCTGGCGTCGACGATTTCCGCGTCGCCGAGCCGATGGGATGGAAGTCCGGCAACTACCGCGTCGAGGTGTCGCTCGATGGCGGGCCGGTGGTGCAGGAGGGATTTTTCGTTCGTTAGGCTTGCGCCGCCAAATGAAGCCCCAGGCTTCAGGGTAGGAGCGGCGCGAGCCGCGACAACGTTGTGACGGTCTTGCGGCGCATCGTTGAAGCAAGACCAGGATCAGGATCAAACGCCTAAAGCTTCCGCCACTAAAGCGGCGGGTTACTTTCTTTTGTCATAAGCAACAAAAGAAAGCTAACCAAAGAAAAATGCTTTGTTTTGAATCACAGGCCCGCGCGTTCGATGCCTCCACAGGGATTTTTCATACGGGACATCCCTGTCCCGATGAAAAACGGCCCGCATCCATGCGGGCCGCCCTCCGGGTCTTCTATAGCCTTCGCTAGTGCGAATCGGCGCACAGCAACAGCCAAGGCCAAGGCCAAGGTCAAAACCATGGCCCAGGACGGGATTTGACGTCGGCTGCGAAATATCGCTGCCATCGACGGTTCGTGGTCGCGGCTCACGCCGCTCCTACAGTGGTCGATCACCGTTGCCCGTTGCCCGTTGCCCGTTGCCCGTTGCCCGTTGCCCGTTGCCCGTTGCCCGTTGCCCGTTGCCGAGATTTTGATCTGCTTTGCCGCTTTACCGGTCAAGTGGAGACCCGGAGGGCGCCGCACAGGACGTGCGGCGTTTTCCGATAAGACAGGGACGTCTTATCGGAAAATCCCGGCGACAGCTTCGCACTCGTGGCCTGTGCCCTTGCAAGGAGAGCCCTTTTCTTTGGTTACCTTTCTTTTGGGCTTAGCAAAAGAAAGTAACCCGGCCGCTTTAGCGGACGGAAGCTTTAGATGTTGCTTTACGCTTCTACGGCAAGAAACGCCGCAACGACAAGCAGCGCGGTCGCGGCTCACGCCGCTCCTACAGGGAGCTACGGCTAGTAACGCCGCTAGGCCGAAGCGACGCGGTCGCGGCTTGCGCCGCTCCTACCCTTTTAAACCGCTACCACGACACCCCTATCACACGCCGCAGTGCGAACCGCAACGCCTCACACCGTGCGGGATCGGTCAAAATTGCGACGCGAGGTTCGCGGCTGATGACGCGCACGGAACCCTGGCGCTATGCTCGGACGATTCCCTGCAGGAGACCGTCCGTGCGCGAGCTGTATCCGGAAATCGAGCCTTACCGCACTCATCGCCTCGCGGTCGACGAGCTGCACGAACTGCACATCGAGGAATGCGGCAACCCCGACGGCTTGCCGGTGATCTTCTTGCACGGCGGCCCCGGCGCCGGCGTCTCGCCGTACCACCGCCGCTTCTTCGATCCCAAGCGCTATCGCATCGTGCTGTTCGACCAGCGCGGCTCCGGCCGCTCCACGCCGCACGCCGAACTGCGCGACAACACCACCTGGCACCTGGTCGCCGACATCGAAGCGATCCGCGAGCATTTCGGCATCGAGCGCTGGGTCGTGTTCGGCGGCTCCTGGGGTTCGACCCTGGCGCTGGCCTATGCGCAAACCCACCCCGAGCGCACGCTCGGCCTGGTCTTGCGCGGCATCTTCCTCGGCAGCACCGGCGAGCTGCGCTGGTTCAACGAACTCGACGGCGGCGCGCGCTGGATCTTCCCGGAACGGTGGACGCGCTATCTCGACCACATTCCGCCGGACGAACACGAGGACTTGACCGAGGCTTATTGGCGCCGGCTCGACAGCGACGACCAAGCGGTGCGCCTGGCCGCGGCGCAGGCCTGGAGCTATTGGGAAGGCGGCAGCACCACCCTGGTGCACGACCCCGACGAGGTCGGCAATTTCGAGGAGCCGCATGCCGCGATCAGCGTCGCGCGCGCCGAGGCCCACTACTTCCGCAATCGGGTGTTCCTGGAACCGGACCAGTTGCTGCGCGGGGTCGAGCGTATCCGCCACATCCCCGCGACCATCGTGCACGGGCGCTACGACATCATTTGCCCGGTCAAGAGCGCCTACGACCTCGCCTGCGCCTGGCCCGAGGCCGATTTCCGCGTGGTACTGGCCGGCCACAGCGCGGCCGATCCGGCGATCGTCGACGTACTGGTGAGCGCAACCGACGCGCTGGCCGATCGCTACGGCTGAGGCTCGACCGCAGCAAACAGGACCGCAAAGCCGGCGGCGTTATCGCGTCGCCAGGCTTTGCCAGCGTTCGAACTCGGCGCGCCCGGTTTGGTCGGCGATATGGCGCAGCCAGCGGCTGAACTCCTGCGGCCGTCCGGCCAGGGCATCCCACAGCTCCGGCAGCGGCTTCCAGGCCCAGTCGGAAGCTTCCGCGGGATCGGGCAGCGGCTGGCCGTCGTAGCGGCCGACGAAGACGTGGTCGCATTCGTGTTCGACCAGGCCGTCTGAGACGTCGAGGCGATAGGTGATGCGGGCCACGTGCCTGAGCTCGCACTCGAAACCCATCTCCTCGCGCAAGCGGCGCCGCGCCGCGGCATCGGTGGCCTCGCCTTCGCGCGGATGGCCGCAGCAGCTGTTGCTCCACAAACCGCCGGAGTGGTATTTGCCGTCGGCGCGACGCTGCAGCAGCCAGCGTCCCCGGGCATCGAATACGAACACCGAGAACGCGCGGTGCAGCAGCCCTTGCCGGTGCACCTGCATCTTCTCGCCGACGCCGATGGCCTGGTCTTGCTCGTCGACCAGGATGAGCATCTCGTTCATATCGCTCTCGTTCGCTGCATGAGCGCGACTATGCCAGCCCCTGCGTTCGGGTACGTGCGCTCAATCACGGGCGGGGCATGAAACCGGCCGAATCGGCACAGCGCGGGAATGGCCGAGCGGGCTTGCGAAGCGCGACCGCCGCGCCTCCTGCGGCTCGCTTGCGAATCCGCATAGCGAACGGCCCCGCCAAGGCGGGGCCGCTGCGTTCGAACCGATGTCGCGACCGGCTTACTTGTCGATGCGGGCCGGGTCGCGGCTGGTGGAGCTGGCGCCCTTGGTGTCGGTGGTCGGAGCCGGCGGCTCGCCGCCTAAGTCGGCGTCACCCATCTTTCCGTCGAGAAACGCTTGCTTGCACACACGTGCGAACAGGTTGGCCGAATAGGGATTGAAGCACTTGCGGTTGACGACCTTGTACTCGCCGGTGGCGGGATTGACCGGCCTCCAGCAGTCCTGCGGCACGCCGATCTTGCAGAACAAGAAGGGGTTGTTGCCGTAGTACGGAATGAACTCGTTGGCGAAGGCGCTCGAGGACGCCATCAGCAACACGATCGACAGACAAAGCTTTTTCATGAGACCTCTCCTTAGTGTGAACTCGATTTCCTGTATTGCAGACCGGCGCGTCGTTCCCCTCGCCTGGATTCGCGGTCGAAACCGTCGAATCGGCCCCCGGGGCCCTACGCTTCCCCTTGCCGCCACAGCCTTCACGGCTTGAGCTTCGTGGCGAAGACTAGCCGATGAGCCTGGGCCAGGCAAAGGCCGGCCCCGGATAAGACTATCGCCGAGCCCGGTCGCAGGGGCCACGACGGCCCGGTTGGCAGGGGCCGACATCCTGGCGCCCCGTCGCCGGCACACCGAATACCGCCATCCGGCCACCCTGCGCCGTCCTTGGCCGCCGGAGGCGGTCCCGACCCTGCAAACGCCCGAAACCGTCGATCGGCCGGCCGGAACGGTCGCGACCGCCGATCCATGTGGACAAATACGGCAGCCCTGGCCCGGACCGGTCAGGCCTGGTGGCCGCGGCAGGATGAATAAGGGGGCGGCGGCGCCGCGCCGGCCGGGGCCCGGCGGGTCGCCGCGAGGGGTTGCGCCGGCAAAAATCGCAGGCAACAAAAAACCCCGCCGGGGCGGGGTTCTTTGTTGGATCGCCGCATCGGTGCCGACTGCGATGATCGATGTAGTGGTGCCCAGGAGAGGACTCGAACCTCCACGGTTTTACCCGCTAGTACCTGAAACTAGTGCGTCTACCAATTCCGCCACCTGGGCCTGCCGCAACACGTTCAGTACTGCGGGGCGCGTATGTTGCGTTGCGGCGGGTCGGCTGTCAACGGTTTTGTCGCAACTTATTTCAACCGGCATTTAAGGCAAGGTCGGGAAGGCCGCGTCCGAGCCGTTGCGCTCGCGAGGACTGCAGCGCAAGGCCCGCGCCATGCGCGCGCCGACGCAATCGCGCCGCCGTCGGCGCCGGCGAACGGTGCTGAACGCTCCGCTTGCTGCGCTCCATCACCGAGGCCCGGTTCCATCCGATTCCTGCCGCGTTCGGACCGCGCAGCGGCGCGGCAGGGCAGCGCCTGCGGCTTGATGCCCCCTCGCCGCCGGGCTAAGGTCCGCGAACATCCTGAACCGCGGGCGGCGCATCGTGCGTCGCCCGTTCTTGCTTTGGAGATCCACGAATGAACCCGAACCACCTGCCCCATCCCTCGGGACTGCCTCCTCCGCTGACCCTGTCGCGCCTGGACTGCGACCGGCTCGAAGCCCTGCTGGAACAGCCGCTCGCCGCCGCTCTCGACACCCGCGGCCTGCGCCGCGAACTCGACCGCGCCGACCTCGTCGAACCGGCGCAGATGCCGGCCGACATCATCACCATGAATTCGGTGATCCGCTTCCTCGACGAGAGCAGCGGCGAAGAGCGCGAAGTCACCTTGGTGTATCCGCGCGACGCCGACGGCAGCGCCGAACGCATCTCGATCCTGGCGCCGATCGGCACCGCCCTGCTCGGCCTGTCGGTCGGCGCCCGCATCGACTGGCCCCTGCCCGGCGGCCGCAGCGCACGACTGCGCGTGCTCGCCCTGCGCTACCAACCCGAAGCTGCGGGCGACCTGCACCGCTGAGTCGCGCGGGCGCCACTAAGGCGGAGAACCAGTTGGCTATACGGCAGACCCCGCCAGATTCGCGGCGATCTGAAACCGCGTGGTCGCGGCTTGCGCCGCTCCTACCCTTTGCTGCGTCGCTCCTGGGTAGGAGCGGCGCGAGCCGCGACCGCGAAACCGCAGCCAGCTGCGACACATCGGCGGCTAGCAGAGAATCAGCGATGCGAGCGACGCCCATCGATGGGTTCACGGCAATCTGAAACTGTGTGGCCGCGGCTTATGACCGAAGGAAATCCAGCAGGACGCCGCTCCTACCCTGTAGCGCTGGTGCAGGCCGCCGGTGTGGCGAGGTTGAAGCCCACCGTCGTCGCACCCTCTTCACTGCTCGCGAATACTTCGCCGCCGTGCAGGACCGCGATGGCCTTGACGATCGACAGGCCCAGGCCGTGATGGCGTTCGCCGCGGTGTTCGCGCGCGGCGTCGACGCGATAGAAACGATCGAACATGCGCACCAGGTGCTCGGAGGCCACCGAGGAGCCCTGGTTGCGCACCGCGACGCGCGCGCCTTCGCCGCCGTTGCCGAGTTCGACCACGATCTCCGAGCCCGGGGTCGCGTGCTGCACCGCGTTGTGCAGCAGGTTGGTCATGGCGCGGCGGAACAGCGCGGTGTCGATCCAGGCATCGGCGGTGCCGTCGATGCGCAGACGCATGCCGGCTTCTTCGAGCAGGTACTCGAGGAACTCGCCGGTCTTGGCGACTTCGTCGGCGAGCGCCACGCAGACCCGATCCAGGGCGATGTCGCCCTGGTCGGCACGCGACAGGAACAGCATGTCGTTGACGATGCAGCGCATGCGTTCGAGCTCTTCCAGGTTCGACTGCAGCACGTCCTCGAGCTGGGCGGCTTCGCGCGGCCGCGACAGCGCGACCTGGGTCTGGCCCATCAGATTGGTCAGCGGCGTGCGCAGTTCGTGGGCGACGTCGGCATTGAACGCATCCAGGCGGGTGTAGGCGCCTTCGAGCCGGTCGAGGGCGCCGTTGAAGGCGCCGGTCAGATGGCCGAGCTCGGGCGGCAACTGCGCCGGCTGCAGGCGTTGCGAGAGGTTGCTCGGGCTCAAGGCCTGCGCCTGGCTCGACAAACGCTGCAAGGGCCGCAGGCCGACCCGCGCGATCCAGTGGCCGAGCAAGGCCACCACCGCGGTGCCGACCACGCCGAGCACCACCAGCGCCAGCACGAACGAGCGCAAGGCCGACACGTAAGGCCAGGAATCGATGCCGATCCACAACCGCACCGCCGGCCGCTCGCCGTGCGCGGGAATCAATTCGTTGAGGGTGCGGTACGGCGCCGAGTGGCCATTCAGCCACAGGCGGCCCATGCCATGGTCGCCCTTGCGCGGCACGTCCACTTCCGGCTCGCCGCTGCCGATGCGGAAACCGGCATCGCCGCTCCAGGCCCAGATGCGGATGCTGCGATCGCTGGAGGTCAGGTTCTCGACCTTGTCCTGCACCTTGTACCAACGCTCGCGGGTGTCGCACATGGCGACGCTGCCGGCGACCGAACGCAACTTGGTCTCCAGCTCGGCGCGCTGGTAACGCACGATCTGGTTTTCCAACACCTGGTACAGAGTGACGCCGACCAGAGTGAACACCAACAGCGCGGCGAGCGCGAACATCGCCGCGAGGCGTTGGGCGATGGAGATATCGCTGAAAGGCCTCATGCCGAGGCCCGCCCCGACTGCGACGGGCCCTCGCCCTGCTCGCCCTCGCGCGCCTCCAGCACGTAGCCCATGCCGCGCACGGTGTGCAGCAGCTTGTCGCGGAAGGGACCGTCGATCTTGGTGCGCAGGCGCTTGATCGCGACCTCGACCACGTTGGTGTGGCTGTCGAAATTGATGTCCCAGACCTGTGCGGCGATCACCGTCTTCGACAGGATCTGGCCGCGGCGTTGCGCCAGCAAGGCCAGCAAGGCGAATTCCTTGCCGGTCAGATCCAGGCGGCAGCCGTCGCGATGGGCGCGGCGCGCGATCAAGTTGATCGACAGATCGCCGATCTGCAGCTCGGTCGGCTCCTGCTGGCGGCCGCGCCGCACCAGCGCTTGCAAGCGCGCCAACAACTCGATGAAAGAGAACGGCTTGACCAGGTAATCGTCGGCGCCGGCGCCGAGGCCATGCACGCGGTCGTCGATGCGGTCGCGCGCGGTCAGCATGATCACCGGCGTCTGCTTGCGCGTGCGCAGTTCGCGCAGCACCGCGAAGCCGTCCATGCCGGGCAGCATCACGTCGAGCACGATCACGTCGTAGTCGAGTTCGCGCGCCAGGTGCAGGCCGGACACGCCGTCGCGGGCGACATCGACCGCCCAGCCCTGCTCGGCCAGGCCGTCGCGCAGGTAATCGGCGGTCTTGATTTCGTCTTCGACGATCAGCAGCTTCATCGCGACACCGAGCTTGCGGGCAGTACCTGGGCCGACATCGTACCGCCGCTCAGGCCGTCGCCGCTGCGGCCGGGTCGGCCGAGCGGGCCGGGTCGACCGGCCCGGGCGAGGCCGCCTGCGCCGCCTCGCGGCGACGGCGCAGGAACAGCCGGTCCAGCGCCAGATAGATCACCGGCGTGCTGTACAGGGTCAGGACCTGGCTGATCAGCAGGCCGCCGACCACCGCCACGCCGAGCGGCTGGCGCAACTCCGCGCCTGTGCCGAAGCCGATCATCAGCGGAATCGCGCCGAGCAAGGCCGCCAGGGTGGTCATCATGATCGGGCGGAACCGGGTCAGGCAGGCCTCGTGGATCGCCGCGGTCGGCGACAGGCCGCGCCGGCGTTGCGCATCCAGGGCGAAGTCGACCAGCAAAATGCCGTTCTTCTTGACGATGCCGATCAGCAACACGATGCCGATCAGGGCCATGATCGAGAAATCCAGGCGCCACACCCACAGCAGCAAGACCGCGCCGATGCCGGCCGACGGCAGAGTCGACAGGATCGTCAGCGGGTGGACGAAACTCTCGTAGAGCACGCCGAGGATGATGTAGACCGCGAGCAAGGCGGCCAGGATCAGCAGCGGCTGGGTCGCCAGCGAGTCCTGGAAGGCCTGCGCCGAGCCCTGGAAATTGCCGCTGACGCTGCTCGGCATGCCGATCTCCGCCTTGGCCCGGTCGAGTGCGGCGACCGCATCGCCGAGGGCGACGCCGGCGGCGAGGTTGAAGGAGATGTTGACCGCCGGCGACAGGCCGTTGTGGCTGATCGACAAGGGCCCGTTGCCGGGCGGTTCGACCCGCGCCACCGCCGACAACGGCACCATCTGCCCGGTGGTGGCCGAACGCAGATGGAAGTAAGCCAGGCTGTCGATGCTGCCGCGCATGCGCGGGTCGATTTCGAGAATCACCCGGTATTGGTTGGTCTCGGTCTGGAACTCGTTGATCTGGCGCTGGCCGTAGGCGTCGTACAGCGCATTGTCGATGTCCTGGGCGCTCAGGCCGAAACGCGCCGCGGCGGTGCGGTCGATCGCCAGGCGCACGATGCTGGCGCCGATCTTCTGGTCGTTGGACACGTCGCGCAGCTCCGGCAAGCTCGCCAGGCGCTGGGTCAGGCGATCGGCCCACAGCCCCAGTTCGGCGCTGTCGGCGCCGCGCAGGGCGTACAGGTATTGGGTGCGCGAGGGCCCGGCGCCGATGTTGATGTCCTGCGCCGAGCGCATGAAGATGGTGATGCCCGGCACCTGCGACAGCTTGCCGCGCATGCGGTCGATGAACTCGTCGGCGGACACGTCGCGATCGCCGCGGTCCTTGAGCACGAACCAGAACCGGCCGTTGGACATGGTCGAACTGCCGGCCGTGGCGCCGACCGAATGGCCCCAGCTCTGCAGGGCCGGGTCTTCGGCGGCGAGCTGCGCCAGTTGCTTGTGCTTGGCGACCATGTCCTCGTAGGAAATGTCCTGCGCAGCTTCGGTGGTGGCGAACACGAAGGCGGTGTCCTGCGACGGAAAGAAGCCCTTCGGGATCAGCGCATAGGAAGCGACCGCGATCGCCACGGTCAGGCCGAAACCGGCGAGCATCAGGCGTTGATGGGCCAGCGCCCATTGCAGGCTGCGGTCGTAGCCGGCGAGCAACCGTCCCGACCAGGTGCCGGCGGCATCGGCATGGCCGGAGGACTTGCGCATGAAGCGCGAGGCCAGCATCGGCGCGAGCGTCAACGACGCCACGATCGAAATCGCGATCGCCACGGTCACGGTCAGCGCGAACTCGGCGAACAGGCGCCCGACCACGCCGCCCATGAACAACAAGGGGATGAAGGCGGCGATCAGCGACACGCCGATGGTCACCACGGTGAAGCCGATCTCGCTGGCGCCCTGCAGCGCCGCCTGCAGCATCGGCATGCCGGCTTCGCGATGACGATGGGTGTTCTCGACCACGACGATGGCGTCGTCGACCACGAAACCCACGGCGATCACCAGCGCCACCAAGGTGAGGTTGTTGAGAGTGAAGCCCAGGGCGTACATCGCCGCGAACGTGGCCACCAGGGCCACCACCAGCACCGCGCCGACGATCAGGGTGGCGGAAAGTTCGCGCAGGAACAGGCCCATTACCACGATCACCAGCAGCACGGTCAGGACCAGGGTCAGCTCGACGTCGTGCAAGGAGGCACGAATGGTGCGGGTGCGGTCGTTGAAGACCTCGACCTCGACGCTGGCCGGCAGATTGGCGCGCAACCGCGGCAACGCTTCGAGCACCGCGTCGGTGGTCTTGATGATGTTGGCGCCGGGCTGGCGAAACACCACCAGCATTACCCCGTCCTTGCCGTTCGGCCAAGCGCGTACGTAATCGTTCTCGCCGCCGAAACTGATGCGGGCGACGTCGCCCAGCCGCACTGGCGCGCCGTTGCGATAGGTCACCACCAGGCGCTCGTAGTCCTCGGCCTTGAACAACTGGTCGTTGGTTTCCAGGGTCGACATGCGCCGCGCGCCGATCACCGCGCCCTTGGCCTGGTTGACGCTGGCGCTCTGGGCGACGTTGCGCAGGTCGGCCAGGGTCAGGCCGATCGCGGCCAGGCGCTCGGGCGCGGCCTGGATGCGCATCGCCGGCCGCACCTGGCCGGCGACGAAGACTTCCGACACGCCGTCGATCTGGCTCAGGCTGCGCGCGAAGCGGGTCTCGGCGAGGTCGCTGAGCTCGGTCAGCGGCATCAGCGGCGAATGCATGCTCAGGATCAGGATCGGGCTGTCGGCGGGGTTGATCTTGGTCCAGCGCGGCAGGCTCGGCATGTCGCGCGGCAGGCGCCCGGAAACGTTGTTGATCGCCGCCTGCACTTCCTGGGCGGCGGTGTCGATGCTTTTGTCGAGCACGAACTGCAAGGTGATCGAGGTGCTGCCCAGGGCGCTGGTCGAGGTCATCTCGCTGATGCCCGGCACCGCGGTCAGCTGCGTCTCCAGCGGCGTCGCCACCGCCGAGGCCATGGTCTCGGCACTGGCGCCGGGCAGCGAAGCATCGATGCGGATGGTCGGGAACTCGGCCTGCGGCAACGGCGCCACCGGCAGCCGCGGCAAGGCGAACAAGCCGAGCAACAGCACCGCTGCGGTCAGCAGCGTGGTCGCGACCGGATGGCGAACGAACCAGCCGGAAATCGAGACGCGACCGCTCACGGCGCCCCCGCCACGCGCGCCGCCACGGCGTTGCCCGGCGCGGCGCGTACGGTCGGCGCGGTCGGCGCCACGGTCATGCCGGGTTTGAGTCGCGACTGGCCGTCGCGCACCACCACGTCGCCGGCCTGCAGTCCGCTGACCACGGCGAGTTTGTCGTCCTGGTACTCGATCCGCACCGGCACCAGCGCGACCTTGTTGCCGGCCTCGAGGCGGTAGACGAAGTGGTCGTCGGCGCCGCGCTGCACCGCTTCGCTGGCGACCACGGTCGCGGCCGCGCTGGTGCCGGTGCGCACGCGCACGCTGACCAATTGCCCGGGCCACAGGCGGTCCTGCGAATTCTTGAACACCGCGCGGATGCGCACGGTGCCGGTGGCGTCGTCGATCTGGTTGTCGATCACGCTCAACTCGCCTTGCGCCAGCACCACGCCGGCGTCGCGGTCGAGCGCCTGCACCTCGACCGCGCCGGCGGCCTGGGCTTGGCGCAGGCCCGGCAATTGGTCCTGCGGCAGGGTGAACATCACCGAGATCGGATCGACCTGCTGCACCGTGACCAGGCCGTCGTCGTCGCCGGCGCGCACCACATTGCCCGGATCGACGCGGCGCAGGCCGACGCGGCCGTCGATCGGCGACAAGATTCGGGTATGCGACAGTTGCACGCGAGTGGCGTCGATCGCCGCCTGGTTGGCCTGCGCGGTGGCCTGCAACTGCTGCACCGAAGCGGCCTGCTGTTCCAGCATCTGGCGGGCGATCAACTGGCTGCCGGACAACTGGCGGAACCGGTCGAGGTCGGATTTCGCCGCGCGCAGTTGCGCCGCATCGCGCGCCAATGCGGCCTGGGCGCCGTCGAGATTCGCGGCGATGCTGCGGTCGTCGATGCGCGCGAGCAACTGCCCGCGCTTGACCTGCTGGCCTTCGCGGAACAGCACCTGGGTCAGCACGCCATCGACCTGCGGGCGCAGCACCGTGCTCTGCAGGGAGGTCACCGTGCCGATGGTTTCCTGCCAATGCGGCACGTCGCGGCGCTCGACCCGCATCGTCGTCACCGGAACCGGCGGCGGTGGCGCCGGCGGCGGCGCGCCGCGGCTGCCGAAAGCGCCCCAGGCCAGCCCTCCGGCGACGACCGCGAGCGATACAGCGGCGGCGAAAACGGTCTTGCGGGCGCGGGGCGAAAGCGTGGAGACGGGCGTGGGCGACATGGCGGCATCCGTGGCGGGTCGATGGAGCGGCGCACCGGAGCGCGCCGCGACGGCCCGCGAGGGGAGGAAAGCAGACCGTGCGACGACTCTAGGCGGCGGCCACGGACAGCAAGCTGTCGCTTGGCTGACAAATTCGTCAGCTGGCGCGGTTATCGCCGGCCGCGCCCATATCGGCCCGTACGACGACAGTGCCTTTCGGCACGGTCGCATCAAACGGTCGCATCAACCGGCCATCGTGCTTTGCAGATCGCGCACGGCGCGAAGCCGCGCCGGAACGGCGCCCCTCGCCTCAAGGACGCTTGCCCAAGAAGACCGTGTTCAACAGGTCGGTCTGCGAGGTTCTCTCAGCGCGGCTTGACCGCGCGCGGCGCCGGCGGCACCAGTTCGATCTCGAACAGATCCGGCCACAACTTGCCGGTCACGAACAGACGCTTGCGCGCGCCGTCGTAAGCGATGCCGTTGAGCACGTCGGCGCCGCGGCTGCGGGTGCCGTGGCGCGCGAGCAGGCCGCCCAGGTCGATGCGACCGACGACCCGGCCGCTGTTCGGGTCGATGCGGACGATGCTGTCGGTCATCCAGACGTTGGCGAACAGCTCGCCGTCGACCCATTCCAGTTCGTTGAGCTGCGGCAGCGGCTTGCCGTTGAAGGTCACCCGGATGCGCGAGCGCTCGCGCAGCGACTTCGGATCGAGCAAACGGATCTGCGCGGTGCCGTCGCTCATGTAGATCGTGTCGGCCGAGCGCGCCAGGCCCCAGCCCTCGCCCGGATAGGCGAAGTTGCCGGTCACCGCGAGCCCCGGCAGCTTGACGATGTAGCCGGTCTGCGTGGTCCAGGTCAGCACCAGCAACTGCTGGCCGCGGTCGGTCAGGCCTTCGCCGAACACCGAGGCCGGCAGATCGGTCTTCTCCAGCACCTTGCCGTCGGCCAGGCGGACCTTGCGCACCGACGAGCGCCCGTACATGCCGGTGCTCTCGTACAGGAAACCGTCCTTGAAGATCAAGCCCTGGGTGAACGCGCCGGCATCGTGCGGATAGCGCGCGACCACCCGGTAGGAATACACCGGCACTTCACGCCCCGGCGCCTGGGCCGTCGCCACCGGCAGCACACTCGCCCCGATCAAGGCCAGGCAAGGGATCAGCGAGGCGGGAAGGCGTGCGCGCAAGGGCATGGCAGTCTCAACGTGGGCGATCGCGGATGCCGAGAATACCGCCTCGCGCCCGAACCGGCTGCCGCACGGCTGCCGCACGATGCCCGCGCCGGTCCACGCTCCGTCCACATCGCCCGTCCACGACACCCCGTCCACATCCGCCCAGCCGTCCCCGGTTAGAATCCCGGCTCAGCCCTACCCCGCCTCAAAGGTTCCATGACTGATCCCGTACGTCCGGTTTTCCACGGCTTCGAACAGATTCCCCTGCGCGAGTACGCCGAGCGCGCCTACCTCGACTACTCGATGTACGTGGTCCTGGACCGCGCCCTGCCCTTCCTGGGCGACGGCCTCAAACCGGTCCAGCGCCGCATCATCTACTCGATGAGCGAACTCGGCCTCAACGCCGGGGCCAAGCCGAAGAAATCCGCGCGCACCGTCGGCGACGTGATCGGTAAGTACCACCCGCACGGCGACAGCGCCTGTTACGAGGCGATGGTGCTGATGGCGCAGCCGTTCTCGTACCGCTATCCGCTGGTCGAGGGCCAGGGCAACTTCGGTTCCAGCGACGATCCCAAATCGTTCGCGGCGATGCGCTACACCGAATCGAAGCTGACCCCGATCGCCGAAGTGCTGCTCGGCGAGCTCGGCCAGGGCACGGTCGACTGGACCCCGAACTTCGACGGCACCCTGGAAGAACCGACCTGGATGCCGGCGCGCCTGCCGCACCTGCTGCTCAACGGCACCACCGGCATCGCGGTCGGCATGGCCACCGACGTGCCGCCGCACAACCTCAACGAGATCGTCAGCGCCTGCGTGCGCTTGCTCGACGACCCCGACGCCACCACCCGCGACCTGTGCGAGCACGTGCTGGGCCCGGACTATCCGACCCCGGCCGAGATCATCACCTCGCGCAGCGACCTGCTGGCGATGTACGAGACCGGCCTGGGCAGCGTGCGCGCGCGCGCCATCTTCGAGAAGGACGGCCCGAACATCGTCGTCACCGCGCTGCCCTACCAGGCCTCGCCGGGCAAGGTCATCGAACAGATCGCGACCCAGATGCGGGCCAAGAAGCTGCCCTGGCTGGAAGACATCCGCGACGAGTCCGACCACGCCAACCCGACCCGCATCGTGCTGGTGCCGCGCTCCAACCGTGTCGACGTCGAACAGCTCATGGGCCATCTGTTCGCGACAACGGACATGGAGAAGAGCTACCGGATCAACATGAATGTGATCGGCCTGGACGGCCGGCCGCAGGTCAAGGGGCTCAAGGCCTTCCTGAGCGAGTGGCTGAGCTTCCGCACCGACACCGTCACCCGCCGCCTGACCCACCGCCTGGAAAAGGTCGAGCGCCGCCTGCACTTGTTGGAAGGCTTGCTGGTCGCGTTCCTCAATCTCGACGAAGTGATCCGCATCATCCGCAGCGAGGACGAACCGCGTCCGGTGCTGATGAAGCGTTTCGGCCTCAGCGAAGAGCAGACCGACTACATCATGGAAACCCGGCTCCGCCAGCTCGCGCGCCTGGAAGAAATGAAGATCCGCGGCGAGCAGGACGAACTGGCCGCCGAGCGCGAACAACTGATCGCCACCCTCGGCAGCAAGGCCAAGCTCAAGAAGCTGATCAAGGACGAATTGCTGGCCGACGCCAAGAAGTTCGGCGACGCGCGCCGTTCGCCGCTGGTCTCGCGCAACGCCGCCCAGGCCCTGTCGGAAACCGAGCTGGTCGCCAGCGAGCCGATGACCGTGGTCATCAGCGAAAAGGGCTGGGTGCGCGCGGCCAAGGGCCACGAGATCGACGCCGCCACGCTCAGCTATCGCGACGGCGACGGCCTGCTCGGCGCGGCGCGCGGACGCAGCACCCAGCAGGTGGCGTTCCTGGATTCGACCGGCCGTTCCTACTCGACCCTGATCCACGGCCTGCCCTCGGCGCGCGGCAACGGCGAACCCTTGACCGGCCGTTTCTCGCCGGCACCGGGCGCGTCGTTCCAGACCCTGGCGGCTGGCGACAACGATCAGCGCTTCGTTCTCGCCAGCAGTCATGGCTATGGCTTCGTGACCCGCTTCGAGAACCTGACCGGCCGCAACAAGGCGGGCAAGGCGATGCTGTCGCTGACCCCGAATGCGAAGGTGCTGCAACCGGCGCAGGTCGGCGATGTCGAGCAGGATCGCGTGGTCGCGGTGACCAACGTCGGCCATCTGCTCGCCTTCCCGGTGTCGGAGCTGCCTGAGCTCGACAAGGGCAAGGGCAACAAGATCATCGACATCCCCAAGGCCAAGCTCGGCACCGAACGCGTGATCGCCGTCGCCGTGGTGGCCCCGGGCGGCACCCTGACCGTCAAGTCGGGCGCGCGCACCATGAGCCTGTCCTGGAAAGACCTGGAGCCCTATCTCGGCGCCCGCGCCACCCGCGGCGGCCTGTTGCCGCGCGGCTGGCAGAAGGTCGAAGGCTTGTCGGTGGAGTAAGCCTCCGCAGGCCCCGTCGCAAATACGACAACGCCCCGCTTCGAGCGGGGCGTTGTCGTTATGAGTCCGGTGGCGGCGATACGCTCTTGGGTAGGAGCGGCGCAAGCCGCGACAGCCGAAGCGGTGCAATACCACGCCAGCAACCGAAGTCAGGACGCAATCGGACATCGCTGTAAAGCAGCCGCTTCCCTGCAGCTTCGGCTGACTACGCTTGCGAAAATTACTTCGATTGGTCGCGGCTCGCGCCGCTCCTACCCGATTGCGGCGACGCGCTTTTGGGTAGGAGCGGCGCAAGCCGCGACAGCCGAAGCGGTGAAATACCAAGCCGGTGTCCGGAGCCAGGACGCAATCGGACATCGCCATAAAGCAGCCGCTTCCCTGCAGCTTCGGCTGACTACGCTTGCGAAAATTACTTCGGTTACCCGAAAAGCAGAACGCTCCGGGTGCGAGCCCGGAGCGTTCTGAGTGCATCGTTTCAATCAACTTCGCGGTTGCGCTTTGCAGCCGGCTAACCGCGACTCAACAGCGCCCACTCAGCGCCCGGTCTCCGGCGTCTTCGTGGCCGCCGCCTCCGTCTCCATCGCTACGTCCTGCGCGCTCGGGGCCATCATCGCCGCGCCCGACTGCAGGCCCGGCGAGAACGACAGCAGCAGGCCGAAGCTGGTGCTCGGGTCCTGGCCGCTGCCGTGCTGGCGACGCATCAGCAGCGACAGCTTCCAACCTCTGGAGAAGGTCATGTCCATGCCGGCGCCGTAGCTCAACGCGTTGTCGCCGTAGCTGCGCAGGCCCAGCACGTAGTCGTTGGCGACCGGCATGATCACGTAGTTGAGGTTGACGTCGCTGCGGTTGTCGATCGACTCGCGGTATTCGAGCAACCAGTACGGACGGAAGATGTTGCCGCGTGCGGTCACGATCGGCAGGCTGCCTTCCACGCCCAGCGATGCACCGCTGTTCTCGACGGTCTGCGAGCCGTAGCTCAGGTCGTAGATGCCCAGCCCGGTCTCGCGATAGCCGTCGAGCTTGGTGCGGCTGCTGTCGAGGCGGCCGTAACCGGTCAGCATCATGCCGTTGCCGCCGCCGTGTTCGTAACCGGCGGTGAGCGAACCGAACACCTGGTCGCCTTCTCGCTCGGCCGAAGCGGTGGCACCGGCCGTCGCACTGTAGCGGCGGATGTCGAAATCCAGGCGGCCCCAACCGAGGATGCCGTCGACGAACCAGCGTTCGCTCGGGCGCCACAGGCCGTACAGCGACAACGCGCGCTGCTCGGCATCGAGCTTCGAGCGGCCGTCGTCCAGGTCGGTGTCGTTCCAGCCGAAACCGCCGGCGACGCCGAGCAGGAAGCGCTCGCCGATGCGCCAGTCGGCACCGACGGTGAGGCCGTCGCTCTGGAAGTCGAAGCCGTCGCTGCGCGCGTTGCGTTCGCGCTGGCCGTTGGTGATGCTGCCGGCCGTCCACAGGCCCCAGCCTTCCGGCAGGCGCACCGGATCGATCGACATCACCTGGCCGGCGGTCAGCGACATCGCCCCGCCCGAGCGGCTGCTCAGGTTGAGGGCCATGTCGTTGCTGGAACGGTTGGCGCCGGCGAAGCGCTGCTGGCGCAGGCGGTCGTGGATGTTGGACTGCTGCGCCGAAGCGAAGCGCACGCTGGCGTCGACTTGCGCTTGCAAGCCACCGACCACGCTGGGATCGCGGGTCGGGTCGGGTCGGCCGGTCACCGTCAAGGTGGCATCGATCGAAGCCTGCAGGTAACTGCCGCTGGCCGCCTGGGTCGCGACCAGGGTCGCCACGCCGGCACCGACGATCGTCACCCTGCGTCCGCTGACCGTCGCCACCGCCGTATTGGCGCTGCTGAAGCTGAAGGCGCCGTTGCTGTTGCTGCTCGGGTCGGGCAGATCGAAGGCCGCCTCGCCGACGGTCTTGGCGAGGTCGCCGATCCAGGCCAGGTTCGGCGTGGCGCCGGCGATGATCACTTGCAAGGCGACTTGCGGCGCGGCGGTGTAGTTGGCGTTGCCGGCCTGGTCGGCGGTGAGCGAACACGTGCCCGATCCCAGCGTGCTGACCGTATTGCCGCTGACGGTGCAGATCGCCGGCGAAGTGCTGGCGAACACCACCGGATTACCCGAGGCTCCGCCGCTGGCCGACACCGTGAAGCTGCCGCCCGGCGTGTACACCGGCGCTGCCGGATTCGCGCTGAAAGCGGTGATGGCCTGAGCGGCCGCGCCGATGGTCACGTCCAGCGTCAGTTGCGGCGCGGCGCTGTAGTTGCCGTCGGCGGCCTGGTCGGCCGTCAGCGAACAGGTGCCCGCGCTCAACATCGTCACGGTGCTGCCGCTCACCGTACACACCGAACTCGTGATGCTGGCGAACACCACCGGACTGGTCGAGGCGCCCGGTGTGGCCGAGACCGCGAAGCTGCCGCCGGCCGCGAACACCGGCGCCGCCGGGTTGGCCGCGAAGTCGGTGATCGCCTGGGCCGCCAGGGCAATGATCACGTTCAAGCTGACCTGGGGCGAAGCGCTGTAGTTACTGTCGCCGGCCTGATCGGCGGTGAGCGAACAGGTACCCGCGCTGAGCATCGACACCGTGCTGCCGGCCACCGTACACACGCTCGGCGTAACACTGCCGAACACCACCGGGCTGCTCGACAGGCCCGGCGTCGCCGAGACCGTGAAGCTGCCGCCCGGCGCGTACACCGGCGCGGCCGGATTGGCAGCGAAGTTGCTGATCGACTGCGTCGCCACGCCGATCGCGACCGCCAAAGTCGCCTGCGCGGCGGCGCTGTAGTTGGCGTTGCCGGCCTGGTCGGCGGTCAGCGCGCAATTGCCCGCGCTGACGATCGTCACCGTGTTGCCGCTCACCGTGCAGACCGCCGGCGTGGTGCCGGCGAACACCACCGGATTGCCCGAGGCGCCGCCGGTCGCCGAGACGGTGAAGCTGCCGCCCGGCGAGTACACCGGCGCGGCGGGATTGGCCGCGAACGCGCTGATGGCCTGACTGGCAGGGCCGATGGTCACCGCAAGCGTCGCCTGCGGCGCGGCCGTGTAGTTGGCATTGCCGGCCTGATCGGCGGTAAGCGCACAGTTGCCGGCCGCCACCGTCGTCACCGTATTGCCGGCGACGGTACAGACCGCAAGCGTGGTGCTGGCGAAGACGACCGGGTTACCCGATGCGCCACCGGTGGCCGAGACGGTGAAGTTGCCGCCCGGCGCGTACACCGGCGAGGCCGGATTGGCGGCGAAGGCGGTGATCGCCTGGCTCCCCTGCGCGATCACCAGGGTGTAGGCGCGCGTGCCGCTGAAACCGTTGCTCGAAGTCGCCTGCACGGTGAAATTGAACGAACCCGCGGCGGTCGGGGTGCCCGACAACGCACCGCCGTTCGACAGGGCCAGGCCCGGCGGCAAGGCGCCGGCGGTGACCGCGAAGGTATACGGAGCGACGCCGCCGTTGCCGCTGGTGGCGCTGAGGGTCTGCGAATACGCGGTCGCGAGCGCGCCATTGGGCAAGGTGGCCGGATTGACCGTCACCGCCACCGTGACGCAGCTCAGCACGAGGTTGGTCACGTCGGCGGCGATCGCCGCACCGCTGGACGGCGCGACGCTGCACAGCTGGCCGGCGGGATTGCTGAGCACGCTGACGTTCCAGTTCGCGCCCTGTGGCAGGCGTGTGGCGAAGACGAAGCTGCTGGCGGCCTGCGCCACCACCACCTGCTGCGAGCTGACCGGATTGGTCGCGGCGAGTTGCAGGGTGACCGGGCCGGTCTGGCCGCTGGCCGAACCGCCGACCGCGAATTGGGTCGGGGCGAAGCAGACCAAGGCCGCGCCGTTGCCGGCTTGCACGCCGTTGTTGATGGTGACGGCGCTCAGGCCGGTCGCGCCCGAGCTGCCGCCCGCACCGCCGCCACCGCCGCCGTTCCAGTTCTGCTGGCAAGTGACGGTACCGACGCCGGCACCGCCGCCGCCGGCACCGACCGTGGCACCGCCGCCGCCGCCGCCGCCGAAGCCGGCACCGCTGAAGGAACCGGAGAAGTTGAAGGCGTCGCCGCCGTTGCCATTGGCCGCGTTGCCGGCAGTGGCCGGAAAGCTGCCGCAGCCACCGCCGCCCGCACCGCCGGTGCCGACCGCTCCGCCACCGCCGCCGTAGGGGCCGGGGCCGCCCGGCACGTCCGCGCCTGCGCCGCCCGTGCCGCCGCCGCCGACACCGCCGGCACCGCCCGCGATGACGTTCGCGGTGCTCCAGCCGGCGTTACCGCCGCCACCGCCGCCGCCGGCGATGCCGACGCGGTTGCCGATGCCGTTGCCGCCGACGCGCAGGTCGGTGGCGCCGCCGCCGATGCCGTCGACGCCCTCGCCGATGCCGCCGGGATTGACCGCCTGCGAGCCCTGCCCGCCGACCCAGATCGACAAGGTCGCGCCGGGCGTGACCGCCAGGGTGCCGCGCACCCGCCCACCCAGGCCGCCGGTGCCACCGGGTGAGTTCGGGCTGCCGCCGATGGTGCCGGCGCCGCTGCGACCGGCGCCGCCCTGGGCGCCGCTGAGGTAGACGGTCAGCGAATGCACGCCGGCCGGCACGGTGAGGGTCTGCTCGCCGCCGGTGAAACCGAACGCCGCCGGCGTTTCGCCGACACCGCAACTTTGCGCTTGCGCCGTACCGGTAATGCCGAGCCCCGCCAGCAACAGCAGGCCGCTCAGCCGGGCCATGGCGCCGCGAGCCGCGCGCAGGGCCGGATCGAGACACAGGCGCGTGGTCGCGCCCGCACGGAATCGCAACGTCTTCATAAGCATCATCTCGCCCCCTAGGCGAACCGCATCGCGGTTGCACGAAACCCTCGCACACGCGATCGCGCGCACGGCCTGTGCGCCACGAACGCGAGTGCTCCCCTGCAAAAAGTCCTGGGCCTATGCGCTCGCGGCCTACCCCAAGGCCCGACGAGCGTCCGGTCGAAACCGGTACCCGGAACACAAGCGCCCCTCCCTGAGGCGCTTCGTTGGAAACAGTTAACGCGGAACGAGCCCGTTTGCGGACAACTCGTCACAATAAAAACTGTGCCAAGCGACACATTAATCCAGATGACCCGGATTTTCCGTACCGCTGGTCCGACAACCCCGGACTCGGCTTCACGATGCCGGCCGCGGCACGTTGCAGCCGAGCTTGCCGACTCGGACGCGCCGCTACGCGCGATCGGGCGCGCCGTGGCCTGGCCCCCGCGGGACCAGCCGCCTGCGACGAACCCGGCCGCGAGCGTTGTAGCGCAGCGCGCAAGCACGGCTATGCGGCGTCCCGGCCCAGCCGCCGGACACGGTCGTGGCCGGGCCACGGCCGCCCCGGGTACAATCCTCCGGCTCGCTGCACTCAGGCGCAGCGCGGTCGTAGAGCAGCCGGCTACACCGTGAAATCGCAACGGCCCCGTAGCTCAGCTGGATAGAGCATCCCCCTCCTAAGGGGAAGGTCACACGTTCGAATCGTGTCGGGGTCGCCAACCTAAGGGCTGGGCGAGACAGCAAGCAAGCGCGCGCTTCCAAGTCCCGATGGCTCCGCTCATCGCATTCGACTCGGACTTCACCCGGTCGGGCAACGGCCCGACGGCGGCAAACACGCTGCCGGCACCAATGCGTCACGTCTGCTCGGCCGGCACGAACGACACATCGAACACTCGCCATCTTTGTGCGGTTCGATCCGCCCCGGCCACTTACCTGCCGGCATCGCGCACATAACGTCGAACAGCGCCGTCTTCGGCCAGCGGCCATGAACAAAAAATAAGTGTGATTGCCCTGAATTTGGCGTATTTCTCTACGTACGACGGAACATGCGGCCCTATGCTTGCGCTCTGTCGGAACAACCGACGAACCGCTGGCATCGAGTTGCTACAGCCGTTCTCAGGGGGAAGGTTCCATGCCGAGGTCATCCAGTGCCCTGCTGCCGCCAGGCGCAGCCCTGCTTTCTGTGAGCCGGCGCAGGCCGGGCATACGATTTTCGAGACGCGCCTTCCTCTGCCTGTTTGCGGCGATGTCGGCATTCGGATTCGCCGGCGGTGCTTTCGCGCAAACCAACTGGGTCACCTTGTCGGGCGGTAATCCGGGCATTTTGAACAGCGGCCAGACCGCCACGCGAACCTGGCTGTGGGCGCCCGGTGGAAGCTCTATTACCGGCACGGTCGATATGACCCGCACCGGCGCCGGGCAGGTCTATGGATTCACCGAGAATCATCAAACCACCATTACCGCGAGCGGCTTCGGCGCCCCCGCTTACTCCGACGCATACGCCAACTCTGTCGGCGGCGTGACCGGAATCTTCCACTTCGGTTTCGAGGGCGAATTTCCGCGCGCACCGGACGATGCGCCGCCCGCGGCGGTTTCCACGACCGTCGTCGACTTCAAATTCAACGGCAGCGTCACCTCGCCCGACAACACCATCATTTCGTTATTCGACCCCGGTTCCGGCGATACCGGCGTCACCGGGCCGTTCACTTATAACTTCGATGCCTACTATCAAGGCGTTCCGATCAACACCAGCACCTGGACAGTGACGGTCGTCGACCCGTATCCGCCCACCGGCACGCCGACGAACTACACCTGGAACGCATCCACCGCGACCTACACGCTGTCGTCGTTTCCGTCGGCGACCGGCGGCAACTATCCCGACACGCTGGTTTTCATCGATACCCATAACACCACCTTCGACCGTCTGGTATTGACGGCGGTCGGTCTGGTGACGGACAACCTGGGCGTCGGCTTCGGCTCGGCCAATGTGCCCAACCTGCCGATCACCCTGGGCAAGACCTGGGTCAACGGCAAGAGCGGCGATACCGTCAGCCTGACTCTCGCAGGAGCGGGCGCAGAAAATCCTACCGCCGGCACCTCGACGCCGCCGGCCACGACGACCGCGGCGACCGCGAACGGCTTGCCGAGCCAAACGGTCACCCTCAGCGAAACCTTCACCACCGGCAGCGCGGCGAACTACACCATCACCTGGGAATGCCGGCGCATCTCGAACAACACGCTGGTGGCGAGCGGCACCGGCGCTAGCGGCAGCTTCACCATGCCGACCGACTCGGGCGTCGGCTGCGCGTTCACCAATACCCGCATCGCGCAGCAGATCAATCTGGCCAAGACCTGGCAGAACGCCACAGTCAACAATGCGATTACGGTGACGACGACGGGCGGCACCAACAACCCGACGCTCGCCTCCACTGCGAACACACCGAACGAGACCGATACCGGCGCGGCGGTCACCGTGTATGCCGGCGACAGCGTCGTGCTTCCGGCGGAAGCCTTTTCCAACGGCAGCCAGGCGAACTACCTCACGACGGTCGCCTGCGCCGGCGGCTCCACGCTCGCGTCGGGCGCGACCGGACGCTCGCTGACGATCTCGACCAGCACCACGGCGACCACCTGTACCTACACCAATATCAAGCGACCGGTGATTCGCCTGCAGAAGTCCTTGCCGCTCGGACGCTTCGTTGCCGCCGATCAGTTCGCACTGAGCGTGGCCGGCCCGGGCGCGCCGGCGCCGGTGACGACCACCGGCAGCGGCAGCACCGCCACCGGCACCGTGACGGTGGACCCGGCCACGATCGGCTCGGCCTATACGCTGTCGGAAACGGCGGCGGCCGGCGCCAATCTGGCGAACTACACCACGGCCTGGAACTGCAGCAACGCCTTTTCGGGCGGACAGACGCCCAGCGGCAGCGGCACCAGTTTCAATCTCACTCCGGTAGCCGGCGACGACCTGACCTGCACCTTCGCCAACACCCGCGCACCGCTCGCGGACTTGTCCATCACCAAGACCAACACCCCGGGCGTGAACGGCGACGTCGACCAGGCCAACGACACCTTGATTCAAGGCGCCATCACCACCTACACCATTGTGGTGACCAACAACGGCCCGGACGCGGTGACCGGCGCGGTATTGCGCGATCCGATCGCCGGCCGCAGCGAGCTGATCTGCCCAGGCCCGGCAGCTTGCTCGGGCGCGGGTTGCCCCGCACCCACCCTGACCATCGCGCAACTGGATGCAGGGGTGGCGCTGGCAACCTTGGCGGCGACGGCACCGAACAATCAGGCGACCGTAACCCTGAGCTGCACGGTCCAGTAAGCAAGCCGACCGCCGGATCGACAGCGGCCGGCGCGGCCCGCCGCGCGGCCGTGATCGGCCTAGCCATGCCGGCCATGACGGGCAATCAACATGCAATAACCGGCCATAAGCGCCCGTTACCGGCCGTTGCCGAGCACCGCCGCGGCCCACCGGCTACAATTCGCCGGAGCACCCCACGCTTCGATTGGACGCGGCGCCCCCCTCCTAAGGGGAAGGTCACACGTCCGAATCGTGTCGGGGTCGCCAACCACGCAGCGCCGCTCATGCGCGCTGCCGGCGCCCGCGAGGGCGTCCCCTTTCCGTCTCGCCGCGCCACGGCGCGACCATCACTTGGAGCTTTCGGTATGACCCACCCCGTTCTCGCCGCCCTGGGACTCAAAGACAACGAGTCCGGCACCTACCTCGGTCATGGCGAATGGTCGAAGACCGCCGACGCCGGCGTGCTGGAGCCGATCAATCCCACCGACGGCGAAGTGCTGGCGCGCGTGCAGGCGTCCTCGCAGAGCGATTACGACACCATCGTCGAACGCGCCCAAGCCGCCTTCGCGGTGTGGCGCACCACCCCGGCCCCGCGCCGCGGCGAAGCGATCCGCCTGTGCGCCGACGCGCTGCGCAAGCACAAGGACGCGCTGGGTTCGCTGGTCGCGCTGGAAATGGGCAAGTCCAAGCCGGAAGGCGACGGCGAAGTGCAGGAAATGATCGACATCGGCGATTTCGCCGTCGGCCTGTCGCGCCAGCTGTACGGCCTGACCATGCACTCCGAGCGCCCGGGTCACCGCATGTACGAGCAGTGGCATCCGCTCGGCCTGGTCGGCGTGATCTCGGCGTTCAACTTCCCGGTCGCGGTGTGGGCCTGGAACTCGTTCATCGCGGCGATCTGCGGCGACATCACCATCTGGAAGCCCTCGCCGAAGACCCCGTTGTCGGCGATCGCCTCGATGAAGATCTGCAACGAAGCGCTGCGCGCCGCCGGTTTCCCGGACATCTTCTTCCTGTTCAACGACGCCGGCACCGAGCTGGCCTCGAACTTCGTCGACGACAAGCGCATCGCGCTGGTCAGCTTCACCGGTTCGACCAAGGTCGGCCGCGTGGTCGGCGAGCGCGTCGCGCGCCGCATGGGCCGCTCGCTGCTGGAACTCGGCGGCAACAACGCCATCATCGTCGACGCTTCGGCCGACCTGAAGCTGGCGATCCCGGCGATCGCGTTCGGCGCGGTCGGCACCGCCGGCCAGCGTTGCACCACCACGCGTCGTCTGTTCGTGCACGAGTCGATCCATGACGACGTGCTGGCCAAGCTGGTCGCGGCGTTCAAGCAGGTCGAGAAGAAGATCGGCGACCCGACCGACCCGGCCAACCTGATGGGCCCGCTCAACAGCCGCGATGCGGTGCAGGCCTACCTGGATGCGGTCGAAAAGGCCAAGGCCAGCGGCGGCAAGGTCGAGACCGGCGGCGCGCAGATCGAGCGCAAGGGCAACTTCGTCCTGCCGACCATCGTCACCGGCCTGAGCAACGACGCCGAAGTGGTGCAGACCGAAACCTTCGCGCCGATCCTGTACGTGATGAAGTTCAAAACGCTGGACGAAGCCATCGCGCTGCAGAACGACGTGCCGCAGGGCCTGTCGTCGTCGATCTTCACCGCCAACCTCAAGGCCGCCGAAGCTTTCCTGTCGGCGGCGGGTTCCGACTGCGGCATCGCCAACGTCAAC
This sequence comes from Lysobacter sp. ESA13C, assembly GCF_019970005.1. Classification (NCBI taxonomy): domain Bacteria; kingdom Pseudomonadati; phylum Pseudomonadota; class Gammaproteobacteria; order Lysobacterales; family Lysobacteraceae; genus Lysobacter; species Lysobacter sp. ESA13C. The sequence continues at coordinate 51,375 of NZ_JAHXYK010000006.1, read as the reverse complement.
ATCGGCACCTCCGGCGCCGAGATCGGCGGCGCGTTCGGCGGCGAGAAGGAAACCGGCGGCGGTCGCGAGTCGGGTTCGGACGCGTGGCGCGCCTACATGCGCCGCCAGACCAACACGATCAACTACTCCGACGCATTGCCGCTGGCGCAGGGCATCAAGTTCGATCTGTAAGCGCGGGCGGCGATGCCGTTCTCCGATCGAACGCCAGGTCCGTTGCCGCCGGGGTATCCCCTGGCGGCAACGGATGCCGCGGGCCAGCCCATCGGTGCAGGCACGCGGGTATGCATTCCCTGTTTGCCCGACTGGTTGATCCACGACCTGCCCGAGCCAGAGGTCGCGGAGCTGCGCCGCTTCGAAGGCCAGTCACTGCCGGTTTTGCGCATCGACGCTTACGGTTACCTGTGGTTCGGCGAGAACTCTCCGCGGTTTTGCCTCAGGCCGGCCGAAGTGTTGGTCGAGCCCATCGATTCCAGCAGCCCGGGCTAGCGCAACGCAGTCCCCGGCAACCACACCGTTTTGTGATCGCAAGCGCAAAAGTCCGTCACACCGGCGATCGCAGACCGCGACGTATTCGGCGTAATCGCCGCGCCGCCGCCCCTAGCATGGGCTCGCCAGATGGACTGGCGACGGTGAAGGACGTCTTGTGGACACACGGAACCGCAGCATCCGCTTAAGCGCACTGGCCTTCGGCGTATTCGGCTTCGCCGCCGCCCTGACCGCCTACGCCGCGCCGCAATGCGAGCACTGCCTGGCCGGCTATTACGCCTGCCGAAGCAACAGCCCCGGCGACACCCAGCCCTGCCTGGAAGCCATGTGGGACTGCGAGACCGCCAGCGGCTGCGCGATGAGCTATCCGCCGGATTGATCTATCGCGGGCATCGGCACGCGCCCGGTACCGGCCATGATCGAACGCGGACCGCGAACGCGCTTTGCGGACCGCTTCGTCTTTGCGTCGTCGCGATAACCCGCGGCGAACATGCCGGCGCGGCGAGCCCGTCGTATGCTGTGACGATATTCACATCACGAGGGAACGTCCCCCATGCAAATGCCTGTCCGCCAGACCAATGTCCTGGCCATCATCAGCCTGATCGCCGGCATCCTCGGCTGGACCCTGCTGCCCCTGGTCGGCAGTCTCGGCGCCATCATCACCGGCCACATGGCGCGCGGCCAGATCCGCCGCGAACCGGACCGCTACGACGGCAACGGCCTGGCTATCGGCGGCCTGATCCTGGGCTGGGGCTCGGTGATCATCGCCCTGCTCAGCCTCATCGTCATCGTGCTGTTCTTCGGCGGCCTGGCCACGATCGTGGCCCTGAGCGGCAACCAATAACCTCGCCTGCGCGATGCGTCCCCGGGCGCATCGCGCAACCGCCGCGCCATCCCGCCGGCTGCGGCCCAGCCCGCCCGCCGCCAACCGCCACACGCCATGCTCGCCCCGAGCCACCCGCTTGGGCGATAATCGGCGTCCCCGTCCCCGAGCGCCCCCGACGACCTCGTGTACAGCCTTGCCCGACCCTTTCTCTTCGGACTGGATGCCGAACGAGCGCACGGCCTAGGCCTGACGGCGCTGGAAACCGCTTATCGCAGCGGCCTCAATCCACTCATGGCGCGGCCGCCCAAGCCGCTGCCGACCAAGGTCTTCGGCCTCAGCTTCCCCAATCCGGTCGGCCTGGCCGCCGGCCTGGACAAGAACGGCGCCCACGTCGACGCCCTGCTCTCGCTGGGTTTCGGCTTCATCGAGATCGGCACCGTCACGCCCAAGCCGCAGGCCGGCAACCCGCGTCCGCGCATGTTCCGCCTGCCCGAACAGCAGGCCGTGATCAATCGCCTGGGCTTCAACAACGACGGCGTCGACGCGCTGGTGCGCAACGTCGCCAAGGCGCGGCGCAAGCGCGGCCTGCTCGGCATCAACATCGGCAAGAACAAGGACACCCCGAACGAGAACGCGGAGAGCGATTACCTCTACTGCCTCGAACGCGTGTATCCGCTGGCCGACTACATCACCGTCAACATCTCCTCGCCCAACACCGCCGGCCTGCGCGAACTGCAGGAGGAGCAGTCGCTGCGCCGCCTGGTCGGCAGCCTGCGCGAGGCGCAGGAGAAATTCGCCGCGCGCGAAGGCCGGCGCGTGCCGATGCTGGTCAAGATCGCGCCCGACCTGTCCGACGACGACATCGAGGCCGCCGGCCGCGTGCTCGGCGAGTTGCAGGTCGACGGCGTCATCGCCACCAACACCACCATCGCGCGCGACGGCGTCGAAGACAGCCCGCATGCGAAGGAAGCCGGCGGCCTGTCCGGGCGCCCGCTGATGAGCCAATCGACCACGGTGCTGCGCAAGATGCGCACGCGCCTGCCGGAAAACATTTCGATGATCGGCGTCGGCGGCATCCTGTCGGGCGCCGACGCGGTCACCAAGATGGCCGCGGGCGCGAGCCTGGTGCAGTGCTATTCGGGGCTGGTCTATCGCGGGCCGGCCCTGGTCCACGAATGCGTCGAAGCGATCCGCCGCCGCAAGGAAGCGCCCAGCCGCGGCAATGTCCCGCCGACGATCTGAGCCCGCCGTCATCCACCCGATTCCCTATCGCAAGCATGATTCGCAGGCATGAGCGCATGAGCCCGAGCGTGCGCGTGCTGCGCGATGCATCCCTGAAAGACCGCAACAGCTTCGGTGTCGCCGCGCGCGCGCCGTGGCTGGTCAGCGTCGACGAGGCCGCGGCCCTGCCCGAGGCGCTGCAACGCCCCGAACTGAGCGACGGCCTGGCCCTGGTGCTCGGCGGCGGCAGCAATCTGCTGTTCGCCGGCGACCCGAGCGGTGCGGTGCTCGAACTCAGCGGCCGCCAGGTGCGCATCGTCGAAGACGACGGCGAACGCGCGATCGTCCGCGCCGATGCCGGCTTGCCCTGGCACGGCTTCGTCATGCAGATGCTGGCGCAAGGCTTCGCCGGCCCCGAAAACCTGGCCCTGATCCCGGGCACGGTCGGTGCCTCGCCGATCCAGAACATCGGCGCCTACGGGGTCGAGGTGCGCGACTTCGTGCACGCAGTCGAAGCCTTCGAGCCGGCGACCGGGCGTTGGTTGCGCTTCGACAACGCGCAATGCCGGTTCGCCTACCGCGACAGCCTGTTCAAGCAATCGCCGGACCGTTACCTGATCAGCGCGGTCGAGTTTTCGCTGTCGCGCGTGCCCGCGCTCAGGCTCGACTACGCCGGCATCGGCGATGAGCTCGCGACGATGGGCGTGCATGCACCGACGCCGCAGGCGGTCGCCGACGCGGTGATCGCGATCCGCCGCCGCAAGCTGCCCGACCCGTCCGTGCTCGGCAACGCCGGCAGCTTCTTCAAGAACCCGATCGTGCCGATCGCGCAAGCAGAAGCCTTGCTGGCCGAGCATCCGTCGATGCCGTCGTTCCGCGGCAACGACGCCGACACGCGCAAGCTGTCGGCGGCCTGGCTGATCGACGGCTGCGGCTGGAAAGGCCATCGCGACGGCGACGCCGGCGTGTCGGCCGCGCATGCGCTGGTCCTGGTCAACCATGGCCGGGCCAGCGGCGTGCAACTGCTCGACCTGGCCCGCCGCATCGCCGCCTCGGTGCAGTCCCGCTACGGGGTCGCGATCGAACCGGAACCGCGCCTGATCGGCGCCACGTGGTGAGCGCCGCGCCGGCGCATCCGATGCGGGCCGCCAGCCTGATGCTGGCCAGCACGATCTCGTTCGGCGTGATGACCATCGCGATCCGTTTCGCTTCGCAATCGCTGCATACCTTCGAGATCGCGTTCTTCCGCAACCTGTTCGGCCTGCTCGCGGTGTTGCCGCTGTTGCTCGGCGCGCAGCGCGCGGAACTGCGTACCCGGCAATTGCCGAAGTATTTCGTGCGCTGCCTGATCGGCATCTGCTCGATGCTCGCCGGCTTCTGGGCCATCGGCCACCTGCCGCTGGCGCAGGCGATTTCGCTGACCTATTCGACGCCGATCTTCGTCACCATCGCCGCAGTGCTGTTCCTGCACGAACAGGTGCGCGCGCGGCGCTGGCTCGCGGTGCTGGCCGGTTTCATCGGCGTGCTGGTGATCGTGCGGCCGGGCTCGGCGGATTTCTCCATCGACAGCCTCGCCGCCCTGCTCGCCGCGGTGCTCGGCGGGGTGATCTCGATCCAGATCAAGCAGCTCTCGCGCATCGACTCGGCCAACACCATCGTCCTCTACACCTATGCGTTCTGGGTGCCGATGTCGTTGGTCCCGGCACTGTTCGTCTGGCAGTGGCCGCAGGGCACGGTGTGGTGGTGGATCATCGCCGCCGGCATCTTCGGCACCGGCGGGCAAGTGCTGTGGACGCACGCGCTCAAACTCGGCGAAGTCTCGGCGCTGACGCCGATCAGCTTCATGCAACTGCCGTTGGTGGCGCTGGCCGGCTGGCTCTGGTTCGGCGAAGGCGTGGACGCCTACACGGTGACCGGCGCGGCGATCATCCTGGCGTCCAACGCCTACATCGCCCATCGCGAAGCGGTGCTGGCGCGGCGCGCGGCGTCGGCCGCGGCGACGGCGGGGGCCGTGCCGGGAGAGTGAGTTGCTGCGCCTGGTCGTAGCGTTTGTAGGGTCGCCGGTCAGGCGGGGCCTCACGATCTGGCGCAAATCCCCTCTGCCCCCCTTTGCAAAGGGGGAACAGCACGGTGGCTTTGAAGGCACGAACGCTCCTGGTGGCTCATACCAGCGATGCATCGACTCCGCGTGTTGCAGCGCACGAAGGCGCCGACCGCACTCGGCGATTCCGTGATCGGGGTCCGGGCATTAGCGGACAGGCGCGGCCGCATTAGCGGTCAATCTGCGCAGATCGGGTCCGGCGCACGCCGGCGCGATTGACGCGGCCGTACGGCGGGCGATATCCAGACGCGGCAGTACGGAGGGGAACCGGCCTCGCGCACGCCCTAGCGCGCGCCGGTAACGCGACCCGCTCCTCCCTTCATGACGATCCAAGGAGAGAGATCATGGCACTGAGCCGTCACGTGGCCGTCGCCCTTCTGGGCGGCGCCGTCGCCTTGTCCAGCCTGCCCTCGCATGCCGAGCAAGGCGATTACGGTTTCTTCGAAACCATCCGCAACCTGTTCTCGCCGCCCAAGGCCGACAACAAAGTCCAGCCGGCGCAACGCAGCGGGCAGTACCCGCTGCTCAGTCGCGACGCCGCACGCGCCGACGGCTTCGACCCCGGCGCCTACTACCAGTGGCAGACGGTGCAGTTGCCCGCCGAGACCGGCGCAGTCTGCGGCAACGGTTCGCCGTACAAGATCTTCGTCAACCGCGTGCCCGACACCACCAACACCATCATCTACATGGAAGGCGGCGGCGCCTGCTGGGACTATGCGAGCTGCTCGGGCCAGGGCGGCGTGCGCGGCGCGCGCAATCCCAACGGCGTGCCCGACGACTACATGAAGCTGCTCAATCCCGGCGCGAGCCTGGTCAGTCCGTTCGTGACCCGGGTCAGCCCGTTCGACGGGGTCAAGACCCAGGGCTGGAACATGGTCTACGTGCCCTATTGCACCGGCGACCTCTACGGCGGCGACAAGGTCGCGGTCTACGACGACCCGACCGGGCAAGCGCAACCGCTGGTCTGGCACCACAACGGCCTGCGCAATTCGCGCGCGCTGACCGCCTGGCTGAAGGACAACCTGCCGCGGCCCGGGCAGATGCTCAGCACCGGCTGCAGCGCCGGCGGCGCCGGCAGCCTGATCAACTACGACCCGCTGCGCCGCGATCTGTCGCCGAGCCGCGCCTTTCTGATCGACGACTCCGGCCCGATCTTCCCGACCCCGCGCAACGGCAACCCGGCGCAATATCCCTCGCAGCCGTTGATGGCGCATATCCGCGGCGCCTGGGGCCTGGACGCGCCGAACGGCCCGCTGGCCTATCTCGCCAGCGGCCTGCCGCAGCTCGACCTCGACGAACTCGGTTCGATCTACCCCGCACTCGCCAACAAGCACGGCAGCGACCGGCTCGGCGCGACCCACTTCTGGCAGGACCTGAATTACTCGTCGTACTCCTACGAGCGCTTCCACGCCGACATCCAATCGGCGCCGAACCAGGCCGCGAAAGAAACCCTGATCCACGCCAAATGGGCTTCCGACACCCAACGCCTGTCGGACCGCCTCAACGGCCTGGACAACTTCGGCGGTTACTTCCCGCAATACCGCGCCTTGAACGAAAGCCATTGCACGACCATCGTCGATTTCAAGAACGGCGACGTGCAGGAGCAGAGCCTCGAGCTGAAGCACTTCATCGACAGCGTGCTCGACGGCAGCGGCAAGGTGCGCGACGCTTCCGAGCAGAACGACAGCCGCGACAAGGCCAAGCCGTTCAACCTGCTGTACTGGCTGGTCGACCAGTTGCTGGCCTGACCGGCTCACACCTGATAGAAGCAGGCACCGATGCGCACGACCCTCTTATGGGTGCTCACCCTGACCGCCGCGGCCATCGCCGCGGCGGTCGGCGGCGGCTGGCTGCCGCTGTCCAAGGCGAAAGCCGATACGGTAGCGGCCAGCAACGCTCAGGGCACGGGCGCGCCGTCGCAGATGCAGGCCCTGCTGGCGACACCGCAGGCCCGCGACTACCGCCAGCGCCAACAGTTCCAGCGCGATGCGCAGCGCTTCTTCCGCGATGCGCGCAACCTGGGGCCGGTCGCACGCAGCCAGCGCGCGCAAGTGTTGGAGCGCAAGATCGATGCCTATGAGAACGCCGGCGAACTCTCCGCCGGCGAAACCATGCTGCTGCGGGTCGGGCTGATCCAGGCCACGGTCGTCGACCCCGCCGAACAGGCGGCGCAGGTCGAAGCGCTCGCCCAGCGTTACCGCGCCGAGGCCGCGCGCCGTAATGCGCAGTGGCAAGACCAGCAACAGCGAGACCCGCGTTTCCGGGACTACAAGCAGCGCGAACGCGACGTGGTCGCCGAAGTCCTGGCGATGCAGCGCATCCCCGGCGGGCTCAGCCGCGACGAGTACCTGCGCCAGCGCCTGCAGGCCGAACGCGAACAGGCCTATCGTTAGCCGTGCTGCTATCGGTTGGCGGCAACGCGCTCAATCGCCTTCCGCCACCGCCACACGATTGCGCCCGCCGCGCTTGGCCGCGTACAAGGCCTGGTCGGCGCGCGCGAACGTGGCCGCCGTGTCCTCGCCGGCGCGGTGCGTGGCCAGGCCGATGCTGATGGTCAGCGGCAACCCGACCGGCAGATTCGCGACCGCCTCGCGCACGTACTCGCATTGCAGCTGCGCTTGCGCCTGACCGCACTCGAACATCATCAGGAACTCCTCGCCGCCGTAGCGCGCCACCCCGCCCGGCGCGGCCGCGTACAGACGCAAGGCCTCGGCGACCGCCAGCAGGACACGGTCGCCTTCGGGGTGGCCGTGGACGTCGTTGATGGTCTTGAAGTGGTCGATGTCGAGCACGGCGACGTGCAGCGCGGCCGGCGCCTGCTGCCGCGCCAGCGCCTGTTCCAGCGCCAGCGCGAACGCGCGCCGGTTCGGCAGGCCGGTCAGCGGATCGGTGCGGGTCAGCGCAGTCAGATCGGCGTTGCTGGCTTCGAGCTCGGCCTGGTACTGCAGCAGCTTCTGCTCGTACCAATCGCTCTCTTGCAACTGCCGTGCCAAAGCGTGGCTGACCCGGCGCAATTCGAGCAGGCGCGAGGTCTGGGTCGACAAGGCCTGCAAAGCGACGTACTGGTGTTGGCGTAACTCGCGCGGCTGGCGGTCGATCACGCACAGCGTGCCCAGCGCCTCGCCGCCGGGCGTCACCAGCGGCGCCCCGGCATAGAAGCGGATGTTCGGGTCGTCGACGACCAGCGGGCTGTCGGCGAAACGCGCATCGTTGTGCGTGTCCGGCACCACCATGGTCCGGTTCGGCTCGAGGATAGCGTGGGCACAGAACGCCAGCTCGCGCGGTGTCTCGCTCGCGGCCAGGCCGATGCGCGCCTTGAACCACTGCCGGTCGGCGTCGACCAGGCTGACCAAGGCGGTCGGCACATCGCAGATCGCGGCCGCGATCGCGACCAGATCGTCGAAATCCTTTTCCGGGGCGGTGTCGAGGATGTCGTAGCTGCGCAACGCCGCCAGGCGCGCGGCTTCGTTGGCGGGTATCTCGGGTTTCTGCACGACTCGGTTTCCAGGCGTCGGAGCTGTCGAACCCCATCCCCTGTCATGGCTTCCGACCTGTCGAGTCTAGCAAGGCCTCGCCGCCGCCGGATCTGACCAGAGCACGGACCAGAGCACGGATCGGGCAGGCCGCCCTGCCCCGGAACCCGCGTCATGCGCAAGTGCAGGACCGCTCCGAACCCCGTTTCGCCGACCACCGTCACGGCCATTGCGCGATGCCGTACTTCCAAGCGATGGCACTGCTTGCAATGTCGGCCCGCTAGAATCGAACCTGCCGTGCAGACGCGCCAGCGGCCTGCGAACGACAACCTGGAACGACCGCACCCATCGCCACAGAGAGGGCCACGTGCAAGTGGAAACGAACGATTACGTCGAACTCAAGAGCGAGATCCTCGACGGCATGCGCAGCTACATGGAAGAGCTCAAGGAAGACGGCAGCGACGCGGGTTACACCGCCCAGGACATCGACGACTGCGAAGGGATCATCGATCGTTTCCTCGACGCCATCGCCCACGCCGCCGGCGACAACGCCCGCGCCAGCGGCGCGGTCAAGGACACCGTGCTCGCCCTCAACGCCCTCAACGCGCGCTGCGGCCACAGCCTGATCGAAACCGACCAGCGCGAAGGTCTGTGCGAACTGATCATCGGCGTCGCCGCGACCGCCGGCGTCGGCTCGGGCCAGGACGACATCACCGAGGAATGGCGCGAGTGGTGAGGCTTGTCGGCTCCTGATAGTCGCCATTCCGGCGGCATCTCATGCATTCGGAGCGTAGAACGCGAGCCGTTCTACCTCCAGCTTGGGCGCATGCATCGCCCCTCCAGGCAAAGCTCATAGCATTCGCAGCACAGGCCTCGCTGCGCTAGGGCGGGATGATCTCAGTCTTTCTAATGCCCTGCCTGATATTTGTCTTGCCGAAATTGCACTTACCGCGATACTGAATCGATCTACCGCCGTAGCTTTAGACAATCGACGAGCGGCCACCTATTTCGATCAATGCCGTTTCCTGGCCAGCCGGACAATTCGACGGAACCGCGTCGCGCAAGTGCTGGACTACAGGCCCCATCAGGCGGGCGCAGTTCCCTCCACACTGACGCCTGATCAAGAGCGTGGATTGCTCCTTAATCTCGTCGCGCGTGTACGAGTATTCCCCCGTGCGCGACACGTAGTAGACCGAGACCGAACTCGATTCGCGCAACTCTTTTGAAAGCTCAGCGGAAGCCGCACGACCGGCATCGCCCGCCTGTTGGGAACCCGCAATAGTCAGGAAAAGTGCGGACAAGCTCGTTGCAGTCAGCATCGCTTTACGCTCGTTGGCTCACAAGTATTAGCGGTCCGGCAGAGTAATCGGCGACAACGCCGCGATAAAAGACACCACGTTCGCGTTTAACGCCCATAACGCTCGCTACAGCTCCCGCCTGATCGAAACCAACCGAAAACCTGCGCGAACTTATCGACGGCGGCGCCACGACCGCCGACGTGGACTCGGGCCTGAATGATATCGCCAAGGAATGGCAGGAGTGGCGCGACTGGCCATTGCGTGATGTCAATTTTCCGAGAGCCGTGCCTTGCGTCAGAGCCGAGCGCCGGCAAGCGCAGCCATGACCAACTTGTGCATTCCGGCCTCTATTTACGGGCCTTTTCGCTACCACCACATGAAGAACGATGACATCGTTTCTTCATGCCAATGGAAGTTCCAAAGCGCTTTATGAAATTCGGCTCAAGCAGGCCAACCGCATATGCGTCGCCGCGGTCGGACGCCACCACTGGACCGTCAAACGAAATCAGCCGATAAAACTCGTTGAAGGGAAAAACCAACAACACAGCATCCGGCTCGAAAACTATGTCGCCGCCCGGATGTTTATTAGCCGCCACAAGATACCGATTCGATAGCAGCAACGGCGCGTCCCCACAAGCCTTGACGTCACTCTTTTCAAGCCGCCCCTTCGTAACCTCGGTCACTCTAATAATGTAATAGGAACGCCGATCTTCATAACCCGCGCAAGGCCCGACCCCTGACCCAACAACTGCGCCAAAGAATATATATTCCGATTCTGCAAAAACCTCCTCCAGGGGCCGGACATCACCTCCCTCTTGAGCAAAGCCACTCCCAAAAAAAATGAGCCAAAGAACAAAAAACGATATGATTCGCATGGCCAATTATCCTCCCCCGGCCTGTCGCCGTATGGCTCGTTGCGGGTTACAGCTCCGTCGAAATCAATTGGCATGAAAGCCAGAACTAACTCAATGACGGCATCTCGGTGATCACCCGCATAGGACTCGGGCCAGAACGACGTTCGTATGGACAAGTCCAGACAGGCAGCTTCCAAACACTCTCTTTCGTCAGCAAACCCTATGACCTCGGCGCCGAGTCCCTGCGTTTCTTTCAAGGCACCAGAATTTTCTTTCAAAAGCCTGATCTGCTCCGAACTTGGTTCCCTTAAAGAATCGACAAGCAAGTCATCCGCCAATGGACGGCCGACCTTAAATTCGACCCTATTGAATTCAAAAGAAGTAGCGCGAACATCTCCTGGCCCAAACCCAATTTATTTTACCGGCGTTGTACAACAGGCCAAAAACATCAGAACAGCCATCGCAACATCGCGACGCATGTTAAGCCCCCAACAAAAATGATTTTGTCATACTTATACAGGCGTAGTCAGTCGACGCTGACATTTATCTCGACGCGCCGATTTTTCTCCCGCCCCTCATCCGTACCGTTGTCAGCGATTGGCATCTCACTGCCATGGCCGACAGGAGGCTTTAGTGATGCGGGCGCTATACCGTTAGAAATCAGCCAATCGTATACCAGCCTCGCCCTTCGAATAGACAGATCTCGACATTGATTATCGATGCACTCAATATCATCCGTGAAACCAAGCACCTCAAACTTCACGTGAGAGTAGTCCTTTATTATCTTCGCGTCTCGCTTCAGCGCACTTAAGAAGTACTCCTTCGGGTCTCCCAATATTGACTCGAGGCTTTCGCTGCCTTTGGGATGACCGGACTTGATCTCGACAGCGGTCATCTCCAAACCGGAATGCAGGGTCGCTGCCTCTTGACGATAGCTCTCATTCAATGAAGCGCATGAGACAAGCATTAACGCCAGAAGAGCAGAACAACAAACCTCTCGGAGAGCAGTCACCCTCATCATCTAAAGGCCTCACTATCGATTCGAACTTTTCCTCAGCATGAAGCCAATTAACTCTCGGCTCCATACACCATCTTTCGGGCAACGTTGCCCACCAGACTTAACTGGATAGCAAGGACGGAAGCTGGACAGCAATTCAGCGACCTTTGCCCGATCGCTCACCTCAGCTTCTAATGAAATGTGGGTCGCCGATTTTGAACGCGCCTTAGGTAAAATGTAAGTTTCAGACACTTCGCCGTCCTTCGCGGCCCCCATCTTCAACACCCACCCCGGCACTTTCCTTTTAATCAACAGCTCGTCGCTTTCAATCCTCTGCGGGGCACCTCCGACATAAACTGTCGCTACCGCGAGCCCTCCTTTCCTCACGGTATAGAGATGGAAATCAGACGGAATGGAATAGTCTAGCGACATCCCTCTTGGGAGCCTGAAACATACGTCCGCATTGAACACTGTGCACGGATATTTCGACAGATCTGCCGCATGAGCCTGCAAAGCAGGCGACATAAACAGCACGATCAATAGAAATAAAATATTACCCTTCATATTAATCGCCCTCGCTGCGGTAGACATTGGATTTACTACCTCATCACCGCTGGCATATTTCCATCCTTTAGCACCCGGGCACGACACTCATAATATTATTTCCGTAGGGATTCTTCGTTTGGGCTCTTCTGTCGCACTTATCATTAGCGCCCGCCAAATGGCGCACCTCATGAAGGCACCACCATTCCCACATAACGATCATTGCCCCCCTAAAACAACATTACTGGACCCATCTTTCTCGAAGAAAGCACATCAGTTACAGGCCAGCCACTTAATAATTTCGGTAGAGCACGAAACTCGGAAGCACTCAACACCGTCGAACGAGAAGCCTGACCAACGATCTAATAACAAAGAAACTCGCAAATACAGCCTGCCGCATACAGTGAATCAGTCGTCCAGCATCCTCAAGAACGGGACTGCAAAGCCTTCAAAGTAAGCGCAATGGCCCTGCAAGAACTCTTCAACGAACGAACGCGCCTCTTCCTTACGCCCCATCAAATACAAACAAGACGCCACCCGTTCCGGATAAGCGCCAAGCATCGACACACGCTCTCTCAGCAGAGGAAGTAACCGCTCATAGGTACCGATTGACAGGGCATATGACAAACCTATATCCGAATACAAACATGCCAACCGATTTGCTTCTGCAGCAATATCAGTATGGCGTGTAAATTCAAACACCGGCTCATGCGGCACGAGCTCCCCCATATGTATGGCATAGGTGGCGTGACCTCGACTGTACTTAACTGCATTCCTTCCCAGATCTAAACGGGTCCAGAATTTCTCCACCTGAACAACATGCACACCAACGAACGGATTGATTCCGACTCGCTCTTTCTCTAAGCCCGAATTCAGGCCTACCCAGCAATGAAAGCCGCCTTCCATGGGCCAATCCACGCCCTCTTTCCGAAAGCGCGTGAACCCAGCCAGCGCAAGCGCGTCGTAGCACTTAAGGAGCACGACCTTCTTGAAATCAGCGTCACAAGGTTCAATCGGATTCTTTAGCATCGTTTCACATCGCAGCACTTCATTACGGTGGGCTTTCCAGGAATTAGGCCTGCATTTTTTGCGTTCTGACCTCTTGGAGTTACCGGCCGACCCGCATCAATGTCCGCTTTTACCGCTTTTTTCCCTGGACTTAGTTGGGCTTCGCCGCTCTTCACCTCCACAACGCCTTTATCGTTTGTGACGATATCGGTGACGCTACGCTTGCCCGTACTGGATTCCAGTGTGACTCGCTGACCAGCGACTTTCCCGCCGAGTTCTTTAGCAACCGCTTGCTCTGCTTTAGCACCCTGCCTCACATTGTCGGCAAGCCTAGCGGCTTTTATAGCGGTACCCGCACCACCGAGCACGCCTGGAACAAACGTGGCAGCCGCATCGACAATCAAACCACCTGCATCAACAGCAGCCCCAACATAGTTTCTGGCCGCTACATTCTTGCCAAGACTAGCCACTTCCATTACGACGTTGGCTCAGGCCCGCAACTCATGCTTGCCGAGAACTTAGCTTGCGCCTTGGGCCATCCCACTTAACTTGGCCCCATGCATTCGTCGATGGAATCCAATCGACCCCAAGGCCTTCGCTCATGCCTCAATGGGGCGCGTCCTTGGTGCGGACAACTCTGCCCTGAGCACTATGACATCTCACGCATTCAGTTCTTGGGCACGCGCTTTAGGGCTAACCCCACATCGCACGTGCACAGCCGAGTTAAGCACCAAGACATCAATGCTTAGCCAAGAAATCTCCTTTTACTTTTGTCGTGGGCTTCGCCATCTCCTCATTGAAACGTTTACATATAGCGAGGAGCGCAACGTCATGGCTTCTCCCGTAGCCTACTTCCAATGCATCAGCCAAATGGCGGGCTATATCAGCGAGAATCATGCCCCATGCTTTTTCTTCAGGTATAGACATGGTCTCTTCATACATTCCAACCTTCATCGAGCAATGAAGCCCTTTTTTTGCGATCCATACGCGCAGCATCTCAACTGAATCACTATCTTCAAGCGCAACAGGCGGAATAGGCTGCTCATTCATTGTTTTTCCCCGGATCTCTAATGTGCGGTATGCCTCGATCATCCCATTTTCCAGCAGCCACTTCATCCCGACGATTGTCTAGAGCTTCCTTTCCGCCTCGCTCGTTCATCCCCTTCTGCTCGGCATCTTGCCGTCTGGTCCGATCGCCTTTTGGATACGAGCCTATTTTTTCCGCTCCAGAGCGGTCACGACCGTCCTTAGCCGTCTTTGCCCGTTTTTCAAGGTCATCGGCTGAGCCTACGTATGGCTTTCCTGACCTAGTCTTCTGCCCATCGACACAGTAGATACAGCCTTCATCACTCTCTGCCGTGCCTGGCTCGGGTTTGGTCTCTGACGATTCATTCCTCTGAGTTAGATTCCGGATGAATTGAACAACCGCCCTTGCCTGTTGCTCCTTTTGCTCTGGCGTAGTGCTAGCTTGCCATGTGAAAACGATAGCCGCCCCCACTATCGCTGCAGGAACAGCGACCTCTGCCAGCACAATGATTCTGCCATCCGCATCTCTGAACTTGTATGGATTATTTCCGGCATAGCAATAACGGCAGAAATTCCAAGCAGTTACGGAGTTTACGGTTACAGGGTCTGTCGAGAGAAACACTCCGATACTTGGGTCGTAGTATCGCTGCTGCATATACGACAAGCCGGTCGCTGCATCGCTGACGTGGCCGGTGTAGCCTGGACCATCCTGCATCGGTCGATTCAGCAGCACCCCATACGGCTCGTACTCGCTGCGCTCAACAACATTCTGATTAACGTCCGTCACGGCCACCGGGCTGCCGAGCGCATCCGTATGGATGTATTCGACTACGGTTTCCGCTTGCACCCCAAGCGAGGCGAAGCTCAGCAAGGCCGCTGCGACGAGGTTCGAGATCCATTTCATGTCATCGCTCTCCGTTCAGTCCATGGCTTCGGTTCGGCGCGTTGCCGGGTATGGCGGACTCGACCAGGCCGAGCAGCCACCGGAGCCGCAGGCGCGGACGGCGTAGTTGTAGGCACAGTACTGGCCGCTGGAACTGGACTGGATTTGAGTGGCCGCTCCGCTATACAACACCGCGCCGGTATCGGTGGACTGAAGTTGGTAGCTGCTGGCCTTGGCCACTGCCCCCCAACGGATCGTGCAGGTATCCATCACGATCTTGCCGCGCAGCGTATTGCGCAGCCAATCCGCCAAGCTGATCGCCGGCGTGCCCGGCGGATGGTCGATGCTGATGAATCCGGGCTGGGAGTACGGGCCGCAGCCGGCAGCGTTGCATCCGCGCACGCGGTAGCCGCGGGTGCCATCCGGCCGCCCCCAGATCGTCGCGCCGCCGGTGTTCTCCTGATAGATCAGGGTCCAGGTACCACCGCCAGCGCTCTCTTCGAGCTGGTAGGTCGTTGCCGTGTCGACGCCGTTCCAGCCGACCCAGAAGGTGCCGTTGTTGCTACTGGCCGGAACGCTGATCCCCGGCGCGGCCGTCGGCGGGCCGATGACGTAAACGTTGGCATCGCCGGACGTGGGGCCGCAGCCCGCGGCATTGCAGGCGCGCACTCGGTACGAATAGGTGCCGGTGGAACCGCCGTAGACAGTGCGACTGGTCGCTGCGCCGTCCTGGATCAGCGCCCACCCCTGCCCCAGCGCGTTCTGCTCCAGCTGATAGTTGCCAGCACCCGCGACGCTGCTCCAGCTGACATTGAAGCTGCCTTGGTTGCTCTGCGCCGGCGCCGAGATCGAGGGTGCCGTGGCTGGTGGATAGACGACCTGGACCGCACTTTCGGCCGAGTACGGCCCGCATCCGGTGGGATTGCAGCCTTTCGCTCGATAGCGGTAGCTGCCCGCCGCCTTGCCGGCGAACGCCTTCGATAGCCCGGTACCGCTGTAGGCGGTGGTCCATGACCCGACGTCCGCGCTTTCTTCCAGTATGTAATCGGTGGCGCCTCCGACGCTGCTCCAACCGACGCTGTATTGGCCGTTGAGCGCGGTGCCCGGCGCGGACAAGGTCGGCGCCGAAGATGGCGGACGTTGCAGTACGACGGTCGCGACCGCACTCCAACCACCACAGCCCACCGCGTTGCAGGCCCGGACCCGATAACCATAGCTGCCGTCGGCTCGCCCGGACAGCGTCCGGCTGCGGTCCGCGCCGCTATAGATCCCTTGCCAGGACCCGCCGTTGGCTTGCTCTTGAAGCTCGTAACTGCCCTGGGCCGAGGTCAGGCTCCAGCTCACCTCGAAATTGCTCTGCGCGACGAAACTCGGCGCCATCAACACAGGCACGTCGGGTGCGACCGGGGTGCTGGCACGAGCGACCAGGCTGCCGTTGAGCTGAATGTAGGCGATGTCCTTCTCTTTGCGGAAGTCGCGCTGGTAACGCAGCACGCCATCCTGGCCGTACATCGAGACGATGCCGCCCAAGGTGGGACTGGTCGCCAGTACCCGCCTGCCATGGCCGTCGTAACGATACGTCTCGGCACCGACGGCTTCGCGCAAACGATTGCCGAAATCGAACTTGAACTGCTGGCCGTTCTTGTTATCCAGATTGCCTTGGACGTCGTAGCCCAGCCCGATCACGGATTGACCGGTGCTGGTCAGCTTGACGTTGGTCAGGTGATTGGAGCCATCGTAGTAATAGGTATGACTGCGCCCCGCGACGTCGACCGTGCGCAGGTTGTCCAACACATCGTATCCATAGCTGGCCGAGCCGAACATGGCCGAGCTCGCTGCGGTCAGCCGATCCACGCCATCGTAGGTCATGCTGCGGTTGCCTCGGGCGCCCGGCAAACCGTCGCTGATGGCGGCCACATTGCCGTTGGCGTCGTAGTCGTAACTGTCGTCGTGGACGACGGCGTTGCCGGCGTCGCGACTGCGCTCGGCAAGCCCTCGAAGGTTCTGCTCCAGCGTGTGGACGATCCCGTTGCCGTACGTGAAGCGAGACATGCCGCCATTGGCGAAGTAAGTCACGCCCGTTGCGTAGGTTCCGGCCTGTTTTGGCTGCCCCAAGGCATTGACGGCGTAGGCGACCGTCTGCCCATTGGGATAGGTGTGCGAATCCAGATTGCCCTCGTTGCTGTACGCCAGACCGATGGCCCAATCGATGCCGTCGAATTGCAAGCGTTCGCGGGTCAAGAAGCGGCGCTTGTTGTACTCGTAGCTATTGGTGACCGAAGCCGCGCCGCTGCTGTTGTTGGTGACGATCTGCCTCACCTGGCCATCCGGGTAGTAGTCCCACCACTGATTGCCGCGGCCGTCCGGGAATGCGAGGGTCTTGACGCGGTTGCGGCTGTCGTAGCTGCGAGTGACGGCCCGGCCGGAGGCCAGAGCCTCGTCGCGGTTGCAGCTGTTCGTCGCAGGCGCCGCCACGCCGGCCGCCGACCAGGCCACATTGTTGGCGGCGTCGTAGTCCACGACGGTGGCGCCGGTTTCCGGCTCGATCGATTTGCACAGGCGCTTGCGGTCGTCGTACACGTACTGGCGAACCGCCTGCACGCTTCCGTCCGAGTTCCTGCGTTTGATGCTATCGATCGCGCCGAACAGATCGCGATGAAGTTCGGTGGCGATCCCCTCGCCTTGCACGACACCGACCGGCACGTCGTAGGCAGGCTGGTCGTACGCCTGGAACAGCGTGACGGTCTGTTGCTGGCGCGGATTGGTCGTGCGCGTCGTCAACTGGGCCAGATACTCGGTACGGGTGGTCAACTGACCGAGCTCGCTGTCCTGCTTGATCAGCACGACGCGCCCGAGGGCGTCGTATTCGGTGTGCGTGCCCTGCGCGGGCCCGGCTCCCCAGTCCAGTCCCGGGTAGCTCGTGAAAGTCGGCCGCCCCTTCTCGTCGTAGCGCGCCGCGGTCATGCGTATGGTGCCGAACAGATCGGCGCCGTCCCATTCATGGGTCAGTACCGGCCGCCATAGCGCATCGAGAAAGACGTTCTTCGCCCGATTCCCGGTGACGGTACTCTGCATCCAATGGCCGGGCGGCAGACCGTACTCGGCCATATCCCGGCGCGACAAGGTGATGTTGGTGGGGTACCAGGCGTTCGAGTCCGCACCCGGATAGGTGATCGATGTCAGCCGCCCCCCTGGGTCGTAGGAATAGGCGGTAGTGAACGCGTTCTCGTCGGTAACCGAGCTGATCCAGCCGTTATCGTCGACCACCGCGGATTCGCTGGTCTGGTCGGGATATTGGATCGATTGCGGCAGTCCCCGCTTCCAGCCGCTCAAAGAGACCGCGTTGCTGCGCCCGTCCCTGACCTCGGCCAGCGTTCCGTCCGCATGATAGGCATAGCTTTCGACCAGCCGGCCGAAGGTCAGTCTTTGAATCGCTTGGGCGTTGTCGTTATAGCGCGTCTCCGACATCACCCAGCCGGTGTCGGCGTTGCTCTCGCTCTTGACCTGACCGAGCACCCATAGCGCCAGATCATCGTGATACGCGGTCGTATCGCTGCGGCTGCGGTCGCTCAAGGTGCCGGAAGCCCACTTGCTAACGCTGAGGGGACGGACCAAGGCATCGAAGCTGTTGAAGCTGCGACTGAAGGTGGCGCCGTCCTGCGTGGTTACAACCGACTTCAAGGGTCGATTGGCATTGGGAAGCCGGTCGGAGTACTCGTCGCCGTTCGAGCCCATCCAGTCGGGAAACGGCTGACTCGCCGCCTCTGCGTCGGAAAGGTAATTGTTCTGGACGACCTTGTAGATCACCCCGGCTTTGCGGGTGACGACGGTGAACAGCTGCCCTTCGTTGATGTCCCGGTCGCGGCCGAAGGTGTGTACGTTCTGCGTACCATCCGGCTCTGTCACCGTCACCGTCTTGTAGTTCGGCGCCGACGGTGCGTACTTGGCGTTCCAACCCGGCCCGATGTCCCAGCGCGATTCGTCCTGGGTCTCGTAGCCCTCGCCCAAGCCGTCATAAGAATAGGTATAGACCTGCTCGGCAACACCGGGGCCGGAAATATGTTTCTCGACCAGCGACCAGGTGTCGTGATGGGTGGAGTAACGATTGCGCTGGCTGTTTCCTTCGTCGTTTCCGGTCTCGCACAGGTAGGGAACACTGGTCCGGCCGTGCCGCATGCCTTTGAAAACGTACTCCGCTACCGCACCCGACGGATGAGTGATCCTGGCTCGCGAAGTCGTATCTTTCAAGATAGCCCCGGGCGAGCACGGAACGTTCTTCTTCGGGTAGGTCTGATTGGTATCCGGGTTCAACAGATACTCGGCCACGTCCAGGCGATGCGTATTGAACTGCGCCGGCCCGTCGTACTTCCATTCGGTCCCATCCGGGTTCTGGACGTTGCCGCCATAGCCATAGGGATAGGTGAACGTCCAACGCCGGCCGTTCACGGTCGCGGTGAGGATATTGGTCTGGAAGTTCCCGGTGAATAAATACGGCGCCGGGTCCGTATAGGTCATGCTGATCTCGCGACCGTCGCTGGCATAGATACGCTTGGGATGATCGAGCTCCCATTCGTACTTGACCCAGTTACCGAAGCGGTCTTCGATCTTGCTGACGTAGAGCTTGAGCTTGTATCGATGGAGCAGTGCGTTGGGAACGTTGTAGCCCCACGGATGGGTGATCGACGAATAACGCCGATAGACCAACCAGTCGAAGGTGTATTTCGTGCCGTCCGGCGCATAGCCGATCAGTCCCTTGCCGGGACCGTTCTGCACGCTGGGCAATTCGGAGAAGAACCACCCGTCCTTGGTGGCATAGGTGTAGTTGATCGAATTCACCGGTTTGACGCGCTTCGGGTCCGCCGGGATGCTCAGCAAGTCCCCACCGCCGCCGCCATCGATGGTGAGCCGGTTGCCGCTCCAGAACATCGAGCGGTCGAACTCGACATAGCCGTTGTTGACGTTCGCGGGTACCGGCACCCAGCCATTCTGCTGAGAGCTCTTGCTCTCGTGGACAGCGCCGACATAAGGGATGTCGAGGTCCCAGTTGCCATTGAGCTGTCCCTGGGCGATGTCGTGCGGGTCGTAGAAAATACCCAGCGCCACGCGCAACCCGCTGTTTCCGGGCACAGCGACCAGATCGTGGCTGAAGCGGACGGTGCCGTTGAAGAGGCTGACCTTGTCGCCGAACGCTTCGTCGCCCAGCGGCGACACGTTCTCGGTAGAACGAACCCGCTTGGCGTATTCGTTAGGCCAATCGGTTCCTTGGGCCCGTACCGAACCGAGCGCCAGCGCCAGTCCGAAAAACGCCATCCAGGCCAAGGCGCGCCGCAACCATTGATTGCGATCGGTAGTTCCGTTTGAAGTTCTCATGGTTCATCCGTGCCAGTCAGCCGTTGCAGCTGAAACCTTCGATGCGGGCAACCTTGTCCGCTTCCCGTCGCAATCTTTCTTCGTATGAAATGTGCTTTGCAAGCCTTCGAAATACGGCAGGAAACAGACGATGAATTCGTTGAATATGAATGCGCAGATGGCACATCTATCGGCGCTCAACGGTCGGCAGTCGATAGCTGACGAAGGCGAGAAAACAGAAGCGGCCGATCGATAATCATCGATCGATGCACGACCACATCGCAGGCATCCTCGCCGCCACGCAGGCACAAAAAAACCGGGCCCGCGAACGGGCCCGGTCTGGATGACGCTTCAGCCTGCGATGGTTACGGAGTGACGGTCAAGGCCACCCGCAACGCCACCTTCGGCCGCACCGGATCGTCGCTGGCCACGCAGACATAACCCACGTGTCCGCCCGGCGCGAGGCCGGCGGTGTTGATGCGCACGCGATTGGCGATCGTGCCGTGTCCCGGCACGGTGCCGAAGGCGCGGGTCGGCGCACCGATCCACGGCGCACCGCAAGCGCTCAGGCCCTGGATGTCGTAGGCCAGCCCGGCGAAACCGGCACCGGCCAACCAGGTGCCGACACCGCTCGCGTTCGGCGCGATGGTGCGGAACTGGCTGTCGCCGCTGTTGGAGGCGAACCAGACCCAGCGGTTGGCGAAGCTGGTACGCGCATTCACCACCAGCCAGTAGCGGCCCGGAGCGAGTTCGACGTTCTGCCCGGCCGCGACCAGGTCCAGCGCGATGTTGGCGCCGTCCAGGGTCACGCCCGTGCCGTTCGGCGCGGAGGTGTAGCTCCACACCGCACTGCCGGCCAACGGGTTGCTGCTGGGATTACCGCCGTTGTCGGCATACACGCTCCAGCTGATGTTGGTCGCCGTGCTCGCCAGGGACGCACCGCTGGACACGAAGCCCTCCGAGAACAGCTTGGACAGGCGAGTGGTGTCGGTCAGGGTGAAATCGTCGCTGGAGAACTGCGCCGGCAGACCGCCGGCCGAGGCCGGGTCGGTGTAGATCGTGCTGCGGAAGCCGCTGGCGACGCCTTCGCTGCTGGCGTTGACGACGGTGCGCGATGCCGAACCGGTGTTGTCGACCTGGAACTCCAGCGGCGAGGCGCTGGTGTTGCCGATGCTGAAGTCGGCGAAACCGCGGCTGCCGGCCCTCAGGCTCAGCGACACTTGTTCCGGGCTCAGCGCGATCGCCGGCGGCTGCACCGCGACCGCGATCGGCAGATGCAGATCGGGCGATGCGCGGGTCAACAGCGGCTTGAGGTCGAGCTGACCGAAGTGCCAGCTTCCGTCCTTGGCGAAGCCCTTGCTCAGCACGATCACATGCACTGTCGTGCTCTGCCCGGGCGCGGACAGGAACACCGGCGGGAAGGCGATGCCGTCGAGCCCCTTGACCTGCGCCAGCCACAACTCCGGCTTGCCCTGGGCATGGCGGAAGACGCGCTTGAACGTGCACGAGCCATAGCACTCGCGCTTGTCCAGGCTGGCCAGGTTGAGCTTGGAGACGTCGCCGCCGGTGGCCGGATCGGCTGCCAGGAAGTTCGCCGTCGTCTCGTTGAGCACCAGGCCCGAGCGCAAGGCGCGATCGACCTGGATGCGGCCCGCTCCCTTGGCGAAGGCGTCGGCCGGGGTGACTTCGTCTTCTTTGAAGACCTCTTCCTTCGAGGTCATCATCAAGGCCGACTTGATCTCGTGCGAGGTCCAGTCCGGCTTGGCCTGGCGCAACAGCGCGGCGGCGCCGGCCTGATGCGGCGAGGCCATCGAGGTGCCGCTGAGCAGGCCGACGATGTTCTCGCTGCCGGTCAGGGTGGTGCCGGAAATCACCGCGAGTATGTTGACGCCGGGTGCGGTGACGTCGGGCTTGATCAGATCCAGGCCGTCGGTCGGTCCGCGCGAGCTGAAACCTGCGAGCACGTCGGGCGTATTCGGAATCGGCGTCGGCGGGAAGTTGATCCCACCGGTCGTCGTATTGCCGTTGCCGGTGGCGAAATTGCGCAAGGCATCGCTGTCGGTCTGCGCGGCGAGGAAGGTCGGGATCGTCGTGCCCGGGACGCTGGGCGAGGTGGCGCCCGGCTGGTTGTTGGCGATCACCACCGCGACCGCACCCGCGGCGGCTGCGTTGTTGACCTTGACCGTGAAGTTGCAGGTGCCGCGACGCACCACCGCGACCGCATTCTGGAAGGTGGCGGCCGGGAACGCGGCGCAACCGTCGGCGGCGGTGTCGATGCCGGCGCTGACGCGGACCGGCGTGGTCGGCGGCAACGAGGTGGTGAACGCCGCGCCGGACGAGCCTTCGGTCAATACCACCGCCTGCAACGCCGGCGGCACGGCGCCGGGGCCGGTCACCTGCAGCAGATAGGCGAAGGTGCCGCGGCCGTGCTGGGAAGCGGCGGTCGTCGAGGTCCACGGTTCCTGGTGGCCCAGCGTGTTCGGGCCGGGGCCGCTGTTGCCGGCCGAGGTGGCAATGTAGATGCCGGCATCGGCCGCGTTGAGGAAGGCCAGCGACACCGCTTCGCCCCACGGCGAGGCGCCGCCGCCGATCGAGTAATTGATCACGTCGACGCCGTCGGCGATCGCCTGGTCGACCGCGGCCACCGCCGAGGTGTTGGGGCATTGGCCTTGGTTGGTCGCGATGATCGTGTAGCAGATGTCGTAGGCGATGATGTTGGCGTGCGGCGCGACGCCGGAAATGCGGATGTTGCGGCCCTTGTAATTCGCAGTCCAGGCGTTGCCGGCCGCGGTCGACGCGGTGTGGCTGCCGTGGCTGTTGGTGTCGCCGAAACCGGGCTCTTCGCGCAGGCCCGCAACGCCGCAGGTGTTGCCGGGCGGCCCGCAGACGAAGTCGTAACCGCCGATCAACTTGTCGTTGCAACGGCCTTCGTCGACGCCGCCGGGGGCACAGGTGCCGAGGTAGTTGCCGCTGCCGTTGGGATTGATGTGCTGATAGCCGGTATCGTCGACCGCGGCGAACGCCGGGCTGCCGAAGTTGATGCCGGTATCGAGCACGCCGACCACCACGCCTTCGCCGCGGAACTGAGTCGGGCTGGCGTTCCACAACGCCGGCGCGCCGATCAGCTGCGGGCCGACGTCGGTCGCCAGCGGATACTCGCGGTATTCCTCGACCAGTTCGACGCCGGGCAACTTGGCGATGCGCGCGGCTTCGTTCTGGGTCATGCGGGTGACCACGCCGTTGACGGCGTGATGCATGCGGCGCTCGATCGCCAGCGGACGACCGATCAACGAACTGATGCCGCGCTCGTGATCGCGCTGCACGGTGTCGAGATGGCGTACGTAGCTGCGCGCTTGCGCGCTCTGTACGTCGATGCGATTGCCGTCCGCGCTGTTGGCGGCAGCGCTGTTCGCGTTCTGCGCGCCGGCCAGGCGTTGCGGCGCGGGCAGGCCCGCGACTTCGCCGTGGTAGGTGCTGAGCGGTGCTTCCTTGTACAACACGATGTAACGGCTGGTCTGGGTTTCCAGGCCGTTATGGATACGATTCGGCGATGGTGCGCCGCCGATCGCGCCGGCATCGGCCGGGCTGTCGTTCGAGAGACCGCGGATCGCGGCCCCCGCGAGCGCCGCCAGCCCGACCAGGCTGATGGCGATCGTCAATCGGTTCAGTGCAGTTGGCATGAGAGATCTCCTCGTCCGTTCGCGAAGAAACCGCCCCACGCCTGCCCCCTCAGGCATGTCGCGGTTCGAATTCAGGAAGGTAAAGATCGTCGGCGACGAACGGCGGCCCTGCTCCGTGCCCGCAGCCCCCCAGCGCCCTTCCAAGCGCCGGAACTACCGCAAACGCAACGAGGCGTTGCCTCCCCTCCCAAGCCAGCAGCCTGCTGGAGGCTCGAACGTTGCGGCGTGATGAGTAACACATTTTCGATGCGCCCACAGATGCTTTTTCGGCATGTTGCAGTGCTGAAACCTCAGTTCCGGGGCAGGCGCGGACGTGCGGCCGATGCCGGCCAGCGATGGCAGCGAGGCCGAGCGAACCTGCGAGCCCTCGGCGAGGTTGCCGCTAACGACGACGGCGCCCGGTGGGGCGCCGTCGTTTTGTTGCGCCGCGGCAGAGTCGCGGTATTCACCTTGCATCGCAGCACGAGCCGCGAGTGAGGCGCGCTGCGGTGCGGCCTCAGGGCGTCACGGTCAACTCCACGCGCAAGGCCGAGTTGGGGCGCTCGGGATCGTCGCTGGAGACGCAGACATAACCGACGTAGTGCCCAGGGGCGAGACCGTTGCTGACGACGGTGACGTCGTGGTCGTCGCCATTGCCGATTCCGACTTGGCCGCTGCCCAAGTTGGTGAGTATCCAGCTCGCTCCGCAGGTATGCCGCGTCTCGACGCTCCAGGCCAGTCCGGTCCCGCCGGGCCCGGGCAAGCCATTTCTCCAGTTATAGAAACCCAGACGCATGGCGCGATAGCCGTTGCTGCCGGCCGAGTTCGATTGCAGCCAGATCCACTGCGTGGCTTGCGCCGTGCGCACGTAAGGCACTAACCAATACCGTCCAGGCGCCAAGTCGAGCGTCTGATTGGCCGCAGCGAGATCCAAGCCGATATCGCCCCCCTTGAGACGCAGACCGGGCGCGGTCATCGAAGCGGTGGAGAAATTCCAGACCGCCGGTGGATTGCCCACCGTCATCGGGTGTCCGGATGGGTTGCCGTTGAAATCCGGATACACGCTCCACCCCAACATCATGGCCACGTTCGCCAACGGCGAGCCGCCGCTATTCGCGCCTCGCACGAGCACTGTGCCGATGCGTGTGGTTTCGGTGAGGGTGAAATCCTCGGCGGCGAAGGCCGCCGGCGGATTGAGGTTGGGATCGGTGAAGATCGTGCTCACGTCTCCATACGCGATAGGCGAGGCGCTGGTGTCCACCAGCGTGCGCAGTGCGGTGCCACCGAGTTGGAACTGATACAGCAAGGACGAGCCGCCACGATTTTCGACACGGAACGGCACGGTCGCGTTGCTGCCCGCGGCCACGCTCAACGACACCTGCGCCGGATTGAACGCGATCGCCGGCGGCGGCACCGCGACCGCGATCGGCAAACGCAGAACGGCCTGAGTACTGCCGCTGCCAGAGCTCAGTTCCAAACGGCCGTGACGCCACGAGTTGTCTTTCGGCACGCCGCTGCTGTCGATGGTGACGAGCACCGCCTGGCTCGCGCCCGGCGTCAGCGTGAACTGGGTCGGCGCGACCGTGCCGGGAAAGCCATACAGAACCAGGTTCCAGGTCTGCGCGTTCGCCGAGGTATTGCGGAAAACCCGGGTGAAGCTGCAACTGTCGGGACACTTCGCCTGCGCCAGGCTCGCCAGGTTCAAGTTCGCCGGGTCGCCGCCGTTGGCCGGATTGGCCGCGCGGAAGTTCGCCGCGGTTTCGTCGAGCACCAGGCCGGCGCTCCAGGCCTGATCGACGCGAATGCGGCCGGCACCGATCGCATGCGCATTGCCGGGCGTGTACTCGTCGGGCAGGAACACCTCGGGCTTGGCGGTCATCATCAAGGCCGACTTGAGCTCGGCCGCGCTCCATTGCGGCCGTGCCTGACGCAGCAACGCCGCCGCGCCGGCATTGTGCGCGGTCGCGATCGACGTGCCGTTCGCCAACGCGACCGCGGACTCGCTGCCGCTGATCGCCGTGCCCGACGTCGCCGCCAGCACCAGCACGCCGGGTGCGGTCAGGTCGGGCTTGAGCACGGAGAAACGGCCGGCCGGCCCGCGGCCGCTGCTGCCGGCCAACACGTCGGGCGTGTTCGGGATCGGCGTCGCCGGATAGCCGATGCCGGCGGTCGCCGAGGCCTGGGCCATGGCGAAATCGCGCAACTGCGTGCCATCGGCGGCGGAAACGTGGAAGGCCGGGATGGTCGTGCCTGGATAGGTCGGCGCGAACGTGCCCGGCACGTTGTTCGCCATCACCACCGCGACCGCACCGGCGGCAGCGGCGTTGTTGACCTTGATCGAGAAGGTGCAGGTGCCACGGCGCATGATCGCAATCGCGCCCTGGAACGTCCCGCTTGGAAATGCACTGCAACCATCGGACCCGGTGTTGATGCCCGGACTCGCACGCAACGGCGTGCTCGCGTCTATCGCCGCAGTCAGCGCTACACCGGTACTGCTTTCGCCCAGGACGATCGTCTGCACCGCCGCCGGCACCGGTGCGGGCCCGGTGACCTGCAGCAAGGAAGCGAACTCGCCGCGCCCATGCTGCGCGGCCGCGGTCGTCGCGACCCAGGGTTCGAGATGCTCGACCTTGCCCGCCTCCGAGCCCAGGTTGCCTGCCGGCACCGCCACATAGATGCCGGCTTCGGTGGCGTTGAGCAACGCCAAGGACACCGCTTCGCCCCAAGGTTCGAGACCGCCGGTGATCGACAGGTTGAGCACGTCGACGATGCCGTCGGCCACGGCCTGGTCGACCGCCGCGACGACCGACACGCTCGGGCAATAGCCCTGCCCGGTCGAGACCGCGCTGTAACAGGCGTCGTAAGCGATCAGATTGGCGTGCGGAGCCACGCCGGAGATGGCGACGTCGCGGCCCTTGTACTGGACCGTGCGCGCATTGCCCGCGGCCACCGATGCCACCTGCGTGCCGTGGCCTTGGCTATCGCCGAAACCGGGCTCTTCGCGCACCGTCGAGATGCCGCAAAAATTGCCCGGCGCGCCGCAGATGAAATCGTACCCGCCGATCAGCTTGTCGTTGCAGCGCCCTTGGTCGACGCCGCCGGGAGCGCAGGAACCGAGATAATTGCCGCTGCCGAGCGGATTGACGTGTTGATGATTCGCCGCATCCACGCCGGCGAACGACGGGCTGCCGAAGTTGATGCCCGAGTCGATCATGCCGATCACCACGCCATCGCCCTGGAACGAGGTCGGGACGGCATTCCACAACTCCGGTGCGCCGAGCAACGCCGGTCCGGTGTCGCCGGCCTGGGCGTATTCGCGATACGGCTCGACCAGCAAGACTTCGGGGTGTTCCGCGACGCGCGCAGCCTCGACGGCGCTCAAGCGCACTACCGCGCCATTGAGCGCGTGACGCAGGCGCCGCTCGACGTGCAGGCGGCGTCCGAGCGCACGGCCGATCTCGGCCTCGTGCTGCGCCTGCAGGCGCTCGAGGTGATCCAGATAGGCGCGTGCGCCATTGCCATGCACGTCCAACCGTCCGCGGCCGGCAGGGCCGGCCTGCTGTCGCGCCGCTGCCGGCAGATAACCCGACTGACCGCGATAGGCGCTCAGCGGCGCCTCGCGATAGACCACGACGTAGCGCACGGCGTCGCCGCCGCTGCCCGTACTCAAGCCCGGTGGCGGAGCGCCGCCAACCGGTCCCGAATTTCCTGCCTCCTCGCGCGACACCTTCATGGCCGCGAAAGCGAGCGCTGTCACCGCCGCCGCGGCTAGCGCCACGGCGATCGAAATCTGCTTCGACATCCTGTTGTCTCCCCGGGTGATGGGACGGTACGAGCGCACCGCCCGGCCGCGATGTTCGCATTGCGCCATGCGGATGTCCGCTGCGGCCGCGCGCATTGCGGTGGCTTGCAAAGGCACAACCAAGCTGCGCCCGACCGGCCGCCGAGGCTGCGATGCCGGGACCCGCCCCGCAGCCTGCGCGCCTAAAAAAAGCGGCGCCCTTACGAGCGCCGCCTAGAACTTGCCGCTTTTTGAAATCGCGCTTCAACGATCGGACATGGACTGCCCTGGGTTACGCGATAACGATGCGAACCGCCTTACCAGCCGAAGCCGACGCCCACGCCCGCCGAGCTTTCCGAATCGCTGAACGCACCGCCGACGGTGACCGTGGCGCGGTCGCTGATCGCGCGCTGATAGCCGATCGACAAGGCCTGCTCGCCGCCCTGGAAACCGGCGCCGACCGCGATGCGGTTCTGGGTGCGCAGGCCGGCCGCGCTGGCCGACATCTGCACCATCGCCGAAGTCATCGCGCCCAGCTTGTCGATGCGTTCGTCCTGCTTGTTGAAGCGCCAGTTCATGTCCTCGCGCAGTTCGTTGATCGCCGCGGTCGGCGCCGCCAGCATCTGGTTCATGCGCGCATCGGTGTAGGTGTTGGCGCTGCGCAGCGTCTGCGCATCGCCGGCCTGCACCTGGGCGACGTTGGCCGCATCGGTCGGCGCGGTGCCGGTGGCGACGTTGGACACGCGCGTGCCGCCACCGCCCTGCAGAGTGACCTGTGCCTTCGAAGCGTCGTCATAGGTCACCGACGAAGCCACGCCGGCGCCGACCCGCGTGTAGAGATCGGTCAAACGGCCGTCGACCGCGGAGAAGGCCGCGCCGACGTCGTTGTAGTTGCCGCCCTGGATCACATAGGTCGGCGGCGTGAACACGCCGCCGGCGAAGCTTGCGCCGCCGCCGAAGGCGCCGCTCAGGGTGTTGAGCTGCGAAAGGTTCACCGCATCGGTGTCCTGGGTCGCGGCGGCGACGTTGACCAATTGCCGCTCGCTGCCGGCGGCGCCGAAGGACACGCTGTTGGCGCGGTCGGCGATGGAATCGCTGCCGAGCGCGACCGAGCCGACGGCCGATGCCGAGCTGTTGGCGCCCAACGCGGTGGCGTTGTCGACGCTGGCCGAACTGCCGGCACCGCTGGCGGTGGAGAAGCGTCCGCCGGCCGTGCTGGCCGAGCCGCTCGCGGTGGAGAACTCGCCGGCCGCGGTGGCGCTGTCGCCGATCGCGCTGCTGTTGGCGGCCGAAGCGGTCGCGCCGGTGCCGACTGCGGTGCTCTGGTCGCCCGCGGCGGTGGTGCCCGCGCCGACCGCAACCGCGCCGACCGCGCTGGCGGTCGCGCCGGCGCCGGTGGCCACGGCGAAGTCGCCGTCGGCGCTGGCGCCCTGACCGCAAGCGATGGCGCTGCCGCCGGCGGCGGTGGCGCCGCCGGTGGTGGTGCCGCCGAAGCCGTCGTCGAGCACGCAGGGCTCGCCGGCCCAGACGGTTGTGCAAGCCAGCGAAAGAGCGGCGGCGAGAAGAGTCTTGTGCGAAATGTTCAAACTGTCCCCCAGTAGGATGTCGTGCGCCGCCGCGGATCCGTGCATCGGCGCGGCGGTGGAAAGAGGCATCGACGCGGACCGCACAAGCGGCCGCGCCGGGTTTTGAGGTGCCGGACCCGAATGCGGGTCCGGCACCCGGAGCGTCACGGCGAGGGCGTGACCGTCAGGGCCACCCGCAGCGCCGCCTTGGGACGCAACGGATCGTTGCTGGCCACGCAGACATAGCCGGAGTAGCTGCCCGGCGCGAGGCCGGCGGCGCTGATCTGCACCTGCGTGTCGACGTTGGCGCCGACCGCGAGGCGGCCGAACGCGCGCGACGGCGCGCCGATCCAGGTGGCGCCGCAGGCGTTGGCGCCCTGCAGCTGATAGGCCATGCCGGGCGCACCGGCCGTCGCCGTCCAGGCACCGCTGCCGTCGGGGACAATGATCGCGCCGCGGTAGATGTTGTCGCCGCTGGTGGCGTTGAACCAGAACCAACCGGTCGCCAAAGGCGCGCGCACCGATACCACCAGCCAGTAGCGACCGGCCGGCAGATTGACGTTCTGACCGGCGGTGGCGAGGTTGAGGTTGATGGTGGCGAAGCCCGAGGTCGACACGCCGGCGCCGTTCACCGTGGAGGTGTGGCTCCACACTGCCAACTGCGGCGTCGATTCCGGATTGCCTTCGGGGTTGCCGTCGACGTCGCGGAAGATCGACCAGTTGATGTTGGTCGAAGTCGCCAGAGAACCGCCGTTGACGAAACCATCGGCGACGATCCGGGTGATACCGGTCGCATCGCTGAGGGTGAAGTCATCCGCCGACAGCTGCGCGCGCGCGCCGACCGTGGCCGCGTCGGTAAAGCGAGTGGAACGACGGCCATTGGCGTTGTTCGGCAACTGCGCGACCAGCGTGCGTCCACCGCTGCCGGTATTGTCGATCTGCCAATCCAGGTTGGACCCGCCGATGTTGCCGAGGCGGAAGGTCACGTTGCCGCTGCTGCCTTGGGCGAGGGTCAGCGCGGTGGCCGGAGTGGCATCCAGACGCGGCGGTTGCACCGCGACCGCGATCGGCAGGCGCAACAGCGGTTGGCTGGTGTCGCCGCCGGACGGCGTCAGCACCAACTTGCCGAAGTTGAAGTTGCCGTTCGAGGGCAAGGAACTGGTGCTGACCGTGATCTTGACCGTCTTGCTCTCGCCCGGATTGAGCGTGAACAGCGAGGGCGAGACCAGTGCGCTCAAGCCCTGCACCTTGCCGGTCCAGGTCTGCCGGGTCGACAGCACGTTACGGAAGGTGCGGGTGAACGAGCACGAACCGGCGCAGCTGAACTTGGCCATGCTGGCCAGGTTCAGCGCCGAGACCTCGCCGCCGCCGGCCGGATTGGCCGCACGGTAGTTAGCGGTGGTCTCGTTGAGCACCAGACCGGCGCGGATCGCTTGCTCCAGTTGCAGGCGGCCGGCGCCCATCGCGTGCGCATCGGCCTGAGTGACGCCGTCCTCCTTCAGCACTTCCTGTTTGGCAGTCATCATCAGCGCCGACTTGACCTCGGCCACGGTCCAGTTCGGACGTGCCTGGCGCACCAGCGCGGCGGCGCCGGCATGGTGCGGCGAGGCCATCGAAGTACCGCTGATCAGGCCGACCAGGTTCTCGCTGCCGCTGATCGCCGTGCCCGCGGTGACGGCCAGGATATCCACACCCGGCGCGGTGATTTCGGGCTTGATCACATCCAGGGTGCCGGCCGGGCCGCGCGAGCTGAAACCGGCGAGCTGGTCGGGCGTGTTGTTGACGATCACCGACGGGAACGGAATGGCGCCGACGCTGGTGTTGGCGTTGGCATTGGCGAAGTCGCGCAGCAGGTTGCTGTCGGCCTGGCTGGCGACGAAGGCCGGAACGGTCGCGCCGGTCACCGTCGGGGTCAGCCCCGTGACTTGGTTGTTGGCGATGACCACCGCCACCGCACCCGCGGCCGCGGCGTTGGCGACCTTGTCGCTGAAGTTGCAGGTGCCGCGGCGGACTACCGCGACCGAGTTCTGGAAGGTATTGGCCGGGAATGCGGCGCAACCGTCGTTGGCGGTATCGATGCCGGCGCTCACGCGCACCGGCGTGTTGGCCGGAATGGCGACGGTGAACGGCGTGCCGCCGCTGCCTTCGGTCAGTTCGATCGCCTGCAGGTCGTCGGGCACGCTGCCCGGGCCGGACACCGACAGCACCCATGCGAAGGTGCCGCGGCCGTGCTGCGAAGCGGCGGTGGTGGCGACCCACGGCTCCAGATGGCCGGAACTGTAAGACCCCGGGCCGTCGTTGCCCGCAGCGGCGGCAACGTAGATACCGGCATCGGTGGCGTTGAGGAACGACAACGAGGTCGCTTCGCTCCACGGATTGGAACCGCCGCCGATGGAGTAGTTGATGACGTCGACCACGCCGTCGGCGATGGCCTGGTCGATCGAACGCACCGTGGCGGTGTTCGGGCACAGGCCGCGGCCAGTCGAGATCTGGGTGTAGCAGGCGTCGTAGGCGATGATGTTCGCGCGCGGCGCGACGCCGGAAATGCGGATGTTGTGGCCGCGGTAGCTCGCGGTCCAGGCGTTGCCGGCCGCGGTCGAGGCGACGTGGCTGCCGTGGCTGTTGGTGTCGCCGAAGCCGGGCTCTTCGCGGATGTCGGCCACGCCGCACTGGTTGCCCGGCGCGTTGCAGACGAAATCGTAGCCGCCGATCAGCTTGTCGTTGCAACGGCCTTCGTCGACGCCGCCGGGGGCGCAACTGCCCAGGTAGGTGCCGGCGCCGAGCGGGTTGACGTGCCGATAGCCGCTGTCGTCGATCGCGGCGAAGGCCGGGCTGCCGAAGTTGATGCCCGAGTCGATGATGCCGACCACCATGCCCTCGCCACGGAACCCGGTCGGAGCGGCGTTCCACAGCGCCGGCGCACCGATCAGCGCAGGGCCGACGTCGGTGGCCTGCTCGTATTCCTTGTACGGCTCGACGAAGCGCACTTCGTCGAGTTGGGCGAGGCGATCGGCCTCGCGCGGGGTGAGCTGGGTGACCATGCCGTTAAGGGCGTGGCGCATGCGGAAGTCGATGCGCGGGCTGCGTCCGAGCAGGCCGCGGATGCGCTGCTCGTGCTGGGCCTGGACATCGCCCAGATGCTGCACGTAGCCGCGCGCCGCCGCGCTTTGGACGTCGATGCGTCCATTGCCGGCGACCGTGCTCGGCAGGCGCTTGGGCGCCGGCAAACCGCGCACTTCGCCCTTGTAGCTGCCCAACGGCGCCTCGCGGTAAACCACGATATAGCGCTGATAACCGTCCAGCGCTGCCTCGCTCGGCAGCGACGGCGGCGGTGCGCCGCCGATCGGCCCGCTCGGGCCGGCATCGCGGCCCGACATCAGCGCGCTCGCCCCCGCGACGGCGGCAACCGCGGCGATCGCCGCCGCAATGGAAGTCCTCTTCATCACTTTCCGCATTCCCCTAGCCCCTCTTTGCTGACGCATGCGCTAAGCGCAACGCCTGGCCAACGCGACCGGCATTGCGCACTCGTGTAGGGGAAGGTGGATCCGTCGCGGCGCCGGCGTGGACACGGCCCAGGTGCTGCGTTGTTCCTTCCCCCTGAAGTCACAACGCAGGCGGAACGGGATCCCCCCACCCGCGTCACACTTTATTTGTGGAATAACTTTGCGAGCCGTGGCGAAACCGGCCGAACGATGGCCGCCGAAACCCTTGCTCGCCAGCTTTGAATCAGGTAAAGGCACGCAACGAGCGCAACGACCGATCGGATACACCGTCGGAACCCTGGCGACGACG
This sequence comes from Lysobacter sp. ESA13C, assembly GCF_019970005.1. Lineage (NCBI taxonomy): Bacteria > Pseudomonadati > Pseudomonadota > Gammaproteobacteria > Lysobacterales > Lysobacteraceae > Lysobacter > Lysobacter sp. ESA13C. The sequence continues at coordinate 18,513 of NZ_JAHXYK010000006.1, read as the reverse complement.
TCGCTTGGGCAACGAACCACGGCGCTCTTGCGAACGGCGCCGGGCCCCTGCCGTCCGCGCCCGTCCCGCGCTCCCGATGCCGCGACCGCCCAGAAGGCGGCGCGCCGAAATCAGCGCCGGCCGGGCCTGCCAGGCCCGGCCGAGCGGATCATCGAGTGCCTGGCGCCAAGCGCTGCACCGAAGGCATCGCGACTAGGGGGTGACGGTCAAGGCGACACGCAAGGCCGCCTTCGGCATCGCGGCATCGTTGCTCGCCACACAAACGTAGCCCACGTGATTACCCGCAGCCAGGCCGGCGGTATCGATCTGTACCTGGATGTCGACGGCTCCGCTGCTGGGAATGCGGCCGAACGCGCGGTTCGGCGCACCGATCCAGCTCTTGCCGCACTCGTTCGTGCCCTCCAAGGTGTACGCCAATCCGGCGTGCCCGGCGGCTGCGCGCCAGGCTCCGGTTCCGTCGCCGGCGACGGAAAGCGTGCGCAACACGTTGTCGCCGTCCAGCGAACCGAACCAAGCCCACGAAGTGGCGGTCGGCGTGCGAGCGGATGCCACCAGCCAGTAACGACCGGCGGCCAGGTTGAGGTTCTGACCGGCAACCGCGAGATTCAAGCGAATCGCGTCGCCGCTGATCGACACGCCAGTCGAGTTCGGCGCGGCGGTGTATCGCCACACCGCCAATTGCGGCGTGGTTTCCGGATTGCCCTCGGGGTTGCCGTTGACGTCGCGGAAGATCGACCAATCCAGGTTCGTCGCGCTTTCCAGCTTGCCACCGCCGGTCGTGAAGCCGTTGACGACGATCCGCGCGATGCCGGTCGGGCTGTCGAGGGTGAAATCGTCGGCCGCCAGCGAAGCCCGACCGCGCGTAGTCACGTCGGTATTGCGGTTGCTGTAGAACCCCCTCCGGTTCGGATTGATGCCTTGCGCGACCAGCGTGCGTCCGCCGAAGCCGGTGTTGTCGATCTGATAGTCCAGCGCGACGCCGCCGACGTTGCGGGTGCGGAAGTTCACGCTGCCGCTGCCGCCCACGGGCAGGGTCAAGGCGACCTGCGCGGGTTCCAGCGCCGCCTTGGCCGGGCGTATCGCCACGGCGATCGGCAGACGCAACACCGGCTGAGCCGTTTCGCCACCGGAAGGGCTCAACACCAGCCTGCCGTAGCTGAAGGCCCCGTTCGTGGGCAGCGAACCGCCGCTGACGCTGACCTTGACCGCCTTGCTTTCGCCCGGATTGAGCGTGAACACAGACGGCGAGACCACAGCGGATAACCCCTGCACTTTCGCGATCCAGCTCTGGCGCGTGTTCAAGACGTTGCGGAACGTGCGGGTGAAGGTGCACGAATTGACGCAGTTGAACTTAGCCATGCTGGGCAGGTTGAGAGCCGCGGCATTGCCGCCGGCGGCCGGGTCGGCGGCTAGGAAGTTCGCCTTGGTCTCGTTGAGCAACAGGCCGGCCTTGATCGCCTGGTCGACCTGGATGCGGCCCGCGCCCATCGCATGGCCGTCGGCGGGCGTCACCGAGTCTTCTTTGAACACCTCTTGCTTGGCCGTCATCATCAAGGCCGACTTGATCTCGGCGACGGTCCAGGCCGGGCGCGCCTGACGAACCAAGGCAGCCGCCCCGGCATGCTGCGGCGAAGCCATCGAGGTGCCGCTGGAAACACCGACCAGATTCTCGTTGCCGGCGAGCGTGGCTCCGGATTTCACCGCCACAATCGCGACGCCCGCCGCGGCGAGGTCGGGCTTGACCAGATCGTACTCGCCCGCCGGACCGCGCCCACTGGAGGCAGCCAACACGTCGGGCGTGTTCGGCACCGGCGTCGGCGGATAGCCGATGCCGGCCGTGGACGTATTGCCGTTGCCGGCGGCGAAATCGCGGATCGCGTTGCCCTCGGCCATCGGCACGCCGAATGCCGGGATGGTGGTGCCGGGCACTGGCGGCGCGATGGTGCCGGCGACGTTATTGGCGACGACGACGCCGACGGCACCGGCGGCCGCCGCATTGTTGACCTTGATCACGTAAGTGCAGGTGCCGCGCCGGATCACCGCGATCGCGCCCTGGAAAGCGCCGGCCGGATAGGCCGCGCAGCCATCGTCGGCGCTGTCGAAGCCCGGGCTCACCCGCAACGGCGTAGTGTTCGGCAGCGCCGCCGACAGCGCCGTGCCGCTGCTGCCTTCGGTCAACGACACCGCCTGCAGGGCGGGGGCTATCGCGCCGGGACCGGTCAACTGCATGAGGAAATCAAAACCGCCGCGACCGTGCTGGACCGACGCGGTCGTGGCGACCCAGGGCGCGTTGTGGTTCACGCTGAAGGCGCCCTGCGCGCCGTCGTTGCCGGCGGCCGCCGCGACATAGATGCCGGCGTCGGTGGCGTTGAGAAACGACAGCGCGACCGCATTGCCCCAAGGGCTCTTGCCGCCGCTGATGGAGAAGTTCAGCACGTCGACGACTCCGTCGGCGACCGCCTGATCGACCGCGCGCGCCGCGGCCGACTCGAAACAACCGCCGCCAACCGCAGGCTTGGAACAGACGTCGAAAGCGACGATGTTGGCGCGCGGCGCCATCCCGGAAATCGAAACCGCCCGGTCCTTGTAGCGCGCGGTCCAGGCATTGCCGGCGGCGATGGAGGCGACATGGCTGCCGTGATCCATGTTGTCGCCGAAACCGGGCTCCTCCAGTACGTCAGGCTTGTCGCACTGGTTGCCGGGTTCGCCGCAGATAAAGTCGTAGCCGCCGATCAATTTGTCGTTGCAACGGCCCTCGTCGACGCCGCCGGGCGCACAGGTGCCCAGATACTTGCCTGCGCCGAGAGGATTGACGTGGCGGTAGCCGCTCTCGTCCACCGCCGCGAATGCCGGGCTGGCGTAGTTGATGCCGGTATCGAGAATGCCGATCACGATGCCTTCGCCGCGGTACTGGCCCGGGCTCGCGTTCCACAAGGCCGGCGCGCCGACCAGTGCGGGGCCGGTATCGGTCGCGGGTTCGTACGCCGCATCGGGCTGGACCAGTTGCACCTCGGGCAAGGCCGACAGACGCTTGGCCTCGGAGACGGTCAGTTCGGTCACCACTGCGTTCAGCGCATGGCGCAGGCGGTGTTGAACCTTCATGCGACGACCGAGCAAGGTATCGATCCTGCGCTCGTGGCGAGCCTGCACCTGGCCCAGATACTGAACGTACTGGATCGCTGCGGGACTGCGCACGTCGATGCGATCGCTGCCCTTCGACCCACGCACCCGGCCGACGCCGGCCAGCCGCCCGGGTGCAGGCAATCCCGCCACTTCGCCCTTGTACGTGCTCAACGGCGCTTCGTCATAGACCACGATGTAGCGCTCGTACTGCGCCACCGCGGTGTCGGCCTGACGACTCGGTATAGGAGCACCGCCTATCGCCAGACCACGATCGGAGTCGCTGCCCGACAAACCCACCGTCGCACCGGCGATCGCTGCCGCACCGGCGATCGCAATCGCGATCGATGTCCTGTTGAATACCTTCGGCATTTCCAAGAACCCCTGCAAGTTGCCCATAAGAACGAGTGCACCGCTCCGTTTCGGCGGAAGCGCGCAGTCGCGCACGCAAGGAACATTCCAGGCTTGCGATCGTCTTGCACCGCATTCTCAACTTCGCCGACATGTTCCCTACCACTTGAACAACGCCGGCGCCGCGCGACCACCCTACCCAGGTAGAAAACTTATTCCTCGGCGCGTATCACACATGCAAGGGACATCGATACGGATACGTGAACGTGTGACATTTACTTTTGAGAAAAGAGGAGGGATGAAAACGCGCATTTCCATGAAGAACCCGTCGATGCAGCCACTTACTCGATACCGCGACGGAGTGTTTGTGCGATATATGGCGCAGATGAAGCGCCATCTATCCGAACCCCACAAAGCCTCCTGTTTTTTATTCTTAAACAAGAGCAGGCCGGAACGCTGGCGCGTTCGAACGGCTGGCGGCCCTCCCCCGCCCGACGCGAAGCCATGCCCATCGCAGGCGTGATATTTAGCGTAGATGGAACGTGACCGCGGAAATTTCTCGATGATCTCAGCATCAATCTGAGGGTGCGGGAACCAGAAAGAACCGATCGCGTCGCTTCTCGAAACTCGTTCATACCTCGGCCAGGAAATTGAGCAACTTCCGCGATAGTCCGCACGAAGGGGCCGCCGAACTCATCAGCCGTGAAGCCGGCATGTCCGATACAACCAGAAATACGAACTTGAGCCAGCCGAAACCGACACGACGAAACCGTCGCGCGGCTCACACGGCCAAGGAACCGCTCGGGATCGGACCGGAGTGATGATGCAGGCGCCTGTCAGGCCGGCAGGGGCGCATGCCGCAGCGCTGGCGGCTCAGGGGCGCTTGAGCGTCCATGGCCGCAGTTGTGCGCCGCGGTAGACGATCAGATACACCGCCACCACCCAGGCGGTGGCGACTGACCAGCCAGCGAGAATGTCGGAGGGGAAATGCACGCCGAGATACAGGCGCGAGAAGCCGACCAGGGGCACGAAGGCCGCCATGATCGCCAGCACCGGCCAGCGCCAGCGCGTGTTCCAGCTCAACAGGATCAAGGTCGCCGCGAGCGTCATCGAGCCCATCGCGTGGCCGCTGGGGAAACTGTAGTTGTGCTCGGGCGCGATCGACTCCCACAGCGACGGCCGCTCGCGGGCGAAGAACTGCTTGGCGGCGATGTTGAGCAGGGCCGAGCCACCGAGGGCGAGCGCGGCGAAACTGCCTTCTCGGAAACGGCGGCGCGCGATGAGCGCGGCCACCAGGGCGATGTCGAACGGCACCACGCCGTGAAGGTAGCCGATCCGGGAGATCAGCACGAAGAACTTGTCGTAGCCCTCGCGCGCCAGGCCGTGGGCGTATTCGAGGATGGGTACGTCGAAGACGATCGCTTCCTGCTCGTGGATCTCGTCGGCGAGTTCGGCGAAGCCCCACAGCGGCATCAGCAGACCGATGAAGACCAACAGCAACAGCCAGCCGTGTCGACGCAGCAGCGCGGCGCCGAAGCGCGCTTCCTGCTGGAGGGTGTCGCCGCCCTCGTGGGCGGCGACGCTGGATTCAGACGCCTGCGGCGCGGGCGCCATAATTGCGCTCGACGTAGGTGTCGATCAAGGCGACGAATTCGGTGGCGATGTTCTCGCCGCGCAGGGTCACGGTCTTCTGGCCGTCTTCGAACACCGGCGCCGACGGCGCTTCGCCCGTGCCCGGCAGCGAAATGCCGATGTTGGCGTGACGCGATTCGCCCGGGCCGTTGACGATGCAACCCATCACCGCCAGGGTGAGGTTCTCGGCGCCCGGATGGGTGATCTTCCACTCCGGCATCTTGGCGCGCACGTGTTCCTGCACCTTCTGCGCGAGTTCCTGGAAGAAAGTGCTGGTGGTGCGGCCGCAACCCGGGCAGGCGGTGACCATCGGCGTGAACGCGCGAAGGCCCATGGTCTGCAGCAGTTCCTGGGCGACGATGACTTCGTTGCTGCGGGCCTGGCCCGGTTCGGGCGTCAGCGAAATGCGGATGGTGTCGCCGATGCCTTCCTGCAGCAGTACGCCGAGCGCGGCGCTGGACGCGACGATGCCCTTGCTGCCGATACCGGCCTCGGTCAGGCCCAGGTGCAGGGCGTGGTTGCTGCGGTTGGCGAGTTCGCGATACACCGCGATCAGTTCCTGCACGCCGCTGACCTTGGCGCTGAGGACGATGCGTTCGGCCGCCAGGCCGAGTTCGACCGCACGCGCGGCCGAGTCCAGCGCCGAACGGATCAGCGCCTCGCGCAACACGCGGCCGGCATCCCAGGGCTCGGCGCGCTCATGGTTTTCGTCCATCAGCTTCGCCGCCAGGGCCTGGTCGAGCGAGCCCCAGTTGGCGCCGATACGCACCGGCTTGCCGTGTTTGATCGCCAGCTCGATCAGAGTGGCGAACTGGCTGTCCTTCTTCTTGCCGAAACCGACGTTGCCTGGGTTGATGCGGTACTTGGCCAGGGCCTCGGCGCAGGCCGGCTCGGCGGTCATCAACTGATGGCCGTTGTAGTGGAAGTCGCCGATGATCGGCACCTCGATCCCCATCATCGCCAGCTTGTCGACGATGCGCGGCACCGCCGCGGCCGCTTCAGCGGTGTTGACGGTCACCCGCACCATCTCCGAGCCCGCTCGCCACAGTTCGGCGACCTGCTTGGTGGTCGAGGCCACGTCGGCGGTATCGGTGTTGGTCATCGACTGCACCACCACCGGCGCGCCGCCGCCGACTTCGACGCCGCCGACCTTGACCGTACGGGTCAGACGGCGCGGGAGGGGGCCAAAACCGGAATGAGCGCAGGGCAGGACGAGGTCTGAATTCATGCCCGCTATTGTAGCGCCGAGGGCCGGGCTTACGTGTCGCGCAGGTGAAGCGCGGTTCGATGAACGGCCCCGCGCAAGGGCCGAAGCCGCGGACCGGCGCTGAGACCGGGCCGGCCCATCGCGATACTATCGGCGCCTGCGCCCGTCGGCGCCCCTTGCGGCGCCATGCCGTCGCTCCCGCCTGCCCGCCGTCTCTCCAGTCTCTTCCATGCCCCCCAGCGACCCCGATCACGTCCTGACGCCAAGCCAGCTCAATACGCTGGCGCGCAACCTGCTCGAGGACACCTTCCCGCTGATCTGGGTCGAAGGCGAACTCGGCAACCTGTCGCGGCCGTCCTCCGGGCATCTGTACATGACCCTGAAGGACGCGCGCGCCCAGGTCCGCTGCGCGATGTTCAAGCCCAAGAGCAGTTGGCTGAAGTTCGTCCCGCGCGAAGGCCTGCGGGTGTTGGCGCGCGGCCGGCTGACCCTGTACGAAGCGCGCGGCGACTACCAGCTCGTGCTCGACCATATGGAAGAGGCCGGCGAAGGCGCGTTGCGGCGCGCGTTCGAGGAGCTCAAGGCACGGCTCGGCGCCGAAGGCCTGTTCGACGCCGAGCGCAAGCGCGAGCTGCCCCGTTTCCCCTCGCGCATCGCGGTGATCACTTCGCCGAGCGGTGCGGCGGTGCGCGACGTGCTGAGCGTATTGGCCCGGCGTTTTCCGCTGGTCGAAGCCGAGGTGTTGCCGGTGCCGGTGCAGGGCGATGCCGCGGCGGCGCAGATCGTCGCCATGCTGCAACGCGCCCAGGCCTCGCAACGCTACGACGTCATCGTGCTGGCCCGCGGCGGCGGCTCGCTGGAGGACCTGTGGGCGTTCAACGACGAACGCCTGGCGCGCGCGATCGCCGCATCCGAAGTGCCGGTGGTCTCGGCGATCGGCCACGAGACCGATTTCACCCTCGCCGATTTCGCCGCCGACGTGCGCGCACCGACACCTTCGGTGGCGGCCGAGCTGCTGGTGCCGCAACGCGAAGACCTGCTGCACCGCGTGCGCGTGCTGGAGGCGCGGCTGCGCAATCTGCAATTGCAGCGCCTGCGTCAGGCCATGCAACGCGCCGACCGCGCCGGCCTGCGCCTCAACGCCTTGCGCCCGCAGGCGCGACTGGCGGCCCTGCGCGTCCGTCAACAGGACGCGCTGCGCCGCCTCGAACAGGCCTGGCGCCGCCAGCTCGAACGCGAACGCGCGCGCCTGCGCCACGCCGACGCCGTGCTGCGTGCGCACCAACCGCAGCGGCGCATCGCGCGCTTGCGCGAACGCCTCAGCGCCCTCGCCCACCGCCCGCAGGCGGCGATCGCCCGGCGCCTGCGCAGCGATGCCCTGCGCCTGCGCGGCCTGGCGCGCTCGCTCGAAGCCTGCAGCCCCTTGGCCACCGTGGCCCGCGGCTATGCCATCGTCCAACACGAAGACGGCCGCGTCGTGCGCAGCGTGCTCGATGCCGCCCCCGGCGACCGCCTCAACGCGCGGGTCAGCGACGGACAATTGCGCCTGGTAGTGGAAGCGCCGGTCGGCGCCGACGGCGAGCGCGGGTAACCGAAGCACCCGACCCGATCGCGGCCTGTAGCGTTTCTACGTAGTCTGCGGCCGGTGACGGTGCGAACGGAATCATCACGGTCGCGGCTCGCGCCGCTCCTACCCGGAAGCAGGTTGCCGTTGCCGTTGCCGTTGCCGTTGCCGTTGCCGTTGCCACATGAGCTTGGCGCAGTATCGAACTTGCGAGAACGCCTGGAGACCCGGAGGGCGCCGCACAGGACGTGCGGCGTTTTTCGATAGGACAAGGATGTCCTATCGAAAAATCCCGGCGACAGCATCGCACTCGTGGCCTGTGCCCTTGCAAGGAGAGCCCTTTTCTTTGGTTACCTTTCTTTTGGGCTTAGCAAAAGAAAGTAACCCGGCCGCGTTAGCGGGCGGAAGCTCTGCACTTGCTTGATCGACACCCTGCGAGATCGGTCGCGACTTACGTCGCTCCTACAGGGGTGACAGCTCTGCACTTGCGTGAGGTTTTCAGAAACAAGATCAAACGCCAAAAGCTTCCGCCACTAAAGCGGCGGGTTACTTTCTTTTGTCTAAAGCAACAAAAGAAAGGTAACCAAAGAAAAATGCTTTTCTTTGAATCACAGGCCCGCACGAGCGATGCCAACGCGGGGCTTTTTCATACGGGACATCCTTGTCCCGATGAAAAACGGCCCGCATCCATGCGGGCCGCCCTCCGGGTCTTCTATTGCCTTCGCTAGTGCCAACCTGCGCACGGCAACGGCAATGGCCGGAGCTGCGGCACGACGCAAGGGGCCTCGCCAGCTTGGAACCCCGCGGTCGCGGCTTGTGACCGAAGGAAATCCAGTAGGACGCCGCTCCTACTCAGCGATAGTTCGTGGTTTCAATCAGCGACGACGGCGTTGCGAAATCCGCCCGTCCTGCCGTCGCGGCTCACGCCGCTCCTACAGGGGTTCGGCCCGTACCGCCGCACTCCGATTCCGCTACGCGACGCACTGTTCCGCCCACGCGCGCCCGATCATCGCCCACCGCTAACGCCATTTGCGCGACCATCGACGGGCTCGGGCTCCGCCGCCCGATACGGAGTCCCGCATGACCAAGGCGTCCGATCTGTTCGTCGCCGCGCTCGAGGCCGAAGGCGTCGAGTACGTGTTCGGTATCCCCGGCGAGGAAAATCTCGATCTGCTCGAATCGCTGCGCACCTCGAGCATCCAGTTGGTCTTGACCCGCCACGAACAGGCCGCCGGCTTCATGGCCGCCACCTACGGCCGGCTCACCGGCAAGGCCGGGGTCTGCCTGTCCACCCTCGGGCCGGGTGCGACCAACCTGGTCACGGCCGCCGCGTACGCCCAGCTCGGCGCCATGCCGATGCTGATGATCACCGGCCAGAAGCCGATCAAGACCAGCAAGCAAGGGCATTTCCAGATCATCGACGTGGTCGACACGATGCGTCCGCTGACCAAGTACACGCGCCAGATCGTCGCCGCCGACAGCATCCCGGCACGGGTGCGCGAAGCCTTCCGCCGCGCCGAAGAAGAACGCCCCGGCGCCGTGCATCTGGAGCTGCCGCAGGACATCGCCGGCGACCCGACTCAGGCGCGCCTGATACCGGCCTCGTTCTCGCGGCGTCCGGTGGCCGAGGACAAGGCCATCGAACGCGCGGCCGAAGCCATCGCCCAGGCCCGCCACCCGATCCTCATGATCGGCGCCGGCGCCAATCGCAAGACCACCGCCAAGACTCTGCACGCGTTCGTCGCCCAGCTCGGCATCCCCTACTTCACCACCCAGATGGGCAAGGGCGTGCTCGACGAGAACGGCCCGCTGTGGCTCGGCAATGCCGCGCTGTCGGACCACGATTTCGTCCACCGCGCCATCGATGCCGCCGACTGCATCGTCAACATCGGCCACGACGTCATCGAGAAGCCGCCGTTCTTCATGCGCGAAGGCCGGCGCACGGTGATCCACGTCAACTACGCCAGCGCCGAGGTCGATGCGGTGTATTTCCCGCAGATCGAAGTGGTCGGCGACATCGCCCACTCGGTCTGGCGCTTATCGGAGGCGCTGCAGCCGCAGGCGCATTGGGACTTCTCGTTCTTCGACCGCGTGCGCAGCGCGTTGTCGCAGCAACTGCTCGACCGCAGCGAAGACGACCGTTTCCCGTTGGCGCCGCAGCGCCTGGTCGCCGAAGTGCGCGCCGCGCTGTCGCCGCGCGACGTGGTCTGCCTCGACAACGGCCTGTACAAGCTGTGGTTCGCACGCAACTACCGCTGCGCCGAGCCCAATACTTTATTGCTCGACAATGCCCTGGCGACAATGGGAGCGGGCTTGCCGTCGGCGATCGCCGCGCGCATCGTCTGTCCGGACCGCAAGGTCGTCGCGGTCTGCGGCGACGGCGGTTTCATGATGAATTCGCAGGAGTTGGAGACCGCGGTGCGGCTGGGCCTGGACATCACCGTGCTGGTGCTGCGCGACGACGCCTACGGCATGATCAAGTGGAAGCAGGCCCACGAACGCTATCCGAGCTTCGGCATGGACCTCGGCAATCCCGACTTCGTCGCCTATGCCCGCAGCTACGGCGCACGCGGCCATCGCCCCGAGTCCAGCGATGCCTTCGCTCCCTTGCTGCGGCAGGCCCTCGACACGCCGGGTATCGACCTGATCGAAGTGCCGATCGACTACCGCGACGACGACCGTATCCTCAACGAAGACATTCCGCGCCTCGCCGCCGCCGTGCAGTGACGCGGCGCAGCGCCCCACTTACGACCCAGGAGCATTCCATGGCCCGATCGCCGAAACCGTCCGAGCGCGGCAAAGCCGCCAAACCCGCGAAGCCGGGCAAGGGGTTGAAACCGAGCTATCCCTACTACCTGGCCAACCGCCCGGTCGCCGCCAATACCGCGCTGGAAGTGCTCGACAAGTACAGCGGCAAGCGCGCGACCCGGGTCGCGATGGCCGACGCCGCGGCGGTGCGCAAGGCGATCGTCGCCGCGCACAAGGCGCGCGAAGCGATGGCGGCGTTCACCCCCGATCGCCGCCGCGACGTGCTCGAACACTGCGTGCGCCGCTTCAGCGAGCGCTTCGAGGAACTCGCCTTGGCGTTGTGCATCGAGGCCGGCAAGCCCATTCGCGATGCCCGCGGCGAAGTCACGCGCCTGATCGATACCTTCCGCATCGCCGCCGGCGAAGCCACCCGCAGCGGCGGCGAACTCATCGAGCTGCAGATCTCCGAGCGCACCCGCGGTTATCGCGGCATGGTCAAGCGCGTGCCGATCGGGCCGTGCAGCTTCATCACCCCGTTCAACTTCCCGCTCAACCTGGTCGCGCACAAGGTCGCCCCGGCAATCGCCGCCGGCTGCCCCTTCGTGCTCAAGCCGGCGATCAAGACCCCGGTCGGCGCGCTGATCATCGCCGAGGTGCTGGCCGAGACCGACCTGCCGGAAGGCGCGTTCTCGGTGCTGTGTTGCTCGAACGAAGACGCCTCGCTGTTGGTCGAGGACGAGCGCATCAAGTTGCTGAGCTTCACCGGTGGCCTGATCGGCTGGGACCTCAAGGCGCGCTCGGGCAAGAAGAAAGTCACCCTCGAACTCGGCGGCAACGCGGCCTGCATCGTCGACGCCGACCCGGGCGCGAGCCTGGACCACGTGGTCGAGCGACTGGTGTTCGGCGCCTACTACCAGAGCGGGCAGAGCTGCATCAGCGTGCAGCGCATCTACGCCCATGCCGATATCTACGACAAGCTGCGCAAGAAGCTCAAGGCCGCCATCGCCGCCCTGCGCATGGGCGACCCGCGCGACGAGCAGACCTTCATCGGTCCGGTCGTCGACGTCGATGCCGCCAAGCGCATCGAATCCTGGATCGACGCCGCGGTCAAGGGCGGCGCCAAGCGTATCGTCGCCGGCCCGCGCGACGGCAACATGATCCCGGCGACCTTGCTGGAGAAGGTTCCGCGCAACTCGGACCTGTACCGCAAGGAGGCGTTCGGGCCGGTGGCGTTCATCGAGCCCTTCGACGATTTCGACAAGGCCCTGAACACCGTCAACGACAGCGATTTCGGCCTGCAGGCCGGCGTGTTCACCGGCCGCCTCGACCATGCGATGAAGGCCTGGGACCGTCTCGACGTCGGCGGCGTCATCGTCGGCGACGTGCCGAGCTTCCGCGTCGACAACATGCCCTACGGCGGGGTCAAGGATTCCGGCCTCGGCCGCGAAGGCGTGCGCTATGCAATCGAGGACATGAGCGAGCAGCGGCTGTTGGTGATCCGCGATCCAACCGAAGCGATGTAACCCCGGAACTCCCCGAAGCCCGGCCCCTCCCGCTTAGCGGCCGGGGCCGGCTCACCCGCCCGACAACGCCCTAACCTCGCGTTCGGGCCGAGCCGGGTCGAGGGCAAGCACCGCCCTCCCCCCCGCAAAAAATTTCCGCAGGCTCAACCCCTCGGCCATCGATGGTCCGTTCCACTTCCCAGGTCCACACACCAGGGAAGCCGCCATGAACGTCCGAGCCACGCCGCAGTCGTCGTCGAACCTCCGCTCCATCCGTCCCCTCACTGCGGCCTTGCTGACCGCGCTGGCTTTCTCGATCGCCGGCTGCCAGGCTCCCGGCGAGCTGGCGCAGTCGCGCGACAAGAGCGAAGGCGACACCCTCGTCGCCGAAGTCGCCCCTCACGATGACACCGCCGCAGCGGCCGATGCCGCCGCCAGCGCCGCGGCGGCTCCTGCGGCACCACCGGCGCCGCTCGCCGAAGCCGCCAAACCGATTCGTGCCGATGCTCGCGCCAAGGGCGCGGCCGAGCAATCGCGAGGCCAGGTATACGCAGAAGCCAAGGCCATGCCGGCCGGTAACGCCGCGGCGCAGGGCGCGAGCCTCGACCGCATCGAGGTCACCGGCAGCCGTATCGGGCCGGCCCCGCGCATGCTCAAGCGCAGTCAGTTCGCGCAGATGGCGGCTCCGTCCGTGCTCGCGCCGCCGGCACCCCCGCCGCCGCCGATGCACCAGGCCAGCGTCGACACCGAAAAATACGCCGAGCGCGACGACAACCCGGTGCAGCGCACCAGCGAACAACCGCTGTCGACGTTCTCGATCGACGTCGACACCGGCAGCTATGCCAACGTCCGCCGCATGCTCAGCGACGGTCAGCGCCCTCCGGCCGATGCGGTGCGCGCGGAAGAATTCATCAACTACTTCGACTACGGCCACGCCGCGCCGGCCTCGCTGGCCACGCCGTTCCGGGTCAGCACCGAGCTCGCGCCGGCGCCGTGGAATGCCCAACGCCAGTTGCTGATGATCGGCATCAAGGGCTTCGACGTGCCGAAAAAGACCCTGCCGCCGGCCAATCTGGTGTTCCTGATCGACACCTCCGGTTCGATGGACTCGCCCGACAAGCTGCCGTTGCTGAAAAGCTCGTTCTCGATGCTGGCCAAACAACTGCGTGCGCAGGACCGCATTTCGATCGTGGTCTATGCCGGCTCGGCCGGCCTGGTGTTGCCGCCGACCCCGGGCGACCGCAAGGAGGAGATTCTCGCCGCGCTGGATCGTCTGCAGGCCGGCGGCAGCACCAACGGCGGCGACGGCATCCGCCTGGCTTATGCGATGGCCAAGCAGGCCTACGTCGGCAACGGCGTCAACCGGGTGATCCTCGCCACCGACGGCGATTTCAACGTCGGCACGGTCGACAACAACGCCCTGGAAACCCTGGTCGCCGACCAGCGCAAGAGCGGCATCGCCCTGACCACGCTGGGCTTCGGCCGCGGCAACTACAACGACGAACTGGCGGAGAAACTCGCCGACGTCGGCGACGGCAATCATGCCTACATCGACACCCTGCAGGAAGCGCGCAAGGTGTTGGTCGAGGAAATGGGTTCGACCCTCATGACCATCGCCCGCGACGTCAAGATCCAGATCGAGTTCAACCCGGCCCTGGTCGCGGAGTACCGCCTGATCGGCTACGAAAACCGTCTGCTCAAGCGCGAGGACTTCGCCAACGACAAGGTCGACGCCGGCGATATCGGTGCCGGCCACGAGGTCACCGCACTGTACGAACTTACCCCGGTCGGCTCCAGCGCGATGCGCCTGCCCGCGCTGCGCTACACCGACAGCGCGCCGGCGGTCGGCCAGGGCGGCGAAATCGCCAACCTCAAGCTGCGCTACAAGCGCCCGGGCGAAGACCGCAGCCAGCTGATCGAAACGCCGATCCGCCGCTCCAGTCTGCGCATGGTCGCGAGCGAGCCGATGCGCATGGCGGCCTCGGTCGCGGCCTTCGCCGACACCTTGCGCGGCGGCAGCCAGTACGACGGCTGGGGCTGGGACCAGATCATCGCCACCGCCCGCGGCCTCAAGCTCGACGACCGCTCGGGCCAGCGCGCCGAGTTCATCGGCCTGGTCGAACGCGCCAAGGTGCAGATCGGCGAGATCGGCCGGGTCGGCCCGGTCGCAGGCGTGGCGGTCAGCGAATGAGGGTCGAGGCCGCCTTCGCGGCGGCCGCTTCGACCCGATCGGAGCCGATCGGGTCGACCTCTGCAGGCAGTGCCTCATCGGCGCCGAGTTCGATCAGGCCCGATCCGTCCGCCAGTGCAGCCACCGCGTCCGATCCGAGCAGGCCCGCGCGATAGCTTTCGGCGATGCTCGCCGCGCTGCGGATGTGTTCGCCGGGATGGCCGAACAGATAGCCCTGGCCGTAGGTGCAGCCCAGCTCACGCAACGCCGTGCGCTGGGCTTCGGTCTCCACACCCTCGCCGATGGTGTGGATGCCGAGGGTGCCGGCCAGCGCCTGGATCGCGCGCACCACCGCCACGCTTTCCGGACGCGATTCGCCGACCAAGCCCGCGACGAAACTCTGGTCGATCTTCAAACACTCGATCGGGAACCGATGCAAGTACGACAACGCCGAGAACCCCGTGCCGAAATCGTCCAACTGCGCCAGCACCCCGTGATTGCGCAGGATCCGCAGCATCCGCAACGCGCGCGGCACGTCGTCGAGCAGGGCGACCTCGGTGATCTCGATGCGCAAGCGGCGCGGATCGGCGCCGGCCTCGTCGATCATCCGCAACAGCCGGTCGGCGAAATCGCCGGAACGGAAATGCCGCGGCGAGACGTTGACCGAGATGTAGCCATCGCCGCCGCGCGCCAGTTCGGTGACCACGCGGCCGTAAAGGATCCAGTCGGCCTCTTCGATCAGGCCGCTGTCCTCGCCCAGGCCGATGAATTCGCGCGGCAGCAACAGGCCGCGTTTCTCGTGGCGCCAGCGCAGCAGCGCTTCGTGGCCGATCAGGCCGTGATCGTCGAGGCGCACGATCGGTTGGTAATAAGCGATGAAGGCATCGCCGTTGATCGCGCGGCGCAGGTCGGCTTCCAGGTCGAGGATGCGCATCGCCTGTTCGCGCATCTCCTCGTCGAACACCGCGCAGCGGCCGCGGCCGGCGCCCTTGGCGCGGTACATCGCCGCATCGGCGTCACGCAGCAGTTCGATGCCGTTGCGATAACGCGGGTGCCACATGGCGATGCCGATGCTGGCCGACGGAAACACTTCGCGCCCGGCCACCCAGCACGGCTCGCCCAGCGTGCGCAGCACGCGCGAGGCCAGGTCTTCGGCGACGCCGAGCCCGTCGATGTTCTCGATCAGGATCGCGAACTCGTCGCCGCCCAGACGCGCCACGGTGTCGTTGCTGCGCACGGTCGAGACGATGCGGCGGCTGCTTTCGACCAACAGCTCGTCGCCGGCCGAGTGGCCGACGCTGTCGTTGACCAGCTTGAACCGGTCCAGGTCGAGGAACAGCACCGCGAACGCACGCTGCTCGCGGCGCGCGCGGGCGATCGCGTCGTCCAGGCGTTCGAGCAGTTGGCCGCGGTTCGGCAGGCCGGTCAGGGCGTCGTGCAGGGCCTGGTGGGTCAGCTTCTGTTCGGCGCGCACGCGTTCGCCGATCTGGGCGAGCAGTTCGGCGTTGGTGTGGGCCAGCTCGCGGGTGCGCGAGGCGACCCGCTGTTCGAGCTCGCCGTGCGCGGTCACCAGCCGGTCCTGGGCCTGCTTGCGCGCCAGGCCGATGCTGATGTGATGGGCGACGAAGGTCAGCAGTTCCTGGTCGCGGGCGTTGAAGCTGATCGCGCGCGAATAGCTCTGGATGGCGATCACCCCGACCACCGAGTCGTCGCGGTACAGCGGCACGCCGAGCCAGCAATGCGCGGCCGAGCCGTGGCTGCGCACTTCGCCGCGGCTGTTCAGCTCGGCGATGCGGTGGCGGTCGGCCAGCAGCGGCCGGCCTTGGCGGATCACGTACTCGGTCAGGCCGCCGGCAAGCTGGCGGCTCTCGCGGATCATGTCGCGCTCGTCGATCGAGTACGGGAACTGCAGGCGGTCGCCGTCGTCCGACAGCAGCGCGATGTAGAAATTGCGCGCGTACAGCAGCTCGCTGACCACGTCGTGGACTTGCGAATAGAAGCGGCCGAGGGTGTCGGAGGTGATGGTCAGCTCGGCGATGCGGAACAGCGCGCGCTGCAGGCGTTCCGAGCGCTGGCGCTCGATGATCTCGGCCTGCAGGTCGCGGTTGCTGAGCTGCAATGCATAGGTGCGCTCGGCGACGTGGCGTTCGAGCTCCTCGCGCGCGCCGAAACGGTCGAGCGCGGTCAGGATGTGCTGGGCCACGAACGACAACAAGGCCCGGTCTTCCTCGCCGTAGCTGCCGGCGCTCTCGTAGTTCTGCACCACGATCGCGCCGCAGACGCGTTCGTCGCGGCGCATCGGCACGCCGAGCCAGTCGGCGCTGTCGGGGCCGTGATACTCGTCGGGCGGCACGCCGAGCAGGTCGCGCAACGCCGCCGAACTGCCCTGCAGCGGCTCGCCGTGGCGCAGCAGCGCCAGGGTCAGGCTGGTCGGCATCTCGTCGCCGCGGATCACCCGCTGCGGATCGGCCACGTAAGGATCGTTGCGGTCGGCGAAATACAGAAAGCGCATCGTGTCGGCGACGTCGTCGTAGAGCACGATGTAGAAATTCTCGGCGTACATCAGGCCGCAAACCACGCCGTGGATGCGGCTGAGCAGGTCGGTCATCTCCAGCCCGGAGCCGGCCAGGTCGGCGATGCCGTACAGCGCCTGCTGCAGGCGTTCGGATTTTTCCAGGGCCTCGGCGCGTGCGTGGGCGCGCACCGCCGACAGATCGGCGGCGACGATACGCCGCGCCATCGCCAGCCAGGCGGCGCGCAACGGCGTCGGCAGGGCCTGCGGCAAGCAGGCGACGATCGCCGCGCGGCTGCCGTCCTCCAGCCACCAGGCCGCCTCGATGCGGTCGCCGCCGCAATCGTCGGAAGCGCCCACCGCAGGCGGATCGCGTTCGAGCAAGGCGCCGGCATCGGCGCGCAAGGGCGCGTCGACACCGGGGGTGAACGATTCGGACAGGCGGCCGTAGGCCGAACGCCAGCAGACCACCACCAGGGAGCCGACCGGCAGAGCCTCCTGCAACGCACAGGCGAGCGCCTCGCCCGCGGACGACCTATCGCTCACCGTTGCCCCTGGTAATACGTCACTGTGCACCGCATCGCCGCCTTCTGCGCAAGGCGCAGGATAACGCGAGCTTTACAGGATCGGCAGACGGCAACCCCACCGGGGCTCCCGGACCGTTGTTCCGAACATGCAACTGGCCCTCCCATCGCCGCTATACGACGTCTCTCCCGTGCGCAACCGCTTCCCGTCTGCGTCGCCAGGCCGTACCCTGCCGCGGATGAATTCCGGTGCGGACGCTAGCGATGACGTGCTGATGCTGGCCTGGACGGGCGGCGACGCCGCTGCGTTCGAGGTCCTGTATTCGCGTCACCGCGGCCCTTTGTACCGTTTCTTGCTGCGTCAGATCCGTGATTCGGCGCTCGCTGACGAGTTCTTCCAGGATGTCTGGCAGCGCGTGATCGCCGCGCGCGAGGGCTGGAAGCCCGATGCGGCGTTCAGCACCTGGCTGTTCCGGATCGCCCACAACCGCCTGAACGACTACTGGCGCGGCCTCAAGCACCGCCCGCCGGCGCCTGCCGACGGCGACGAGCGCGCCGCCCGGGTCGCCGACCCGACCACGCCCGAGCGCGAACTGTCCGAGTTCGAACAGCGCCGCCGCCTGCAGCGGGCGATCGAGGAATTGCCGGAGGAGCAGCGCGAAGTGGTGCTGCTGCGCCTGGAACAGGAATTGAGCCTGGAGGACATCGGCGCCATCACGGGGGCCGGCAGGGAAACGGTGAAGTCCAGACTGCGCTACGCGATGGACAAGTTGCGCGCGAGGTTGACCGAATGAACCGCCGTCACGACGCCCCCGATCCGCTGTCGCCCGAGGAACGCGAGCTGGCCGAGCGCCTGCTACGCCTGGGACCGCACGACGGTCCCTCGCCGGCGCTCGACGCCAGGATCCTCGCCGCCGCCCATGCCGCCGTGGCGCAGACCCCGCGTGCGCGCAGCAAAACCCGCTGGCCGGCCTGGATCGGCGTGGCGGCCTCGCTGACGCTCGCGATCGGCGTGGCCTGGCAGTTGCGGCCGATGGACAAGGCGCTGGAGTCGGTCGGCGAAGACCAGGCCACCGCCGCCTCGGTGAGCTCGGCCGACGCCGCGGCCGATGCCAAGGCCGAATCGGCCTCGGCGGCGGCCGCCGCGGCCGCCCCGGCCGCCGCCGAAGCCTCGGACTACGCC